>CAXXKH010000008.1:0-133948 GCA_963677545.2 Desulfobacterales bacterium | reverse complement strand
CCGGCGACCGGGTGATGCTTCTCGCGGATTACGGACCGGAATGGTGTGCGGCCTACATGGCGATTCACATGGCCGGTGCGACCGTGATTCCCATGGACGCCCAGTACACCGCCGATGAGGTGCGGACCCTTTACAGGTTTTACCGAGCCGGCGAGTGTACTGTGTGACGTGGGGCACAGGAATGTGCTGCCTCCCGAATCCGAACGGCCGGTCCTGATCGATACCGTCTTCAGCGCCGAATCCCTCTCTTCCCCTTCGATGGGGGAGGGCCAGGGCGGGAGTGATTTCAGGCCCGTCCCGCTTCCGGCAGGTGCGCCCATGTCGATCATTTTCACTTCAGGCACCACCGGCGATCCCAAGGGCGTAATGCTTTCCGAGGCCAGTTTCATGTCCAATGTCGACTTCCTGCGGGAATACCGGCATCTCGTTTCATCCCGCGACATTGCCCTTTCCATCCTTCCCCTGCACCATGTCTACGGGTTCACGGTTACATTTCTAACCCCGCTGCTTCTGGGGGCAACCACGGTTTTCCCCAGATCCCTCAGCGGAGCGGACATCGCGGCTGCGCTCAGCGAACAGAAGGTCACGATCCTCGTTGCCGTGCCGCAGGTCCTGGCCCTGTTTCACAAAAAGATCTATGATACGGTTGCCCAAAGTTCATTCCTGGTGCGGGATATCTTTGGCACCTTCAGGGACATCACCCGCTTGTGCCGGAAGTTCCTCCGGATCAACCCTGGCCGGGTACTCTTCAGAAAAATCCATGCCGGTTTTCCGACCCTGCGGTTTCTCACCTCGGGCGGCGCCAGGCTCGAACCGGGGGAATCCTGACCGGCCTGCGGGATGTCGGCTTCACGGTGGCCGAGGCGTACGGCCTTACCGAAACCTCGCCGATTGCCTGTTTGAACGATCCGGATCGGCCTGTTGCCGGCAGCGTGGGCAAAGCCATGACCGGTGTCGAGGTCAGGATTGAGAGCGCCGGGGGCGACTATGACCAGGGCGAGATCTGCATCAGGGGACCCAACGTGATGATGGGCTATTACAAGCGGCCCGACGCCACGGCCCATGCGATCATTGACGGCTGGTTCCATACGGGCGATCTCGGGACCATGGACAGGTACGGCAATGTGTATATCACCGGCCGGAAGAAAGAGATCATCATTCTGCCGAACGGAAAGAATATCTATCCGGAGGAGCTTGAAAAACTGTACTGCAAATCGGCGCGTATTGAGGAGGTGTGTATTCTTGCGGCCGGCACTGCCGGCAGGGAGCAACTCACCGTTTGCCGTGTATCCCGTCATGGCGCATTTCAAGGAGAAGCGCTCGGGCAGTATTCACCAGGAGATCAAGTTCGATATCGAGAACATCGCCCTCCACCTGCCTTCCTACCAGCGCGTCACCCGCGTGGAGCTGGTGGATGACGCACTCCCCCGCACCCGGCTTGGCAAGCTCAAACGCTTCAGGATCCAGGAGATCATCGACAACCGGGACGCATCCAGGGGCCGAACCGGCGAGCAGCGGGAACGCACGACCGGCACTCCTTTTACGCGGTTCCTCATGTCCGAGTTGAAACTCGACTTCGTGCCCCGGCCCGAACATAATATCGAAACCGACCTGGGACTCGATTCGCTCAGTAAACTCGAACTTTTCGCATCCATTGAAAAGCGGTTCAGCGTGGAGATCGGCTGGGAGGAGGCGGGCGGGATCATTTCCGTGAAGAACCTGATCGACACGGTGGGTGACGCGGCGGATGAAGGCGCCGCCGCCGGATTCTCGATTGTGGAGGAGATGAAGAAGGCGCCTGCCGTCCCCCTGGCCGACCATGTGGCCGTGGGCTTCGGCCTGTTAGGCGGACTCTCCCGCTTCATCGCTCATTACATCATCCATGTTTTCCTGAAGGTTTTTTTACGTGCCCGGATCGAGGGCCTTGAAAAGCTGCCGGGCGAAGGCCCCTGCATCATTGCCGGCAATCACGTCTCCTACTTCGATGCGCTCATGCTCTACGGCATGCTGCCCTATCGGGTGACGCGAAAGATGTTCTCCATGTCTCTCCCCGAGATTTTCGACCATTTCCCGCTCAACCTTCTCCGAAAACCGGCCCGTATCATCATGACCGGTACGCACGACACGATGATCGACTCCATGCGCTACTCCTATCGCGTGCTCATCATGGGGCAGCCCATGGTTATTTTTCCCGAAGGCAAACGATCGATGGCCGGCCTGGTCGACCGGCCCAAAAGCGGCGTCTTCCTACTGGCCGCGGCGTGCAACGCCCCGCTGGTGCCTGTTTATCTCAAGGGATTTTCGGGTCTCTATTCCCGCTCCAACCCGGGCTTTCACTTTTGCCGCCTCGAGGCCGAAGTGCTCGACCCGCTGCCCGTGGGGGAGAATATCGATTCGGCCATGGCAGCGTGGTATGACATTATGCGTGAAAAAAACGCGGAAGAATTTAATCTATAAGTTATTTTCAGTACGTGAAATAAGATCATTCTGGCAGTCGAGCGACAGCTCCACAAAATAGGCGGAGAAACCCGCAATGCGCACGACGAGGTCGCGGTACGTATCGGGGTCCGCCTGGGCGGCGCGCATGGTGTCGGAGGATACGATGTTATACTGTATTTCCATTCCCCCCGACTTCAGATACGTCTTTGTCATGTCACGCAGCTTTGCGATGCCGTCTTCCCGGTCGAGTACCGAAGGATGCATTCGTACATTCAGCGCCAACCCGTCCATGAATTTGCCGTGGTCATAGCAGAGAGCGGATTGAAGCACGGCGGTCGGACCGAGGGTGTCCCTTCCCTGGACGGGAGAGGCGGCATCGGCGATGGGTGTGCCGGCTTTTCTTCCATCAGGTGTTGCCCAGGTATGGTAGCCCTGGGCGACATGGTTGGCCGCGCTGTACATGCCGGCCTTATAAATTTTCGATCGGGTGCTGTAGCACTCCTTGCAGATATTGTAATAGGTATCCGTTACCCATTTCATCTCCATATCCGCATACGGATCGGCATTGCCGAAATGCGGCACCTCGTTAATGATGGTCTGGCGAAGAGATTCGTGCCCCTCCCAGTCAGCCATGACCGCATCAAAAAGTTCGCGTGTCGTGCACCTTTTCTTGTCAAAGCACATATACTTGATGGCGGTGATCGAGTCCGCGATGGTGGCCAGGCCCACGGCTGTACCCCCGTAGGAGTTGTATTTGGCGCCGCCGCATGAGATGTCTTTTCCGCTCTCCATGCAGCCCTCGACCGAGATGGAGAGTATGGGGAAGAACATCGTCTTCATGAAAATATATTCGAGATAATTGTCGATCGACACCTGTGCCCTGACGACATAACGGGCAATCGCGGTAAATGCTTCTTTTACTTCTTCGATGGACTTCATATCGTAGAGGTATCCCGTGTGGATGGGGCACCGCTCTCCGTTATAGGGATTTATGCCGTCGTTGATCGCCATGTTGAACATGGAGCTGTAATGGAGATATCCGCTGGGGGGGGATATTCCGCTTCCCGCGGCGTAGTCGTTACCGGAACCCGTAATTTCCTGGCAGCCGATGAGGGCATAATCCCTCGCATCCCGCTCGCTGAATCCAAGCTCCTTCATAATACCGGGGATGATGACATCATCGTTCTGGTACAGCGGCAGACCTCCCACCAGCCTGTTTACTTCCATGGCACACTCCCATAGCTCATCGGGCGTGTTTTTGTGAACACGGAGAGAAATGGTCGGATCATGCAGGCTGAGCCGGCCGATTGTCTCGAGCGTCATGTAGGTGACCGGGTTGCTGGCGTCTTTCCCGGTGTCGGGATTCACACCGCCGATGGTGGTATGCAGATACGTATTGCCGATACCGATGATTGGAACGAGCGGACCGATACCGCCATTATAAAAGCTGTTTATCTTCATGAAAAAGCAGTCGACGATTTCCTGGGCCTGGTCCAGGGTAATGCGGCCCTCCTCGAGATCCTTTTCCAGAAACGGCCAGGTATACTGGTCAAAGCGGCCGAAGGAGCCGATATCATGCACACCGGACATTCCAATCATCATTTCATAAAGCAGCGTGGCCTGGCAGGCCTGCCAGAAAGTACGGGCGGGGTTCTCGGAAATCCAGGTCAGGTTTTCCCCCATCCGGGTAAGCTCGGCTTTGCGCCGCGGGTCACTGCACTTCGCGGCTTTATCGAAGCAGGTCCGGCCGTATCGTTTGAGCAGGGTGGCGGCGCCGTCGCAGGCTATTTCCACGGAAGAGTAGAAAATACACTTGTCCACGTCCTCACCCATCAGATTGTTCCTGTGTGCATCCATCCAGTCCCTTGCCTGTTTGCGGATGGCGGCATAGCCTGTATTCAGTATTTTCGAGTATCCGGGTGTCGAATGACCGGGCGGCATCAGGATAAGGGGCGCTTCCTTTCCGAAGTCGCGAACCGCAAGGTTCGCCAGCTCATCATAGCCCTCCGGCTGCCATGCGTCTGCCTGGCTGGTAAAGGTACGGGTCTTCCAGTACTCACGGACGGAATCAAGCTCGTCATAGTCCTGCTGGCTCATAATCATTCGAAGCTCGTCAGTGGCGGAATTGTGATAATACCCGTCATCGCCCATTTCCCATTCGCCCCGATCGACGGGGCTCAGGTACATCTCCCCGCCGCCCCAGATGGGATTGATTACCGTACCGCAAAAATATTTGCTGTTGTTTGCCACCAGAATTTCGAAATCTTCGACCCTCACGGTCATCTTTTCGCACATTTCGCGGAAGATCATGGGGTACCTGAGAACAGGGATAACCGTCTCGTATTTTTTGTGTGCTTCCGTAACGATAAGTGATCGTTCCGGATCCACGTGGTATATCCGTTCACGAATCGCTTCATGCATGGTCTGCATTCGGTGGGTGACTGGTCTGAACTGATACAAAACGAACCTCCGTCCTGATAGCTGACTATTCATTCCGCGTCATAAAATACGCTATTAAAAGCTATTATTAATAAGAAATATGCGTCAGTAAAGCAATCGAATTCTTGGCGGTTCCGGAAGGCAACCTCGGGCCCGCTTTATGTCCGGTGTCCATATGAAGCCTTTTTTCTATCTTTTTTCATGTTTTCCGGCTTACAAATTAAATAAATCAAAAAAATGTCCGATCATATAGATTATGGAATGTCAGCGAAGGTATCAGGAGAATCGCCATGGCGCAAATTGAAAAAGTCCTCGATGAAGAGGCCAGCAAACTCTATCAGCAATTGCACGGTATTGATGAAAACTATGGCAAGGACCGCCTGGCCGAAGGCCTTGAAAAACAAAAGGAACAGGAGGATGAAAAGAGGGCGCTGATTATAGAACTGGCCCAGCTGCTAAGCGCTTATCTGGTGGATACCAAAATCGCGGACGGTACCGCCATCGAAAGCGAGACTTTTCAGCAGGTCTGTGAAACCATGGACCGGATCAGGAAGCTTTCAGGTAAAAAACTGGCGCTGCTCATTCGCTACAGGGGCTTCCCGAACGATCCCAATGTGACTGAAAAAACCGACTATGAAATGATTTACGGGACCACGACCGTGGACGCGGCCATCGTGGCAAATATGATCAAGCGTCACGGGTTCAGGATGGCACACCTGGCCGATCAGTTGAATCGAACCTTCAAGGTCTTCTCATCATTTGAAATTTATTCGCTTTACCTGAGGTTTTCAAAAAATACCGATAAACAGATAAGCCGTCTGCATGACGCCCTGCGCGCCTTTTCCCTCTATAAAAAGGCGGTCAAGTCAAACACCCCCATTACCTTCAAAAACGACAACGGTGAATCCAAATCGTACCCTGTAATCAACAACAGCGACGGTTTCCCGGATGAGAACCTCACGCTGCTGACCATCGCCAATAGAATCAAGCCGCAAATTGCCCAAAAACTGGTCGAAAAGATCGCAGCCACCTCCCTGAAGGATCGCTATATGAGCATCTACAATGCCATTTTTGCGGTCCAGAAGTTGAAGGGCCGCTTGGTGCGTCCCCCCATTGAAATGAACAACGTCGTCTGGTTGCTCGGGGAACAGGAAGCCAAAAACATGAGTCAGGAAAAGGCCGAGGTGGCGCAGTTTGCCATTCGAAGCGCCGAGGGCTCCCCGGTCAAGGCTGCGAAAATTCTTAAAAGCGTGTACGGCAATGACTATGAAAAGATCGATTCCAACGGGCTCAACGAACGACTCCAGCTCTCATCGGATCTGCTGAGTTCCGTGGAGAACGCCCCCGCAAAAAACAAGGAGATGCGAAAGGAGATCATCGGTAATATCGAAAAACGTCTCGATGAGGTCAAAGACCATGTGTTTGATGATCTCTTTCAGAATGCCCAGGTGGATCTGTCGGGTGAGAAAGCCAAATACGGCATCCTCGGAAGTCTGCACAAAAAAGTGTTGAACGTTGTAACGTTCTACAAACGCCGTAACGACACCAAGAAAAAGATGCGCAATATCGTGGACCACGGTTCCAAACTGAATACCAATGACTTCCAGACGATTGCCAAGGATTTCGGGATTTCGATAAAGGAGGCCATCACCCTGCTCCAGATGCTGGAAAGCTGCTTTGACGATAACGGTCGTTTCATCAAGGCTGTTTTTGCCGATATTATGCCGGAATTTACCCGTTTCGAACGAAAGATTTTTGAGTTCTTATGGAATTATCTTCGTGAATATGTGCATGAAAAGGACCGGTTTCCCTTTCTGAATTCTCTCCAGCAGCTCATCGGACGGATGCAGAAACCCAAGCTCGCCGTCAAGATTCTGCTTACGGATTTCTATCAACATCCCGATACCATAAGCTATGCGGACTCAAAGGGTCTTCTGCTTACCTCCGTCCTGATCTGCAGATTCAACAGCGAACTGATCGACATGGAGATCACCCCCGAGGAGATCATACAGGCGCGCGACGGGCGGGACCAGGCGGTTTCTCAATATGTGGTATGGCGTCTCGGCAAGGAGCAGGACGAATTTTTTGAAAAAATTAAGACCGTCCATCAAACCCTGATAGAAGTGCTCAATCCCGAACCTAAAAAGGATCCGGTCATGCCGGCGCAGTATTTACTGCAGCTCGAGCGGGAGATATATATCTTCCTGGCACTGATCGGCGGCACCACCGCGCGCAGCGTTATCCTTAGTGCCCTCAAGGATTACAGCGACCCCGCTTCCGATATCTATAACGGCAGCGACAGCGCAAATCACCTGAACGCTCTTTTCAGCAATTTAAGGATTGTAATTCGCGGGCTGGCGCAGGTCGGAGAGGTTGAAGATCTGCACCTCCTCGATGATTTCAAAAAGAACAGCACCGCTCTCGCGGCAAAGGGCGACTCGGAAAAATACGGTGTCCTGCTTAAACGGATTGCGCTGCGCGCCGAGGAGTGCAAGCTGTTGATTTGCCAGCGCGAGGAAGAAAAGCGGAAAGCCGGGTCTTGAGGGATGATCCGTTAACACCCGTTTATACCTTTGTGATTACGCTCGCCCGCTTTCAGTCAATGAAGCAAATGTATAAACAGATGAGGAGAAGAAAATGAAAGTAAAGGAAAAATATCAAGGTTTGACTCGACCCCAATTACTGAAAAAAGTCTACCAGTTGGGAGTCGAATACGAATCGAATTCGTACGGTTGCTCCCAGTGTGCGGTCGCGGCTCTCCATGACGTCATAGGGTTTGATGATGTTATCGTTAAAGTGACCACTTCCCTTTGCGGAGGGACCGCCTCCCAGGTTTTTGGGACCTGCGGCGCGCTGGCAGGCGGCATTATTGTTTTTGATTATTTTTTTGGGCGTCCGGTCGGGAATCTTTCCAACGAAGCCAAGATCGACAATAACCTGGCAGCTCTTGAATCGGCGCAGGAGGCTCCCAAGGAACTCGTCCAGAAGTATATTGCAGCATATGGCACGATTAACTGTGCCGGCATCATGATCCAGAAATATGGCCGCCCCTTTTATTTGAATGATCCGGATGAATTCGGGAAGCTTGAAGCGGCCGGCGGGCATACAGATCCCCAAAAGTGTGTGGATGTGGTCGGTAAGGCGGCTTCCTGGACAATGGAAATCCTGCTCGACAAAGGCGCCGTTGAACTGTGAATGACGCATCTGTGCATGAGGGGGCTTCCTGAGGCCTACCGCTTTGCGGGAGAAGATTCACTAATTCACCAACAATTCATATACACTTCATAATTGTTTCAAATTCCCCGGATATGATTGGTCATAGCCTTAAAATCAGACCGTGCGCCCAATCCTTATCAAGGAGGAACCAATTATGGAGGACAACCCGACCCTAAGCAAAATATCGAACGGAATAAAAAATTCGGTAAGCTTCAAGATCCTCACGGTATTAGCCCTTACGCTGATCCTTTTGATACCGACGACAATGATTAAATCACTAGTGCGGGAAAGGGAAGCGAGAAAAGGGACGGTTATTGATGACATCACCTCGAAATGGGGCGAGGCGCAAACCATAACAGGCCCGGTCATGACAGTTCCCTATAAAGAATGGCAGGTGGACAGGAACGGGAGAAAAGTAGATGTCGTAAAGTATATGCATTTCCTGCCGGATGACCTGGATTATGACTGCAGGATATTTCCGGAAACCAGATACAGGGGCATTTATGAAGCGGTATTGTTCAGGACCCGAATAGAGATTACAGGGCGTTTTTCGCGTCCTGATATTCGGGACATGAACGTTTCGCCGGATGATGTTCTCTGGTCGAGTGCATACCTGTCAGTGGGTATCTCGGATCTGCGCGGTATCAGGGACCAGGTCAAGGCCTCTTTTAATGCGGATGAACTGATAATGGACCCGGGTGTCGAAACGGATCAGGTGATCGCCCGGGGGATCGGCTCCAAAATCGATCTGAGCCAACAGGCGGAAACCTACCTGTTCAAGCTCGGTATCAATTTAAACGGAAGTCACAAATTAAGCCTTATTCCGGTGGGGAAGACCACGATAGCCTCGATGACATCGACCTGGGCATCACCGTGTTTCGACGGGGCCTATCTCCCTGTTTCGAGGGAAATCAGCAAGGACGGTTTTTCAGCGAAATGGAAGATCCTCCATCTGAACAGATCCTACCCCCAGCAATGGAAAGGGGAGAAATATAAAATAGATCCCTCGAATTTCGGCATCAGGATGTTTATCCCGGTGGATACTTATCAAAAATCCATACGAACAGCCAAATACGCGATCATGTTCATTGTTTTTGCGTTCGGCGCATTTTTCTTTTCCGAGATAATGAGCAAAATTCGGCTCCATCCGATACAATATATTTTGGTTGGATTTTCCGTCACCATTTTTTATGCCTTACTTATCTCAATTTCAGAACATACTAATTTTGGTGTCGCCTATCTCATATCCGGCATATCCGTAATTGCATTGATTTCGGGGTACGCAAAGAGTGTGTTGAAGAGTCTGCGCCTTGCCGGAATAGTGTCAGGTATACTAGTTATCCTTTATACATATCTGTATATTTTGCTGCAGCTTGAAGATTATGCATTGCTGATGGGAAGTATCGGTCTATTTGCCGTGCTGGGAACGGTGATGTATCTGACACGCAAATTAGACTGGTATGCGATTAAAATTGAGAATAAAGCGGAGGAGCTTTAAATACATGCTTCATTGCCGGACGCAATAAGTACCCGGCCCAATGCAGCACCGGGTTGAACATTACCTTGTGTTCAAATCGCCACAATCAGGGCCTTCATGGTGATACCCTTCTGTTTCGGATCGAGCGCTATTTTTCAGCCGAGAAATAAATGTTTAACCGGTTCTCCTCATAGTTTGCCGATTCTATGGCAGTACTCGCCAAAGAATCCGGCAGGCTGAATACCCTTGAGTAGTGATCGGCGCTGATTAAGAGCTCGTTATCCTTGCGCCCGATATCAAGGCTCGCTTTGTCCAGATTCGGCAGAATGATGGATAACACCACTTTCCCATCTTGTTTTTTAAAGGACACCGTATTTACTTCTGAAAGCACCGCGGCGGGATCCAATGTCCCATATATCTCTTTTCCCATTTCCTCAAGGCAGGCCAGTCCGATGGGTTCTTTGTCGTAATGCTTAATGGGAATGATCCTGGTATCCAGAAAAGATTTCTGTAAATGCGCCATCTGATCCTGCTGCAGCCGGCACCATTTATGGAAATAGCCGTCTTCAAGTTCAACGGGCAGCAGTTTGTTGACAAATATGCCATCGACCGGAAAGCCGAAGAGTGATAAATAAGTATATGTCCGCTTTGATTCGGCAATGGCAATTTTGTCCGGATTCAGCACAAGCCTTACCGAGGATGTTTCAGGGTCTCGCAACATCCCGCCCAGACGGCCGATGTCCTCTAATATTTTACCAAAAGTGACATAAAGCTCATCCTCTGGAAGTATTTGTTTCACCGATTCGATTCGCTTGCCGAAAGGCCTGATCAACTTCAAAATATTTCTTTCGATCTGGACAATCCGGTTCATTTTGTTGCTGGCTGAATCGGTCAAGGTCAATAAGGGCAATGTCCCGCCGGTAGGGGGGCAATCGATGACGACGAGATCATATTCACCGCTCTCTACTTCTCTCAGGATTCTGGTTAAGAGAAACAATGCATCCAGTCCGGGAATCAGGGCAAACTCTTCGGCGACGACACCGTCCATCTCAAAGTAAGCAAACAGATCGACCATATACCTTTGAATTGAATCCCAGTTTTCTTTTATCTCATTTAAAATATCCACCTCCAGAACGGTCAGATGTTCTGAAAGCTTTACCTGACCGTCCGCATTCGGAATACTTAAAATATCCGCCAGATTGTGAGCGAGGTCGGAACTGACAAGCAGGGTTTTCCGGCCCATTGCCGAGGCCCGGGCTGCTGCCGCGCATGCATTGGTCGATTTGCCCACGCCGCCTTTCCCGGTAAACAATATTATCCTCATAATGCACCTCTTAAGAAATGGTGATTTTTTTCACGACCGCGGGCGTAATATCCCCCTGTTTCAGCAGTAAGTTTAGAATATATTCAGCGGATTCGATATAGTCGTTGATTTCGGAAAACCGCTTCTGAAGAAAGTTGATATCTTCATTCTCTTCTTCTGTTTTGACCTTGACCGTATTTAAATCGTTTTCGCAATCCGACATAAGGCTTTTGACTCTTGCGATCTCATCTCTCGCGATGGTGGACATTATTTCGGTTTCGACTTCCCAAATGTTCCCCCGGATCTCATAATAGTTCTTGCGGGCACCTTTGTGGTACACTTTGCGAACGACTTTCAATCTTTCCAGAAGCCGAATGTTCGTTGAAACGGATCCTTTGGATACCTCCAGTCTTTCCGCCATCTCGTCCAATGACATGGGTTGATTCATGAATAACAGCAGCCCTTCCAGTTGACCCGCGATGCGGGAAAAACCGAATTTTTCCGCCTTTTCTCCAATAACATGGATAAGATCGTTGCGAATGTCTTCAATCGTTTTGGCCATGGCACCCTCCTTTATTTACTAGTATGTTTAGTACGTATTAAACGTACAAAATATACTAAACTAAATGACCGGGGTTGTCAACACCAAAAGGGAGGATCAGGGTAACCGCATTTGGATTTTTTTAAGGCGCTATGGTTGTTTTAAGAGAATGAACGTCGAACATCGAACATCCGACGTCCAATTTTGAATGTAGAGTTCGCTTCGCTCCACCCTTTTAAAATAAATTAGCGGTTATCCACTTACGTTTGTGAAGCAGTGCCCAAAAAACGTTTAAAATCGGCAGGATACCTTTTCCGGCAAATTCCTTTTTAAATGCAAGTATGGTCGAATTGTAACGCAGGGTTTGCGCAACCGTCAACGGCAGACCCGCCCGTTTGAAAAGGTCCACGATTCGTTGTGCTTTCACCGAATCGACAGCCAGTGGCTTCTCGGCAAGCGGCGGTTTATTTGTCTTGATACACGCTTCCGCGATCTCCACATTCAGATCAGGAGTGGTTACGGCAATGGCCGCATCGATACCCGAATCATCAATCAGGTCCCGCCAGTCACGGTAAAGCGTTACCCCCCATTCTTTCGCCTGCCTGCTTCCCGCATCGGAACGTCTGGAAATGGCAACCAGCTCGAGTCCCGGCACATCATTCATGATATGCCGGGCGTATCGCGACCCATGGGTTCCGGTACCGATGATACCGATTTTAATTGTGTTCTCCATCAGTAAACTATTGGCAAACTCGTAAAAGTCTGAACCAGGCACGACGGCCACAAGGTAAAACCATTAATATTAGCCGGTTATCTTCGTGGCTTCGTGTCTTCGTGTGAGAAAAGCAGTTTCGACAAAGTTGTCAAGCTATTAAGCCCGGAATCCCGGGCGGGAATTCTATTTATATTTCGAAACTCTCTCATCGCCGATAACCCCGCTCCAGTTGAGTCCGAAAGCGAAATCGTATAGATTCCCATCTGCATCGGCATAGGGGGTCATGTCCCTGGGAACATCCTCATATTGTTCTTCCACGGTTTTCATATCCGCGGGCATCTGGAAGGGGAGAAGACCCGAAGGTTCGAACTTGCCGGAAATGATATCCATAATGGCCTGATCCTGAACGCCCATATGAACGACAATGGCATCGGCATAGGGCTCGACCTCCGAGAAAACCATGGGTTTGGAAACATTGATAACGATGATGACCGGTTTGTCACCCATTTGCGAACGGGTCGTTTTCACTGCTTCCAAACTGGTTGAATTGCTGGTTTTGACCGTTTTCCCCTTGTACGAGCGGTTTGTGAAATCTTCGAACGGGCTCCCGCCGGCAAGACTCTCTTCACGCGCATACGCCGCCGTATAGTCCGTGTATTGCAGACTGATCGGCACGTAACCGTTTCCACCGGCTTCCCGGTCTTTCACATTATACCCGGTGCCGCCGTCGGGGCTGTCGATGCCGACGATGGCGAAATCGGCCGCTTCCGGGGAGTCGACGACGGTGAAGTACTTCGCTACGATACCCGGGTTGAAGGGATCTTCAACCCGTTCCGGCGTGGTGACGCCGAACCAGTTCGTCCCGGCCGGGATATGTTTTTCGGGAATGTACGCCTTGAGCTGTTTTGCTTTCGGCAAGGCGTTATCACTGTTTTTGAGCATAACGATGGACTTTAATTGTGCTTCGAACCCGGCCTGCATGAATTCGGGATTTCCGACAGTCTCTTCCGTCTTTTTCACGTTCAGATAGGGGTTTTCGAACAATCCGACCCGAAACATGTTTTTCAGCAGGCGAACTGCCGAGGTCTCGAACCGCCGCCGCATATATTTTTCGTCGTGCGTTTTTACACCCATATGGTATGCTTCGATGACGGGTCCCATTTCGTTGTTCCCCCCGAACTGGTCAACTCCGGCCTCGATGACCCTGTAGTGCCGTTCGGCCACACTCAGTTTCTCCACGCCCCAGCATTTTCCCTGAAATTCGTGCACGCTCGCGATATCGGCGGTGATCATCCAGTCCGTGCAGACAACGCCGTCGTAACCGTATTCTCCTCTCAGAAGATCCGTGATGATATATTTGCTGAAGCTGTTACCAACATTTTCACCGTATTTTTCATCGATATTATTTGAGATGGTATAATACGGCATTACTGCCGCGGCCGTCCCGGTGGGACCGTTCAGTTTGAAAGCACCCTCGGTGAATGGTCGGAGCTGGTCTTTCAGGTTGTTCCCGGGATAGACTGCGTAAGCGCCATATCCGAAATGACCGTCCCGTCCCCCTTCCTCGGGGCCGCCGCCGGGCCAGTGCTTTACCATCGTATTGACACTCTGGTATCCCCAGCCATCGGAGATAACCGTATCCCCCTTCGATGTCTGGAATCCGTCGACATACGCCCGGGCCAGATCGGTGGCCAGACCGGGGTCTTCGCCCATGGTTCCGCTGAACCGGCTCCAGCGCGGTTCGGTGGCGAGGTCGATCTGGGGCGAGAGGGCGGTGGCGATTCCCAGGGCCCGGTACTCGATGGAAGCGATGTGGCCGAATTGCTTCATTATCTCCGGATCGAACGTCGCCGCCAGTCCCAGTGTCGTGGGCCACATCGAAATTTTTCCCCCGGCGCCGGCATTGTATTCCGCGTCCGGGGCGGTGCCGTGTCTGGGGTCGCTGCTGGTGTTCACCGGAATGCCGAGGCCGATCCCTTCGACCAGCGCCTGGGCGGTGTTGTTCCACCGGGCCGCCGCGGCGGGCGTCTCGACGGTCGTGATCAGTACATGCCGCAGGTTATCATCCACGAGGAACTTTTTCTGCTGATCGGAGAGGCTGCCGGGTTTGGCGCCGCTCTCTTCGAACAGTTTGCCCCCATAGGTGCCGCCGCCGATGAATCCGCCGCTCCTGGAGGGAATCGCCTGGTGCCCGCTGTAAAGCATCAGACCGGCGATCTGCGCCACGGACATTTTTCCGGAGAGATCGGCGGCCCGTTCCTCCGCGGTCAGGCGCCAGTCCTCGTAGGGATCGAGCGAGCCGTTCTGGTTCAGATCCTTGAAGGCATACCGGTCCACCGTCAGGATCGATACGCCCGATGCGGTGTCGAGACCCAACAGCGGTCCGTTCTGGTTTTGAACCAGTCGCATGGAACCGTTTTGAGAGTCGGTCCACTGGTTGTCCGGTGTGCATGCGAAAACCAGTCCCGTGACCATAACGATAGACAGGAAATAGAATCTGTAGCCAGTCATCTTCACTCCAAGATATTCAGTGCCATAAAAATATTCGGATTGTCCAGATGAATATATACGAGAATTATTTCATAACCCAACGATTTTGCCGAAGCGATAACATCCTCATTTAATAAGTGACTTCCTCTATGTTCAAGGTACAAAGAATAGAAGGTTGACTTGCCGGCGCCATTACTGACAGCCTTCGTGAACCCCTGAACCGATTCTCTAACCGCTGAATAGTAGAAAAGGCTTCAGGCTTCCAACTGTTATCACTTGCTACGAGGGCAAATGGGTTTTTGCAGTGTTTATCAGCGCCCGGATATTCTCATCCGTGGCACTGTCAACCTGACATCCCGGGCTGAGAATAAACCCGCCGTCCCGTCCGCAGTAGTCGATAAGGTCCTTGCAGTAGTCGGTTACCTGGTCAGGGGTGCCGGTGGAGATCAGGGTGATGGGGACATTGCCCATGATGGCGCACTTGTCGCCGAGGACGTCTTTTGCCCGGTGCATGTCGGTTTTATCGAAATACCACATCGTCGAGCCTTTCGGCAGTTCCGCGATATAGTCGAGTCTTCTGTCGAAAACGCCTTCAGCGAAGGGCACGGGAATGAGTCCCTCGTTGATGAGTTTGAAAAGGGATTCTTTAAAAGTGGGCCAGTAGAATTTTTCGAACTGCGCTTCGGACATATGGGTGTCATCCCCCTTGTGTAGCGGGATCAAAATAAGAGGGGTATCCCCCAGGGGAACGTCCGGTTCGGGAATGAGAGAGAGGATTTTTTCGCAGGCTTCGACAATTTTCTCCGGACGGCGGTGGATATCGAGCATAACGCCGACGGCGCCTCTCAGATTGTCCCCTAAAATATCATACGGCGCGGTTCCCGCGGCGCCGCCCATGAAAATACCCGAAAGACTGGGATAGCCCATGGCCTTGACGCGGTTCATCATATTGAAATTGATCATGTTGGGCTGCATGGACAGTTCCGCGGACTTTTTCAGAATATCGAGAGCCTTCTGCACATCCGGGTCCATAAAAGGCCTTGAAACGCCGCCGAACACGATACCTTCGATTGAAAACTGGGGCAGTTTGCTGAGTCCCGCCAGGGCGCGATTCTGGCGCGGCAGGTACGTTCTCAATATATAATCGGAGGGATCATTGAGAAAGAGATCGTACTCTTCCGGCTTCATATATTCGTTTTCGACGGCCTGGTAGGGGCTGGGGCTGTCATCGGGAAGGTTGAAGCCCGCCCACCTGAGATTCGTGACATCCATAAGTTCCATGGATTTGCCCGACATCATAAACACCATCGTACCGGTGTCCGGGTCGAACTCCTGCTGGAAGTCGATCAGCACTTTCGCGACCTCTTCCCATCGGTCGTACATTGTTGCCTTGAAAGGTATGCCCGCCCGGTTCAACGCGTAACCACCCGCGTGGGCGCTGGAGGGAACCCGAGCCGGCGCTTTTTTCAGCTCGATGGCATCCCGGAAAAGCGTTGCCAGTTCTTTGTACTTCGCTTCGGCCTCCGGACTGTCGAACTGGACACCTTCTCCGCTGACCCATGCATCCAGCCGCATGGTTCTCTTTTCTTCCGGGGTTAATTCATTCCAATTATCGGGCTTTGGGATCATGGGGCTCCTCCTGTTAAAGCGGTAAAGGGTATACAGATCGAACGAAGTTATTAATTCACCACGAAGAGCACGAAGAGCACGAAGAAAAAATAAAAGAAAAAGATTATGTCATGAAAATGATTTTTGTATGCTGAAAGTGGAAATGCGGTGACCATTTGGGCTACAGAAAAATTCGGATGGACGATTCACCGAATTCCGTTCTTCGTGTCCTTCGTGCTCTTCGTGGTGATTGATCTTTTTGTGGTTAGCTTTCAGCTATAACCGGTAGAATGAATCGGGCTGACGGCTGAAAGCTGAAAGCGCCACCCGGGATGATTCCCGGATGGCGCTTGTCATCGTTAAACCAGTGAACCGCCCTCGGGCGAAATATTATTGGGATCGAGGGATTGCGTGATTTTACTCCACCAGAGATGGTAATTCGACAGGGCCGGTCCGACCTTGTCCGTAGCACCCATGGTGGAGGCAAAGTAGCTCTCCTTGAAGGCCCTGTCCGATTCCTGCTCGACCCATTTTTCCACGGCCGCTTTCGCTTTCTCATTGGCGGGGTCGAACTTACAGAAAATCTCGGTCTTGCCGAGGTGACCCTGCTCGACCCCCCAGCCGAAGAAAGCGCCCCCGTCATCGACGATATGGCCCGCCTTGATCAGGGGCTCTTTGGCTTTTCCGGCGCCGATGGCCCACCGGATGGTCAAATCTCTCTGGCCCATAATCGGGATGGAATTGAAGGCGCCGCCCGGGCGGAAGGTTTCCCGGATAGAGGCCGAGATGCGGATGCAGTTGGCGATCAAGACGCCTTCGGTCTTCGGATCTTCGAGGGATTCGATGGATTTCCCGTCGTTTTCATTGACGATCTGGGCCAGCGCTTTTTTCTTGTATTCAAAATCCGCGGCGGAGTTGCCGGCAATGATGACGAAGAAGCCGGGCCCCTGGCTCTCCTGGCTCAAGCGCTTGAATACTTTTTCCTCATCTTCGTTGCAGAGGGTGATATTGGCCGCCACCATGGCGACATTGAATCCCATCAGCTCGAAGCAGATTTCGTTTTCGCCGAGTTTTATTTCCGCATTCCACATCTTCTCCAGGGTGGGGAAGCTGTAGTAGCGGGCCATGAAGTTGGGGGGGATCTCACTGAGGTGATAATCCGGTGATGTCCCGACCACCGGAAGTTTTGAAGGTCCCGGCCAGTGGTAGATCTTCAGTGCCGCTTTCGTAAACACACCCGGTGTCACCCCGGGGGGGACGGCGCTGGTGAGAATGCTTCTAAGGGAGGGCCCCGGGCCGTCGCCGCTGTACCATTCGTCGGTAGCGCCCAGGGAACCCGATCTCACAATTTCTCCCTCGGGCGTTACCCATTCGATGGCCAGATGATTCCGGTCATCCCCGCCCGTGGATTGATCCAGATGGCCGTGTCCCCGGAGCATGGAAGAGCAGTTGGCCCCGGCGCCTTTTATGTTCATGTGCAGCCCCCGCTTAAATAACTCGGCCTGAAGCTGGCCTGAGATTACATAGGGCTCCACCACGGCGTACATGTTCTTTTCATTGATCTCGACGATTTTATTCATCCTGCGCAGGTCCAGCAGGAGCGTGTCCGGATCGAAGTTCCCGGTCCAGCCGGTGCATGTCGGCCGGAACCGCATTTTGAATTTATTGCACAGCCGGACGATGGATTGCACTTCCGCGGTATTTTCGGGAAGGATAACCGCCGAAAAGGCCGTGCCATAGTAAGACGGCATTATCGCCGGGTCATTGCTTATATTTTCCGGCCCCACCACATCTTCAAATGCCTTATAGAAGTCCTTGTTCATTGGCATGATTTATTCCCCCTTATATTAAATTGCTTTCTCAACCAGTTCGACGATATCCAACACCTTCAGATTGCTGCCGCTCTCCCTGATCGCATCGTTCAGCGTCTTTTCGCACCAGGAGCAGGCAGTCACGATCGCCTCGGCACCGGTAGATTCAGCTTCCTCTATTCTCTCTTTGGCCGTCCATATCGCAAACTCGGGATTGGATACATTGACGCCGCCGCCGGCTCCGCAGCACCAGGCGTATTCCTTGATTCGAACCATCTCCGTGAGTTTCACGCCGGAAACGGCCTTGATGACATCCCGGGGCGGCTCGTAAACGCCATGGGTACCGCGCCGGTACTCTTTGGGCGGATCGAATACAAATCGATCCCCGGGGATTTTTTTACCCTCCCAGTGAATCCACGGTTCTCCCAATCGACCGAGACGGCACGGATCGTGGTAGGTGACGGCAAGATCGACATTCTTGTGCGGTTTCAGTTTGCCGTCTTTTATCAGTTTATCAATATATTCGGAGATATGCAGGACTTCGAGGTCCCCCTTCAAATTGAATTTATCATAAAGCACCTTGAACGCCTGGTATCCGTCGGCACAGGAAGTCACCACCGTCTTGACGCCGGCTTTTTTAATCAGGGCCATGTTCTTCTTGGCTTGCTTGAGGAAGTCTTTTTCATACCCCATCTGGTAGGCCCGGCCGCCACAACAGGTTTCCGCGTCACCGGCGATACCGAAATTCACACCCGCCTTTTTCAGGATCTTGGCGGTTGCTTTGGCCACTTTCTGCGCCTCTTTGTCGTAGCTTGAAAGACACCCGACATGATAGAGCACTTCTACTTTCTGTTTGGCGGCGTTCTTGAGCCTCAGACCTTTTGCCCAGTCGCCCCGTTTGCCCTTTGTGGGGACCATGGCGCCATTTTTGCTGAGCCCTTTCACCACTTCGTCCAACGCGGGATGGGTTTTCCCGTCGTTGACACATTTGATTCTCATTTCCGTGATGGGCTCGTTGACTTCCATATCCATGGCATAGTTGCACGAGGCGCCGCAGGCGCCGCACATCTGGCAGTTATAGATGATATCGAGGAGTTTATCGGTGTATTTAAGCCCATTGGTCAGCATCTCGGTGCCGATATTCATGCGGCCGCCACCCGAGTAGCTGTGAAAATTATACTTTGAAATGCTGGGGCATACGTTGGCATAGTTTTGTCCCTCCAACATTTGCATGGGAATAAACTTGCAGCATGAACATCGGCAGCACATTGCCATGTCGCCCTTATATTGTTCCAGTCCCATAATCGCATCCTCCTAAACTTTTTATAATTCGAAAAACTTTAATTTTTTTTAGTAGCAGATCTTTCCGGGATTCATCACATTGTTCGGATCGAATATCTTCTTGAATTTCTGAAGTACGGAAACCGTCGCCGCATCCCGATTGGCGATCATCCGTGCGTTGTCGCCGTAGGGACGTGAGAAGAAAGCCCCCTTGTCCATCAGCTGTTTAGTCGCCGAGCAGGACAACGCCTTGGTTCGATCGAACTCGATGGCATTTTCAGGATCATAAAAGAGGTTGAACTCGCAGTGATAATTGGTGCCCTGGACACAGGACTGGATGTAAACCCCCACATTGGAGGCGCCGTAACCCGATTTGTCCGAGAGATCGTTCATGGCATCGATCTGACCTTCGAGTTTGTCATGGATGCTGAGGAACATGATATCTTCACAGGCGCCCTTGGAACGGGTTTTCCAGTATGGTTCTTCACAGGGTTTCTGAACCGCTTTCAATATCTCGTTGGCGGATACGCCACCGACGGATTTCGCCGCGCTGATTCCCATGCGCTGGGTGATATCGGAGATATCCTTGACCTGAGAGCTGACCCGTTCTTCCGGGAGAACATCATAGCCGGCGACAACATAGAAGAGTGTCCAGGCCGGCATGGCGTCTTTGATCCGCTGGAAGTCTTTCTGGGATTTTTTCGCGAAAATAGCCGCCATATTGGTGTCATTGAGGATAAAGCATTCGTTGACCGCCCTGAGCCGGATCAACCAGGAACTCAGTTCCAGGAGTGGCTCGAGGTTGTCAGAGCCGAGAACGAAAGGCTCTTCGACGGATGGGAGCAGTTCGCAGCGCAACGACATCCAGGTGACGATCCCCATGGTGCCCTGGGCCCCCTGGACAAGCCTGTGAAGGGAACCGATACCGGGGCCGTAGGGTGCTTTCTGCAGACCGCCCACTTTCCACTGCTGTTTTACGGTTCCGGGACCCGCCGCCTGACCGGTGCGAAACTCGTCGCCGCTTCCGAAGCACAATCCGAGACAGGCCAGGGGATCTGACACGTCCCATTGATACTTGGGCAGAATGACCGGCTCTCGTTCGAGGATGCTGCCGACAACGGATTTGGACGCGCGCGGCAGTAAAGGCAGATTGAGTCGAAGCCCTTCTTTTTTGGCCGCGGAGATGAGTTCACCAAAGGTGACCCCCGGTTCCACCATAGCCACTCTGCGGGGCCGGTCGACGAAAGCGATCTCTTTCAGATTGCTGAGATCGACGACTATGGAGTCACCCAGCGTCGGAACGGTATCGCCGCGGAAATGAGGCGCTCCCGAGCTTACCGGTACCAGCGGTGTTCCGGTTTTGTTGGCCAGTTGAATAATCTTCTTTACCTCACCGGCTTTCCTCGGTTTGACCACGCAAGCCGGTCGGACCCGATTGACGAAACTCACGTCACTGGCGTATTCATCCAGAGCCGTTTGTTCGTAGGTTACATTGCCGGCACCTACAATTTTAGTCAGTTTCCCTTTGTCGATCATTCTTACCCCCTTTTCGTTCTTGGCAGAGTACTTCAGCTAAGTCTTTAAAAAAGACCGGTATTGATGGATGAGTAAAAAGCCGCAGGTGGTTCAATAGTATCATCCCTGTAAAGAGGCGGGCATCCAGATGCTTATGCTTGACCCGAATTCCATAAATTAAAACTTGCTTACTATTTCTATGTGTATGCCAAGTGGCATTGGGTAAGTCAAGAAGATTCTTGTATGTAACTTCTATGCTATCTTGAAAGCTCCCTCTTGATCTTAATCCGACTCTTGCTCTTAATCTCGCGGTTAATATGGATTACGATCATAATTAAGAGCAAGAGTAAGAAAAAGGCAACAAAGTTTCACTACTGAGTTATTTTCAATTTAAAATCGGCTGTATTGATCAAACTGGGTGTTTCGGCTCCCGGTGGCTGGGCTAACCTGAACCTGGCAGCAAACAAAAAAGCCGCCCGGGGAACTCCCCGGACGGCTTTTCTAAAACTTGTCGAATTTTGTTTACCTGCTGTCGCTGCTTATACTTTCCTTAGAATAATCGAGCCGTTTGTCCCGCCAAAACCGAATGAATTGGACATGGCGCATTTGACTTCGCCCTTTCTGGCGACATTCGGGACATAATCGAGGTCACACCCCTCGGAAGGGTTTTCCAGGTTCATGGTGGGGGGCATGATGCCGGTGTCGATGGTGAGTGCCGTGAAAACGCCTTCGATGCCACCGGCGGCGCCCAGGAGGTGCCCGGTCATGGATTTGGTGGAGCTGACCGGAACCTTGGGTGCGTGGTCTTTGAATACGGTTTTGATGGCCACGCTTTCGTACTGATCATTCAGATCGGTGCTGGTGCCGTGGGCGTTTATGTAGTCGATCTCTTCCGGCTGAACGCCGGCATCATCCAGAGCCGCCTGTATGCATCTTGCCATGCCTTCGCCGTCGGGGGCCGGCGCCGCCATATGGTACCCATCGCCGCTCATGCCGGCGCCGATGATTTCGGCGTATATTTTAGCACCGCGCTCTTGGGCGGATTCCAGTGTCTCGATGATCATGATACCGCTGCCTTCTCCCACGATAAAGCCGTCCCGGTCCCGGTCAAAGGGACGGGATGCTTTTTCAGGGCTGTCATTGCGGGTGGAAAGTGCTTTCATGGCGTTGAACCCCGCGATGCAGGACGGTGTAATGGTCGACTCCACGCCCCCGGTGATCATGGCATCCGCCATACCGTACTTCACCTGCCGATAGGCCGCGGTGATGGCATGGGTGCCGGCGGCGCATGCCGTGGAAATGGAAGAGTTGGGACCCTTGGCGCCGAGGTAAATCGAAATCATGCCCGGCGCCATATTACCGATCATCATGGGGATGAAGAACGGGCTGACACGTCTCGGCCCCCTGGTTTCAATGGTATAATAGGTTTTTTCGAGCATCTCCAGACCGCCCAGGCCGCATCCGGTGATTACCCCGACCCGGGGCCCGTTGGTGTCGTCGATAACCAGCCCGGCGTCTTCAAGGGCCATGCGCGCGGCGGCGACCGCATAGGCGATGAAGAGTTGCGTTCGTCTCGCTTCTTTTTTGGGAAGATAATCGGCGGCATTGAAGTCTTTCACCTCCCCTGCAATTTGAGTCGCATAAGCGGAGGCATTGAACCTCGTTATCTCACCGATTCCCGACTTCCCGGCGCAGAGCGCGTCCCATGTGCCTTTCACTCCTACGGCGAGAGGAGTGATAAGCCCCACGCCTGTAATAACTACCCGCCTCTCCAAAGAGTCCTCCTTTAAGACAGTCTGCAGTCGACAGTCTGCAGTCTACAGGTTTAAAAAACCGATCTTATTCTTCATCTGCCGACCGCCGACTGTCGACTGTCGACTGGCAATTCCCCGGCGTTGCCGGAGAATCAGGTGTTTGCCATGACGTAATCGATAGCGTCTTTGACCGATACCAGCTCTTCGGCTTTTTCATCCGAAATTTCGATATCAAACTCTTCTTCCATGGACATGATCAGCTCCACGAGATCAAGAGAATCCGCGCCAAGATCATCGATAAAGCTCGCTTCCGGAACGATCTCACTCAGATCCACACTCAGTTTTTCCGCAATAATTTTCTTGATTTTATCCTCAACGGACATGGTACTTTCTCCTTTCAATAAATACGTTTTTTTACATATACATTCCGCCGTTGATGTGAATGACCTGGCCGGTAATGTATGCGGCATCGTCGGATGCCAGAAATTTTACTGTTTTTGCAATATCTTCGGGCGTCCCGCCGTGGCCCAGGGGAATCTGGGCCAGATAGGCCGCTTTGACATCCTCGGAAAGTGTCGCCGTCATATCGGTGATGATGTATCCCGGTGCGACGGCGTTCACGGTGACTCCGCGGGGGGCAAGCTCCCGGGCACTGACCTTTGTGAGGGCGATCAGCCCGGCCTTTGAGGCGGCGTAATTCGCCTGGCCGGCTTGGCCCCACACACCACTGATGGAGGCGATGTTCACGATGCGGCCCGACCGCTGCTTCATCATGGCCTTGCCCGCCAGTTTGGTGCAGCGGAAGGCGCCTTTCAGGTTGATTTCCAGGACCATGTCCCAGTCCGATTCCTTCATTCGGACGAGAAGTCCGTCCCGGGTAATCCCGGCGTTGTTGACAAGAACATCGATTCGCCCGGTATCTTTCAGGATGTCGTCGAAAAAGGCGGCCACGTCCTCGGTGGAGGAGACGTCTACGGCCTTGCTTTTGGCGACGGCGCCGAGTTCCGCCACCATCTTTTCGGTTTCAGCGGCCGCGGCCGCTTCTCCTTCGGGATCGCCGGGATTGAAGTAGTTGAAGTAAATAGTGGTATCAGGCGTCGCCAGTTCACAGCAGATAACGCGGCCGATGCCTCTGGATCCGCCTGTGACGACAACTGTTCGTTTGGTCTGGTCTGTCATGGTTACCTCCCGAAAATGATATCGGCCGCCTCGTCCATATCGGCAAGAAGACCCGCCTGGTTGTAAAGAAGTTCATCCAGGGACACTTTCTGTTTGAATTCGGTAATGGCGCTTTCGTCAAGGGTTCCGGTGCCGAGCAGAACGTTGAGCAGGTTGTTTCCGACAACCCGGGCAACTTCCCGGGCGAAAATCCGGGACATGACCGCCGACCGGTTTGCTTTGCTGCCTCCGGCAGCGGCAAGACCAGCGGTTTTGCGTGCCATGGCAACGCCCACTTCAACGTAGGTCATCATGTCCGCCAGGTTGAACATGACAGCCTGCCGGCGGGTGAGACGATGGCCGTGGGCAAGGTCGATGGCCGCATTGAGCGCATTCGCCGCATGTCCGTAAAGGCTGTAGGCGGTATCGCCCGATTTCTCGGCGAGGTCGAACATTTCCCTGGCCATGGATGCGTAGTATTCGCCTTTGGTTTTCCTGGTTTTCTTCCAGCGGAATGTACTGATGATGCTCTGCTGAATCTCGCTGGTCCCCTCGTAGATGCAGGTGATCTTGATGTCCCGTTTGAGCTTTTCGACTTCGTACTCCCGGACATAGCCGTACCCGCCCATGGCCTGGATGCAGTCATCGGCGGTCTTGTTGGCCGCTTCGGAGAGGAAATATTTGCAGATGGAGCCTTCCACCTGCAGGTCCTGCTCTCCGGAATCGAGCCGAAGCGCCAGCTCCTCCATATACGCGATTCCCCTTCGAGCTGGACGACGTTGGGGACGATCAGCTTGTGCGTATACCCCTGTTTTTCAGAGAGGGGGGAACCGAACTGAATTCGTTTTTTTGCGTAGGGGATCGCGATCTCGAGGGCCGCCTCAGCGGCGCCCAGCGCCATGGCCCCCACCATCATCCGGGTGTAGCCGAATACCTGGTTGGACTGGTGCATGCCTTTGCCCGGCACGCCGCCGATCAGGTTCTCCACGGGGACGAACACGTCGTTGAAATAGAGGGGAGACGTGTTCGATGCGCGGATACCGTGCTTTTCTTCGCCCTTTGCCTGCTCGAACCCCGGCGTTCCCTTTTCGACGACAAAGAAGGAGGGACCTTCGGGTGTGTTCGCAAGGAGCGTGATAAAGTCGGCGTATCCGCCGGTGGAAATAAAAATTTTGCTGCCGTTGATGGTATACCCGGTGATCTCCCCGGCATCATTCTTGACGGGCTCCGCGGTCGTCTCCAGAGCCTGGAGGTTGCTGCCGGCATCCGGCTCCGTTACGGCATAGGCCACCAGGGTGCCGCCGTCGGCGATGGCGCCGAGCCACTTTTTCTTCTGCGCTTCCGTACCGCCCACCAGCAGGGGATCCGCCCCGAGCTGAATGGCAAAAAAGGCCGTGGAAATTCCCAGGCAGATCTTGGAAACCTCCCGGACCACCGCGCAGCAGTCGCGGGAGCCGCCGCTGACCCCTCCATACGCTTCAGGGATGAATAACAGCTGAAGCCCGATATCGGGATCCAGCATGGTCCGGATCGCCTCTTCGGGGAAGGTTTCGGTTTTATCCCATTCCAGTATGTTTTCTTTGGTCAGAAGCCGTTTGCGTAAATCCTTGACCGTTTTCAGTACCAGCTTGAGGGCTCGGTCATCCAACCCCAGCAGTTCCGGTTCCGATCCCGCTTTGGCAAGAGTCATTGGTTAATCTTCCTCATC
Organism: Desulfobacterales bacterium; assembly: GCA_963677545.2. Taxonomy (GTDB): domain Bacteria; phylum Desulfobacterota; class Desulfobacteria; order Desulfobacterales; family JAFDDL01; genus JBECKW01. The sequence goes on along the minus strand of CAXXKH010000008.1, from coordinate 108,493 downwards.
GGTTTTGATTACAGTTCGTCCTTTATATTCACCGCATTCAGGGCATACGTGGTGCGGGAGCACGGGCTCTCCACACTGGGGGCATGTGGTGGTGTCAAGGCCTTTCAGCTTTTGATGGGTCCGTCGGGCATCCCGTTTCGACTTCGATGTCTTGTGCTTTGGTACTGCCATGAGTAATCTCCTAACTATTTAGTTTATATGTAAATTATGTTTATAATATTGCTGATTCACTCGAAAGGTGTCTAGTAATTGAATTGCCCGCCTTTGTCAAGCCTTTTGCCGATTTTTTTATTTTTGCCTCCTTGTACTCCCTTCCGCACTATGCTATTAGGAGGCGAACCGGTAAAATATTGGCCGATACATTATTTAATATATTGTTTTTATGATATTTATTTGCTCATACACTTGGGTCCGCCCGCCCGGATTTCGAGAGGCAGACAACAGGCTCTCGTCGGAGGGATTGCTTGAGGTAGTAGAGACAATTATATTTGTTTGACTCATAAATTGCTCATATGCAAGTGATGATTCTGTATAACAAAATGAATTTATGGATTTTTAAAATTGCTAGTATAACTACATGCTCAAAACTATTAACTTAAGCATGGATTGGATTTTACCGCCCGCTTCGCTCAAGGTCGCAAAGAGCGCAAAGAAAAGATTTTTTATTTGCCGTAGACAACACGGCAAATAAAAACTTTGATGCCTGCGGCAAGGCCCTTCCCGAAGGGAATGCACAGATTGTATTTCGCGGCAGCGAAATGCAATAGCACTCTTTCTGGTTTTTAGCCGCCTGTGGTGGCCTTTGCGGACCTTGGCGCTCTTGAGCGAAGCCCCGACGCCGGGGCAAGCGGGCGGTGAGATCACTGGTTTCCTTTGATAAAGTACCAAGTTAATGGTATTGACTACATACCAATATATAATCAGAAAGGATCCTTTCCAGTGGAAAAAATAATCACCCGTTTCCCCCCCAGTCCGTCGGGTCACCTTCATCTCGGAGGCGCCCGGACGGCGCTTGTTAATTGGCTGTATGCCCGGCATATGAAGGGCGAGTTCGTGCTGAGAATCGAAGACACGGATGCCGCCAGGTCCACCCGGGAATCCGTGGACGCCATCCTGGAATCCCTGGAATGGCTCGGTATCGACTGGGACCAGGGCCCGTTTTTTCAATCCAAGCGGTTCGATGTTTATACCGAGTATATCGACCGGCTTCTGGACTCCGGTCACGCCTATTACTGTACCTGCACACCGGATGAAGTGGAGGCCATGCGGAAAAAGGCCATGGAATCCGGCGGAAAGCCCAAATATGACGGCACCTGCCGGCACAAGGGGCTCAAAAAAAGTCCGGATGCGGTGGTCCGCTTTGCCGTCCCCGAAACCGGCACCACGGTCCTGAACGACAAGGTCAAGGGACGTATTGTTTTTCAGAACGAAGAGCTGGACGATTTCGTGATCTGCAGGAGCGACGGGAGCCCCACCTATCATCTGGCGGTGGTGGTGGACGATATCACCATGGGTATCAATACGATCCTCAGGGGCGATGACCATGTGAACAACACCCCCAAACAGATGCTCCTGTTCATGGCCCTTGGCGCTTCTCTGCCGACGTTTGCCCACGTTCCCATGGTGTTGGGATCCGACCGGAGCCGATTGAGCAAACGGCACGGGGCAACCTCCGTTACCGCCTACCGGGACCAGGGGATTCTCCCCGACGCACTGATCAATTTTCTGGTTCGGCTCGGATGGTCCTATGGGGACCAGGAATTTTTCACCCGGGAGGAGCTTATCGAGAAATTTTCCTTTGAAAATATCGGGCGGTCCGCCGGCATTTTCAACCCGGAAAAGCTTCTGGCCCTCAATGCCGATCATATCAAGGCCGCCTCCCCGGTTGCCCTTGCGGAGCGCCTGTTGCCCTATATAGAGAAGGAGGGCTATACCGCCGCGCTGGGCCCCATGCTCGAAAAGGCCATTGAGACGCTCCAGGCACGGAGCAAGACCCTGGTGGACATGGCAAAGGGGATTCGGTTCTATTTCGAGATGCCCGCCGCCTACGAGGAAAAAGGGGCCAGAAAACTGTTTAAAGCCAATGCGCTGTCGCCCATGAAGCTTCTCGTGGACAAACTGGGCCAGTTGGAAGCCTTTACCCATGAAGCACTGGAGCAGGTATTTCTGGCGGTCATGGAGGAGACCGAGCTGAAGCTCGGAAAAATCGCTCAGCCGGTCCGCCTGGCCCTTACCGGTACCACGGTCAGCCCCGGGATTTTCGAGATTATCGAAGTGTTGGGAAAGGAAGAGACCATAAAACGGCTGGGGGCTGCTGTGACCTGGATCAATGAAAATCAGGCGGATGCTTGATTTTGACAATATAGCGAAAAAGAAATTTCTCACACGAGGCCACAAAGATAAGCGCCTAATATTAAATTATTTTTCTTTGTGACTCTTGTGTCTTTGTGGCAAATACAGATTTTTATTGACTCATCAATTCATTTTTTGTAAGAGAGTACCACTTTTGGGAGATCGTCCAGCGGCAGGACTGCGGACTCTGACTCCGCCAACCAAGGTTCGAATCCTTGTCTCCCAGCCATGAAAGCTCAAGGGGTTACGGTAGAATTCACCGTAGCCCCTTTTTTCGTCTCCGGTCCTTTTAGGCTTTATGTGCAGAGTCCAACCTCCTTTATACTGTAGCCTGCGGTACGATTCCTTAAAACGTACTTTTCGCCCCCAAAAACATCGGTTTAAGGCCGAAAAACGCCTCCATTTTTAATCTAAACCCGCGTCAACCGGGCATCTTGCTTGGTCCGACCCCGTTAACGGTAACCCCGTTAACGGTATTGATAAAGAGCATCGATTGGTTTACGAGGTCAAAGACGACAAAATCCGAATACTATCCTGCCGATACCACTATTGATAAATTCGGGCCGAATTGGCTCTATATCCCCCCAAAAAGTACTTCTTAACTCGGGCTTAACTTAAATTCACGTTACTTTCTATTTTGATCAATTACTCAGTAAGACGTTTAAGTGAATATATCCCCGAAAGCCCCGAAACTGGTTTGGGAATCTTGTCCCGCTTCGACTGAAAAGCCACTTTAACTTTACGGTAGGTCGCCGAAACAAAGGCTTTCCCACCAATAATGCCCGAGTCTGTAAAATAACGGGTTCTGTAAATGAATCGGTGTCTTCGGGTCAACCAAAAATCGTTTTTTCTCTCTTTTTCAACAACAGACTGTCTTATCTGACCTCTGACCTCCGACCTTCCACCCTCCGTAGCAAAGCTGCTGCGGAGGAGGGGATGACTTCCGGTCTTTTTTTCACCGGCTAAATCCCGACGGGCTTGTCCAACCCAGGATAAGATCGTGGATCGCTTCGCTCTCACGATCTATCCTTATTCGTTCGCGCTAAGAAATTCTATCGACTTTGATTTTAAGGATTTTTGCGATGCGTTTTGCCATTGAAGGCGACAGGCGACGCTTTCCTCTTTCATAATCACTGATCATATTCTGGCGAATTCCTAGTTGTTCAGAAAGCTGCGCCTGGGTTAAATTTGCTTTTAACCTGGCTGCCGATAGAAGGTTACCGATTCTATTTGACTGCATTTCTTTCCAGAAGTCAGTATCTTCAATTGCAACACTTTCGGAATCATCTGACGTGAGGATACTTATTTCGAATTTCTTGCTAATCCACTCGATAAGTTCATCAACCTTCTCACCCTGAAGCGATATTTCAATACGGGGCTTTTTCACGAGTGCCAACATAATACACCTCAATTACAATTTCCCCTTTATAGTAAGTCCAGCATGCCACATAACGATAATTCAAATGGCAGTGATATTTGTCCTTACCCAGGGATGAAAAATTATGCCAACTTTTTTGTATTGGCCCATCGGCTTTGAGATCTTCAATCAATAAAAATAACAATTTGCGGATATTTTCGGGCAGCTTTTCAAGTCCACGAATAGCCTTTTTCTTGATTTTGACCTCGTATTTCATTTGGTTATATTATTACCGTATAAGGTTATAGTCAAGATGTTTTTTGGGACTGCGAACACTTTAATAACGGGCGCAACGCTTTATCGCGTCCCGTTGATTTAGGGGTTATACGAAATCAGTTATTAATAACCACCTTCATGTCAATAATTTGATTGATCAAAGTTTGAAACATATTTTCAGAGATGACTATTTCACCGTAGAATTTACGGGGACGTTGTTGGCTAAGTTGACTTATTTTCCCCTTTACAGCTTAAAAATTGATAGTTTTCAAACACCCTTGGGTAGGAATGGGGCCGTACATAAATCCACAAATTCTTCCAGCATCATTTTATGTTTTTATATCCCTATTGCCTCCCTGGCCAGGAATCCCGTAAACCGCGAGTGCAGATTGCCAACAAAAACTATTGCGGAATGATGACACGGCGGCCATCGTACAACGGCTTCACTATTCCCTTTTTTCGAATATAGTCCACCACTACATCAATCCACCGTTTTCCTGTTTCGTTTGTTTCAATTCCCTTCAAGAAGGCTTCGGCAAAAAACGAACTTGTTGCTCCCGAATAGGTTCCATTATCCTGAATTGGCTGCCCACCCACGCTCGCCGCCGTTAGTTTTCCGTTTTCAATCCGATAGCGAATTCCCGAAACCGCGGGCCGGATTTTCGTTATAAGCCCCTTCAGTTTGCTTCCCGTTATTTTGAATGTCACTACGGAATTATTGAACGGATCCAGACATGCCAGGTCGGCAAGCAGGATATTGCCCTCCACCAGCTGAGGCCGTATTCCGCCCATGTAATCAATTCCGATTTGGGTTTTGTATGTCTCCCGGGTTGAGTCCGTGAGAAGATTATAGGCGGTGAAGTCATCACCGCGGTCCATGAAATCGCCCGCCGCTTTTCCAATCACTTCGCCATAGCGCGCTGAAATAGGCTTCCAGAAGCGCTCCACAATCGCTGCGACATCCGGATCCTCGGGGAGGTCAGGGGTGATGGGAAGGAGCCGCGCACGGTAACGCACGACATGCCACACCCCTTTCTCGTCCTTATCAAATAAGAGATCAAGCCTGCCGAGTTCTCCTCCCCATTGGTAGGCCTGGACGATGATGGTTCCATTGACGTCCTTTGCCTTGAGCTGGTCCGAATGCCATATCAGTTCGCCGGAAGGGAGGCGCGAATGCGAGTGGCCTCCGACGATAATATCGATTCCGGGAACTGTTGCCGCGATCTGCGCGTCAACCTTTTCGCCGGCATGCGAGAGTGCAATCACAATGTCCGCCTGTGGGCGGAGGGCGCTCGCCATACGTTTGGCCGTCTCAATCTCGCTAACAATCCTGATGCCTTCTTTGTGGGCTTGGTAGTCCACATATTCTGTCGTGACGAGTCCGAAGATACCGATTTTCAGCGGCCCCACCTCACGAATTACAGATTCTCGCAAAGGAGTATCAGGCGAGAATCCGACCGTATTGGCGCATAGCATGGGATAGTGAAACAGATTGAGAAGCTTTTTGAGTGTGGCAAGCGGTCTGTTGAATTCGTGATTGCCCAGCGTGCCGAAATCGTACGTCGCGGCATTCATGGCGGCTATGTCCGCCTCTCCCTGATATTCGGTGGAAAAAGGAGTCCCATCCGTAAAGTCTCCTGCATCAACAAGCCATACCTGGATTCCTTGCCGGCCCAATTGTTCCCGCAGTCGCTTGACAAGAGTTGTCCTGCGAGCAATACCACCGATATTCTTGCGTACCTCGAGCGTCGAATACTCAGCACCTCCCGGGTAACTAAAAGGGAGCAGATGCCCATGCGTGTCGTTGGTGTGAAGAATCGTCATCGAGACCTGCTGACTCAATGCCGTTGTCGACACAAGAAGTGACAGAAACAAAATGGAGATGGCTCTGGCCGATGATTTCATAATGCCGCCCTTTTCTTAGAGATAGTCCTTAGGATGCATCTTCCCAAATCAGGTGAGCAAAAAGGGAATCTCCGGGACATTGACTCCGTTGACTTGTGTTCCCGTTTGCAGCTTAAATATTGCCGGTTTCCAAAAAAAACTTGAGAATTGAGGCTTAGAACCATTTTAATCACCTGCTATCAAAGTAGCGAGCATGGTTTAAATAATGGGCACCACTCTATTGGCAGGAGATTGGTAAATTTCCTGTAATACAAGGGCACCCGCCGCCCTGGCATAGTTGGTGGGCTGCCATTGTTGAATGAAAAGCCTGGTTACCGCGTTTTCAGCAAAAGAAATATCCTTGTGCAGCGTTTCCTGCATCGGTCCGAAAAGTAGATCACCCGCCAGAACACCCTTGCCGGCAATAATGATCTTTTCAACGTCAAAAATTTTATGCATATTGCTGATACCGGTGCCAAGGATACGCCCTGCCCGGTGATAAATTTTCCTCAGAGCTGAATTTCCCGCCCGGGCTGCGGCAATTATATCCTCTATTGTCACCGAACCGATATCCTTCACATGCCATTCGCCCTGTTCCAAGGCCCTTTTTGCATCCCTTATGATCGCATTATTACCGCATATCGTCTCAAGACAACCCGATTCTCCACACCGACAAAGCTCACCATTCTCGGACACGATGGTATGTCCGATCTCACCTGATATTCCTCTCAACCCTCTATATATCTTGCCGTTGAGTACCATACCCATACCAATGCCGTGTTCCGCGGTGATCAGGATAAAATTATCCGTCCCTCTGCCGACCCCAAACCATTGCTCAAAAATTAACAGAGTATTGGCGCTGTTCTCGGCATAGCTCGTAATGCCAATCCGTTGTTTCAACATTTCAGCGAAGTTTAAGTCTTTCCACTGATAGTTCGGGACATAATGGACAAAACCCGTACGCGAATCAACCAGGCCGGGGATGGCCAAGCCAATGCCGGAAACCTGACTTTTAGAAAAGTCCGCTTCCCAAAGACAGGCTTGCACCGTCTCGATAAGTGTTGACATCACCTGCTCCGGGCCTAAATCCCCGGTATCGAGTGGTTGGGTACGCATGGATATGATGTTTGCCTGAAAATCCATGAGAACGACATTGATACGATTAATAGACAGATGCACCCCGACAGTGTAGGCCCCTTTAGGATTGAGGGTGAGTGGAACCGGTCGTCTACCGCCTTCGGATTTGCCACTTTGCTGTTCAAGAAGCAGTCCCTCCCCAATTAACTCGGCCGTAATACTGGTAACCGTAGACTGACTGAGCCCTGTCTTGTGATACAGGTCTACCCGGGAAATACTCCCGGCATCACGAATGGCATGCAATATGGTAAAACGATTAATAGCACGCATCAGTTCCCTGTTCGCTACCGCCATGATCCACCCTTCGATAAAACATTGATATTAATTGCTTGGAAAAATTAATGTAACATATTTACCGAACTGTCAATATATAAACAGTCCGACGATTTCTTCATAAACCATAAAAATTTAAAAATATCTTTTATACCGGCATGTTAAAATTTAATATAATTCATAGTCAACATATTATTTTCTGAACAAATAAAGTTCTTGACAACCGTATAAAGGCGGTATAGTTGTTTACCGTAACTTTATTCAGTGAATAATATAACTACCCGGTACCTTTTATCGTTACCGTCAAACGTTTCTTATCATTAAGAACAGGCCGGACAGAAAAGGATCCCTCATGAGTTTTATTGAAAAAATGTTCGATCTCTCGGGTCTTACGGCAGTGGTAACCGGTGGTGCCGGTTCAATCGGCACGGTCATGTCCGACGCCCTGCTTCGTGCCGGAGCCAACGTCGTGGTCTGGAGCCGCACTCAGGCCTCTATCGATACCTTCCTGGCCGGATACAAAAATGACCCTGGCCTTCGTGCCAGGGCGCATGGCATCCAGGTTGATACCAGTGTCGAATCAGCGGTAACCGAGGCCTTCGATCAATCGGCAGAGCGGTTCAGCCTCCCGGAAATCCTTGTCAACGGCGTTGGCGGCAACAACGGAAAGACCCCTTTCCTGGAGATCGATCTTACTCAGTTCAAAGAGATCCTCGATATAAACCTTTTCGCCGGCCTGGTCATTCCAACCAAGGAGTTCTGCGGGCGGTGGATTAACGCACAAATCCCGGGAAGCATAATCAACCTTGCCTCGATGGCCTCCTACAATCCATTGTCCGGGGTATGGGCATACGACGCTGCAAAGTCGGCAACCCTGAACCTGACCAAGGCCACGGCTAACGAATTTGCACCCCACGGAATTCGGGTCAATGCCATCGCTCCGGGGTTTTTTATCGGTAAACAGAATAAAGCCCTTCTCATCGATGAAAGCACCGGTGGTTATACCGAACGCGGCAGTGCTGTTCTCGACCACACGCCGTTCAAGCGTTTCGGTGATGTCTCCGAACTGGCCGGCGCGACGATCTTTCTCGCCAGTCGTAAGGCTTCCGGTTTTATCACCGGCATATCTTTGCCGGTGGACGGCGGTTATCTGGTGCATAATATCTGAAAGGAAGAACGTTATGGTATTTGGCATCGGCTCGGCAGATAGGGTCCTGGACGAAAAAGAAATCCGGGACTGAGATCCCGTCCTCACGGAGGGCCACCATGAAATCCTTTTTATCCGAAAATTTTCTTTTACAAACCAAGAGCGCGGAAAGGCTGTATCATGAATTCGCCGCCGATATGCCGATTTTCGACTACCACTGTCACCTGCCGGTGGCCGACATCGCCTGTAACCGAAAATTCGACAACCTTACCGGCATTTGGCTGAATGGCGACCACTACAAATGGCGAGCCATGCGCGCCAACGGTATTGACGAATTTTATATTACCGGGGGCGCCTCGGATCTGCAAAAATTCCATGCCTGGGCGGCAACCGTACCCAGGACCCTACGCAACCCCCTCTACCACTGGACCCATCTGGAATTAAAGAGACACTTCAACATCACCGACACCCTGCTTTCACCGGATACCGCCGACGCTCTATATACCCGTTGCTCTGAGATGCTTCAGGAGGATGCTTTTTCCACACGTGGTTTGCTCGATCAGATGCGGGTTAAGGTGATCTGCACCACCGATGATCCGCTTGACAGTTTAGAGTACCATCAGCAACTGAAAGACGATAAATCCTTTACCGTCAAGGTTCTGCCCGCATTTCGCCCGGACCCGGCCATGGCCGTGGATGACCCTGTAGCTTTCAACCGGTGGGTTGACCGGTTGGCGGCACTTACCGGCAGCGATGTTGCCGATTATCAACAGTTTCTCGACTGCTTGCACCAGCGCCATACTTATTTTCATAACATGGGGTGTCGCATTTCCGACCACGGCCTGGAAGAGCCTTACGCAGAACCGTACACGGAGGCCGAGGTAACGACAATTTTTGAAAAAGTACGCAGTGGCCAAGCGCTTTCCGTCTCGGAAATTTTGGCCTTTAAGTCGGCAATGCTGGTTGAATTCGCTATCATGGGACCACAAGCCGGGGTTGGACACAGCAGTTTCATTTCGGTGCCCTGCGCAATATCAATTCGCGGGCATTCCGAAGCCTCGGTCCGGATACCGGGTACGACACCATCGGCGACTTCGCCCATGGCCGGGGCACTCGGCCGATTTCTCGATCGCCTGGGAATCTCAGGATAAATTGACCAAGACCATTCTCTATATTCTCAATCCCCGAGACAACGAGATGATCGCCGCGATGATCGGAAACTTCCAGGATGGAAGGATTCCGGGAAAAATCCAGTTCGGCTCGGGCTGGTGGTTCAATGACCAGAAAGACGGTATGGAACGGCAACTGAACGCCCTGTCGAATATGGGCTTGATCTCCCGGTTTGTCGGCATGCTCACCGATCTCGCGCAGTTTTCTGTCTTACCCGCGGCATGAATATTTCCGCCGGGTATTATGTAACCTCTTCGGTAATGATATCGAAAACGGTGAACTGCCGGCCGACTTCGACCTGATCGGCGATACGCTTCGTGATGTCTGTTACCGGAATGCCGTCAATTATTTCGGCATCAATCCGGAAGGAGACGAAACGTGATACTCGTAATGATAGGCCCCATGGGGCTGCGGCAAAACCACTATCGGCAGGCTGTTAGCGAAACGGCTCGGATTTCCCTTTGAAGATGCCGATGATTTCCACCCGCCCGAGAATGTCAACAAGATGCGAAACGGGATCCCTTTGGGTGACGAGGACCGATTCGACTGGCTTGCTACCCTGAAAGGACGTATCGATGACAGGCGGAGCAATGGTGAAAACCTGGTGCTTGCCTGTTCGGCGTTGAAGACCCGGTATCGCGACCTTCTCGGTGTAGATCAAAAAGAAATAATGACCATCTACTTAAAGGGATCACGCGAACTTCTCCAGGAGCGTTTAAAACAGCCGTGACCACCAGTACATGAACAAGGGCCTGGCTGGACAGCCAGGTCGATGCAATGGAAGCACCGACTGACGGGCTGGTTGTCGATATCAGTGGAAGTCCTGATACTCTTTGCGATGAAATAATATCCCGACTTAAGGACTTCCAGGGAAAAAAATCAAAGCACGATCAGGCACAGATAGGAATTGCGGGGCTTGCCGTGATGGGTGAGAATCTGGCCCTGAACATGGCGGGAAAAGGCATTTCGGTTGCAGTCTATAACCGGACCACCGCCAAGGTGGACAAGTTTCTCTCCGGAAGGGCAAAGAGCCTACCGATTATTGGGTTTCACGACATCGCTGATTTTGTCGAATCGCTTACCGTGCCCCGCAAAATAATGATGATGCTCAAAGCCGGTGACGTCGTGGACAATTTTATAGAACAGCTGCTGCCTTATTTATCTAAAGGCGACATTGTCATCGACGGCGGTAACGCCAACTACCACGACACCATCCGGAGAAGCCGGGCGCTTGAGGCAAAAGGCTTGCTTTTCATCGGTACAGGGGTGTCCGGCGGCGAGGAAGGGGCGCTTAAGGGCCCGTCGATCATGCCCGGCGGCTCACTGGAAGCCTGGTCTCATCTGGCGCCGATTTTTAACGCTATCGCAGCCAAGGCCGGCGATGCCGAGCCTTGTTGCGGCTGGATGGGCGGAAACGGCGCCGGCCATTTCGTTAAGATGGTTCATAACGGGATCGAATACGGCGACATGCAACTGATATGCGAGTCATATCAATTGATGAAGACGCTGCTTGGCCTCAGTCCGGACGAGATGCATCAGGTATTCAGCCGTTGGAACAAGGGTGATTTAAGCAGCTATCTGGTCGAAATAACAGCAGACATTTTTGCCTACCGGGAACCTGACGGTTCCGCGGCCATTGATCACATCCTTGATACAGCCGGACAGAAAGGTACCGGCAAATGGACGGTCGTTTCCGCTCTCGACATGGGGATTCCGTTATCCCTGATAAGTGAATCGGTGTTTGCACGTTGCATATCAGCGGCAAAAGAAACCCGGGTCCGTGCGTCCTCCTTGCTTACCGGGCCGGTGCCTTCACCCATGAACGACAACCAGCAGTTCATCAACGTACTGGAGCAAGCCGTATACTGCGCCAAGATCATTTCCTATACACAAGGGTTTGCATTGCTCAAAAGCGCCTCGGACGAATACGGCTGGGATCTGGATTATGCCCTGATTGCCCGGGTATGGCGGGGCGGATGCATTATCCGCTCCGTATTTCTTGACCGGATTGCCGAATCTTTCGAACAGGAGCCGAAGTTGGATAACCTGCTTTTTGCCCCCTATTTCAATGAGCGGGTCAACAGCGCCCAGGCTGACCTGCGGAATATAGTCTCGCTTGCTGCGAGTCACGGCATACCCGTGCCCGGCTTGTCCGCCGCGCTTGCCTATTTTGACAGCCTGCGAAGCGCCCGACTGCCCGCAAACCTGCTTCAGGCCCAGCGTGACTATTTCGGGGCCCACACCTATGAACGGGTCGACAAACCAAGGGGAGAATTCTTCCATACCAACTGGACCGGGAAAGGGGGGGATACCACTTCGACCGCTTATGTCAAATAATCACGCAAGAACCAACTTTAAACGGATGGGGGATTCATGGAACAGTCAGCAGCGTCCATAGACAAGAAAGAACTCTTCCAACAAATCGGTAGATACAGGTGGACCATTTGCGCACTTGTATTTTTTGCAACGACGGTGAACTACTTCGACAGAAATGTTTTGGGATTATTAAAGCCGATGCTGGCCGACGGAGGTGTTTTCGGCCCGGACAAACCCAACCAGGAATTATATTACTCCTATGTGGTCATGAGTTTCCAAATTGCCTATGCCGTCGGCATGTTGTTGACGGGGAGGCTGATCGACTGGTTTGGAACCAAGAAAGGATATGCTTTTTCTTTGCTGGGATGGAGCATCGCGGCAATCGGGCACGCATTGGCCTATAATCCGTTTACTTTTGGTATCTGGCGCGCTGCCCTGGGCTTTACCGAATCGGGTAACTTCCCCGCCGCCAATAAAACAATGGCTGAATGGTTTCCGAAGAAGGAACGGGCATTTGCCACCGGTTTTTATAATTCAGGGGCGAATGTCGGCGCCATTGCCACCCCTCTGTTTGTTCCCTGGATGGCATTACATTGGGGCTGGCAAACGGCGTTTATTTTTGTCGGGGCCATTGGTTTGATCTGGCTCTATTTCTGGTTTCGTGTATATGCCTCACCTCGGGAAAAACTGAAAGCGGGTGTGTTATCCCAGGCGGAATACGACTATATCCATGCAGATAAAGACGAGAAGACCGAAGAGAAAAAGACCGGTGCTGAACAGATCTCATGGATAAAACTTCTTTCCTACCGGCAAACATGGGCCTTTTTTTTCGGAAAGTTTATGACCGATGGGGTCTGGTGGTTCTTTTTGTTCTGGCTCCCTTCATTTCTGAGCAACGATAACGCTGTAAAAATCAATGAGTATATGGCGGCCAATCCCGGTTACAGCGGAGACCCGTCCCAGATACCGGGGGTCATCAGTTGGACCTTGGCCGTGGCAGTGGTCTATACGATCGCCACCGTCGGGTCGATCTGGGGCGGGTGGTTGCCGAAAAAATTCATCAATGGCGGCATGATAACTTACAGAGCGCGTAAATTGTCGATGCTTATTTATGCGTTGCTTCCGTTGACAATCTTGTCGGCCGGAAGGCTTGGAGAGGTAAATACCTGGTACGCGGTACTTGTCATCGGATTGGCGTGTGCCTCTCACCAGGCATGGTCTGCCAATATCTTCACCACGGTCACGGACATGTTTCCCAGAAAGGCGGTGGCATCCGTCACCGGAATCGGCGGTATGGCCGGCGCTGTGGGGGGCATGCTGATAGCACAGGCGGCCGGCCTCGTTCTGAAACACTATTCAGAACTTGGAAAGCTTGAGGCCGGTTATGGAATTCTGTTTGTCTTCTGCGGTTTCGCTTACCTTACAGCCTGGCTGATCATGCATTTTCTGGCGCCTAAAATGAATCGGGTTGAGGACCTGTAACGTGATTTCAATCTGGATGCGGGTTGACATATCGATATTACTTCACTTCTGAGAAGTAACTGAATATCGAGGAAGGACCTGCTTCATTAAATGGAGCCGATCAAAATGCTTTAAGGGCACCGCATACTGAAACAAACATAAAAAAGGAGGGGGAATCATGAAAAAGTTTTTAACATTCATTTTAATGCTGGTGTTGGGAGGCGTCCTTTTCATCGGCGGCTTTCAAGCAGCGATTGCACAGGAAGACGACAGTTTCATGCTGGAAGAAATTGTAGTTACTGCACAGAAACGTGAGCAAAATGTCAAGGACGTTCCCGTCGCAATCTCAGTAATTGGGGCAAGCAGCCTGGAAAATTACGATGTCAAAAATTTTGACGATGTGGCGCGCATTTCACCTGCATTGACGATAGATCAAGGCCTGGCACCGAGTGGCAACACGATTAGAATGCGTGGCGTGGGGACTGTCGCATTTAGTATTGCCGCCGACCCGAGTGTCTCCGTGGTGGTTGATGATATGCCTTTTCTCCGCCAAGCCCAAGCTTTCAACAATTTGGTGGATATTGAACGCGTTGAGGTACTCCGGGGTCCCCAGGGGACGTTGTTCGGGAAAAACGCCTCGGCAGGTGTTGTGAGTATTATCACCAAAGCGCCAAGCAAAGAGTTTACCGGTAAGGTTACTGCCGGCATTACGGATGACGATGAGAAAAAGATCAGCGCGTCTTTGTCCGGACCGCTGGGCGAAAGCTTGGGGTACAGGGTCTCAGGCTATTACCTGGATCGCGACGGCTATATTGAAAACCTGGTGGATGGATCAGATTTAAACGGCGAAGAAGCTAAAGGGGCGCGCGCCAAACTTGCTTGGCGGGCCTCTGATAATCTTGATATGACGCTAACCTTTGATACATCCAAGCGAGAGGGAAGCGCTGCGACTACCTGGGTCGATGCTGATTCCGAGGTGGCCGGTGAAGGTGTTACGCCGAGCGGGGATAACCAAAAAGTCCGGTATGACACAACCCCTCGGTTTGAAACTGATCAAAATTATGGGGTTTTGAAGATCAATTACGACTTTGCGGGACATACCCTGACCTCCATCACAAGTTATCAGAATTACGATTTAATTTCGGTTCAGGATCAGGATATGACCGATACTCCGATAAACCCGTTTAACCCCTATTTAAATCCTCTTGGTTTAACGGGTCCGACTATTGATCAACGCAGCAACGAAAATTCGGATGCATTTACGCAGGAGCTTCGATTGACATCGAAGAATTTGACAAAATTTGAGTATATGGTGGGACTCTATTATGGCAATGTGGAGACGACCAGAGATTTTTATCGAGTGGCACTTCGCTTCACATTGGCCAACTGGGAAGCGGAAGCGACAACAGAGAGCATGGCACTGTTCAGTCAAAACACACTGACTTTGACGGACAAGACTTTTTTTGATTTTGGTTTTCGCGTAAACCACGAAAAGATTGGGGTCGACTTTACGAATTATTTTGCCAATGGTTTTGTGCTGGGTGATCCAGGCGAAACCTATAAAGGTGATGATAGCGAAAACGCCGTTACCGGGAAAGTGGCTTTGCGCCATAATTTTGAAAATGGCACGATGGTCTATGCATCGGTCAGCACTGGTTATAAAGGCCAGGCCTACGACATTGCCACTGGTTTTAATCAGAACGATGCGGACAATCCTGTCGGAAGCGAAACTTCGATATCCTATGAACTCGGTATGAAAGGGGTTTTGGGAAACAGGCGCTTAAGCTATGAAGTGGCCGCGTTTTTGACCGATTTTAAAGATTATCAAGCGCAAGGCGGCAGGTTGGTAGACCAAGTGCCGGTTTTTCAGCTGAATAATGTGGGGGAACTGCGTACCAAGGGAGTGGAGGTTGATTTGGCGTATCAAGCTACTGCTGGGTTGCAGTTGAATGCATCCCTGGCCTATACGGATGCAACAATCGAATCTTTTGAAAATGCCAATTGTTATGATGGCCAGACTGAGGCGCAAGGGTGTCTGATCGGCGGTGGACCCGGCGGATTGGATGTTCAGGATTTAAGCGGCCATTCTTTGAATAACTCCCCGGAATGGAAATACAATCTCGGTGCCTATTGGGAGCAGGTGTCAAACCCCTTGCCTTTCAACTTCTTTGCCCAGGCGAACTACCAATGGCAAGACGATATCAACTACGATTTGCTGGGTAATCCTTTAGGTGCACAGGAAGCATATGGCCTTGTCAATATCAGTTTCGGTATTGTTGAACCGGGCGGACGTTATAAAGTAACGTTCTTTGTTAACAATCTGTTTGATGAAGACTTCTCCATGGGCTATACGGACTATAGCGCCCGCTTCCCGGGCTACACTGCTCTCGGCAAGCAGTGGAATCGCAACGCGATGCGCTATATGGGTATCAATGTCTCATATTCGTTTTAGTTACAACAGCCTGGTTTTACTTTAGCCTGGCCAAGTAAGGATAGGGGCCCAACAACTCGTTGGGCCTCCTACCTTTAATGACTTCACGCTCGAGCAAAATGGTATAAAACAATTGCCATTAGAAAAGGCGGTCTCCTATGAAAAGACTTTTTATGCTATTTTTGATTATGATGACATCATGCAACGGCGTTGAAAATCCTGTCGTAAAAATTGAAGGCGGGCAGATTCAAGGTATTCCTTCAGAGATTCCCGGTATATATATTTATAAAGGTATTCCGTATGCAGCACCTCCGGTTGGAGACTTGCGCTGGAAACCACCACAGCCGGTAATTCCTTGGGAGGGTGTTAAAGTCGCCGATACTTATGGGCCTGCAGCTATGCAGCCACCTCGTCAGCCTGGGAGTTTCTATTACAAAGAATTTTTCACTGATGATGGCCATAAAAACAGTGAAGACTGCCTCTATCTGAATATTTACACGTCGTCGCCCGGAAAAACAGAAGCCGGATTGCCTGTGGCCATGTATATTTATGGCGGCGCTTTTGCCTCCGGTTACAGCTATGAAAAGCAGTTTTTAGGAGGTGAAGAGTGGGCAAAACGCGGAGTAATTCTTGTTACAATAAACTATAGGCTTAATATTTTTGGCTTCCTTGCGCATCCTGACCTTTCTTCCGAGAGTCCGAAAGGAGTTTCGGGAAATTACGGCATTTTAGACCAGATTGCCGCATTGAAATGGATTAAGAACAATATACAACAATTCGGAGGCGATCCGAAGAACATAACCATTTTCGGCCAAAGTGCCGGTGCCATGAGTGTACAAGCGCTTGTCACTTCGTCCCTATCAAAAGACTTGATGCAAAAGGCGATTATGCAAAGCGGAGGTGGTGTTTCAGACAGACCGATGCTGGGCGGAGCCCAATTGAAGGATGCTGAAAAAGCAGGCAAAGATATTATGGAATTTGGCGGTTATAATAATCTGGAGGCTATGCGTGCGGCTTCAGCAGATTCTATTTTGGCGCTAATGAACCGTGCCAGGAAGGAGAAAATAGGGGGAATGATGGGACCAGTGATAGACGGGTATGTTTTATCAAACAATTTCAGTGAAGCTGCGCGTAATAATGTGATAGCTGATATCCCGTATATAATTGGTTATAATACGAATGATATGGGGGCTATGACTACCGGGATAGAACAATTTTGCAAGCTTCGCCGGGAAAGTGCTGAAAAAACTTATGCATATGAGTTTGCTCGTGCCCTGCCCGGAGATACTGCGGGGGCTTTTCATTCTGGAGAGTTGTGGTATGTATTTCATACACTGGGTAGCTGTTGGCGGCCATTTACAAAAGGAGATTTTGTATTATCGGATTATATGGTTGATGCATGGACGAATTTTGTGAAGTTCGGCGATCCTAATGGAAATGGCAAGGAATTTTGGAGACCATGCACTGAAGAAAATCAGCAGTTCATGATTTTTGAACTTGGTGCTTCAGGGGATGCGCAGCCGGCAATGGGTTTGCCTACCCATCCCCAATGATTGGATTTATCATGAAAAAAGCGATTCTTGTTTTATTCTTAGTTTTATTCTGCCCGCCTATCATATCGGCTCAACGGATTAATACAACGATCAATTCGGTTTGGAGATTTCATAAGGGAGACATCAATACATCTGTAAAAGCGATCGCCACGGAAAATTGGCAAATTGTCAATTTGCCTCACACTTGGAATGATCGTGATGCCTTTGACGAAATCCCGGGTTATTATCGTGGTACTTGCTGGTATGTCAAAGAGCTAAGAGTGCCATTGGAATGGAAAGAGAAGCGTGTAGTACTACAATTTGAGGGTGCCAATCAAAAAGCCGAGGTTTATTTAAACGGGAATTTATTAGGAGACCATATCGGTGGTTATACAGCATTTGCTTTTGATTTGACGGATGGTCTAAAATATGGGGAAGTAAATACTGTTTTAGTAAAGGTGGATAATAAGCATGACGAAAATATTCCGCCGTTGAGTGGGGACTTCACATTTTATGGCGGTATATATCGCAATGTAAGGTTGATTGTAACGGAACCGGTCCATTTTGAAATATGCAATGATGCTTCTGATGGTGTGTTTGTTGAAACTCCCTTGGTTAATGAACAAAAAGCTCTGGTGACAATTAACGGTAGTATTGAAAACAATACTTCAGATAGAAAAAATATAGTTGTCGAGACGTTAATAATCGATAAGGATAGGAGAGTCGTTGCTGAAAAATCATCAAGGCTTTTACTTCCGCCTGGAAGTAAAACCGGCTTTTCTGTAGAGGGATTGCACATTCAATCACCAAAACTCTGGAGCCCTGAAAGTCCATATCTTTACCAAACAATTACCCAAATCAGGGAAGAGGACAATACAGCCGTAATTATTGACAAAGCGGTTTTACCACTGGGCATCAGGTGGTTCGAATTCGACAATGAAGGCAGTTTTCTCCTCAACGGCAAACCATTAAAGCTGATTGGTGCAAACCGGCACCAGGATTTTGAAGATTTAGGAAATGCGCTGCCCGACAGCTACCACTACAATGATTTAAAAACCATTAAAACATTGGGATTTAATTTTGTGCGCCTTGCACACTATCCTCAAGCGCCTGAAGTTTACAGGGCATGTGATGAGCTGGGTTTGTTGGTATGGTCGGAAATCCCCATTGTCAACGAAATATCGCAATCAAGGGAGTTTTCAAATAACTGCCTCCATATGCAGCAAGAACATATTCGTCAGACACGTAATCATCCATGTGTCATTTTCTACGGGTACATGAATGAAGTTCTCCTTGGATTGCAATACGACAGAAAACTGACAGCGGCCGACCATCAACAGACAGTAGCTGCAATACTTGATTTGGCAAAAAAATTAAACATGTTAACAAAAACCGAAGCGCCGGACCGTTTTACTGCGATGGCGCTGCATTATTACCAGGAATACAACGAATCCGGACTCACTGAAATACCGGATGTTGTTGGCTGGAATCTCTATTTCGGCTGGTATTACGAAGATCTTGGGGACCTGACAAAATTTTTGTCCGAACAACATGCCCGGTATCCGAAGCGGCCCATGATTGTTTCAGAATTCGGACCGGGGGCGGACACGCGCATACATGCCGAAACGCCTGCGCCCTGGGATTTTTCGGAAGATTACCAGAACGTGATGCATGCCTCCTATCTTAAGCAAATGATGGACATGCCTTACCTGTCGGGATTTGCAGTATGGAATTTTGCTGATTTCGGATCTGACGGTCGGGAAGATACGATCCCCTCCGTGAATCAAAAAGGAATATTGAATTTCAATCGTACCGAGAAAGACGTGTGCGGTCTGTATCGAGCCTATTTTACACATGAACCGGTACTTCATATTGCTTCACGTAATTACGCCTGGCGCACGGGTCTTGAAACTTCGGAAGGAACAGGAACCTGCATCGATTCCGTATGGGTATTTTCCAACCAGGACAAAATAGAATTGTTGTTAAACGGTAAAACACTCGGTCAAAAAAAAGTTGAAGATCATCAAGTGAGTTTCGAAGTGCCGTTTAAGAACGGTAGAAATTTATTGAATGCTATTGATGAGAACGGCCATTCGGATCAAATCGTAATAAATTATAATGTCGTCCCACTGCATCTTAACCCTTCCGGCGTTGGTGATCTGGCAATTAATGTGGGCGCGAGAGTATCGTTTTTTGATCCGGGAACAAAGGTGATGTGGATACCTGATCGTGCGTACACGCCAAAATCCTGGGGCTATGTCGGGGGAGTTCCTTTCACAAAAAATGACAGACAACTGAAAACTGGTATTTCTCAAAAAATTTTGGGAACAGATTGTAATCCTTTATTTCAAACCTTTGTTGAAGGTATTAAAAGCTATCGTTTTGATGTTCCGGATGGTAAATATCGCCTGACACTCTGTTTTGCAGAATATATTTCACGAGGCTCCAAGAGTGACCTTATAAATAATTTTTCATTCGGCGATTCGCCTGTAAGCACACCGGAGCCTCGAGAGTTCGGCATTTCAATCAATGGCAAAGATTCCCTTGACAATCTGAATCTTGAGCGAGACTACGGCGATTTAAGGGCCGTTACATTTGATTTTATTGTTATTGCCGAAAATGGAACCGGCATCAAGGTCGATTTTCATGCGATAATCGGAAAAGCGTTATTAAACGGGATTCGAATATCTTCCATATGACGAACTCTAAGGATTTATCAAGGCGAGATTTTATCAAGGCCGGCTCAGCCGCCGCGATTGGTTTCATGCTACTCGACAATGTCTTGGTTGAGGCAAGCACGAAGGCTTCTCGGCCAAACATTCTATGGATCACAAGCGAAGATAACAGTGCCTATTTTACTCGTTGTTACGGAAATAACTCTGCAGTAACGCCGAATATAGACAAGCTGGCGAAAGAGGGGTTTTTATACACGCATGCCTATTCGGCGTCGCCCGTTTGCGCACCAGCAAGAAATTCTATCCTTACAGGCGTATACGCGGCATCGAACGGTAACGAAAATATGAGAAGCACCTATGCGAAATCAGAAATCGTGAGAACATATCCGGAATTCTTGCGTGGGGCAGGTTACTATTGCACCAATAATTCCAAAACGGACTATAACACGTCGAGTGTCGACCCCGGAAAGATATGGGATGAGAGCAGCGATACGGCGCATTATAAGAACCGCCCCAAGGGAAAACCGTTTTTTGCCGTTTTTCATCTGATGACCACTCATGAAAGCAGAATTCTCCCCTTCTTTCCTCAACCACCACCGGAACAGCTCAAGCATAAACCTGAGGAAGTGACATTACCACCGTATCATCCGGACACACCGGAAATGAGACACGACTGGGCGCTTTATTACGACTTGGTCGAGGTTATGGATGCCGAAGTGGGTAATTTGCTCCGGGAGCTGGAAGAAAGTGGGGAGGCGGATAATACCATCGTGATGTACTACGGTGACAACGGCGGCGTTCTGGCGCGCAGCAAGCGCTTCGTATATGAAACAGGTACTCAGATTCCATTTATTGTACGTATTCCGTGGGAGACAGAGGGAGACAGAGGGACGTTGTTGACTAATTGGACTTACACTGGTTTCTCTTTATTATTTTCGCTATTGCTGAAATACATACCCCCAATTGCCGGGCACTCTCCGAATAAGTCAACCCGCATTCTTTTACTAATTCTAAAGCAAGCTCACAACGTACTTTCGAAACCGCACCTGTTCGGCTACCACCTGAGTTTGTCCAATTAATGTCCCCTAATTCCCCAAGCCGATCAACAAAGACCTGGCGGTCATCGTCATCATCAACTATCCGGCGTTTTTCTATTCCTCGAATAATGACATGATGCAAGGTTCCGGGAGCATCCAGACGTACTGAGCGTGGCATACGGACTCCTCTTTTTTATGAATGCAAGCAAACAATATTTATGCTTGTCCAATTAGTCAACAACGTCCCCTAACTCCCCGCAATCTGCTTCACCCATTGATCGGGAATGGCCTCGAATCCCAGGTATGCGCCTGAAATTCCGCCGGCAATGGAGGCGATCGAGTCAGAGTCCCCGTTGGTGTTGGCGCCCCGGATGACGGTCTCTTCACAGGGCCAGGGCCACAGCCTCCTCGGCTATCCATCCTTCTGAGACATGCGAGGGCCTTTTCCTCGTCTATCCAGTCGAGACATTCTTCGAAATGAGCTATAAATCAATATGGACCGGCTGGCAAAATCTGCCAATGCACTTCAGGCTTTTCGGTGGGCAGCCTCCAGCAGGACAGAGCGGGTTATTAACCTCAGCAAGGATATAGGGGGGATTCAATGGAGAGTATCGACGATTATCGCTATTTCCTCAAGGATAGTGTCCGGAAAACCATCGACTTTCGCACCAGTGACCAGAACAAGGGGGTAGCCGTTCCAGCCCAGGAGGAACCGGCTGATCAGCGTCTGCCCCGAATAGCTCTACCCGACCGGACATCCTGGCGTGCCGTACTACAGCCAACCGATCTGGTGGAGGCGATCGGCAATCGACGAAGCAGGCGAAATTTTAGTGGTGAATACCTGAAACTCGAAGAACTGTCGTTTCTGCTCTGGGCGACCCAGGGACAGAGAAATCCGGGCGAACAACCCTCTCATTTCCGCACCGTGCCTTCAGCGGGCGCACGACACAGTTTCGAAACCTATCTGTTCATTAACCAGGTGGAAAAGATCCCGGCGGGACTCTACCATTACCTGCCTCTTTCCCATGAGCTGGTTATGCTTTATGAAGCCGATGCTCAGTTGAAGACCAGGTTGTCCAGGGCGGTTCTGGGGCAGGGATTTGTGACAAACGGCGCCGTAGTATTAGTCTGGACAACCGTACCGTATCGCATGGAGTGGCGTTATCTGCAGGCGGCACATAGGGTTATCCTGATCGACGCAGGTCATGTCTGCCAGAATCTCTATCTTGCCTGCGAAGCGATTCAGGCAGGAACTTGTGCCGTCGCGGCTTACGATCAGGAGGCGATGGACCAGTTGCTTCGGGTGGATGGCAAAGAGCAATTTACCGTCTATCTGGCTCCGGTAGGCAAGTAGTCAGGCAGCAGTTTACCCGTTGTAAAGTCCAGATTATTCCATTGATTGATGCCGCTGCGGTATCTGATTTCCGGATCCGCGATGCGTTTGGCAGGGACTTCAATGGTACTCCCCCTTTTCAGGGTGGTGGTTTGGTACCAATTATGGTCGCCGAAATATAGCTGAACAGGATCGATGAACTTTTCGATAAGCTCTCAGAAGCGCGCGTGGTTTTTCCAAAGAAAAAGACTTACGTATAGTCGAGATCAATCTTATTAGCGGTAAATTAAATTTCCTAAAAGAAATATTCTGAGATAACCTGCAAATTGATATTTGGCACGTCCATGGATGGACTGCTTACTGATCCAGTTCACGGTTCACTTATATTTCTTAATGCGCTAAACAAGGTTTGCCCCTTCTCCCCATAGAAGCATCAATCTATTGCCCGGATAATGACCCGGCGGGGACCAGCATCACCAATTTCCATGCGCTGGGGCGGGAATATCACCTTAACCGATGGAGACTTGCAGAGGAACATGATACAGAGTTTTGATCCCCTATCTGAGACACTGAAATATTACGAATCGAATGCGAAACAGTTTTACGACAGTACGGTTTCCATCGATATGAACGATATCTATGGACCATTCCTCGAACTGTTGCCAAATGGCGGCACAATCCTCGATGCCGGGTGTGGTTCCGGTCGTGACAGCAAAATTTTTATAGCAGAGGGCTTCAAGGTCGTTGCATTTGATGTATCCCATGAATTGGTTAAATTGGCCTCCAGTCTTATCGGGGAAGAAGTGCTGCAGCTTTCCTTTTCAGAGCTCCGGTTTGAAGATCGGTTTGATGGCGTTTGGGCATCTGCTTCACTGTTACATGTTCTGAAAACGGACATGCCCCGAACCCTTCTGAAGTTATCCAGGGCATTAAAACAGGGCGGTGTCCTGTACGCATCTTTCAAGTACGGGAATACGGAGTTGATCCGGGGCGGTAGACATTTCTCCGATTACGACGAGGCATCTTTCGATAATTTGCTGGCGGATCTTCCTGATCTTACACTGATCCGATACTGGCAGACCACTGGTCGTAAGCCAGGCAGCTCTCATGATAAATTTCTCAACGTTCTGTTGAGAAAGATGTAAGGGGTTACCCAATTAGGCTTTTGTTACGATTTTATCATTCCGCCCGCCAATTGAACCACTTCTATCTGTTTTTTATAGAACTCCTGGGAATGGTGCATATCGTCAGAAAAGCAAGCAGTGTAAAAATGGCGCCAATCCAGAATACGGTACGCAATGCGGTTTCCAGGGAATTGCGGATGGTTTCCACTGTCTGATGGAACAATTGCCCGTTATTGCCGGTTTCATTCTGGAGGGTATCTTTCAGTTTCACCATGGCTGATTCCGACAGAAGAACCCTCGGGTTCCCCAGAGAATCCATGGTGGCATCATCCGCGAACTCCCGCAATCCTTCCGGCAGGGTTTGTGAGAGGGTGCTTTCGTAAGAAACATTCATTGTCGAACCCAGGATTGCGGGAGAAATTGCATTTCCCATCATGAGGAAGAAAAAAAGGGCTCCCATTGCCGCACCCATCAGATCTTTTGGGATCGCGTTCTGAACGACGATTGTATTGATTGTCGGAATAACGCCGTATCCCAACCCGGCAAGCAGCGCTACCGCAACGCTCAAACCGATAGGTGTCTCGGCACTGAAAAAAATCAGGCCGAACGTGCTCATTGAAAGTATCCCGTATCCGGTTATGTACAGCCATTTAAAGCGGCTGGACTTCCCCATGACATACCCGATAGGCACCCCCATAAACGCCGCCAGGAATCCGAAGGGTGTCGTGACGAACCCGCTGTGAAAGGTGCTCATATCCTGAACGCCCTGCAGAAACATGGGGAAGTACATCATTATCCCCATTGCTCCGAAAGATGAAAAGAAGGTTGCGAGGGCAACAGTGCTGAAGGTTCGGTTTCGAAGGACGCCCAGATCCAGGACGGCCTCCTTTGCCCCGGATTCAACCCGAATGAATATGATCCAGCAGGCCAGGGAGACACCGAGCAATCCGATTATGGGTGTGGAAAGCCAGGGGTAGGTGGTACCCGCCCAGGAGAAGCCCATGATGGTTGTCGAAGATGCAAGAGCGACCCATATGCACCCTTTAACATCGATTTTTCGCTTTGAATCCCGGCTCTTCAGTGAAGGAACGCCTATCGGTACGGTGATCAGGCAGAAAATCAGCAACGGCAGCTCCATCCAGAACAGGTAGCGCCAGTTCAGGGTGTCCACAATAAGACCGCCTAAAGCCGGACCCGTCAGGGTGAAGATACCCAGCGGTATATTCAGCAGGCCGATCCATTTCCCGCGTTTTGCCGGTTCAAACAGGTCGGCGACGCCGGCGAAAACCAGCGGCATCATCGAACCTGACCCCAGGGCCGCAATCGAATTGGCAACGATCAGGAATATAAAGTTGGGGCTGATGGCACTTAAAACCATTCCGATGAGGAATGCACTCAGAGATATCATCAGCATAATCCGCCGGCCGTACATATCCGAAAACTTACCGAATACGAGGGTTATGAATGCGCCCACAAGTCCGGGAATGGATACGAACCAGGCATAAAGGGCCATACCGTCCAGATCGGCTGCAATCTTCGGCCTGGCAATCGTCTTTGTCTGAACATAGAAGGCCATCGCGCCATACACCGCAAACAGTGCAATCAACCCCCACGCGATCTTTTTTTTTGTAAACTGATACTCCGCTGGTTGAACATCCTTCTGGGTCATCTGATTCTCCTTCTGAAAGGTCTCCGGATCAATTCAAATATCGTCAAACCCGGGTCGGATAAATGCCATGGCATTGGGGAATGTTCTTTCTATGAGCCTTTTTAGCTTAAACAAATTTGTGAGGTGTTCTATCGAACAATCATACCCATTCATAATTACTACCCAGTCGTTATTTTTTCCGTTAGTCCGGACTGCAACTATCGAGCAGAGCTGTAACATTTCCGGCCAGATAGAGCGGCAGCGAAAGCAGGCGGTACTTTACAGGATCTCCCTGGGTTGTCTTGACACTCATCTCATTAACAGAAGGTGGATTGGCATCCAAGCGAACCGCTATCTCCAGTTTTTTCCCCGCCATGAACCGGTGCAGCGATTTCATGCTGCCTGCTGCGCCGGATTTGACTTCCACAGGGACGATATGATTCCCATGCTGAAGAATATAATCAATTTCTCCCTGACGCCCACCGGTTCTCTGCCAGTAAAACAGCTGCGGATCTCTTGACGGCGTTTGGGCGGCACGCAACTGTTGTCCAACAAACTGCTCGGATAGCCCCCCCCTGTTTGATAAAAGCATGCTGTCCAAATCAGTGTGTTTCACCGATGAAAGCTCGAGATGGGCAGAAATCAGACCAATATCCACCATCAGGGCCTTGAAAAACTTATCGTTCGATTCCGCCCCCAGGGGAAGACCATTGCCGCTTGTATGAGCTACCTTTGAACACACCTTTGCCTGGGTAAGAAGCATCATCGAACTCTTGACGAGAGGAATTTTTACATCTGGATCGACCCTGGTGTAGACAAATTTATTCCCGAGTTGCCTGGTAACCGAAAGCATAATCCTGTGCAGAAGCCTGGCATCGATTTCTCCTCCGTACTTATGGAAATCATCCCGGTAGGTAGCCAGAAGATCGTGCTGGATCTTGAGGCATGCCTGCATATCCTTGCCGTCAAGCCATGTCACTACCGTCTCGGGCATCCCTCCGACAAGGCAATATTGGCGGTAGAGCTCCATGCACCGAACATGCAAAGAATAAGGCAGCGGCTCCCGGGGAGTAACTGACATCATTTTTTTATATAAAGGCTTATTTCCGGAGGCCAGTACAAATTCGAAAAAGGAGAGGGGCTCGAGATAAAAATAGACGATCCGTCCCACCGGCATGCTGAATTCTGCTTTTCCCAATGCAAATTCGAGCAATGATCCGGCTGCAATCACCGGAAGTTCCGGCATCTCTTCCCTGAACCACCTCAGCTTCGCTAAAAGCTCAGGCGCGGCCTGGATTTCGTCCAGGAAAAGGCATGAGGATTCGGGGATTATTTTCAGAGTCAGTTGAGCTTCAATGTTTTTCAGGCTCTCCCGGGGATTGTTGCCTAAAAAAAGATCGGCATAATAGGGATATTTTTCAAGATTCAGTTCGATCAATTCAAGCTTATGCCGCTTTGCGAAATCCCGAACAAGCCAGGTCTTGCCGACCTGCCGGGCACCTCTCATGATTAGTGGTTTGCGGTCAGTGCTCTTCAACCACCTGTCGAGTTCTTCTGACGCGAATCGAATCATTTCCCTTGCTCTCAGACAACATATTTATTGGTGACAAGAACGGACCGCAACACCCGACAATTGATACCGTTAAAATAATAGATTTTCAATAAAACAACCCGTTGAAAATGTCAAATATGTAAATTTTAACGTGTTGTTTTATCTCTGCAAGCACTACAAAACCCCTATATTGTTAATTAACCTGATGATTTAATTTCTATATGCCTGGTCCGACAACGGCAATCTGGTGATTGTGGAAGGGCAGCCGCTCCCCGACCCGACGCTCTATTACCAGGGCCGTTTGTCAAACGGCCCCGTCTGGGTCGAATATCTCACGAACCCGCGGCATCTGGGTACAGCGCTTTCCGACAAGGCGTACGGCGGGGCCAATTCCAGCGGTCTGCTGCCGCCCGGAGTCATCCAACAGGTCACCGCCTATACCGTCTCCGTCGGATCGCCGCTCTCCGCGGATCATCTCTTCGCAGTCTGGGGCGGCGCCAACGATTATCTCAACGAAGGTGAAGATCCCGAAACGGTCATCGCCAACATTGAAGAGGCCCTGGCGCGTTTGGCCCAATTCGGAGCCATGCACATACTCGTTCTGAACCTGCCGGATCTGGGCGCCATACCCGACAAGCTGGATACTGCGGAATCCGTCGGTGCCACGGCATTTTCCACCAATTACAACAGCGGCCTTGCCGCCATGCCGGATCAGTTCCGTATGGACTATCCGGATATCAGTCTGTACACCTACGACATTTTTTCGTTGCTCCAATCCGTCCAGAACGCCCCTGGTTCTTACTGAAGTGGTAAACAGCAAGGGATTCCGCTTTACTCAGCCCTAAGCACGCAGCACTTCTGCCTCTCGTCACTCTTCCATCCTCCATCTTTCCTCGGGGTTTGCCCCTGTTCTTCAACTCTATGCCCTTTTTATGGATCTTTTACGACTGATAATCGGGTAAAGAAAAACAGCAGATAAGATGATGATCGTGCCTGTATAAAAACCGCCTGACATTAATTCACTGTCCTTGAAGATAAAAAAGGCCATTATTATACCGTAGACCGGTTCCATATTGATGATTAAAACCACCGTGAAGGCAGACAGCACTTTCATCACTTCAATGGTCATAACAAAGGCATAAGCGGTACACACCACCCCCAGAGCCAGCAACCAGAGACCGGCTGCCAGGGTCGGTGCCGGAATGCCTGTATTGAACGAGCCGGTAAATAAAAGGAAAAACGTGATGCTGATGAAACCACTCCC
The DNA here is from genome assembly GCA_963677545.2 of Desulfobacterales bacterium. GTDB lineage: Bacteria > Desulfobacterota > Desulfobacteria > Desulfobacterales > JAFDDL01 > JBECKW01. The sequence continues at coordinate 80,524 of CAXXKH010000008.1, read as the reverse complement.
CATTTCGTAAAAGCTTATACTCACGGGATGGTGTTTCTTGATGAAAGCTTTATTGAGCACGGTGAACAGCCCTGCCATAAAAGCGGAGACAAGGGCCGTAATAATACCCAGTTTATACCTGAACTCAAATTGAAAGATTAAATAGAGGCCGGTTATGATAATAAAGCCAATGACCAATTCCAGCCAGATAAAACGCCTTCGTAATATGATTGGTTCCAATATGCTGGTGAATAGAGTGGTGGATGCCAGGCAACCCAGTGTAACGGACACATTGGAGATCTTGATCGCATGAAAAAAAGTGATCCAATGGAAAGCGACAATGACGCCGACCCCCATTAATTTGAAGATGATTTTTGGAGAACAGGGAACAGGTATCTTTCTGACCGCGATATACATTCCTAAAAAAAGAAAAGCTATGAACATCCGATACCAGACTATTTCAGCCGCCGGTAATAGGATCAGCTTCCCTATGATTGCGGTAAATCCGTAGATAAAAACTACCAGGTGGAGTTGCAGGTGATTTTTAACTATTTGACTCATATAAAAACACTCATAACATCGGTCCTAAAGCCGAAATATACCCCTGCTTTCAATCGAAACCCTCACCAATTTGGCATCTTGCACAGTCCGATCCCCTCTAAGCAGCACGGCTAAGTGCGACCGCTCTATGGCTGCGTTCAATCAGTCCATATAGCGGGGTCTCGGGATCGTGGCGGTTATATATCATTGTAATCTCAGAGTGTCATTCCGAATGTTCAAAGACAAGTGGTTTGCCAATTGCCAACACGAACCGCTATCGACCGGCACAAGGGCTGCGCATACACCGATCCAGCTGTTTCGGCAGAAACTTTTGTATACACCACAGATCTTCCCTGTAGATTTTTAGGGCAATATCGCATTTTGGGGCCAAAAAGCTCGAGATAGCCCTGTTTTGGAGGGCATTTTCGAGGCTATTTTCCGTACTTCGTGTATGGTAGTTGGGCCCGTCCCCGGGATCGTCAGTGGCGCGGTGGGTCAGTGCCGGTTTGATTAGTCCCCTAAAAAATCCCCTGATATTTTACATTGACAACAGATTGTCACATTGACATAAAAAAAACTAGGGAGTATCCGATCAAATAAGAATGTAACGTTTTCTGAACGTACTGACGGCATCGAAAAAAAATAGCATGAATAAGACGTTGCGATACGGAAACCGTGGATCTGAAGTTGCGACTCTGCAGGAAGGACTCAACAAGTTACCTTCCAAACTCACCCTCCTGGTTGTGGATGGCATCTACGGCGCAAAAACAGTGGGACGGATTAAGGAGTTTCAGCGCGGTAATCTCTTGTCTGTCGACGGTATTACGGGTCCTATTACATGGGAGTTGTTCTTTAAATTGCTTTCCCAAATCAATTCAGGGCCACCACCCCAAAGCCGATATGAGAAATTTAGGGGAAATATCATTCGAGTGGCGAAGCGTTTTGTAGGGACGGTTGATTTCGACAGGATCGTCAACGGCAGACCTTATGGCATCGATTTTATCAAGCTCATATTTATGGTCGCTGTTTCTACACCCATTCTTCTTTCGGATGATCAATTCAAATATCCATCCGACTATAGGGTACCCGCTAAACGAGGGCTTTGGTCACAAGAACCCTTCGTCAATGGCGAACCGATATCATGGTGCGGTATTTTCTGTGCCTACTGTTACCAAATGGCTGGTTTCACCGAAGTAAAGTGGCGGCTTGGCCAAGGCCTTTCAACGCCACTCCGGACGGTCAATTGGTACCCCAATTACGGAAGCCGTATTCGTTCCGGAGATGTCGGCGGCGTTGCATCAAAACAACATCATTTCCTCATTTCAGAGATGAAACCCGGCGGCCACCTCGTATCAATAGATGGTAATGGCACCAGAGGAAGAATCGAGGAAAAAAGATCGCATAGGACAACCGTAGATCATTTCTATTATTATACCCTGCCTTCCTGATAAAATTTCTATATTTCTCTTCCTTACCCCTCTGCAGGTCTCCAGGGTTTTAACCGTGGGGAATCCGGCTCCGGAACTAACTCTCCGCCATGCTCTTTCTTTGAGTCGGTCCGGTCTGCTTGGTCGGAGCCAGAAGGAAGTTAAATAAATAGTCCTGCAAATTCTATTTGCTCCATGGGTAAAGGTCATAAATTGGTCCGGCCTTTTTATTTATGATGGAAGGATTATATAGACAAGGAAATCGGGAGTAAACCTTGATTTGTGATTTGCTGTACGATTTAATCACTAATCAAGGTTTCCCAAATCCCTTCACAAAGAAATTTATTCCTTCAAGAATATCCTGCATGTCTCTTGATTCAAACGCTTTTTGCCATCCCTCGTTTTCGATGTCGCCAGGCATGAGTATCTTGTTCCCAGGGTAATAATTAGGCGCTCTCAGAAACATACACGCAAAAGCGTGCATCTTTCGATAAGGGTAATGGTAAAATGAAATAGATTTCAATCCGCCGGCTGTTGACTGCCGGCTGCAGACTGTTGACTCCGGCTTGCCGGTTTAGGGACAGTATTTGCTTTTTTGCGTTTCTACGTCATAAAATCATATGCTCCCCTGAAAAACGCATAAAATCGTAGAATGTCCCATTATGGCCCCGTCCCCGTTCTTTCCCGTATATCCCTGGGGCTATATTGCCGTTTTTGGGGCTAAAAAACTCGATATAGCCCTATTGGGGATGGTTTTTTTAGATTATTCTCTGTATTTCATATGTGTTAGCTTGGCCCATCCCCAGGGAGGATTCATCCCCAGGGAGGATTTGCAAAATCCCAGCTCAGACCACAGGTCAGCATTTTTTCCAGGAACCCCATTTTTTTCAAGATTTGATGAAGGTACCATTTTTATACTCTTTAAAAGCAGCTTCCAGTTCTTCCTGAGTATTCATGACAATAGGCCCATGCCATGCAACAGGCTCGTTAAGCGGTTTACCCGAAATGAGGAGAAATCTTACAGTTTTATTTTCGGTAAAGACCTTAATTTCATCACCGTCATCAAACAAGACGATCTCCCCGTTCTGAACAAAGGGATTACGGCTGATGTCGAAGTAGTTTCTACCTGCTATTTCATAGGTAAATGGATCCCTCTCTTTACAGAAATATCCCTCGCCGTCTATTACATAGGCAAAGACGTTATGCCCCGGTTTCGTGGGGTGTGTAAACTCGGCATTTGAAGGAACAGAAATATTCAGGTATTCGGGATCGATCACGATATCATCCACGGGACCTTTCACTCCTTCCACCTCTCCGGAAATAATCTTTATGAAAGTCCCATTCGACAGCTTTAAATCCGGTATTTTACTGCTTGTGATGTCTCTGTATCTGGGGGCTGTCATTTTTTCTTTGGAAGGCAGGTTCGCCCATAGCTGAAATCCGTACATTTTGCCTTCTTCATCACCTTTGGGCATTTCCTGGTGTACGATCCCGCTTCCGGCTGTCATCCATTGAACGTCTCCTGAACTTATAATGCCTTTATTCCCAAGGCTGTCGCTATGTTCCACATCCCCTTTCAGAACATAGGTGATTGTTTCAATGCCTCGATGAGGATGCCATGGAAATCCCTTTCGGTAATGTTCCGGATCATTTGATCTGAAATCGTCAAGCAATAGAAACGGATCAAACATAGGGACTTCACTAAATCCGAAAACCCGTTTGAGATGAACACCGGCACCCTCCATGGTTGCCTTGTTTTTGAGAATCCTTTTGATTTTTCGGGTGTTGGCCATTTTAAATATCCCCTTTTGAATTGACCCTTACTTCAGCTGCTTTCTTAAGCGCTGTTTGATTTTGATTCGTTCAGGCTCCAGACATTATAGCAGATAACCTCCGACTCCGGTTTGCGATCCCTTTGGCTATGCTCCAACGCCCTGCGTTTTTAAACCAGTAATTGGCATCCGGCAAAGCTTCAAATACATTTCTCAATGCATCGGCTTCTGTGGCTACCAGAAACCGCCATGGCTGATTGTTGGAACAGAACGGCGCATAGGTTGCCGCGGTCATGACTCTTTGAATAACATCATCGGGGATTTTTTTATCGCTCAAGGCCCGTTTCGCTCTGCGAACGTTAATGTCTTCTATTAATTCCATAATCGATTTCGTCCTTTCATCTGTTTATCAAGGGGGAGGAAGAACCTGTGTACGATTGGCAAAGTTTATCGCACGTACCTCAGAATTGCAAATATCACGTGGTCATATTGCAAAGTCCCGAAAAAGAAAACATGCGGGAAATTCATACAGCGCGCAGGCGAAATAAAAAGCGGTTTGTGCCGGCAACGAGGTTTGGACCTGCCTGGAGGGTATTTGATGCCAGCCATGGAAAAATTTACAGAATGGAAAGACGGTCGACTATCAACAGTAAAAGCTCAGCTTGAATCTGAAAAGATATGATTGGGGGGGGGTGTGCTTCTGTCCCGAATAATCAACAACGTTCCGGCGTTCCTGCCCAATGGAATATCGCCTTAAAATGCACTTTTCAGCCCCTGAAACTTCGGCTTAAGGCCGAAAAACCCCCCTGTTTTCAATCTAAACCCGCATCAACCGGGCGGTCCGACCCCATTCCACACACCGCGTACTTGAAAGACAGAGTTGGTTATATTTCCTGTTTTTTACTCTGTTCAATTTCGCTGAGGATTTCGACTATGCGCCGATTGGGGTTATCGCAAAAAAGCCCGCCATGATAAGCAATAACATTGTCTAAATCAAAAAAACTCAGCTTTTTCAGCGAGGCATATGCCATACCTGTATCTGCGTTGATGAACGGTGGCGCCGGGCAAAGCTTCCCCTCCTCAACAAACAGAGCGTCTCCGGCAACCAGCGTTTTGGTCGCCTGAAGATAGAAGCAGGTGTGACCGGGAGTATGTCCAGGCGTGTGGATTGCCCGGATCCCGCCGCAAACAGGCAATATTTCACCGTCTTCAATCGCCCGATCCACCTTCACACTTTGTTTTTGCATGCCTTTCATTGCAGACTGCATCGCCTGTATCTGCTCTTCTGAGAGATCTTTCATCTGTTCCGCCATCTTCTCGCGCATCCCCGGAGTCATTTTAATCGGCAGGCGTTCCCCCTGGACATACGGCACTTCTTCAGTGTGGGAAATTACTTCCACGGGACCCGGCGCAATCCGTCGCAATTCTCTAAGGCTGCCGATGTGATCCAGATCATGATGAGTGATGATGATGCGCGACAGCTTTTCAAGCGGGATGTGGGCCTTCGCCATGGCTTCACGGAACACCGGCGCCATGTCGGGAAGACCGGCGTCGAATAATAACATTTCCCGTTCATCCCACATCACTGTCGGATAGAGCATACCGGGGTTGTTCATCAGTATGGCCGGCAATTCAAGCATTTCTACTCCAGACGCAATCTGCATAAATCCTCCCATTCTGTTATTCATCAAACCATCGATTGTGATGCGTTCGAAAAAGGTCCAACACCGTTCGTGAAAAATGAGAACTGCACAAAAAATTCGGAAAATTCATATGGAACCATATTATCATTATATACCAACCTTTAACAGCCCCCTGACAATCCGGGAAGGATTTCCGACCCATTTTTCGGGGGCAACGGTGTCCAAAAATTAAAGAAAATTTTTGCGATATTAGTATGTCATGATGGCACAGGGGCCATTTGGATAGGCGCTAAAACATGAGGGTCTTTTTATGCTTAGGATTGCGATAAAACCCAGAAATATTGGAAAATAAGTCAAATATAGCTTGACTTTTATAAGGGGGTCAGAAATTTTTTTCTATGACTACTTCATCCCCCACACCAACGACAGTATTCGGAAAATTGACTCAGCCGATAATAGGCTTGGTCCCCCAGATCGCCACGGTTCAACCCCGGGGGCGATTGGTTTGTGATTAGCCGTACGGTTTAATCACTGATCAAGGTTGACCCGCGTCCCCTCGATTACGGTTGTTAATTTATACTTTTATGTACGTCCCATTAACCCCCCTGCTAACTGCAACATCCCGCAAATCCCTGGTTAAGGATTTGATATAAATGGTCGATATTGAAAACGTATATAAAAACTGTCTGAGCGAATCAATCCAGCATTAATAAAGGTATTAAAATGAATAGTCGACAGCTGGCCCAAAAGTGGCAATTCCCAAGGTATAAAACGTTCGAAAGAGAGGTTAGAGAATCGGCTTCGAATTGGTTCAAAAAAAAGGGTTTTTATATTAACCCCCGCAGGCCCTATTGCCTTTCCAGCTTGAGTGATTGGAAAAACAACATCATCCTTCATGAGGTGGCGGATTATATCGATGACTATAAAAAACAATGTGAGGGAAACCGGAAACCTTTCCCATTGCATAAATATGTTCATCATGGATTGAGCAGCCAGGCAATGGCATTCAATCTTATCGGCCCCCTTATCACGAGAAATGATTTGAATCCTCTCCTAAGTCTATTGAACCATGGGGAGAATTATTCCGTCCAGGCTACTTCAGCATCATTCGAGCATGAAGACAGGAAAGTTTTTAAGGAAGATGCCGGGCAGCCCACATCCATCGATGTCGTTTTGAACAATGAGGATGGACAACCCGTGGTTTTCATCGAAAGCAAGTTTGTTGAAAAGGAGTTTGGTGGTTGCTCCGTATTTGCGGGTGGTGATTGCAATGGTCGGAATCCATTGCATAATAAAAGTGGATGCTTTCTCCATTTCATAGGTCGGAAATATTGGGATCTTATAGAGAAGTATGGGTTTGATGTCGCTCTCAAAAATGAAAAACAATGTATTTTTGTGGCTCATTACCAATTTTTCAGAGAAGTTTTATTCAGTATCGAAAAGGACGGCGTATTTGTTCTGTTAAGTGATGAACGAAGTCCGGTATTCCACTGTTCGGTGAATGGCTCAGATAATGGTTTGATGCCATTTTTAATGGAATTTGTTCCGGAACAATACAAGAACCGAATCCTGTCGATCAGTATTCAAAAATTGGTTGGGGAAATCAAAAAATCATTGAAACATCAGGACTGGATTTGTGAATTTGAAGCAAAGTACGGTTTACAACAGAAATCATAAAAAGGTGTAATAATGGGACGTCGACACTTTTATGCGTATCTATGAAATAAATCATATCACCATGGCTAAACACATAAAATCATAGATGGCCCTAATACTGGCCCAAATAATAGTTTGTCCAATTAGTCAACAACGTCCCGCTAATTCCGGTTTCCTCTGGGGCCGGTCTGTCAACCGTATGCAGCCCGCCTTTTTTGTTTGACAGCGAAAAGGCGGGTCCTCCAACCCACTAACCAGAGGAGATTCGCCATGACAAAACAACACACCACACCGAAGCGGTCCGGACCTGGACCAGAATCAACACCACGCAAACCGAGTGACCTCCCGGAAATGGAGGTGACATATGTTTGCTCATGAAATAGATGTAAAAGATGGAACGATGGGATTTGAGAGCCTGATTTTGTGTTGTGTTGATCCATTGCTCTATGCAGCAGGTGAAATTTTAGATATTACTCATACAGATATTAATGTCCCTGAAGAGGTCGAAGATCTAAAAATGTTGATGTTTTTGGACACCTACAAAGAAAAATCAGAAAAGCTACGTTTTTTTACAGCATACCTGTATGACAATATGCGAGCTCTAAAAGATAAAATGGATGAATTCGGGGAAGAGTTTGACAGATTATGCAATAAATAGGGAGAATTTAAAAATCGCGATATAAAAGAGAGACATCGCGGCTATAGATCGCAACAGTGCATATAGGGTCCATTTCTATATGCACTGTTTATTTTCACGAAATGTAAAATTACCTCCGGCCGAACTATCCAAGACAGGTGATGGTTTGTCCGGTTTGATGGGGCATCATTTTTCTGCCTAATCTTAAGTTTTATGGAAAGAGACGCTTGTGGCGAATGTGCCACAAGCGTTTTTTATTGTGTTTTTTTCTATTTGAGTAAACGGGACGTGAAACCCTCCTATGACTTGGAAATAGCCCTTGGATGGTCTCTGCCTTATTGATCTGCAGGATATGTTTCTTATCACCAACTATGGAAATTCGGTGATAGCCTTTTTTGGAAGTGGCTATCGTAGATGAAACAAACGATGGGATATTGGTATGGTATCACAACGGCTGAATAGCTATTGACGCATTTAGGCTTGGGAGGCAAGAAACCACGGCCCGCCGTATCGAAACACTACACATATTCCCGAACTGACCTACAATGACGACTATTCTCAGATAAGCCTGTATTGCCTGCTCGATGATGACTATCGAACAGGCATCCGGAAGATCGGGGTTAGTCCTGGTTCAGGGAAGCAATCTGCAGTTCCAGCTTCTTAATCTCTCTCAAGACTCTGTTGGTTTGCATATGCTGTGCGAACCAGAGTTTAAGTAAAAATATTCCTGCCGTACAATATGCTGTGAGTCCTCCCCATTTCAACATGCTATCGATATCAGGTGAGGCTTTTAAAAAGCGGATGAGAGCATAAACTGCGACAATAGTAGTTAAAATTCCAACAATAGTGTTCATCCAGTTGATCCATCCCAGACGGCCCTTGTAAAGCCCCATAGCCTGATCCATATAATTGGGTTCTTCGTCAAGGCCGGCAAGAAATTCCTGATCTTCCTGTGACAAGGATTGCTGGATGGCCTTGTCCAGATTACTTATGTTTTTATTACTCATGATGATTTCCTCCTGTGTTATCTTCGTTATCTTTGAAAAATGTTTTTAAATTGTTTCTTGCATGAAAAAGACGGGTTTTGACCGTACCTGTAGGTATTTCCAGCGCAATTGCGATTTCACTTACTTTTAATCCTTCAACATAAAACAGGGAAAGTGCTGCCTTTTGTTCTCCAGGCAGTTGCTTCAGGGCTTTCTCCATATCCATTTTCAGACCATGATCTGCCCGTCTTTCGCTTATTTGATCATCATTTATTGTTTCATTTTTCCTGTCAGACTGCTTCCTCCTGATCAGGTCATAACAACCCCTGGATACAATGGAATAAGACCAGGCGGGAAATCTCGATACATCCTTCAGTTTCCTGAGCCCGGTGAGAATCTGGCTCCAGGCTTCCTGCACTATATCGGCAGCACCATCACTATGACCTAACAATCTACAGGCATGAGTATAGTGGCGTGGCCACCAGCGCCTTGCCAGTTTATCAAGCGCCTGCCTGTCACCTTCCAGTGCCCGTATCACCAATATGTCGTTAAAAACCTGATCAATTTTCTTGCCATAATGGATAATTTCATTTAGGTAAACCCCCGGCTATGCCGGGGGACTCACCAGAGTTTGACATTTACGGGAACAAATGAAAGCCCCTCCAGCGTGAACCGCTCAAAATTCACAAAGGAGAGGCTTTCATGAACGACGTTTCAAGTTTAAAACACAGCAGATGGGAATGCAAATACCATGTTGTATGGATTCCAAAATACCGGAGGAAAACCCTGTATGACCAGTTACGAAAACACCTCGGAGAGGTGTTCAGGAACCTGGCAAGGAACAGAGAGTGCGAAGTTCTGGAAGGGCATATGATGCCGGACCATGTACACATGCTGATATCAATACCTCCAAAATACTCTGTCGCCCAGGTTGTTGGATACATCAAAGGGAAAAGCGCGATACATATAGCGCGCAATTTTCTGGGGCATCGGAGAAATTTTACCGGTGAGCATTTTTGGGCCAGAGGCTATCATGTTTCCACAGTGGGTAGAGACGAAGCCACGGTTAGGGAATACATAAGAACTCAAGAGGCCGAAGACCGCCGGTTAGATCAACTCAACTTGTTTAAGTAGATAACCCGCCACCTTTGAGGTGGCCCTTTTTACAACCGCTTTGAGCGGTTCACATTTTCAAGCCTCCGGCTTTGCCGGAGGTCTTGTGACTATCCTTTTTAGCTATATAGTCATTCTAACGATATAAATGGTTCAATGAGAATAAAAAAAAACGGTGTATCATCAACGGTAATCTTGAGAAATCGTAACCTTTGTAACAGATATGGTCATACTTGTACCAATTTTGGGGACAACTTATGCCCCTAATCCCACACTTCAGATAGTGGTATGATATCACAACATCTTGGAGAGAAAGGCTGCCCACAAAATATAGTGGTCAGCTATTTAATATAGTATTTTTTTTAGATATTTAGCTCTGGGCCAATAAATAGGACTTAAATTTCTAAATCACATTCATCTCCTTTCGCTTGAAAAAAATTATCCGTAAAATACGATGAGCAACCCAAATTGGGAGCAAACCCGTCGGTTTTTTCACCACCGAAAAAACATTTTAAAGAGGTGAATGAAAAAATCAATTGAATAATCAATCAGATATGCTATAAAAATTAGTCTTATCAGCAGGTGTCTTATTTTGTGTAAAAGTTCCAGAAATTCGCGATAATTTACTAAGTCGGTTACTCATCGTATTGCGGTGAGTAACTAATGTTGGGCAAAAGGGATTCTATATGTTGACAACTAAAAATGATGTTTATGTGAAGATACTCAAATGGGCAAAAGAGAATCCAGAATTTTCTTTTGATGATATTCAAAAAGCCTTTCCTGATCAGAAAGGACTAATAATTAAAACAATGGAGAAAGGCCAAGTATTCATTAGAATTTCTTCAAATTCTGACAAATACATGCTTGATTTTGAAAGCAGATTCAAGCTGCTCGAATATGAAGAACTAAATGAAGCGCGGCAGAGCTCAAAAAGGGCAATGACAATAGCGATAATTTCTATACTTTTAACTCTTTTTAGCATTATTTATTCCATCATTTTTATATCTGAAGTAGAAGTAGTAAATTTGGGCAAGGTGGTAAAAAGCATACAAATGAAATGAAAAATTGTTGTTAAATGAAATCGCAATTAAATAATGCCCAACAACCCAATACACCGGATGCAAAAGGCCGTGGCTTTTTTATATTTTAGTGTTTTTCGGGCGTCAGAGACTCATACAAAGTTTTGTGGAAGCCTTTTGCACTCGGTGATTGGAAACGTTGGGGGAGAGATGGAATACATAAGGGAGCTCAATGAACACATCATTTGTAACTTCGCATGATGGTACTCGGATCGCATATGATGTAAACGGTGAAGGTTCACCGATTGTACTTCTGCACGGTGGCTGGGGTACTCGTCAAGGCTGGCATGATGCGGGTTATATTAAACAACTCCAAGATTATTATAAACTCATTGCCATTGATATACGGGGTAATGGTGATAGTGATAAACCGACTGATTCATCAGCCTACACCACGATCAAAATGTGCCAGGACATTTTGGCAGTGGCTGATGCTTGCAAGGCTGAACACTTTGCGCTGTGGGGCTTTTCTTATGGAGGGAATATTAGTCGTTATTTGGCGACTCAATCCAACCGAGTTAAGAAAATGATTGTGATAGGTATTCCATTTGGATTGGGCGCAAGTGGAGATTTCCGGCAGTTTATACATGATTTTTGTACTCACTGGCAGCCTATTGTACAAGCACAAAGTAAGGGGAAGCTTGATATAGCATCCCTATCAAGAGAAGACCAAGAAAAGTTACAAACAAATAACATTGCTCTTGATCTGGCCTGGCTGAAAGCAATGTTGGAATGGGGGGCAATTGAGCCGTCCGATTTACTCTGCCCAACTTTATGGTTAGTGGGCTCGAAAAATGAACCTACAATGGCAAACATCATGGAATACGATGAAGAGGTTAAATTATCGAAGGTTCATGTAGAAGTGATTGAGGGGCTAGATCATATGGAAGAATTCAGCGAAATCGAGCGGAGTCTGCCTTTGATGTTAGCCTTCATGGACAGTTAATCTATATAGGCAAAAGTAAGTTACCCCCCCAACAATTTTTTACTCGTGCCCAGCTAAATCCGAATCGCTGGGATTCCGCCGATAGGGCGGATGAAACTTGATATTGTTACCCAGTGGGTGAACGCACATGGCGAAAGCCATGCACCTCTCTGCAGGGCTTGCCCTGGCATTGGGGAGAATGGATTAAACAGTAAGTCTTCTGGCAGAGCTTGCTCTGGCCTTAAGTGGTTGATCTGCGGTAGTCCCACATGAGAAAAGTTTAGCCAACAGCTCATTAGTGAAGTCCACGGGCAAAGCCAGTAATGGAAGTCCGAAGCTGGATGGATCAAGATCACAGGCTCTGTATTGAGCTCCGAAAAATGTATAATTGCGGTCCGGTAAGGATATGTTCCATAACGGAATAAAAGTCGACGCCGTGCAAAAGGCGGAAGACAGCAGACCTGGATGCGATACGGCGAGTGTTCAGGTCACCGTCGGAGTCTGAGACCAGGGCATGTTTTCAAATGGGTAGCTCGGGAACTGGGGAGACCCGGAAGTGGCCTTGCTGCGGCAAGGTATCAGGGACGGAAAGCGAGGAGCGAACAAACCTGAGATAAGCTTTCGGGAGTCTTAGCGGATCATAGTACCGATGTCCGGGTGTATTCGGACGGGAAGGTGGGGAAGTTTTGCCCAAGCGACCCGCTGAAGGGAAGGAGAAGCCGGGTATGACGTTTTACCGGAAGGAACTACAGGAGGCACTCTGAGGCCGCAAACTGTATCACCAAATTCCAGTAAAGTGCGAAGGGTGGCTAAGGCCACTCATGGGTAGCACAGTCATGCGCCATACGGGGTGTCGCCTGTATGGTTTCTAAGCCGGTAAAAAGGTTTAGAACCGAGGAACCGGATGAGGGAAATCTTCACGTCCGGATCTGTGGGGAGGGCGCCGGGTAACCGGTGCCTTTACCCGGAACGCGACCCATAAAGCCGGGCGCGTGAAAATGGTTAGGTGCAACAATTAAATCGAAAAAGGTTGGTATTGAACATGTCTCAAAAGAAATTTTCTACTCCTGTGCTGGTACTTTCAGTGATCTGTGCATTTTTAGTCGGAATAATAGGCGGCTATTTTGGCGCGAACATCATGTTGTTTTGGAGATTTTCCAGTATTCCAGTGAGAAGCGTAGTGTCCAATGATTCAATCGAATATGAAAACAGCTCAAGGAAAGACATTCTTTTTTACAAACCAGGCAATGATAATTTATGGAACACGAATTACAAACAGATACCAGACGGGAAAGGTGAAATAATTGGTAAGGTATTTATCGATGATAAACCGGCTCAGGATTTAGAATTTTCACTAATTTTAGCCGATGGCCGAAAAACTCAAAAAGCAAAAGTCGATCACACAGGAAAATATAAAATTAGTATACCAATTGGAAAATACTTTTTAAATGGAATATTAATTTACAATCAAAGCCAGAAGGTCAACGATAAATTTCTTATCAATAAAATTTCAAAAGAAGAAGGAATGTCGATTCTGATAGAAAACACTGATAAAAGATCAATACAAGACGACTATTTAAAACTCGAAAAGGAGTTAGGTCCAGAGGAAGCAGCAAAAAAAATATTGAAAAGCTTCGTAGCTTCATCACCTTTCCGTGACAAATTTCCGTTTGAAATTACTGATAGCCCATTTATATTTCCTGATTTTCAATACAGAAGCCCCATAGCTGTTTTATCTCCTGCAAATAATGAAAAGATTTCAATAGATAATCTGAGATTCATTTGGAAGCCAGTCGAGAAGGCATCATACTATAAAGCGACTGTAACAAGAATTGAAAGAAAGGGTACAACGACATCCTATCGAAATGCTCTAAGCCTGAGCAATATTGAGAGCAATCAAATAAAATATACTGATCTATTTGAGAGGTTGAACGAAAATAAAGGCAGAGACGAATGTGATCAAATCGAGGATTTAGTAGGAAACGAATTGTACGGTTTTCGAGTTATTGCTTATAATAAGGACAACCAGATAATCACGGCATCAAGCGATAGCTCTACCGAATTAACTATATTTTCAGTGAGCAGAAAGCCCTAATAGGGATAGGGACACCCCTCACGGGGTGCCCCTCCCACACCACCTGGACATACGGGTCCGTATCCGGCGGTTCGGCTGGTCAAAAACAGACAAGGTGAATACTATTGCCTGCCGGGTTTTATTCAAGCAGGACGCTATCAGCATTTCGGCTACTGCCGCGGTATGACGATAAGACCACGCTCTTTGATAACCCAGACCATTTACCCAAGCCATTCGGCCCAGGTACCGTTCGGGCCTTCATCGGGGTGAGGCCTCCGGGTATACTTCTCCCACTTTCGGGAGGCCCGGCTCGTTTCCACCGACTACTATGCCCTCTGCTGACTTCTCTCATGCGTTTGGGGTCGATTACTCTTCCCTCAGCCAATTCGCCTCGCACGCGACGCTCCAGGGCAACATGAGAGATCTCCCGGGGTAAACACATGCCTTTCGGTACGTGAATGCCGAGTTTACGGACACACCCTGAGATGGATAGAGGACTTCGTCTTGATGTGCAGACTCGTCCCGGTGTGTGCGCCTCATACTCGATTTCTGTTCGTCACCCCGTACCTTCGCGGTACCTTGCCTCGGCAAGGCGGCTTCCTCCCGAAGCATCCCGCTTCTGGCGGGATACCCCGTTGCCATACCGCTACGCCCTTCGCCTCCATCGGGCTGGGCCTAAGACTTGCCAAATGTCTGAATTTCTGATACATACACTCGACTCACTTTTAAGAACATGTGCCGTGCCCGGCACACACAATTTGCTGCACGGGAGCGCAAAAAGCGCGCGCCCCGTGAGCATAGCGTTGGATCAAAAGGAGGATCAGTATGGACAAGCAGGAGGGCCAAGGAAAAAATATTTTTTCTGGTGGCTATAAAAGCTCTACTTGGGGTCTCCCTAAATCGGTCGTAAGTTTTGTTGTTATCGCAATTACATCTGCGCTTGTTTACCGCATTATTACAGTCCAAGTTGCCTTGCAGTTTGACTTTTCTTCATTTCTTTCTTTGCTATTAGCACTTTTTGCAGTAGGCCTCTCTGCGCTTTTTTATTTCAAAACCACAGATACTAGTAACGCTTTTTACGATAATACACATAAATTTACTCGAGAAGTGTCACAAATTCTTGGACGTATAGAGGCAGGTTTTGGGGAACGTCTTAGGCATCTAGACGAGGGCTATACAGGTCTAAGAGATAAATTTGAAAAATTCCCCTTTGATGTTTCCAAAGCACGTGAGCAAGAAAAAGAAGAGCAGGAAGAAGTCGCGAAAAAAGAGGCAGAAATTCAAAAGTTGCTCGATATCCTTGCAGAACGTGCTCAGTTGGCAGAAACTGAAAAGCGGGAACTCTTTTCAAGATTGGACATAACTCAAAAGGAGCTATTTGAGGCCAAGCACGAACTTAATCATCTTCAGCGTCGCATACGACTCGCAGAAAAACCGAACAATTTAGACCCTGATTTTCTGAGTTATTTGAAAGAATTCTTTGGAAAGATATTGAATACACATTATCTTGCAATGCTTAATTCAAGTCACACCAGCAAGCGCGAGTATAGTATATTATTAGAAAAAATGAGTCCTAGTGCCCTTGATTATATGAAACAACAACATTTGATGGATTTAGATGGCACTCTTACTACTGAAGGAATGCGGCTTTTACGTGGAATCGCAAATGATTTAGAATCCAACCAATAAATTCACCGGTCCCCAAAAGCCGGGCCGGTGATTAAATCGTTACCACAAGATCTTGTGTATTCCGATTTCCCTTTAAAACCTGTGATAAGGTCATAATATCGCGATCTGGAATATTTATTCTGGACTTGTGATATCTTTTGACTATCTCAAGCTTCTGAAATCTTTTATTTTGGGTATGAGCTATTTACTATCCGCATCGAGAATGTATAGAAAAATACTGTGGTAGTAAATAGCTGTCGCAGGTTCTATTAACACATTTTTTATGCAGATAGCGATCTGCTATCTATTGAAGATTATTGAAGATAAAATCCGCGAATCCGAAGAACGTCCCCAAGAATCCTCAAAAGAGACTTTGAAAATTCACGAAAAGAAGGGACTTTGGACTCCTGAATCAGTACGCAACGAAAAAAATAATCATAAAAACAAACAGCAATTAATGTTCAAATAAAATAATCTTTCCACTTAACAGGTATACTGTGGACATCGTAATCTATGCTATAGCCAAGGATAGTAGTGCTTTTTTTAGGTCATCTTCAAGTTGAATTAATTCTGGACTCCTGCGGTGTCGATTTAGTCCGGTTTTTACGACATCTAATGCATTATTAAAAATGTTTTTACATTCACCGGGGTCATCTTCAAGATACCATTTTTGTGCAAACCTCATCTCTTGCACGCCAAATATATGAAAAGGATGAGGACTAAAATCAGGTCGTCTATTTATTTGGTCAACAATATAATCCTTACCGTCTTGTCTTAATTCTAAGGCTGTATATATATTATTCGCCACTAAAGATTGTCGGTAATGGAGATGTCCTTTAGCTGTCAAAATAAACATATCATTTGGTCTTAATGATTCTGCTTGGGCCAGATAATTTGCAGCATAATCTAATTCTCCAAACGACAATTCTAATGAACCATATTGAAGCCAAAAGTGGAAATCATCGCCAATATATTTTCTAACAGATTCGTAAATATCCCTCGCATGATCAATGTTCTTCTGAAAGTTATCAAATATTGATAAGTGATTTAATAGCCGTTTGTATAATCTAAATATCTTATTACCGAGTTCGGGATTGCTTCCCATGTCATGGGCCAAAACAGATAAAATAGAAATGTAAGCTTCTTTTAAGTGTGATCTTTCAGCGATGTCATATATTATAAAATCTGCAATGATGGGATGGCGACATTGATAATAATTTGCTCCATCATAAGGCTGTTCAACAAGACCTTTTAGGTTCTTGTCTAAAAATGTTAATATTTCGGAGTGTCTGGCAATTGATGTCGCAATAATTTGTTGTGTGCTTAATTTAAAATGTTTAGCCGACGCTAATGCGATACATAGATAAATTTTTCTTGCTTCATATGGATCTATTTCGTTATATTCTCCTTTTAAAATTTCATCAAATTCTTTCCCTTGGGTAGCCTCGCGCATTGCAATTAGTATTTGTTTTCTTGCTCTATACTTGAATTCTGAGAACCTTTCTTGAGCTGTCATTCCCCGTAATTGCCCTAAGAGGTCTTCATCTTCTAATTTGTTAATTAAATTTTTTATGTCTGTGTCTGTAAGGTTGGGGTTATCAATTTCGTTGATTTTAGTAATTTGCAAAAGTTTTCCAGAAAACTTTATATACCTGTTTGTCCTACTGGCTAAAATAAATATAAGTTTTGTTTCTACCTCTCCTATTTGTTCTATTAGCCCAGCCAACCAACCTAATGAATAATCAGCATTGTCAAGAAAAATGATGATATTTTTTTCTATAATCTTTATTGATTTTATGAAATCTTCCCATTTTATTAAATCTTCCGAATTGGCGAAATAGCATTGAATACCCTGTGCGCAAAAATGCAACGCCGTCCGCATCAATATTGTACTTTTTCCGCTCCCAGCTGTGCCTGTTAAAACCAATACCTTTATTTTATCCTCACTGTTTACAGCCGCTTCAACTTCTTTTATAAAAATGTCATTTATTTCACGCTCGGCATCGAGATTGTGGTATAAATCCTGCCAGCTTGGCTCCTTTCCCAAGAGGTAGGATTTTTTTCTATGCCCTGCATTAGGTTGTTCAATTTTTACTAATTGAAAGGATTTAAAAAATGTTTCCAATTTATCAATATCAGATCTTTTTATGCCTTCTTTTTCATATTCAAAAAGTTCTATTAACTCAGGATTAGAGGCTTGTATTACTGCTTGTCTTGATTCTGGTGGCCCGATTTCTTCAGATAGCCATTTAAAGAATTCTTCCGCTTTTGCTTCTACTGGTATAATATTATAATCTGATAAGATTGTTTGTTTGGGTTTTGAAATTTTAGAGCAAACGAGATAAGATTTAGGCCTACGTTCCATCTCGTTTCTGTCTTTTCTTTCTCGAAGTTCAATGTGTCGCCAGAATAATGGTTCGTTTAATTCAGTTCCAACAAAAATGGTGACACGAGTGATATAATCTCTGACAAAATGATCATACCACGTATCATGTTCTGTTGAGCGTTTTGCATATTGCCTTGCGGAAAAAGTATATGTCCGAGGATCATGCGGTATAGACCCATTCAATTTAATATATTGAATATTGTTTAAAAATTGGTCTCTTTCTTTAAAATCATTCTCTGGCGCAACTATCTGATTTAATTTGACGGGTAATACTGGTTTTTTAAATACATTTTCCACTATATCGTCAATATTTGTTGTGTAAATGCGATACCAATATTGAGAGGTAATAATTCGATACCAATCAGGAATGCTTTTGCATTCCATTATATTTTGGATTAATTCTTGAAGTGTACTTATTTTTTGTTTAGATTTTAGCGCAGCTTCAAATATGGTTTGCAAATCCGTTTCTTCGTATTCTTCAGATCCATATGTATATTCCCATAGTATTTTTGAGAGATTTTTACCGGCTGGGATCTTTGAATCAATTTTATTTGTAGCTTCACATGAAAAGCCCGCACCCAAAAATAGCATCACTGCATTTGAATGTAGCGCTCTTTTAATATGGTCCCTTTCGGTTTTATTAAGCATAATTGAGATCCTTTTGAATTTTCGTGTCAGATCGCCACATGAAAATAGTTAAAACGTCAAGGATTTTTAGTCCCCATCGCATATTTTTAACTTATCCACAACAATAAAATATAACTATCCTGTAATATTAATATATTTAGAATTATACACAGTTTTATCCATATTCCGCTACAGATAGTTCATTAGATAAAAAATTTACGCTGAAAAACCGCCGAAATTAAAATGGGGATCAAGTCTGCTCTTGGCTCTTTTTTATTAACAATTAAAAAACAATAGGCTGTAAAGAAGTACAACGACAAGCATCCAACAGAAATGTTGGAAAAATGCCAGAAAGATTTGTGATTTTTTAGATCATAGTACCTTGTTATGATAGACAATATTCATTATTACTATCTAATATTTGGCCAGATTAGTGATAAGAAACATCTCTTAAAGATATGAGCTCAACTGATTTATTGATTCTGCCATGCTGATTAAATCTGCTTACATAGAGCTTACACAGTACAATAAAACAGAAAAAATTCCCGATGCAATACGTCCTAATCCATTTACAGATAAGGTTTTAAAGAGGCCGCCCCCATAGATACCAATAAAAAAAGGCTCTCACAGATATGCTCTGTATAAAGCCTTTAGTTTAATGGCACGCCCGGAGAGATTCGAACTCCCGACCTACGGATTCGAAGTCCGGCGCTCTATCAAGCTGAGCTATGGGCACGTAAGCCATAAGGCCACTAAAGGGGTCATCTAAAGGTATCAAGCCAGCTCTTGACCTTTTCAATCGATACGTTTCAAACACAAAATAAAAGCTTCACTGCCTGAATAGTCCTAATACAAATGTGATAATAATAAAAAGAAAATCCATGAGCTTCTCGATTTTCTTGAATGCTGTTTCGGTATCGGCTGAAAGTGCTTCCAAACGGGAAAAACAGGAATCGAAAGCTGTCTTGAGAATATGGGAGAACTACGTGAGTGCTGAGTGCTTGGTAACTGCAAGCGACAAAGGTGGTTGTGACGTCATTCCCCTGACTGGTGAAAAGCTGAACCGCTGCATCCATAACGACCTGCTTCCGTTTGAACAAACCTTCCGGCCCATCTCCCCCCGGGTGAGCAGTTATCTGTAAAAACTCGATTTTTTGGCTCTTTTTATGGACACAAATGGGTGGTTTTGTCAATGACATCTCGCAGAAGGGCGAGATGCTGGGATGCTTGGAGGCATAAAGGCCAGGACGCTGGGATGGGAGGATAGGAGGCGAACTGCGTGGAAAAGACGAGGCTATGGGCGAAAGGCTATGGGCTATAGATAAAAGCTGATATGCGAAGGACGAGGAAGGATGGAGGATCGCTTCCGTCCGCGCTTAAGCTACACCGTGACAAGTCGCTGGGACGAGGGACGAAATGGCTGAACGGCCGAAGAGCGGAAGTTGGGAAGGGAGCGGAGGGACGAGATTGCGGGAGTGCAGGTAATTTCGGGGGTGCTGAATGCTTGGTAACTGAAAAGGACGGAAACTGGAAAGGCGAAAAGCTGGGCTGCCGATAGTTTAGAGTGTGCAGGCATGAAATTTGACATTCCACAGAACTTAGGCTAATTGACATATATAACTGTTATTTCTATGACAAATAGCTATTCACTGAGTTTATTCCTATGGAAACCGATCTGACAAATAATGACATCCTCAGGATTTTAAAAACCGAGAAACCCTTCATTGTTAATAAATATGGGGTGACCGAGATTGGTCTTTTCGGTTCATTTCATTTGCCAGCGGCACACCAAATAAAAACAGTGATATCGATCTATTGATTGAATTCAAGGAGCCCTGCTTCGAATATCTCGCCGGCCTTACAATTTTCCTTGAACGTAAATTCAATCGAAAAATCGAGATCGTGCGCAAGAGCAAAAATATCAATAGCCGATTTCTTCAGCGAATCGAGAATTCCGTGATCTATGTCTAGGAAAGGCCGAAGAGCGGAGGAACGGACGGCGTACAGCGCAGTGGGCAAGAAATAAACACGACCGTTCCGGACTAAATTCCGAAAAAGTCTTGACTATTTCGGAATATATGCCAGAATAGCCGGTATGGAACGATATTTCACAGAATACATTCAGCAAGATCTACACAAAAAAATTATCCTCATTACCGGGCCCCGGCAGACTGGAAAAACAACCCTAACCAAAGGGCTTAGCAAGGATTTCGACTATTTCAATTTCGACAATCTGGACGACAGGATAAGCCTCCAGAAAAAATCCTGGGATCGATCAAAACCTCTTGTTATTTTTGATGAACTCCACAAGCTGAAAAACTGGAAATCCTGGCTGAAAGGTGTATATGACACCGAAGGGATACCGCCCGCACTGCTTGTAACCGGGAGCGCAAAGCTCGACACCTATCGGAAAGCCGGGGATTCGCTGGCAGGCAGGTTTTTTCAGTTCAGACTCCACCCCCTGGATCTGAAGGAAATCCATTCCTTTCTGGCACCGGAAAACCTCGAGGATGCGCTGGACAGACTGCTCTCATATGGAGGGTTCCCGGAACCGTATCTGAATGGAACCACCCGGTTTTACAACCGCTGGAAAAAATCACACCTCGATATTATCCTGAAACAGGATCTGATCGACCTCGAGAGGGTTCATCAGATTACGCAGATAGAAACACTCATAGGACTGCTTAGAAAAAGCGTGGGGAGTCCGGTATCATACAGTTCTCTGGCCCGGGATCTCCAGTGTACTGATAAAACCGTCAAACGGTGGCTGGTAATTCTCGAAAATCTGTATGTTCTTTTCAAAGTGCCGCCTTACCACCGAAACATCGCCCGTGCTATTCAGAAAGCCCCTAAATTTTACTTCTACGACACCGGACAAGTCATTGGGGATTCCGGCGCCAAGCTCGAAAACGCCGTCGCCTGTGCGCTTCAGAAAGAAATCCACTTCCGGGAGGATTGCCTTGGAGAAACCCGGAAACTCTATTACCTGAAAACAAAGGATGGCAAAGAGATCGATTTCGGCATCACGACAGATGAAGTGATGTCCCTGATGATGGAGGTCAAATGGAAAGGGGAGAATCTAAGCCCGAATTTCGAAATATTTAAAAAATACTTTCCTTCTGCGAAGATGATTCAGCTCTCAAAAGAGCTGGACAGGGAAAAAACTTTTCCAAATGGTGCCGAGATCCGGACCGCCCATCGCTGGTTGTCCGAACTCAGTCTGCTATAATCTAAGCCCCTGTTATTAAGAGCTGATAGTTCGTTGCGAATGACTGATACCTGCCTGCTTTAGCCTTCAAGCCGGTTGCATGGGGTTTAGCAACCCATTCCTTCTTAAGGCACTAAATCCTCCACCTCCCCGAAAACGGGGTCTTCGACGGGTGGAGGACCCGGAAAGGTTCTACTGATCCGGTGAGGTATTGAATTGTAATAATTCATTTGAACGTCGAACATCGAAATCTTCGAAGGTGTCGGTAAAGGCGAGATCGATCAGAAAGCCCTCGCTGCCTGGCTGCGTACCCATTCAACCAGCCAATCGTGAATACGGATTCGAAGGAGGGACGAAAGGGCTGAAGAGCGGAAGTTAGGAAGAGCGGGGCTGTCAGAGGCCTGAGGTCGGAGGTCTGAGGTCGGAACGGCTTAACGACGATGGACGAGGGAAGACCGCTTCGATAGGAGGAGGGACGAGGAGGGGCTGGAAAAGCGGAAATTAGGAAGAGCGGAAGAGCCGGAGGGACGGAAGGGCGGCGGTTGGGAAAGTGGGAAGAGCGGGTTCAAGGCTACCTATACAACTCAGCTTTTCTTATTCCTTGAGGAGATCCGGATGGTGTTTCTCGAGCCAGATCAGCACACCCCCCTGGAACTCTTTTACAAAAAGAATCAGCTCATCAGCAGATCCTCTATTTCATTCCTGCTGGTCTGGTGGGGCTTCAGCCAGCCGTTTTTATGCCACGTTTTCAAGGTCATGTTCATTCCCGATAACAAAGAGTTTCGGTGCGTCCATTACCCGGTTTATAAAATGATCGTCTCCCCTTCTGCGATTCAACCATTCCGTCGGTGTTAAAACATGCGGATTGATTTCCCTTCCGATATTTTCAGCCACCCCTGAAAGAAGCTTCGTCAACTTTCTCAACCCGATCCGTCCAATCACCATTAAATCCATGTCACTTGCCGCCTTTTCGCTACCAGCGGCAATGGAACCGAAAACAAATGCTACCCGGAGGGTCGGTTCTTCATGAAAAGCATTTTTAAGGACATCAACCAGTCCGGAGGTTTTCAAAACAATGCTTCTGATATCCGGATAGAGAGGGTGGTCCGTGTCGGCTCGGAAATATAGGCGGTTCCCATCCCGTCTTTTTATCACCAGGCCCAAATCGACAAGCTTTTTCAGTTCCGACTGGATTGTTCCAATGGCAAAACCTGATTGCCTTTCAATATCCCTCATATGTAAATCGTTTTGATTCACGCCAAAAAGAAGGCGAAAAATACCCGCTCGGATTCTCGAAGAAAGACTTTTTCGGGTAACCCTGCCTGTTTAAGTACTGCATTGGCGGTGTGACGAGATTTGATGTGGTTGTCGACAACAAATCTAATGCTGGTAAGTGGACTGAACCAAATCTCATGATCATCTTTACCTTGACGAAAAAAGCTGCACCCGGCCTCCTGAAGGTACCGTTTTAAATCTCTCGTATAATCAGACATCAATAAGAGCTGTCGAAACGATGACACCACGATGGGTAGACGTCAACGTCGTGCTCGCCATCCATGAACAGCAGATCGCCGAACACGGCGGCCTGCTTGGCGTCCGGGATTGGGGCGTGATCGAAAGCGCTCTGCAGCGCCCCCCGGAACCTGCTTCAGTATGGAACGTCGGATATATTTGACCTGGCCGCTGAATACGGCTTCGGACTTGCCCGTAATCGCGGCTTTATCGACGGCAACCAACGCACCTTTCCGATGCGTTTTTTGTTTGACCTTTATACCACTATTCGGTATAAGAAAATATACTTCATACAGAATGCGGCATGGCAATTCGCAATTTCAAAAACAGTGCGACTGGGGATATAAATTACGGAAGAGTATCCAAGGAGGCACTTCGCATACTTCCGAAAGAATTGCACCAAAAAGCGAGGGTCAAACTGGCAAGGCTGGGTGCTGCTATTTCTATGCAGGATTTAATGGAAATACGCGGGAATCGGTTTGAAAAACTAAAGGGTGAACGGCAGGGACAATATAGCCTGCGGATAAATGAACAATATCGGATTTGTTTCAAATGGGAAAACGACAATGCCGAGGATGTGGAGATTGTCGATTATCATTGAGGAAATTATGAAGGAGCAACGAAAATGAATCGTACACATTACACCTCTGTTCATCCGGGAGAAGTGCTTAGGGATGAGCTTGAAGAGACCGGCGTCTCTCAATCAGAGCTTGCCAAACATATCGGGGTGTTACCCAAAACTATCAATGAAATATGCCGTGGAAAGAGAGGGGTCAGCGCAGAGATGGCGGTGAAGCTTTCTAAAGCGTTCGGCGGCAGTCCCCAGTTCTGGATGAATCTTCAGGTCAACTGGGAAATCAGTCGGGTTGACGAGACCGCCTTTTCAAATATCAAGCATATTGCAGCATAAGCAATGCTCTTCTCGGCCTACCAAGATGCACGCTTTTGCGTGTATGTTTCTGAGAAAGGATCTGATCGCTCCGGCTCGCCACCTTGACATCCCATTGTAATCTTGGCATATATTTCTTCTTGAAAAGCAGGTTCATGCCGTCTATGTCTGAAACGGGTGTGCTGTATAACCGGCAAGGCCCGTCGCCCGTTAACATTATACAATACGAAGTAAAAACCGTGCCCCATGCTCTACACCTATCCCTCAAACAGACTCGAAAACCTGGTTTTTGTTTTGAACACCCTGCTCACACAGCTGAACCGCAGTGTTCTGGAAACGGACCAGGTGCTGGTACAGCATCCGGGCATGCAGCATTGGCTCAATATGGAGCTGGCCAGACAGAGCCCGCGGCAGATCTGCATGAACATCAAGTACCCGCTGCCGGTCCGCTATTTCTGGAAGATAATTCGCCTTATTTTGGGACAGGATGCCATCCCTGAACGTTCTGTCTACAGCCGGGAAATCCTGGCCTGGCGTATTCACACCATCCTTGCCGACCCTTTGTTCAGCGAAGATCCGCAAGCTGAGGAACCGACCCGTTACTGGCAGGCACAACCCGCTCATTTAAAGGATCGGCGCCGTTTCCAACTGGCCGAGCAGCTGGCGGACCTGTTCGAGCAGTACCTGCTGTTCCGCCCTCAATGGATTCAAAAATGGGATGCAGGAGAAAAACCGCATTGGCAGGCGCTGTTGTGGCAGCTGCTGGCGGCGAAAGATCCGAACCATCCCCTGCGGCTGATGAAGCAGGCCGTGGAGAACATTCATCGCCCCGCGCACCCGCTGCCGGGCCAGTTCTTTGTGTTCGGCATCAACGCGCTGGCGCCGATCTGGCTTGACTTTTTATCGGCACTGGCGCACCGGACGGAGACCGATATTCATCTTCTCTATCTCAATCCGAGCGTCGAAAAATGGGATGATCTGCAAAGTGAAAAGCAGTTGATCAAGCTTCAGGTGCAACAGGCGCAGCAACGGGCAAACTGGGTATCGGAGAGTGAATCGACCGATGACGCGGGCAATCCGCTGCTGACCAGCCTCGGGCATCAAGGGCAGGCGTTTGTGCGACTGCTGTCCGAATATGCGGATCACGATACGCAGGTCTTTACCGATACGGGAAACAGGTCACTCCTGACACGGATTCAACGCGATATACTGACGCTCAGCGACCAGCGTCAGTCACCGCTTGCGGAATTTCCAGCCGATGGTTCCATTCAGCTCACCAGTGCACACAGCGCCTTTCGCGAGGTACAGGGACTTCACGACTGGTTGCTGCACCAGTTCAACAACGATTCGGCCCTGACGCCCAAAGACGTATTGGTGATGTGCCCCAATGTCGAAGACTACGCGCCCTTTGTGCAGGCGGTTTTCGCACGCAGCTTCGCCGATATGGCCGACGATGTACCGCCGCTGCCCTGTTCCATTGCAGACCGCAATCTGAGAAATGCCGATCCGACCGTTGCCGCTTTTCTGGAGCTTCTTACTCTGCCGGATGCCCGTTTTGAGGTTAACCGGATTGTCAGCTGGCTGCGTGTTCCGGCCATTTCCGGCAATTTTTCGCTGACGCCCAATGACCTGAAGAAGATAGAACGCTGGCTGTCACGCGCCAACATCCACTGGGGCTTTGACGCGGATCACAAAAAACAGTGGCTGCCTGAAACCCGGGCCACGGATCACTTCACGTGGAAGCAGGGTCTGGATCGTCTGCTTCTCGGCTTTGCCTTTGGCGATCATGACTGCTTTGTGAATGATCAATTTCTGCTGCACGACGCCGAAGGCGATGATGCATTACTGCTTGGCCGGTTGACACACATCATCGAACAGCTGCAAGATATAAGATCCTCACTCAATCGCACACGCACGCCCTCCCAGTGGCAGCGCTTTTTACATGAACAACTGAAGCAGGTCATGTTTTCCTCCGACAGCACTTTCGAG
Source organism: Desulfobacterales bacterium (assembly GCA_963677545.2). Lineage (GTDB taxonomy): Bacteria > Desulfobacterota > Desulfobacteria > Desulfobacterales > JAFDDL01 > JBECKW01. The sequence goes on along the minus strand of CAXXKH010000008.1, from coordinate 54,414 downwards.
CGCAGCAACCAGGCAATCCAGACGGCCATCGATGACATGACCGAATTTGCCAATATAGCCGGGTTGGCGGATGATGACATCCCCCTCAGTGTGATTCGTCATGTCCTGGACAACTCTTTTGCCGGCCCGCAACAGACCGGCAGCCAGTTTATGACCGGACAGATCACCGTCTGTTCGATGGTGCCGATGCGTTCGATACCGTTTCGCATTATCGCGGTACTCGGTTTGAACGACGGCCAGTTCCCACGAACCCGGCCGCCGCTGGGTTTCGATCTGATGGCACTGGACAAACCGAAACTGGGCGACCGTTCCCGCCGCGGGGATGACCGGTATCTGTTTTTGGAAGCGATCCTTTCGGCCCGAGATGCCCTGTATCTCAGCTATCAGGGCGCGGACATCCGTAAAAACGCAGTCAAGCCGGCCTCACTGGTGCTGGAGGAGCTGATCGATTACCTCAGTCACGGGTATGGCTTCGACCGGGACCGGCACATTCGGCAACTGCCGCTTCAACCGTTCAGTGAGCGGAATTACCTGGGGGATTTTCCGACCTTCGAGGCGCATTGGCAAAAGCTGCGGGAAGCACCCGAAACCGTCACCGCCGGCACCTTGTCACCGCTGCCGGAAACAGACAGCCATTTCATGCTGCTGGAGGAGTGGATCGATGTCTTTACCCACCCGAGTCGTGCTTTTGCCCGCACCCGGCTGGGTCTGTTTCTCGACACCCGGGCAGACGATCTCAGCGACAGCGAGCCCTTCGCCCTTACCCATCTGAACCGTTATCAGATTCAGTACCAGCATATCGCCGCCACATTGGATACCGCATTGGATGACTTCCATTATCAACAGGCAATGGCAGCCAGTGCACTGCCGCTGGACGATGTTTCCAGGAAGCAGATTGACGACTGGAAAAATGATGCCGCCGCCTTCGCCCGGATTCTGAACGCTTCCAGTCTCAATAATGAGCCGTGGCGCACCCATCACATCGCGTTTGAAAAAGGGACACTGGAGGCTTTCCTTCCCCAGGCGACCGACGGGACCCAGGTATTCTGGCGCCCGGCCAATATCAAGGGCAAGGATCTGATTGCGCTCTGGCTGCGGCACCTGTGTGCCAATGCGACGACCCCCACAAAAACAGAGGGCTATTTTCGCGGCAGGGATGACAGAACAGAAAAAATTTCGCTTCCTTCTTTCGCGTCTGCCATAACCCAATTGGACAGGTTTTATGAATTCTTCCTGCAAAGCCGCAACGAGCCCCTGTTTTTGAATGCCGAACTGGTGCTCAACTGCGTTCGCGGAAAAAACGACCTCGCCACGTACGACAAAACCTGGTCGGATGACTGGAACAAGAAGGGCCTGTCGTATGATCCCTACGTGCAGTATTTCTGGTCCGAACCGCCGGATTTCTGTATCACCATGTCGCAACTCCAGGCTCTCTATCATTTACTCATCGAGCAGATCGAGATAGCGCTGATTGAGGAGGAAGACCATGCGTAACCTCGACAGCGCCACTCTCCCGCTGCAGGGCAGGCACCTGATTGAAGCCAGTGCCGGCACCGGCAAGACCTATAATATTGTGCGCATCTACCTTCGCCTGCTGCTGGAAAAGGAGCTGACAGTTGAACAGATCCTGGTAATGACCTTTACCGTCGCGGCGACAGGGGAGCTGCGCAAACGGCTGAACGATTTTTTGCGCGAGACACTGAGCCGCTGGGATTCGATCGGCGACGAAGACGAACCCGTACTGGTAGCACTGAGCAACAGAATCGAGCCCGACAAGGCCAGGCTGCTGCTGCGCCAGGCCATTTTGCAGCTCGATCAGGCGGCGATTTACACCATTCATGGATTCTGCAAGCGCGCCCTGAGTCAGCAGGCCTTTTTCAGCGGCCTGAGTTTTAATGCCGATATGGAAACCGATTCTGACAGTCTGCTCTTGAACGCCTGCGAAGACTGGTATCGCGTCCAGCAGAAACAGCCGACCTATCCGTTTCTGGCCGAAGGCTGGCAGGCACCCGACCGCTTTTTGGACCATTGGCGGGATGTCCTTGTCAGCGACAGCCCGCTGGTTCGGCCGGAGATTCCCGACCGGTTGGCACTGGCGAAGCAGTTGCAACGGCAGTGGCCCGGCGAATGTGAGGCACTGCGAAAAGTCAACAAACCCCGTAGTGAGGAGATGATACAGCTGCTGGACGAAGTGGAGCGGCAGTTATCCGCCCTGGCGGAAGACCCGGAACAATACCCCCATGCCCGGTTCACCTCCGAGATGCTGAAGAAGTTCTTCAACACGGCCAAAAAACAGGAACAGTTGCCCACCGCTTACCGGCTGATCACCGCCTGTCTGTTTACCGATAAAGCCAGGCTTATCAACCTGTCTCTGGATGGAGTCGAGCAGATACGCGCCCAGGTAAAGCGTGATAAAAACCAGCTGGACCAGCTCGATTTCAATGACCTTATCACCGGACTGCGCGATGCGCTCCGCGGCGAGAATGCCCGGGCACTGAAAGCCGCCCTGCTCGATCAGTTCCCGGCAGCGCTGGTCGATGAGTTTCAGGATACCGACCCGGACCAGTACGAGATTCTGCATCAGCTCTATGGTGACCGGCCGGAAAAATTCCTCTGCATGATCGGCGACCCGAAACAGGCCATCTACAGTTTCCGCGGCGGTGATATCTTTGCATACCTGAAAGCCAAAACCGATGCCGATGATACGTGGACAATGGACACCAACTATCGCAGCACGCCGGCGGTGATCCATGGATACAACCAGGCATTTCTGCAGGGCGACGCAGATACAAATGATGCCGTTTTCCGCTTTGGCATCGGTTACCATCGCATCAACGCACCGGCCGGAAAAACCGACGCCGCCTTTTCCGACCGTCAGCCCGCCGTACAGTGGCGATATTTTTTACCGTCGAAGCCCGAAGAAAAGGGCGAGAAAAAAGCATTCCAGATTGTGATTGCAAAATGGGTCGCCCAGGAAATCGTTCAACTGCTCCGCCAGGTAACCGCGGACCAAAACGCCATAAAGACAAGCGACATCGCCATACTGGTCCGCAACTACAGCGAAGCCGATCTGCTTCAGCAATGTCTGGCCGGGGCCGGGCTGGCCTCGGTCTATTTAAGTACCCGCGAGAATATTTTTCAGACCCGGGAAGCGGTTTCTCTTCAGCAGCTGTTAAATGGATTGTGGCAACCGGAAGATGAACGAAAATTCATCGCGGCATTGGCCGCATCCTGGATCGGACTGACGCCCGGACAGCTTGACGACATAAACCACAACGAACACCGCTGGGCCAGATGGCAGAACCGGTTTTTAAAGTGGCGCGAAGAGTGGCAGCAGAAAGGCTTGATGAGTGTACTTCTCGAGATTCTGCAAAAGCATTACCGACCCCAGCCGCTCAACCGGGAGCGCAGCCTGACCAATCGCCTGCATCTGGCGGAGCGGCTACAGATGGAAAGCAATCGCCACCGCCAGCCCGATGCATTGCTGCATTGGTTTGATCAGGCGCTTCTGGAAAGCACCGGCGCCGATGAAAACCTGCTTCGGCTTGAAAGTGACGAGACACTTGTTCAGATCGTGACCATGCACGGCGCCAAGGGGCTGGAATACCCGATCGTCTTCCTTCCCTTTATCAGCTATTACGGGGCCAGTCCCCGTGAGCGGGCGGTGTACCGGTATCACGACCGTAGTGATTATTCACTGAAGCAGTCGTTTCTCGCCTCAGACGATGAAAAAGAATTGGCCGATGAAGAAGAAAAAGCCGAATTTATACGCCTCTTATATGTCGCCATGACGCGGGCTGAAAATCGGCTCTATGCCTGTATGGCGCCGTTTAAGAGTTTCGGGCAATCTCCGCTGGGGCAGCTGCTGCAGGCAAACAGCTACGACCCGGATAGTTTCAAAGAGACGTTAACGGCCGAAGGCTGTGCGGATTTTATCGCCGTCGCTGAAGACGATGTCGGTACGGATTCGTGGGAACCGGAGAGTGACAGTCACATCAACACACCCGCTCAATTCCGCGGCCATATTGAACGCGACTGGTGGCTCAGTTCTTTTTCCGCACTGACACGCCACGCCGGTCACAGTGCGCACAGCACCCCCGACCGTGATGAAGATGAAAAGCCGTCCAAACCGGCGCAGAACCTGCCGCTGCGTTTCGGGCTCGCCAAAGGGGCCGAAGCCGGCAACCTGCTGCATGACTCACTGGAGCGTTGTGATTTTTCCGCGCCGGATTTTCCGGCCCTGCAACATTTCGCCGAAAAACGGTACGCCGGCCTTTCAGAAACTTTCAGCGCGGAAGCGTGGCGGCAATGGCTTGGTGAAATCCTGGCCACGCCCTTTCACGGGCAGGCGCGGCTAAGTGATCTGCCCATGCGTCAGACGCTGCGTGAAAGTGACTTTTATTTCCCGATGCACGCCGCGCCCATCACCGAACTGACCGAACTGATCGGCAGGCGTCGCGGCGAACCCTATCGCCTGCCGGAATACCATAAACTGAAAGGGATGATGCACGGCTTTATCGACCTGATCTTTGAACTGAACGGCCAGTACTTTGTGGCCGACTACAAGTCCAACCATTTGGGCGACAAACTCAGCGATTACACACCGGAAGCCATCAGGCGGAATATGTATGAGCATCATTACGATGTGCAGTATTCTCTTTACTCCCTGGCGTTGCATCGTTTCCTCCAGGCACGGCTGTCGGATTACGACCCGGAGGCACATTTCGGCGGCGTGTACTATTTTTATCTTCGCGGCATGCACCCCCGGGGGAGCGGCGGCATCTTTTTCGATTCATTCAGTCCCTCGGAGCTGCAGCAGCTGGACGCTGTCTTCGCCCGGGAGGTGACGCAATGAACCGCCTGCCGGAGCCGTTTACCCATCTGGACAATGCCATCGCAAACCGTGTCTGCCGGTGGCTTTCCAGTGATGATGCCGTGCTGTGGCACAGTATCGCTGCGACCAGCTTTGCACTGTCTCAGGGGCACAGCTGTCTTGCGATAGACTTCGCCGCCCGTGAAGAACCCTACAATCAATTGGCAGACGTTTTCCCCGAACCGGGAACGTGGCTCGCTTCTTTACAGACCTTCGCAATCGGACCGGAAGACAACGCACCCGTCGTGCTGGATAATCGCCGCCTCTACCTGCGCCGTTACTGGCAGTTCGAACAGGAGCTGGCGCGGTTTTTCCACGATCGTTTTATGCCAGCTCAGGCGTTGACCGAAAAAGAACTGACGAAAGTTAAACGACTTCTGAAAGATCTATTCCCCCAAAAAACGCCTGATACCGATTGGCAGCAGATAGCCGCCATGAACTGCGTTTTCAGCAGTACCAGCCTGATTACGGGCGGCCCCGGCACCGGCAAGACCTACACCGTCACGCGCATTCTGGCGCTGCTGGCGTCGCTGCACTCCGACCGACCATTTCGCATCAGGCTGGCGGCCCCCACCGGAAAGGCGGCGCAGCGCCTGGGAGAGGCGGTAACCAGCGCCAAACAGAAATTAACACCGGGTATGGGCATCGCCGACTGCATTCCCGACAGCGCCCAGACACTGCATCGTCTGCTTGGGGTCATTCCTGACCGGATCCATTTTCGTCATAACGAAAACAACCCCATCGACGCGGACGTACTGTTAATCGACGAAGTCTCGATGGTGGATCTGCCGCTGATGACCCGGCTGTGCCGCGCGATTCGACCGGAGACCCGCCTGATTCTGTTGGGGGATGCCGACCAGCTGCCGTCTGTCGCCGCCGGTTCCGTACTGGCCGACCTGATAATGCGCCCGCACCCCGGTTTCAGTGCCGAACGCATTTCACAGTTCAAAAAACTGGATGCCGGAATTGCGTTAACGCCTGCAAAAAAGCCACTCGATTACGCCACCGAATTACTGCACAGCCGCCGCTTCGATTCCGGTTCCGGCATCGGGCAGCTGGCAAAGCACGTCATTTCCGGCCTGCCGGACAGCAGGCCGATTTTTATGCGGAACAAAGATCTCAACTGGTATAATGAAGACCGGCTTGATCCCCTGATTGGCCAGTGGACAACTCGGTATTACGCGTCTCTGCCGCAGCTGAAAAATCTGAAAGACGCCTTTACGCAGCTCAAAGCGTTTCGGATTTTATGCGCCACCAGGGAAGATGACCGGGGGGTGAAACGGATCAACCAGCGCATCCAATCCCGGCTCAATTTGCATCGCCGGCCTTTCTACCGCGGCCAGCCGATCATGGTCACTCAAAACCACTACCGCCTGAAACTCTTTAACGGTGATATCGGTCTGGTCTGGCCGAATGAGGCAGGAGATTTGATGGCCTGGTTTGAAAGCGGAGAGGATTACCGCGCCGTCGCGCTTGGCCGCCTGCCGGCGGTGGAAACGGTTTACGCCATGACAATTCATAAAACCCAGGGCTCGGAATTCGATCATGTCGCCATGATACTGCCCCGAAGCGAATCGCAACTGTTATGCCGCGAACTGCTCTACACGGGCTTAACCCGCGCGAAGCAGGAATTCAGCTGTGTGGGCAGGGCTTCAGTCTGGGAGCACGGGGTAGAAATGCGGGTGTTACGCTGGTCGGGATTGGCGAGTAAAACGACTGGTGTCTACTAATTTTCATTCATTGTTATCTTTTTTATACACTTCCCCTTCATATGGTTCGGTCCGATAAATCGAAAACCATAAAAATAGCGTGAAATCAATTGGCTACACATCAGGTTCATCCCGAACTTATCCTGGCACATTTTTTGTAAAATTACAGTGCAGGCGTAGTGTGAAAACGGGCAATGAATATCGCTGTTATTAATCGGGGAACGAGTGGGCCGGAAGGGTGTTAAAAAAGGAGCTGTTGAATGGATATTGCTATCACAACGAAATGCGAAGCTGCTGCTTCTACTTTTTCATCCGCTATCAAGCGAAATGAAGCTATTCAGGCGTATTCCAAAGCGAGTCACATAAAGAGCAGCGGTTCTAAAGAATATCTAAAACAGGCAACAATGAATGCGATCAGCAGGTGGCTGAGTTCAGACAATGTGCGGGTTGAGTTTTATTCCTGCAAAAACAGAGGTGAAGTTCGGGCAAGAATCATTACAGATGACAAAACTGATCCCGGCAGAGACTTGTCTCTTTATGAGTTTTTCAGTCTGGTGCCCGTTAAAATCTAAATTTGCTTTTTCCTCCCCAACAGCCCATTGCTTTTGTCTTTTTCCAATCTTGAACGCTGCTCTTCCCTCTCCCTCGCCACAGTGGGAACGAACGGACCCGGACGGGGAGTTTCCGGAAGCCCCAGAAAATGCCGGGCAGCGTTGAGGGCATCGTCGATATTGCCGAAAATGTTGTCCTCACCGATCTTATAATATAGACCAGGCTGTTCCAGGTTGATCAACGGCTGGGCATGGACCCCGGAGAGCATGAGTGCGGTTCCATCCTTTTTCGTTTTCTCCACCAGCTCTTCCAGGGCCCGCATGGCAGTGGCGTCAATAAAGAGGATGTGGCGGCAACGGATGATCAGCACCTTCGGTTTTCTGCTGACGATCCTCAGGGTATCCTTAAACTTGTTGGCGGCTCCGAAGAAGAACGGTCCCTGGATTTCAAAGATTTCCACCTCATCGGGAACGTCGCGGTCTCGCAGTGAATGGGGGTCTTTCTTTTGCCGGTGATACCGTCCGCCACAACGGCGGAAAGCAGAGATTCCATGAAAAAACACCTCCCGAAAATCGGTATTGCTTTTAGTTGGATATCGAACGATTTGTCGGGTCGTTTGAAAACAAGGCGGCAGGCACTTTTCTGCCATCAAGGGATATGAAACTAAATAGAGCAGTTAAAAAAGCGACGTCTCTTCTATCATGGCTATTCGTCATGTCAAGAACAAAGAACGGCTGGAACAGGGTAACCGTGTTTGAATAATTCAATACCGGATCCGGTATTGAATTATTCAAAAAAGATCATATACTGGTGGTAGAATGGTGCAGGGGAGGAAAGTTTGCAGATCGATACATCCATATCCGTTTTTTCATCAGGGAACCCTGCGTCCCCTGCAATGTTCCGGAACTCCGGGAGCCAAGCCGCTCTCTCCGGATTACCTGTGCCAGAGATGCCGGCGGCCCCCCAAAACGACTTCGATACCGGCGCGCTGCTTTCGGAACTTCCGGTCCAACCGGCTTTCAGCGCATTGGCGTCCGATGCCGGAACCGAGACCGCCGTTCTAAGGGAAAGTACCGGGTCCGGAAGCGTGCCCGTCAAAATTGCGGCCGCGGTTTATGCTTTCAATCTCAGTTTTAATAATCAAGCCCTGGCGCTGGATTTGCTAGTTTGAGAAGTGGCAGGAATCATGACGGGAGCCAGGGGATATTGCAGGCGATGTGGTGGCGATCATTTTCTGCCCCAGGGCAAGGCCTTGGCGGCATGTGAGGGGCTGATGGAACAGCTGGCACGTCGCCGCCACCTGATGATTTTTCATCCATCGTCCGCGCCTGATTCTTCCTTGAGTACGGATGACCTCTTCGGAGAGGCCCGGGGCAAGATGTTCGGGGCGCTGGTGGGCACGGATGCCCGGGGCCGGGAGGTGACCCTGTATGCTTTTTCCGGGCAATACAACGGCCGCTGGGTGGTTCCCGGCTGGGTGGGGCCGGCTTTTTCCACGGATGAATTCGATCGGGTTAACCGGCCCGCGGAAAAGGCTATCAAGCAGGTGGGGGCCAGGATCGACGGGCTTTCCCAGGCTGATCCGCTTTGTGCTGAACTGAAAAGGGAAAGAAAACAGCGCTCGCAGCAGTTGATGCAGGCAATTTTCGCTCTGTATCGGTTCCGAAATTTTCGGGGAGAGACGGCATCTTTGATCGATATCTACGACAGGCCGGGGCTGCCGCCCACAGGCACCGGCGACTGCTGTGCGCCCAAACTGCTGCACCATGCGGCCGGCAACCATATCCGGCCGGAAGGTATGGCGGAATTCTACTGGGGTCGCGAAAATGCTTCCCGAACCCGTTTTCATGGCCGGTTTTATTCGCCCTGTGTCTCCAAGTGCCGGCCGATTCTGGGGTTTCTTCTATGCGGGGCAGCGTCATGAACCGGGAAGGGTTGACTTTTGTGTACCGGGACGACGCCATTGTGGTGGTTGACAAACCCGGCGGCCTGGCGGCGGTTCCCGGCCGGGGGCCGGACAAGCAGGATAGTGTGGAAAGCCGCCTGCGCGTCATTTACTCTCACTGTATTACGCAACCGGCGGTGCACCGCCTGGATATGGCCACCTCCGGTCTCATGGTGCTGGGGCTGACGGCCGAGGCCCACCGCACGCTTTCCATGGCGTTTGAAGCCCGCCGTGTCACCAAGCGTTACGTTGGCGTGCTGGAAGGAGAGATCGAGGCAAATTCGGGCGTGATAGAACTTGCCTTTCGGCTGGATCCCGATAACCGGCCTTACCAGGTCTACGACCCCGTGAACGGCAGAATGGGCATTACCCGGTGGCGTAAAATCGACTGTTCCGCAAGCCGGACCCGGGTGGAGTTCCTGCCCGAAACCGGCCGGACCCACCAGCTGCGGCTGCATGCCAGCCATCCAAAGGGGCTTGACTGCCCCATTGTGGGGGATAGCCTGTACGGCAGCGGCGAGCGGGGCGACCCCATGTTTCTGCACGCATCGGGTCTGCAGTTTCCCCACCCGGTAACGGGCCGGATGGTCTGTTTTTTTACACCACCGCCTTTTTGAGCCTTTTTCTCTCGAAGGGTCTGGGGCCGACCTTCACCGGATCGAGGGCTGCCTTTTCTCTTCAATCCGCAACCATATCATAATGCCTGCTCCATTCCTGGGCCGAACCGTCATAGATGCGGACATTGTCATATTCCAGCACTTGTGTCAGCACATACCACCAGGCGCCGGCATATCCGCCCACCCCGCAATAAACGATGATCTCTTTACTCTCCGGAATGGCAGCCTTGCCAATTGCATTCGATGCCATTTTGCCGAGTATCTCCGGTTCCCTGTATGTGTATGTTCCGTCGGGATTCTGTTGCCAGATCCATGGGGTGGGCAGGGATTCGGCGCCAGGGATATGCCCGGGTTTGTCGGCGAATGGCTCGATGGTCCGCCCTGAATAGACATGTGCATCCCTGGCGTCGAGAATGACCGACTTCCCGATGTGTTCATGGACATGGTCCATTGTAACGAACATGCTTCTGTCGACGCTGCCCCGGTACGTTACAGGCGTTAACCCGGGGACTTCCTTCGTAACCGTCCGCCCTTCGGATACCCATTTCGGGTACCCCCCATCCAGGATCGTCACGCTCGCGACGCCCGCATAGATAAGAGTGTCCGCGACTCTCATCGGGTTCGCAAAACCGTAAAAGAGGGGGTCTCCGGTAGTGGGCGCGGAGACAAGCACCACCTTCGAGTCCCTGGTTATCCCGAGCTTTCCGATGGTGTCGAACAGATCCTCCGGGTCGGGTGCCTGGAGCCAGAGGCAATCCCCGGTTCCGACAACCCAATTGGAAGCGGGGCCTGAGCAGGGATCCATTTCGGTCTCAAAGGGTTCGCTGATCGCTCCGGGTATGTGACCCGCCGCATATTCCTTCACTCCCCTGATGTCGATGATAAAAAGATTTTCCATATGGATGTTCGCGCTCAGCCACTCGGTGGAAACAACGGGATCGATCGTTCGGCCCGAATGTGTTGACCGATTTGTTAAAGCCAAGCAGGCAGACAACGAGAAGACAATAAGGATTGGAAACGACAGGATCAATAAGCGTTTGGTTTTCATTTTTATCCCTCCTGTTTTCACCTTCGCGGGGTATTTCATAGGCCTACTTATTATCCGTTTGGATTTCAAGCGTTTTTTTGGTTGGGATGAGGGGCGGGGAAGGTTGAAGCAGGAAAGGACCGAATCTTCTCGATCCCAAATCTTTTTTAAACTCGATACAATCCGCAGTTTTGAATGAAGTCCAGAACATACCGGAATTACTGTCTTATATCCAGGAAATCTTGGACGATCCTTCTGATTCAAGGAAACTGATCCTAACAGGCTCTACCAATTTATTGTTGCATGAGAAAATATCACAATCACTGGCAGGTAGAACACGAATTATTGAATTGTTACCGCTGCAAAGGAAGGAACTACCCAAAAAAGAGAGAATGGATGATCAGTATAGGACAATGCTTTTTGGCGGATACCCTAGAATATTCAATCAGAAACTGAATCCGAAAACGAATCATTAAATCTCCCAAGCTTTATTTTATGGACACGGGATTGTTGTGCTACCTGCTGCGAATCAAATCGCCGGAACAAATCGTCTCCTACCCGTTAATCGGGTCAATTTTTGAAAATTACGTCATTTCTGAGATTAAGAAAACATTTTACCATCATGGCATGATAGCTTTCAAATCGATGAAATAATGGTTCGCAGTTGGAATGACCTGCTGACCTTTTCCGGGGTGTGTTCCGCCGCCCGCGCCTTCGGTTCCTCATTCAAAATTGGACGTTGGATGTTCGATGTTCGACGTTCATTCTCTTAAAACAGCCATAGAGTCTTATAAAAATCCAAATGCGGTTCCCCTGCAGGGCGCCCCTCAATTCCTTGACAACCCACCGTATCTTCGGCATATAATTACTTCCGGCGGAAGGTTCCGACTACAACGTGAATTCCCGATAGTGTCGATGATTATAGCAACTACCCATAAAAATACTGATTTTGACGCCCTGGGCTCGGTTATCGGCGCCACGCTTCTCTACCCGGGGTGCATCGGGGTCGTTCCCAAGGCCACCAATAAGAATGTGGCGCGATTTCTTTCCACCCATAAAACTGCTTTCAACCTGGTATTGCCGAATGAGGTGGCGTTTGAAAAGGTGAAGAAACTGGTGGTGGTCGACACCGACCAGTGGCGCCGGCTCGACCGGATGGACAAGCTGAAGGATAAAGAGGGGCTGGAGATAGATCTCTGGGACCACCACATCAGTGGCAGGCGCACGATCCAGCCCACATGGGAGTGCAGCGAAAAAATCGGTTCGACGGTCACCCTCATCATTCGGGAGATGAAAAAGAGGCGGATGGTTCTCACTCCTCTCGATTCCACGGTGATGCTGATCGGATTATACGAAGACACCGGCAGTCTCTCCTTTCCTTCAACCACCAGCGAAGATGCCGCGGCGGCTTCCTATCTGCTGAAGCACAAAGCCGATCTCAACGTGGCTGCTTTCTTCCTCAATCCCCCGTATGGGGAGGCCCAGAAGGATATTCTCTTCGAGATGATGAAAGGGACCGAGAGACTGACCATAAACGGTCGCAGAATCGGTATCAACATCGTCTCCCTGAACCAGCAGGTCCCCGACCTCTCCGGCATCGTCGATATGTATCGCAAAATAATCAATGTTAACGCGCTATTCGCCATTTTTTGCACCCGGGACAGAACGACCGTCATCGGAAGGAGCGGTGTGGCTGCCATTCACATAGGAGAGATACTGCTTGCCTTAGGTGGCGGCGGCCATGGCGGCGCCGGATCCGCCACGGTGAAAACCAGCGAGGCCACGCCGGAGCATCTACGGAAAAAAATCATATCGATTCTGAAAGCCAGCAGCACGGGGCGTGTCAGGATCGCGGATATCATGTCTTTCCCTGTCGTTTCAGTCTCCCCGGACACCACCATGCGGGAGGTCCAGAAAGTGATGACAGAGAAGAAAATCCGCGGGCTTCTGGTGATGGAAGGGGAGGCCATAAAGGGAATCGTGGTCCTCTGGGACCTCAAAAGATTGAAAAAAGAGCGGCAGTGGGAAAGCCCCGTGAAGGCCTTTATGCAAAGGGACGTGATCACGATCGATCCGACGACCCCTCCAAGAATGGCGACACGGATCATGGTTGAAAATGATATCGGATACCTGCCGGTGGTTCAGGATGACCGGGTGATCGGTATTGTCACCAGAACCGATATCCTGACGTATTACTACGATCTTGTACCTTCCTAAAGAGAAGGAGTTGCGGTATCAATATTCATTTTTTTATCATTCACAGTTATTTGAAGGTGCCATACTATTTTCACCGGCTGACCCGGACCGGTGCGTTTGCGGGCGGAGACGGGGGAATGATCCGGGAGGCGCAGCCTGCCGTCAGTAATTCCCTGAAGCGGGCCCTGTGGCGCCACTATGTAAAGCAGTATCATGAATCCTCCTGTTCCGTGGCATCGGTGGCCACCGTAATCAACGCCCTGGGGGAGGTGACCCGGGGGGCTGCCGATAATGTCACCCAGATGGATCTTCTGGACCGGGTCCGGGCGGGCAACTGGAAAAAACGAATGAGCCCCGAAGGGGATGGGGGGAAGCACGGCATGCCGTTCAGGCTCTTTGGCGATGTGGTTGAAGAGAGCATCAGCGTGTTCGAAATCCCCGTCCATTCCATAGAGGCTGTCAATCTCTGGAAGAGTCCCCTTCCGGATCAGGAGAAAAAGGAGCTTCTCCGGCGCAGGCTGGAAGCGTTTGAGACCCTGGGCAACGGTGTTATCATCATCCACTTTGATCAGGGCGCGTATGTCCCGGATCTCAATATTCCCCACATCTCTCCCGTGGGGGGCTACGATGCCGCCACTTCAAGGGTCACGATCCTGGATGTGGACCAGTCCCAGAGCCCCTACAGTGTCTCCTTTGACCGTTTCTACCGGGGTATCTCAAAGCCGTACGCCTTTCCAATGAGGTTGGGGGAGATGTCAAATGGCGGATATGTCTACATCCGGCTCCGGTGATTCCGCCGCCTGTTGACTGCCGACTGCAAACTGTCGACGCTAGGCACTTGAAGGTACTTCATGTATTTATGTAGAACGATAGCGGTTGCGCTGCTGATATTCTTTTTTCTTCCCGCAATGGGTTCGGGCCAGGAGCAAAAACCGGTCTGGGAACTCGTGGTGGGGGCCGGGCTGATGGATATTCCCCATTATCGAGGGGCTGACCAGAGCCGGTTTTATGGTTTGCCTTATCCTTATATCGTTTACCGGGGCGATGTTATAAGCATGGAGAAGCAAACCATCTACGGGAGGATTTTCAAGACCGACCGCGTCCTGCTGGATGTGAGCTATTACGGATCGCTTCCAGTCGATAGTGACGATAATGATGCCCGCGCGGAGATGCCGGATCTGGATGCAACCCTCGAGGTCGGTCCCGCCTTGAATATTATGCTGGCTGAAGATCGTGAAGAACAGTGGGTACTTAAACTCCAATTACCCGTACGTCCCGTTTTCTCCACGGATTTTTCATCCATTACCTATGAGGGCGGATTGATCAGTCCGCGTTTGAGGTTCGAAAAGGACGATATTATCCCCGGCGCCGGTGTGGCCGCCGGCATCTCGGCAGGACCCGTTTTTGCCAACGCCGGTTATCACGATTACTACTACACGGTGAAACCGGCATATGCGACACAGACGCGTCCCGCGTATAAAGCGGGCAGCGGTTACAGTGGGTCCGAATTCACTATCTCCCTGAGCAAAAGTTTCAAGCGTGTGAAAATTACTGCTTTCGCGCGCGCCGATGTCCTCAACGGTGCGGTATTCGAAGATAGTCCACTGGTCAAGACAAAAACCTCTATCATCAGTGGTATCAGTGTTTCCTGGTTATTTCTGAAATCGGCCAGGATGGTAACCACTGATATATTGGAGGAGATGGGCCGACACATCGAGACGGGTATTTAACTCGTATCCTCCGAGGTCTAAAGCGCATCATACTGACTGGACCCGTAACTGTCAGCCATAAGACAGTGGCCGAAGTAAAAAGGTCTGTCCACTTTTTTCATAAAGATGGGGGCGTGTTGCACACCGGCGGGCAGGCAGACAATAGCGGCCGTGGTAATGGTGTGTTTTTCCCACTCCTCGCCTATGGCTATCTCGGCCTCTCCTCCCAGGTCCGGCCAGTTCTCGCGGTCGGAAGGTATGAAAAAGAGGTGCTCGTCACAGTTGTGGACGTGAGGCGGGTCGGCCAATACGTGAGGCCGGAGTACACTGACGAAGTTGAAATTGATGTCTCTCTTGCCCAGTATTTCCATATATTTCTCATCAAAACCGATGTTCAAAAGCGCTTTTTCCGGGAAAACCGGGACGGTGATCCCTGCTCCCCTGAGCACGTATTTCTCGTATTTCGATTCAGCCATTTTTATTCTCCTTCATTAATGAAAGGTAACCGTTTGGAATGCCGTTATACCGGTTTTTTTACATATTCCCGTGCCATGTAAATGCTGCAGAAGATAACCGGTTTATCAACCCGCTTGAAGTTGATGGGGCTGTGCGCCATACCGCTGGGGATTAAAATCACCGTCGGGGTATCGATAACATGCATTTCTCCTTCGGTCCCCATGGCCACCTCTATTTCGGCGGCGAAGTCTTCCTTGTCGTTGGGATTTGACCCCATGAAACAGAGGAATTCCTCGAAGTCATGGGAGTGCGCTTCTTCCAGCTCAACCGGTTTTGATATGTAGTCCCATTTCATGCGATGCTTCAGTCCGGCCCAGTCCCCGGGTTCGCCGAAAGCGGCGGGCATAACGCCCGGCATGGACTCTTTCCCGGCGACGCCTCTCACAATGTATTTACCGTATTTAGAATCATCCATCTTCCCGTGCCTCCTTTCCTGATGTTTATTCAAGCCGTTTTCACAGGTGCTATTACCTTTTTGAATCATTTCTTCCGCTATGCCGATGAAGTATTTCTGAGGGGCGGCCCCAATCCCGGGCAATCAATACCCGGCGGCCTGTCCATTTCATACCGATTTAGGATCTCCACGCCGATTTGCGTTGCCAGTGACTGGCTGCTGGCGACCATGCCATGTTGCGCGATAACCTCCGAGCGGGTCGCAAAATTACTGCCGGTAATTCGATCGACTCCGGCGGCTGTTGTGGGTAACATCATGCCGAGTGTAAGGGTTGCAAGTGCCGGTAATTTTATCACGAACTCCTCCCGTTAAAAAAAATTCACTTGAACCTTTCGTCACGCCTGGAGCCGGATCAAGATTAACATCTTTTAATTTCAAAATAAACATGTTAAACACGCCTATAATTCGCCTGTCGTCCCATCTTTTACGGCAAAAAGAAGCTTTTGTGACATCGCTTCTGATTATTACAGCTTTCCGGTGACATGATCTGATCAGACAATAAATCAGATAACAAAATGATTTCAATCGCATCAAGAGAATCAACACTATGGTAAGACTGAAAAATATTCACAAGACTTATCACAACGGCAGCCCCCTTCATGTGCTTAAGGGAATCGACATGACCATCGAGGAAGGGGAGTTCGTCTCGATTATGGGGTCCTCCGGCTCCGGTAAATCGACCCTGCTGAACATCATCGGCATTCTCGATAATTATGATGAGGGTGAGTACCGGCTGGGGGATACGCATATTTTGAACCTCAGCGAAAAAAGTGCCGCCTTTTTTCGTAACAAAATGATTGGCTTTGTGTTTCAGTCGTTTAACCTGATCAATTTCAAAAGTGCCGTGGAAAACGTGGCCCTGCCCCT
The DNA here is from genome assembly GCA_963677545.2 of Desulfobacterales bacterium. Classification (GTDB taxonomy): domain Bacteria; phylum Desulfobacterota; class Desulfobacteria; order Desulfobacterales; family JAFDDL01; genus JBECKW01. The sequence continues at coordinate 37,949 of CAXXKH010000008.1, read as the reverse complement.
CTACTATCAAAAAATAAGCAGAAAAAAACGCAACCTCATGGCGATGGAATATCTGGATCGGCTGGGTCTCAAGGAGTGGGCGGATCATACGCCGAATGAACTTTCGGGCGGTGAGAAACAGCGCATTGCCATCGCACGGGCCATGATTACGAAGCCCAGGGTGATACTTGCGGATGAACCGACGGGCGCCCTCGACACCACGACATCGTATGAAGTCATGAGACTGCTCCAGGAGATAAATGATGAAGGCGTCACCATTATCATCGTTACCCATGAGACGGATATATCCAAGATGACGAATAGAGTCGTCAGATTGAGAGACGGTGTTATCGAAGAGGAAAACAGGGAGCAGGAATGATCGATCTCGATACCTGGCAGGAGATTTTCAGCATCATCCATAAGAACAAGCTTCGCACCTTTCTCACCGGTTTCAGCGTGGCCTGGGGCATTTTTATGCTGATTATTCTGCTCGGCGCCGGGAATGGTCTTAAAAATGGCATATTCCGCAATTTTGAAGGATCACTGATAAACAGCATGTTCATATATGGCGGCAGGACCACAAAGCCATACAAGGGCATGAAAGAGGGAAGATATATCCAGTTGTCGAATGACGATTACAGAGAGATAAAGCGGAACATCCCGGAAGTTGAACTGATATCTTCACTGTTCAACCTGCCGGGTCAGAATTATGTGGCCCATGACAGCAGATCCGTCAGTTTCAAGATCATGACCATATTTCCCGACTACCAGGCCATCGATAAACTGAAGATGCTTGAGGGCCGGTTTATTAACAACATCGATATCCGTGAAAAAAGAAAAGTCGCCGCGATATCACCACAGGTGAAAAAAGAGCTGTTCAAACACAAAGACGCGATCGGCGAATATATCATTGTAAACGGGTTCCTTATCAGGGTGGTGGGGGTGTTTGAGGACGATGACAACGATGATTCCGATGAGTGCATATATCTGCCCATTACAACAGCTCAGCTTTTATATGGCGGGAAAAAAGATATCAGTATGCTGCAGTTGACAATTCCTTCTTCGTCAACAAAAGAGGCTGCTTTAGATATAGAGAAAAGAATCAGAAAGCAGATAGGGGAATTACATAAATTCGACCCCGAAGATGAAAGAGCGGCGCATGTATCCAACAGTGTCGAGCAGACGAGTGAAATCATGACCGTTATCAATGCCATTCGGGCATTTATATGGGTAATCGGTATCATGACCATTGTGGCGGGTATTGTCGGGGTCAGCAATATCATGACCATCGTTGTAAAAGAGCGCACCAAGGAGATCGGAATCAGAAAAGCCCTGGGCGCCAGACCGGTTTCAATAATCGGGATGATCATGCAGGAGGCTGTTCTGATAACATCGACATCCGGGTTTATCGGCCTGCTGTCCGGGACCGTCCTGCTTGAATTCCTTAGGAATAAATTCCCGGAGAACAGATATTTCTATAATCCCGAGGCGGATATCATGATTGCCGTTGGCGCCACTGTTTTATTGATAACCGCGGGTCTTCTTGCGGGGTTTTTCCCCGCACGGCGGGCGGCCAGGATCAAACCGACGGTTGCATTGAGGGATGAATAAATATGTTTGACAGAGAACTCTGGCAGGAAGTTTTTTATATTCTTAAAAAGAACAAGACCCGCACCTTTCTGACGGGGTTTGGCGTGTTCTGGGGAATTTTCATGCTGGTTGTCACACTGGGCGCGGGAAAAGGCCTGTCCAACAGTGCTTATGATGGTCTGGGTGATCTTGCCCTGAACAGCCTTTTCATCTGGACAAAGCCGACAACGATACCGTATGGGGGATTTCCCCGGGGGCGTAACTGGTACTTCACGAATGAGGACACGCAGGCCCTGATTGATAATATACCTGAAATAGACGTTCTGTCGCCAAGCGCGAATGCGTGGGGGGGAGAACGAAAAGTTTCCCGGGAAAGCAGGAGTGATCTGTTCAGAATCAATGGCAGCACCCCCGAATACCTCAAGATTGAGCCCCAGAATATTATCGCCGGACGATTTGTAAATGATAAGGACATGACGGAAAAAAGAAAGGTTATCGTTATAGGGACAAGGGTTCGAGAGATATTGTTCGAGCCGGATGAAGAGGCCCTGGGCGAATACCTTAAGATAAACGGCATTTATTTCAAGGTGGTGGGCATTTTAAAATCCAAACGGTCGCCCAATAACGGTGGCGATCGTGAGAATAAATCCATTTTCATGCCGTTTTCAACCCTTCAACTCACCCAGAATATGGGTAATTTTGTCGGATATTACTCCGTTCTGCCAAAACCCGGTGTGTCGGTAACGCCGCTTGAAAATAAAATGAAAGCGTTCCTTGCCAAACGGCACAAGGTGTCTCCTGAAGACGATCTCGCTTTCGGCACGGATAATCTTGAAGAGATATTCAGCAATGTCAACGACCTGTTTATGGGCATATTTTTTCTTTCCTGGTTTGTCGGCGTACTGACACTTCTTGCCGGTGTTATCGGCACGAGCAATATTATGCTCGTTATTGTGAGGGAACGGACGAAGGAAATCGGAATTCAAAGGGCACTGGGTGCGACTCCCATGAAAATAATCAGACAGATCGTGACGGAATCTATTTTTCTGAATACTGTTGCGGGTTATATAGGATTACTGCTTTCGGCGGGGCTCGTGGAACTGATCGGCTTTTTCCTGGCACGAGTCCAGGCCGATACGTCCTATTTCAAGGACCCCGAAGTCGATTTGAAAGTCGCGGTCCTTGCACTCGTCATCCTGGTTGTTTCGGGAGCTGTCGCGGGATTGCTTCCGGCGAAGCGGGCGGTCAGTATTAAACCTATAGATGCATTGAGATCGGAGATTTGATAAAATATGAAAAAGCTTTTAGTTGTTCTGATGGTCATAATTCTGGTGGTTGGCGGCCTCTCTCTTTTTGTCTACCTGGCGGCCAAAGAGAAGAAATCCCCTGTTATATACGAGACAAAGCAGCCCTTTGTGACCGATATTATCAAAAAGACAGTCGCGACCGGTTCCATCAAACCCCGGAAGGAGATAGAGATAAAACCGCAGGTGCCGGGCATTATCAGGGAGATCTACGTGGAACCGGGAGACATGGCCGAAAAAGACGATCTTATCGCAAAGGTGCAGGTAATCCCGGAAATGAAAGAGCTGAACGCTGCCGAAGCGAGGCTCGAGCAGGCGAGGATCAAGCTTGAATATACCAGGCTCAAATATGAGCGGCAGAAAGAAATTTATGATGAAGGAATAACGTCGGAGCTCGATTTTGAGCAGTTCGAGGCCGATTATCAAAACGCCAGGGCCGAGAATGAGGCCGCTGAAAACAATCTCAAAATAATAAAAGAGGGCGTGACGAAAAATTCAAGCGAGACCAACACCCTCATACGGTCGACAATGAATGGAATGGTCCTGGATGTGCCTGTTGAAGTGGGGGATACCGTTATACAGAGCAACTCATTTAACGCGGGTTCCACGATCGCTATTGTCGCGAATATGAACGATCTCATTTTTGAAGGGAAACTGGATGAATCGGAGGTGGGCAAGATCAAGCTGGGCATGAAGCTCCTTATCACCATAGGCGCCATAGACAATGTCGAATTTACCGCCACGCTTGAACACATTTCACCCAAGGGAGAGGAAAAAGACGGCGCCATTCAGTTCCCCATAAAAGCGAACGTCGATCTTATCGATACCATCTTCATAAGGGCGGGGTACAGTGCTACGGCCAGCATCGTCATCGATAAAAGGGAAAACGTGATGGCAATCAACGAGGCCGTGCTCCAGTTCGACAAAGAAAATAAGGACGCTACGTTTGTGGAAGTAGAAAACGCTCCTCAACAATTTGAAAAAAAATATATAGAAACAGGTCTTTCCGACGGAATCAACATTGAAGTTTTATCAGGGCTTGAAAAAGAGGAGAGGATAAAGGTGCCCAGGGGATAAGAGATATACATTGACAAACCCTTATTTTTTTCTATACTGTTTCTGCCTGTTACCCTTTGAAAAAAATCTTATGGAGTTCGATTATACTACATTATCATTCCTGAGAAAAAACCATCCGGCCTGGAAGCTTTTGATGGCTGATCATAGTCCCCTCATCACATCGTTTCTCCACAGAGTGTTCATTGAACCAAACCAGCGAAGCATCAGCCGGCCAGATCTGGCATCGGCGTTGGAAGACCACCTTTATATTTTGCGGGAAATCGAGGGAGAGAATGCTTTCCCAAGGCGGTGGGCCGTCGGCAACTTTCCTATCCCGTGAGTCTCATTATTGCCATATTGAGAAAAAAGTTGGCGGAAAGTGACGCTTCCGGGGACGATGCCCGCCTGATTCTATCCGTGGAGGAGATTGCCGATGCTGTAAAAGTGTTTTTCCCCATGGGCGGGAACGAGGCGCGGACTCTGGACAGGATCGACGCTCACCTGAACAAGATTGCCGAGCTGGGGTTTATCCGCCGACTCAAGGGGCAGAAGGACAAAATCGAGGTGATCCGGATTCTGAAAGCGTTTGTGGATGCTCAGTGGCTCCATGAATTCGATGACCGGCTTAAGGAATATACCGACAAGGCCCTGGCCGATTCGGAAAAAGAGGAGGGGCCCTCCTGATGGAAGCACAGCTTCTCGATTTCTCGTCCGACGACGCCCTGGCCGGGTTCCGTCTCCAGACCCTGGAGGTTTACAATTGGGGTACCTTCCACCGAAATGTATGGCGGCTGGCGCTTCAAAGCAGGAATGCGCTTCTAACAGGGGACATCGGTTCGGGGAAATCGACCCTGGTGGATGCCGTGACTACCCTGCTGGTGCCGGCCCACCGGGTAGCCTACAACAAGGCCGCCGGGGCCGACACTCGGGAGCGAAGCCTTCGCTCTTATGTAATGGGTTATTTCAAGTCCGAACGGAGCGATATGGGGCACGTATCCAAGGCCGTGGCCCTGAGGGATCACAACAGCTTTTCCGTTATCCTGGGGGTATTTCAAAACGAGGGCTATGCCCAGGAGGTGACGCTGGCCCAGGTTTTCTGGATTCGTGAAAACCAGGGGCAACCCGACCGGTTTTACCTGGTGGCCGACAGGGCTCTTTCCATTACCGAACACTTCAACGATTTCGGTCCGGATATCTCGACTCTCAAGAAGCGCCTTAAGAAAATAGCCCGGCTGGAGCGAAAAGTCGAGACACTGGACCTGCGCCGCAGGGAGCTGATGGGCCACCGGGACGATTTGAAGCGATCTATCGCCGAGAACGGCGGCGACCGGCTGGAGCGTATCCGGTCCGATATCCGGCGACTTGACCTGGAAAAAGAAAAGCGCCGGAATCTGGCCGACCGATATGGGGCATTGATCCGGGAACTGTCCTTTACTCCGGCGGCGTCCAGAGATGATTTTGACGAGAATGCCGGGACGATACAGACGCGACGGGAGACGCTTTCCCGGACCGAGGCGGAACTCCAGAACCGGCGCACCGATGCCGAGGTGGCGCTTCGGCAGTTGAAAGTGTCTCATGAGGAGTTGGGAGAGGAACTGGAAGCCCTTTCCGGCCGCAAAAGCAACATCCATCGGGCACAGCTCCGTATTCGCCAGGATCTCTGCGCGCATCTCGACCTGCATGAAAATATGTTGCCCTTTGCCGGAGAACTTATTCAGGTGCGGGAGGATGAAAGGGCCTGGGAGGGTGTTGCCGAACGCCTGCTGCACAACTTCGGCCTATCTCTTCTGGTGCCCGAAAATTATTACCGGGAAGTTGCCGCCTGGGTGGACCGCACCCGCCTTCGGGGACGTCTGGTCTATTACCTGGTTCGACAGGTCGCCAGGGACGAGGGGGCAACCCTTCATCCCGATTCCCTGGTCCGGAAGCTTTCCGTGAAGCCCGATTCTCCACTGTATGACTGGGCAGCAGCCGAACTGGCCCGGCGTTTTGATTATGCCTGTTGCGCCGATATGGCGCAATTCCACCGGGAGCCGCAGGCCGTGACCGCTCGGGGCCAGATCAAGTCCGGGGGAAAGCGCCATGAAAAGGACGACCGGCGGGACATCACCGACCGGTCCCACTATATCCTGGGCTGGACCAACGAAGCCAAAATCCGGACGCTTCAAAAACAGCGCGACGAACTGGCATCGAAGATGCGGCGGCTGGCGGAAGAACTGTCGGACATAGATACACGACAAACAGCCCTTCGGAAAGATCTCACCGCCCTCATCCAATTGGGCGAGTTCCGGGACTGGAGTGACCTGGACTGGAAGAGCGTCGGCAAGGATATTTCCCGGTTGAAAGAGGAAAAGAAACGCCTGGAATCGGCTTCCGATATTTTGAAAACCCTGGAAGGCCAGCTTGAAGCCCTTGAAAAAGAGATCGAAAAGACCGAAGCCGATTTGAGGGAGGCCCGGGACACCCTGTCCAAAAACGAGGAGAAGCGGGCGCAGACCAAAAACGGTATTCGGGAGTGCGAACGGCTGATTTCGGACCAGCCCATGGTGACGGAGCAGCTTAAAACCGCATTCCGAAGTCTGGAGGAGATGCGGCGAACACTTCTCGAAAAGCACCGGCTGACAGTGGAATCCTGTGACGGGCGTGAAAAGGAACTGCGGAAAATCATCCAGGACCGGATCGATGCCCTGGACAAGCGAATCCGCACCCTGGAGGACCGAATTGTGAAAGCCATGCATGGATACCGGATCGACTTCCCTCTCGAAACCCGGGAGGTGGACGATGCGATTGCATCCGCTGCCGAGTACGAGGATATGCTGGTTCAGCTCCAAACGGACAACCTGCCCCGGTTCGAGCATCAGTTCAAGGAGCTCCTCAACGAAAACACCATCCGGGAAGTGGCCAATTTCCAGTCCCAACTCCTTCGGGAACGGGAAACCATTCGAGAAAGGATCGATCGGATCAATCAGTCTCTCTCGGAGATCGAATACAATCCCGGCCGGTTCATCGTCCTGGAAGCTCAGCCGAACCCCGATGTGGACATACGGGATTTTCAGCAGCAGCTTCGTGCCTGCACTGAAGGGGCTCTCACCGGATCCGAAGAGGATCATTATTCGGAAAACAAGTTTCTCCAGGTTCGGGAGGTGATCCAGCGGTTTCGGGGAAGGGACGGCCTGAGCGAACCCGACAAACGGTGGACCCGGAAGGTGACGGATGTCCGCAACTGGTTCGTTTTTGCCGCATCGGAACGCTGGCTGGAGGACCGCAGCGAATACGAGCATTATACCGATTCAGGGGGAAAATCCGGAGGCCAGAAGGAGAAGCTGGCCTACACGGTTCTGGCGGCAAGTCTGGCCTACCAGTTTGGTCTGGAGTGGGGCGCCGTTCGTTCGCGCACTTTCCGCTTTGTGGCTATCGACGAGGCTTTCGGCCGGGGTTCCGACGAATCCACCCGATACAGCCTGGAGCTTTTCAAGAAACTGAATCTGCAGCTTCTTATTGTTACCCCGCTTCAGAAAATTCACATCATCGAGCCTTATGTTTCGGCCGTGGGTCTGGTATACAGCCAGGACGGCAGGGTAGCCCAGCTTCGCAACATGAGCGTTCAGGAATATCGTGAGGAGCGAAAGGCCCAGGCCTTATGACCGACTGGACCCGAAATGCCGATATCCGGTCCCGGCTCGAAAAAAGATGGAACAGGGGAGATTTTCTGGCAATGGGGGTTCAGTCTCCCCCGTTTGAACCGCTTCGGGTCTCCTTGAAACACCCCACCGCCGCCGAGATCGGCCGGAAGTTTAGCGAGGTACGGGCCTGGATCAACCATCTTGTCCGTCATGCCGGTCCGGATAAGCGGAAAGGGTATATAATCGAATGGCGTGAGATCAACCACAGGACCCTGGGCCGAAACAAACTTCCCGTGGCCGTGACCTTTCAAACCATTGAAGATATTTACCTCTATCTCGGAAAAACAAAAGAGGCCGAGGCGTATCGCTCTTTGTTTGCCTACATCACCGGAAGGTTCCCGGAACTTGCCGGCATCCTCACGAAAAAACCCCATGAAGTTTTAAAATATGGGGCGGTCTGGAGTGAACTCCTTGCTATTGTCACCTTCTTAAAGAAAAATCCACGACCCATGATTTACATCCGACAACTGGATATGCCGGGTGTTCATACCAAATTCGTAGAGACTCATAAGGCATGGCTGACCCGGCTTCTCACGGAAGTACTTTCCGAAGGGGCCGTGGATCAGACGGTCGCGGCGTCTTCCTCCTTTGAGAAACGTTTCGGCTTTCTGCCCAAACCGGATCGCATCCGATTCCGGATCCTGGACCCGGCCCTTTCCATTATGGGGCTTACGGATCTTCAGGTTCCGGGGGATCAGTTTCATGACCTCCCGATTTCTCCCCGGATCGTATTTGTTACGGAGAACGAGATCAACGGCCTTTCCTTTCCACCCGTACCGGATGCCCTGGTGGTTTTCGGTCTGGGGTACAGTGTTTCGGCGCTCTCCGGCGCTCCATGGATAGACCAGACAAATCTGTGGTACTGGGGAGACATCGATACTCACGGATTTGCCATGCTTGACCGGTTGCGGCATCATTTTCCCCATGCCCGGTCCTTTCTGATGGATGAAGACACCCTGATGTCGCACAAGGATCTCTGGGGTTCTGAACCCAGCCCGGTCCACCGTAATCTGCCCCTGCTGACGATAGACGAGGCGAAGATCTACGATGCGCTTTGCGGCGATCGGTATGCGCCCGCCCTGAGGCTGGAACAGGAAAGAATTTCATATGCCCATGTCATACAATCTATAGGAAAGGTGAAGAAAAACCATGGTGTTTACAGTTGATGGCGACACGAAAAAGATGATCGCTTCAATCCGGAATAAATGAATTCTCCTCCGGATTTCATCTCGGCTCATGTTGACAGCGGTGCCATGAGGCGATAGGTAACCGCTACATTTCCCGTAAATATTTCAGTATGGAGGCACGGTATGGCAACACTCAGGGATAAACTTTCCCACCTGTCCTTTACCCAGGCATGCAAGCTTCTGGGACCCGATGGGAAGGCCCTGCTTATGAAGGGCGGCCAGTACGATATCGATCCGTTTGACAACGTCGTCCTTACGGATGAAAAATTTCAGCTTTCCCTTGGCCGGGCCGAGGTGGAGATTTCGTTAAACAATGCGAGACGGCAGCGGTTGGACCTTACCTGCAGCCTGTGCGAGGGGACCTGCGAGCACATGGGGGCGGCCCTGTCGTTGATTTTAGAGGAGAAGATGGCTCTGGAGCTGGCCGCGCCGCCGCCGGAGCGTGTTCCCGTGGAAAGCCTCAGTGAAGAGGCGCTCATCGCCCAGGCCATTTCGGACCGTAAGCAGCGGGCCTATGAAGAAAAGATGCGTCTCAAATCCATGAATCCGAAGACGCTGTGGACCGATTACGTGGTTACCAACGCGTTGTCCGGGAAGAGCTACCGCATCGCGCTGCGGGGATGGGAGCCGGGGGAATCCTACTGTTCCTGTCCGGATTTTCGGAAGAATACCCTGGGCACCTGCAAGCATATTCTCTACGCCCTGGATCGGGGGAGGGCCAAATTCAACAAGGCTGTCCAGAACACACCGGCGGTCGTGAAAGATATCTGCGTTTATGTGAAATACGGTGCCCGCCTGGAACTTCGTCTGCTGCTTCCGAAAAAGCTGGAAACGGATATACGCAAAGTCCTCTCACCGTTAAGGGACAAGCCCATTGAGGATCTCCGGGACCTGCTGCGCCGTATTCGGCAGGTGGAGGATTCGGGGTCACCGGTGACCATTTATCCGGATGCGGAGGAGTATATCCAGCAGTGTCTTTTCCGAGAGCGCATGACAGACATCACCGTGGAGATTCGAAAGAATCCGGCGAAGCATCCCCTGCGGACAACACTGCTGAACGCGGAGCTTCGCCCCTATCAACTGGATGGCATCGCTTTTGCGGCGGGGGCGGGACGCGCGGTTCTCGCCGATGACATGGGCCTTGGAAAAACTATCCAGGGTATCGGTGTGGCGGAGTTCCTGGCCCGGCACGCCTCCCTTTCAAAGGTCCTCATTATCTGTCCCGCATCTCTCAAATCCCAGTGGCGAATCGAAATCAACCGGTTTTGCAAAAGAACCAGCCGGCTGGTGTTGGGCACCGCCGAGGAGCGGGCGGAGCAGTATGCGGGGGATACGTTTTTCACCATCTGCAACTACGAACAGGTGCTTCGGGATATTCTCTCCATTGAAAAAGCTTCCTGGGATCTGATCATTCTGGACGAAGGGCAGCGGATCAAGAACTGGGAGGCCAAGACCAGCCGGATCATCAAGGGGCTCAAATCGCCCTTCGCCCTGGTGCTTTCCGGAACACCGCTTGAAAACCGCCTGGACGAGTTGTTTTCGGTGGTGGAATTTATCGACGACCGGCGACTCGGGCCGGCCTTCCGGTTTTTCAACCGCCATCGGGTGGTGGACGAGAAAGGGAAGGTGCTGGGATATAAGAACCTGGATCTCCTTCGGGAAGCCCTCAAGCCGGTACTTCTTCGCCGGACCCGGGAAGGAGTGGTCCAGGAGCTTCCCCCCCGAACCACCGAAGTGATCCGCATTGCCCCCACTGAAGAGCAACTGACCATTGACGAAGGAAACCGCCGCATCATCCGGACCATCCTGAACAAGAAATATCTGACGGAAATGGATCTGCTCCGGCTTCAGAAAGCCCTGCTGCTTTGCCGAATGGCGGCCGACAGCACCTTCCTGGTGGACAAGCAGGCGCCGGGGTATTCCAGCAAACTGGAGGAACTTGGCGTATTGCTGGATCAGTTCATGGGAGAAAAGGGAAGAAAGATCGTTCTCTTTTCCGAGTGGACCACTATGCTGGACCTGATCGAGCCCCTGTTGAAGGAGCGCAAGATGGGGTATGTGCGCCTGGACGGATCGGTGCCCCAGAAGAAGCGCCAGGAGCTGATTCATCGATTTCAGAAGGACCCGGCATGCATGCTTTTTATCACTACCAACGCGGGGGCCACGGGGCTGAACCTTCAGGCTGCCAATACCGTGATCAATGTGGACCTGCCATGGAACCCGGCGGTTCTTGAACAGCGCATCGCCCGGGCCCACCGCATGGGACAGAAACAACCCGTGCAGGTATTTTTGCTGGTGACAACCAATACACTGGAAGAAAATATTCTGGCCACCCTTTCGGCAAAACATCAGTTGTCCCTGGCGGTTCTGGATCCCGATGCGGACGCCACTCAGGTAGATATGGCTACCGGCATGGAAGAACTCAAGCGCCGTATGGAAATCCTGCTGGGCGCAAAACCCGAAGCAGCGGAAGATGAATCCATGCGGGTGGAAGCCGAAAAATCGGCGGCGGCACTGGCCCGGAAAGAGAAGGTGGCCGAAGCCGGCGGTAAACTGGTGGGCGCGGCGTTTGAATTTATCGGTGAGATGTTTCAGGATCAGGCGCCGGCCGAAGGGGTGGATACGCTGGTGGACACCTTCAAGGCCAGGCTGGGCGACTGCATGGAAAAAACCGAGGATGGGCGCCTGAACATGACCATCACCCTGCCGGACGAGACGTTTCTGGATGATATGGCGAGGTCTCTTGCCGGGATAATGCGTCTCGGGATGGATTGATGCGGATGTGCCTGTCCAATCCGGGGCGGGTTACAGTGCTTCGAGGAACTCGCCGACGGTCTGAATAACGATGGAATATGTTTTATCCGATTGGTTCATGAAAGGCCCGAAGTGCCGGTGGTCGCCTGTCAGCAAATGGGTGGCATTACCCGCAACGGCTGCTTGAAAGATCACGGCGTCCTTGGCTGGAAGACCTTTCGGAAAAGGCGCGGAAAGATCCGCGGTGAATATTTCGATCCCCTCGGAAAAACAATCCAGCCGTGGAAGAGAATCGGGGTATTTAACGGCGAGATTACGTTAATTCGTCAATACGGATTTTAGCAGGAATCCAGTTTTGACGTTTAATAGCGCAATCAGGATTTTCTTATATTCCAAATTATCACAGTCAATTTTAAAACGTCCCTTTTTGACCGATTTTCAGGCGGACGATGTGTACTGAGTCTGGTCTCGCTTGAGGCGGGAAGACGTTTTGAAAATGGCTCATCATTTTTAAATTCAAGCATCCTTTGAATCTATTCGATTCCGAAAGTGCTTGACAAAAGAAGGGGCAATTCCTAATACTATTTCTCTTAATCAACGGCTGAAGCCGTTGTTTTTTGTGCTCGAAAGTATGAAAAACTCGCGCAAGCGTCATGGCCGCTTTCTTCAATAGCGGCGCTTAGTACCACAACAGGAAGCCAACAAGGCCACGAAGGTCAGCGCATTCCAAATGCGGAATGCATCTTCGTGGCCTTTTTGTTTTAAAAATGGAGATATGAAGGAGGAGAAATAATGGAGCGGTTGAAATGGATCTGTGCCGTAATGGTTTTTGTGATGTTTGGATGTGTGTCGTTGCTGTCGGCGCAGGAACAACCGGAAGTACCGTATATGCTGGATGAGGTCGTGGTTTCGACGACGCGCAGTGAAAAGCCCACGTTCGATACGCCGCAGAGCGTATCGGTCATTTCGCATTCGGTGATCATGGCATCGCCGTTCGAGAGAATCGAAGATATCTTAAGGGATGCGGTGGGGTACGAAAACCACAGCCACTACGGTAATCAGAAAGGAGGGGTTTCCAGCCATTTCAGTGTGCGGGGGGTGGGCCGAAACCGGACCCTCATGCTTCTGGACGGCGTCCCCCTAAACGACAATTTCAGCAACACCATCACCTGGGTGGCCTGGGGCCTGATCCCCAAAGAGACCATAGAGCGGATCGAAATCGTTCGGGGGCCCACATCCGCGACGTACGGTTCGGAAGGCCTTGGCGGTGTGGTTCACATCATTACAAAAAAACCGTCGGATAAGAAAGAGGGGAGCGCCTCTTTTACGGCCGGTTCGGCGGACACTTATAAAGGTTCCGGTTATTACTCGCAAAAGTCGGGAAATTGGGGGTGGCTGGTGTCAGGCGGGTACGAAACCAGTGACGGTTTGCACATGGTCGATTCCGATATCCTCGATGATGAAGATTATGATTATGTAAAAAGAAGGTACCGGGATGCGGGCAAGGTGTTCGGAAAACTGACATATGATTCGGGTGAGCGAACCCATATCGATTTCAGCGCCCTTCATTACAATCATGAAATGGGGAAAGGGTGGGATTATTTTTATGATATTGCACGGCTTGACCAGTACCGTCTCACCTTGACCCACCAGGGAAAACAGATGGATTGGTCCGGTATGGCTTTTTATAACCGGGCGGTAAAAACCGCCAATATTGCGGACACCTCCACCCATGCCAGTCTTATCCGTAAGGAAAAGTTTCCGGACAACCGGGTTTGGGGAATGAGTCTTCAGAATACGGCACGGTTGCGGGATCGATTTTTCATTACCAGCGGCCTGGATTACAAGCATGTGTTCATGGACTATGATGAGGACCACATCAACAGTGACCGTGATTTCGGCGCCAGCGGCCGCCAGAAAACGATCGCGCCGTTTGTGGATTTGACGGGGAACTTTTTAAACAACAGACTGATCGTAAACGCAGGGCTGCGGTACAGCAATATCAGGAATTACGATGGCCGCAGCTGGGATACGGCTCCCCCCAAAAGGGATGCCTTCGATATCCGTTTCGAGGAAGACACCTGGGACGATTTTTCACCCAAGGCCGGTGTGGTGTATCATCCGGATCAAAGAACCGCTATCCGGGCATCCGTGGGCACCGGCTTCAGGGCCCCTTCCACCTTTGACCTGTATAAGGTGCACAGCCGCAGTAACTGGTCCATCCGATGGGCCAATCCGGAGCTGGAACCGGAAAGGATCGTAACCTGGGATATCAACGCGGAGAGATATTTCTTCGACCACTTGTGGATAAACCTGGCCTACTACAATTCCCGGGCCACGGATTTTATCGGTACCCGGACCGTTGACAGCTATTATATCGGAAGCAGACAATACCGGGAGACCATGTACGATAATATCAGCGAAGTGGACATCCACGGCGTGGAGGCGGTCATGAAATATGATTTCGGCCACGGGCTGGCGGCCGATTTAAACTATACGTACAATATTTCCAAAATCGAAAAAGATGACGTCAACGAGTCCCTGGAGGGTAATTATGTCAGCGGCTCACCCCGGCACAAATACCGGGCACGAATGACCTATCGAAATCCGTCATTGATCAGCGGCTCACTCTCCTTGAGGTATGACGCTCATATCTATAGCGATAATGAAAATACCGAAATGAGAGATGATTACATGAGCGTAGACCTCTCCCTGTGGCGGAAATTCAACCGGGTGACGCTTCGTCTGAACATTGAAAACCTTACCGATGAAACAGAGTATGTCGAAGACGGAACACTCTATTACGGATCCGTTACATATGAATTCTTTTAGAGGAGTACGCAATGAATAAAAAAAAATGGGTATTGGCGCTATGGGCTGCTTTGACGATATTGTTCTGCCACCCGTTTTGGGCGAATGCCGGGAAAACAGGAAAATTGTATGTGGTGAGTATGGGGCCGGCCGGCCCCGACCTGACAGCGCCCCGGGTGCTGGATATCGTCAAAAAGGCCGATTACTACTTTTGTTCTCCAAGGATGCCCGACCGATTTGAAGCGTTCAAGGACTACATCGATCCGTCGAAAGTCGTATTTCTTCCCGATGATGACGCCAAATCGTCGGACAAGGGGAAGAACTCGTTTTCCCGGGCCAATGCCCGGGAACAGAAAAGGAAGAGAACGCAGGCGTTTATTCTTGAAAAAATCGAGGCTGGAAAAACAGTGGTGATGATGGACGGCGGCGATGCCTGCGTTTACGGGCCGACGTTAAACGGCTTACTGCTGGGCCTGGACGAGAAATACTATGAAGTCGTTCCCGGCATGGGCGCATTCAATGCCGCGGCCGCGGCGCTGAAGCGGTCCATGACCTGCGATGAGTCAAGATTCGTAATGCTCGCCTCCCCCCGGTCGCTGCTGGGGGAAGGAAAGGAACCCCGGGATGATATTCTCAAAGACCTTGCCAAATACAAAACCACGATGGTGTTATATATGTCCCTGCGGAACCTGAAAATACTCGCCGCTGAGTTCAAGAAATATTTTCCGTTGGATTATCCGGTCGCGGTGGTCTATTATGCCGGATATGTCGACAAGGAAACGGTGCTTCGAAGTACTCTCGGGCAAATCGAGGCGGATGTCAAAAAGATGGATGAGAAATGGCTGGGGCTGGTGGTGACCGGGGAGTGTGTAAAATAGAAAAAAATGGAGCAAAAAATGAAACGGACATTACTATGGATGTGGATGACATTGGTCATCCTTTTGACGGGCGTGCAGACAGGATATAGTCACCATTTATGGGTATTTGAAGAAACCGGGAGTTTTATTGTGGCCCGGGGGCACATACTGGAACGGGTGGATGACTATGACCCTCACAAGATAAGTGAAATAAAGGGGTTTGATCAAACGGGCGCTCCGGTCCTGCTTGAACGGAAGGACGAGGCTTCCCGCGCGGTGGTTTTTCCGGACAAACCGGTTGCCATTATGTCGGTTCGCAGCGAATGGGGAGACCGTGTCAACACCACCCGGGGGAAAAAGCTGATGAATCGCCAGGCGGCCGAAGCGGCGGGCCTGACCGTAGTGAAGGCGTTTACATCCACGCAATTTTCAAAAACGCTGTTCGCACCCTCGGAAATCAGCACGCGCGCCCTGGGGCTGCGATTTGAACTGGTACCGAATGCCGATCCCGTGGTTCTTGCACCGGGGACGCCGATATCGTTTAAATTGCTGTTTGACGGTAAGCCTCTCACCGGGGTTTTAATATTAACCAACGATGAACAAGAATCCAAAACCGATGTAAACGGCGCGGCGGAATTCACTTTTGAGAAAAACGGTGTGCACCTGCTCTACGCAACCCACAAGATCCCCGCGGAAGCGGATTCCGGCCTGGATTTTCTGAAGTTCATGACATTTCTGACGTTTGAGGTGAAGTAATGAAACGGATGCATCTCATTATTGCTTTCGTATGGATGCTTGCCATACCTGTCAGCGTGTTCGCCCACGGAACGGATTATCGCCTGATCGGTAATGACGCCGTAGTGGCCGTGGAATTTTTCTATACCGACCAGACCCCCATGCAGTATGCCGAAGTGCTTGTATTCAGCCCGGAAAACGACAAAGTGGAATATCAGAACGGGCGCACGGATCAAAACGGCAGGTTTGCATTCCTGGCGGAAACACCGGGGGAGTGGCGGGTAAAGGTCAATGACGGCATGGGCCATGCTGTCCGGGCCACCGTCACGATCAGTGCCGATAAAGCCGGGACGGAAGCGTCGGGTAATGTTCCGAATGATCAATTGAATCAAGACGTAAAAAAGAAAAATCCCCTGTTCGGGGAATCGCCCACGGGCGTCAAACTGATTTTCGGACTGAGCCTTCTGCTGAATATTTTTCTGGGTGCGCATGTTTTGCAGCGCAAACGGAATGACGCGCGGGAATAGCGCTTCTTCTTATCTGTCCCATTTGTTGTTGTATGAATACATCAAGGACACCGGATCAACCCCTGCGCCCACAGGCAGTTGCCACAGGTAGGTGCGGTACTGCCGATGCAGTCTGTTTCATTGTTTTCCGAGAGTTCGCACCCACTGCATTCGGAGCACGGCGAAAAATCGAATGTTTTCAGTCGTTCGCGGAAGGACGCATAGCCGGTTGCGCTCCATATTTCCCTCAGTGGCTGCTGTAAAACATTTCCGAAAGCATGTTTTTGTCTGTGCTTTCGATAAAAAATTCCGCGCCGGGTTTCAGTCCGTATTCAGCTGCAATTTCCCCGGGTAGGACAATCCTGCCATTCTCGTCCACGAAGCCTTTATATAATTTTCGATTTTTCATAGATCCCTGAGCCAATTCAAAACGTCCCATTTACACTTGACACGATAATATACCATCTATATATTCCTATATAACGATATAGGGATATAAGGCGGGCAATTTTGTATTATTACTAAAGCTATCAATAAGGGCTGTCAAGTATGGAAACAGTAAATATAGGATGTAAAGGTGAATGTGCCGACACAGGAATTTCGGACGGCACTATTTCGCAAATAAGCGAATCGGGAACGGCGTCGATTTCAAAGTATCTAACCGGGACCGGGCTGATGCTTGTCGCCTGGTGGCTGCTGTACAGCAACCTTGCGCCGCTTGCCGAGGCTATGACGCACATGCTCTCGGGTATTACGGGTTTTTCCGTGAAAAGCCATCTGGGAAGCGCCATCGAGTTCTTTATTTTCGAAACGCCGAAGGTGCTGATGCTGCTTACCCTGGTGGTGTTCGGCGTGGGGATTGTCCGTTCATTTTTTACGCCGGAGCGCACACGGGCCATCCTGGCCGGAAAACGGGAATCCGCCGGAAATGTCCTGGCTGCTCTGTTAGGTGTTGTCACCCCTTTCTGCTCCTGCTCGGCGGTACCGCTGTTTCTCGGATTCGTGACCACGGGGGTTCCGCTGGGGGTCACGTTTTCGTTTCTGATCGCGGCCCCCATGGTCAATGAAATTGCCCTGGTGCAGCTCTACGGGCTGTTCGGTTGGAAAGTGGCCGCCATTTACATGGGAACCGGCCTTGCCATCGCCATGATTGCCGGATGGGTGATCGGCCGTCTGAAAATGGAGAAACACCTGGAAGATTGGGTGTTTCAAATCCAGTCAGGAAAGCTCGATATGGGAGATGGCCCCCGGGACTGGGTCGCGCGAATCCGCTACGGTCTCGAAGCGGTCCGGGACATCGTGGGCAAGGTCTGGCTCTATGTCATTCTGGGGATTGCCGTGGGGGCGGGTATCCACGGATATGTTCCGGAAGGGATCATGGCCGGATTCATGGGAAAATCCGCCTGGTGGTCGGTTCCGTTGTCGGTGGTTATCGGTATTCCCATGTATTCAAATGCCGCCGGAATTATTCCCATTGTGCAGGCCCTGCTTGAAAAAGGCGCCGCTCTGGGGACGGTGCTGGCCTTCATGATGTCGGTAATCGCGCTCTCGCTTCCGGAGGCCATTATTCTTCGAAAGGTGCTCAAACCCCGCCTGATCGTCACCTTCATGGGTGTTGTGGGGGCGGGGATTCTGCTGGTGGGGTATATTTTCAACTATATAATGTAGGAGGCGCCATGCGGGAATTCACGAAAATCATGAAAGCCCTGTCCGATCCGAACCGGGTCAAGATGATCAAGCTGCTTCAGCGACGTGTGCTGTGTGTATGCGAAATTACGGAAGCGCTGGGCCTGGCACAGTCGACCGCCAGCAAGCATCTGAGAATTCTTGAAGAGGCGGGTTTGATTACGTTCTACAAGGAGGGGTTGTGGGTGAATTACCGTCTGGCTGACGGCGCCGCAAGTCCTTATGTGGCCAATATGCTTGGAAACCTTCGGCACTGGCTGGAAAGTGATCCTGAAGTGGAGAATATTCTTGCACGTCTTCCTGGCATACACCGGGAAACCATCTGCGGTGCAACCCCCAGAGTCGCGTAAAACAGACAATTCTGTATTAGCGCAACGCCAAGATCCAAGATACCAAGATATGAAAGAATAAAGGAGAATTCAATGGAAATCAAAGTGCTCGGCCCCGGCTGTGCAAAATGCAACAAAACGGAAAAGGTCGTCATGGATGCGCTGGCGGAAGCCGGTGTGGCTGCTGATGTGGAAAAAGTAAGTGATATGATGGAAATCGCCGGTTACGGGGTGTTTGGCACCCCCGCGGTGGTGGTGGACGGCGAGGTGAAGTGCGTCGGCAAGGTTCCCAAAAAGAAGGAGGTAATATCCTGGCTTAACAAATAAGGAGGCCAGGATGTTTTTAGAAGATTATACACTTGAAATATTCAATTCCAAATGCCAGCCGGGTGCTTTGGGAGTGCACTGCTTTGCCCATAAAAGGAGGTCTCGATGGAGAAGTCAATCGGTTTTATTGGAGGCGGAAGAATCACGAAGATTTTCCTGCAAGCATTCCATAACAGGAACCTTTCCTTAAAAGATGTCGCGGTGTGTGACATCGATAATGACACATCGGAAAAACTCAAGCAGAAGTTTCCGGATATCTCAATCACCGATTTAGAATCGGTTTCGTTAAAAGAGATTATCTTCATCGCTCTGCATCCGCCGGCGATAATGGAAGTCCTCGCATCGATGAAAGGATTTGTCAGCGGTTCAAGCGTGGTGATTTCACTTGCACCGAAAATAACGTTGGATGCTATCTCCGCGAATCTGGGAAATAAAAATATCGTGCGCATGATTCCGAATGCCGCCTCCATTATCAATAAGGGCTACAACCCGGTTTGTTTTGCTTGCGATTGTGCCGGCAAAGAAGACATGATGGAGCTTTTTTCGGTATTGGGAAAAACGTTTGAGACCGACGAGCCGAAACTCGAAGCCTACGCCATTGTTTCAGCCATGCTGCCGACCTATTTCTGGTTCCAGTGGCTTGAGATTGCAGACATCGCGAAGCAGATCGGACTGTCTGAGGCAGAAGCCGGAGAAACCGTCGAAAACACATTGCTCTCTTCGGTTGAAACACTTTTTAAGTCTGGATTGCGCCCATTAGAAGTTCTTGACCTGATACCTGTCAAACCAATCGGAGACAGCGAGGGACGGATCAAAGAGATCCTTAAAACAAAACTTTTCGGGCTGTACGGGAAAATAAAACCATAAGGGATTTTACGGCATGGAGGCGGAAATAGTGAGACAGAAAAAAAACGCGTGGATGTGGATTAGTGTTGTATCTGTTATAGGCATTATCAGGGATCACACTGTTGGCGGGTATCAGCGGCCTCTGGGTGCTGACCGCGCTTCCGATCGGATTTTTATTCGGCTTTTTTCTGGAAAAAGCGGATCTCTGCGGATCCTCTGCGTTCAGCGAAATTATGATGTTCAAGGACTGGAAAAAGATCCAGGGGATCTGGATGGTTATTGTGGTCGGTATGGTCGGCTTTTCTCTGATTTCAGCCCTTGGTCTGGTAAAGCTGAACCCGAAGCCGCTCATATGGGCGTCTTATATTGTCGGCGGGGCAATTTTCGGCGTGGGGATGGTCCTGGCAGGCGGCTGCGTCAGCGGCAGCCTCTTCAAGGTCGGACAGGGCAACATCAACTCCATGGCCGCCCTGGTGGGAATCCCTATCGGTATCATGATGGTGGAACACGGACCTCTCAATCCGTTTCATAAGTTTTTGAGGACCTTTGTTGTAAAAAACGGGGACGGTGGATCGGTCACCTTTGCCTCCGTTTCCCATATGCCCTACTGGGTTCTGGCCGTTATATTTCTGGCGGCGACAATAGTCATTGCCGTTTATGCGAGGAATAAAAACGGAACCGGGTCTGACAAGAAAAAGGGGTTTGAAACGTCCGGGTTAAGACGGATAATGACGAAACCCTGGCGTCCATGGCAGGCGGGTATCGCCATCGGTGTGCTTGCCTGCTTGGCGTATATGTCTTCAGCGGCCAGCGGACGGAATTATCCGCTCGGTGTTTCCCACGGCGTGATGCATGCGGAGCTTCTGCTGACGGATGCGCCCCTGAACTATGTATATGCACCCAAGGCCGTATCACAGAAACCGGCGGGAAGTGCCCCACAAAAACAAGCATTCACCGCATCCAAAAAAGTGTCCGTGTGGCTGATCCTGGAAATCCTCGCGCTGATGCTTGGTTCCTTTGTCAGCGCGAAACTCTCCGGCAGGGCGAAACTGCTTCCCAAACCGCCAGAGCAAACCGCCACGGCGTTTCTCGGCGGGATTATGGTGGGACTCGGCGCCGCCATCGCGGGGGGGTGTGTCGTGGGCAACATCATGAGCGGTATCGCGCTCATGAGCGTTGGCAATGTGCTATTTGTCGCGGTGGTTGTCCTATCCAACTGGATAACGACCCATCTCTATCTCATGGGCGGAAGTATGAAAGACCTCGCCTGGGGGCTGAATGTTTTTAAAAAATGAGGAGGCACTCGATGGGCGGTTCGATGATCAAAAATTTGAGTTTTCTGGATCGTTTTTTTGCCATGAATTCTTTATTGGTCGCAATTTTTATAACATTTCTAATTATTCCGGGAATAGCGTGCGGAACGTCGGCTTCTGAAGATCATGAGGCTTTTCTAGAAAATCTGCCGGTTAAACGCATGGTGACAATGATCGACCTTGGCAAAAAAACCTGCACGCAATGCAAAATGATGGCCCCGATACTGGACAAACTGGAGAAAAAATATGAGGGGAAGGCCGCCATTGTTTTTATAAATCTTCTGGAGGACCCGGAACAGCAATACCGGTTCAAGCTGAAAGCCCTGCCGACCCAGATTTTTTTCAACACGGAGGGTGAGGAAGTCTTCAGGCATACCGGATTCATGTCTGAAAAGGCGATAGTGGCGCAGCTTGGGAAAATGGGAGTTGAATGATTTTCAGGGTGCTGATGAATGATTGAGACCATATTCTTAACGGTGAATGACTGGATGTCCGGCGGCGCCGCCATCGCTGCTTTGGGCTGCTTTCTCTGGGGTACGATCAGTGTCGTCCTGAGTCCCTGTCACCTGGCGTCGATCCCACTGATTGTCGGTTATGTGGCGGGTCAGGAGAGGAAAATACAACCCAAAGGAGCTGCGTTCTATGCGATCGCCTTTACTGTCGGCCTGTTCATCACCATCGCCCTTGTCGGTATTATATGCGCCATGCTCGGCCGAATGCTGGGGGATGTGGGGCCCTGGTGGACCATCCTCGTCGGGCTGATCCTTATCTGGGCGGCCCTCGGCATGCTGGGTGTACAGGCCTGTTCCATGTCGGGCGGTCTGATGTCACGGCTCCAGGTTCGAGGGATCGGCGGTGCCTTCATCCTGGGCCTCTCTTACGGTATTCTCTCCGGCTCCTGTACGTTCGGGTTCATTGCGCCGGTCCTGGCCGTTATCACTGTTCAACAGAAAATCACTACCGGCGTTCTCTTTATCGTTCTGTTTGGTATCGGCCACTGCATCCCCATCGCAGTGGCAGGCTCCAGCATTGCACTTGCAAGGCGGATTCTGGAGACAGGCAGATTTCAAAAAGGAGGCAGCATTTTCCGGCGTGTTGCGGGATTGCTCATTGCGGGCATGGGGGTTTATTTTATATTCCAGCCATTTGTGAACAGCGTATAAGGTTTTCTTGATCCCGGTGCTACAGCACCGGAGCACCGGGGTTAAAATAAAGAGCGCTTCGGTTTTCAAATTCGGCTGGTATGTGTAGTATTTTATAATGGGATGTCGATAAAAGTATAAAAACACAGAAAAGTTACTGGTTATTTCTTTAATCGGAAAGAAGATAGACGAGAAAAGCCGATTTCTTCCGCCTTCCACGGAAAAGACATTCGCAAATACTTCAATAAATGTGATAAAATCATATCCTAAAAAAGTAATAAATTCTTTTCTATGTAAATAATTATATCCAAATATATTTTCCGTAATTCGCATATAACACCCAAATATAAAATTATAAAATTTCAAAATCACTAAATCCCATAAAGGAAAATTTTGTACTTGGCATAGGTAGTGCTAATTACTCGGGATAGAATGCGAAGCATGGTTCCAATCATCAATCGTCTCAGGTGATGTCTCTTTTTTTTTCAATACCGATTTGAATGTGTCGGGGCATGTCAGCCCCTTTTTATATTGATATGCGAACACGTAACAGTGAAGAAAGAAGGTCAAAAGGCATGCGCAATTTTTGTAATCGTGAGAGTAAAAAATTGCTCTTTACGGTACCGGAAAATGTGGCGAAATGTGTTTTTGTTAAAATAACAACTTGTTATAAAATGGCACATGGTTTGCTATTCAAGAAGACGGCCTTCCATAAAGTGGTTTTGGCGGCCAGGAAACGCAGTATAAAAACAACATGCAATTTTCTGTAAGAAAGGAGGCAGGAATTGTTTTCTTTATTAACGAACGGCGGGCCGTTTATGTACGTGATTCTTTTGGTCTCAATTGTTGCTTTTGTCATATTTCTGGAGCGGGCAACATTTTTATTCTATGGAATGAAACTGAATATGGATACGGCGTTCAGGCGTATTCTCTTCCCTTTGGAAAAGAAAGACTATCGGGGCGCCATCGAGGAGTGCAGTAAGCTTCACAAACATCCGATCGGCAGCATTTTGAAGGCGGGTCTGCTGAAAGCCGATGGGAGGGACAAGGAAATTGAGAGGGCAATGGAAGAAAAGATTCTCAGTGAGATTCCCAGGGTTAAAGCACGGATCAACCTGTTGACACTTGTTTGCCAATATCTCGACATTGTTGGGATTGCTCGGAACCATCATGGGGCTTATCACTGCGTTCAAGGGCGTGACGGCTGCCAGTGATGCGATGAAACAGGAAATCCTGGCGAGCGGGATTTCCATGGCGATGCTGACAACCGCGGCGGGCCTGGTTGTCGCCATCCCCTGTCTGGCGGGTTATTACCTGCTGAACAATCGAGGTGATTACCTGATCGACAAAATGGAAGAAAAATCCGTCAGCATGGCAAACCTGTTGTCAACGCTGAAGCAAAAGGAAGCCGCATAATGGCGCGCATCGGCAGGCTGAGAAGAATATCGGAGGAAGATACGGATCTGAACATGGTGCCGATCATGAATCTGTTTATGGTACTGATCCCGTTTCTTTTGATGTCCGCAAGTTTCATGCACATCAAGGCCATAAATACGTCCATTCCTGTGCACTCGGCTTCGGCGCTGAATGAAGAGGAAACTGTTCCTGAAGCAAAAGTTACGGTTATTCTTTCACTTTATGACAATCGGATCGAGTTGTCTACTTTATGCGAAACGCTGCCTCCCGAAGCGCTTACCAGGTTTAAAACGACAGTCAAAAAAACTCAGGAAGCTAAAGCGACCGAAAAGGCCCTGATGGCGGCATTAAGGAAGATCAAAATGGAATATCCGGCCAGCGATACCATGCTCCTGGTTCCGGATGCACCGATTCTGTACGACGAAATTATCCAAACAATGGATGTTGCCAGAAATATGGAAGAAGAGGCATTGTTCCCGAATGTTGTTCTGGCGGGATCACTTGGGTAGGGGTAAAGATGGCACTGGGTGAGAGAAAAAGAAAAAAGGCAAAATTTACACCGCCAAAGCTGATGCTGACGTCGATGATGGATATGTTTACCATTATTTTGATTTTCCTGCTCTTTTCTTTTTCCAGTGACCCGGAGTCGATGAAAACCATGAAAGATCTCGAACTGCCGGTTTCTTCCACACAAGTGGATTATGCCGACAGCATAAAAATTGTCCTGTCGTCGGAAGACCTGAAGCTCAACGGCGATACGCTTGCATCGCTGGAGAAAGAAAAAATTATCGGCGTGGATCCGGAAAACCTGAAGGACTCCTCGTTATTCCGCAAGCTAAAAAAACTATACGACGAACAGGCCGCCAGTGAAGAAAGTGACAAAAAGGAACGGCATGTTCTTTTCATGTGTGACAAGCACCATTCATTCAAAACGATAAATACCGTTATAAAAACCGCTGGTCTCGCCGGATTCCCGAATTTTCAATTCGCGGTGCTCGAGGGAAGGTCCGAATAGCTTCCGGACGAGAAGGCGACGGGGATAACGTGAAGAAAAAAACGGAATGATCGATAATGTTTAATAATAGAAAAATAAAAGTGACGGCACTTTTTTTACTTACATTTCTTTTTCTCTTTTTTATACACGCTTCAGCCGATGATATTCAGCCGAAAAATGAAGGTAAGAAGGAAGAACTCCAGCAGCGGATTGATTTCGGCAATGCATATATAATGGGGCAGAGCATCAAATCCGGCGCGGTTTATCTCCTCCATCGGAAAAAAAGTGACGTGAACAGTATGCTTAAAGTGCGTAAGGATTACAGGAAAGAAATTATCGAAGATTTTGCACTGGAAGATACGAAAATGATACCGAAAAAGACAGATGAATAAAAAAGAATACGCAGAGCCATTTTTACAACGGCGCCCAGCCACACAACAGCGAGATGATGAAACGAAAAATACGCTTGAAAATTGGCGTTTTAAAATTGTCTGAGTGAAATGAGCTTTAGTATAAGTAAATCGAAGAAGTGATGATGATGCAGACACCGGTAGCACAAAGAGATATTTTTAAAGACATGGAAAGTGATTCGGAGATACAGTTTCTTGTCTTTAAGGATCAGGAATATGTGCGACTCAACGGATATATGCAGCCGAGGATATCCATTGGAAGCAGTCCGGAGGCGGACCTCGTTCTGGATCATCGTTCGGTTGCGGATATTCATGCCGATGTGACTGTTGAAGCCGGGAGGCTGCTACTGACGAACTACAGGCCAAACGACGGGCTGCGTGTCAACGGACGTTCGATTGAAAAAACAGGCCTGAAACGCTGGGATGTCATCGATATCGGTCCCTTTTCAGTGGTTTTAAAAAAGGAGCTCAACGGAAACGGAGATGCTCCTGATGACGGGACCGTGCCCGCTGAAAAAAAAGCAAAGAAAGATGAAGAGAAAAAAGAGTCATCGAGAAAAACGGATAGCGCTGTCGGATCCGAAGAAGACTTTAAGAAATATACGATACTGCTGAAAAACGAATATAAAAATGATGCCGATCGGGAAAAAGTCGCCCGGCGGCTGGGGCGCAAATTCGGGAAAAAACCGGATCGTATTCTGCCGCTGCTGAAAAAAAAAGGTCAGGTTCTCAAGGAAGAGCTGTCGCTCAAGAAGGCGTTAAAGTTCAAGGATATTCTGGAAAGATCCGGCGCATATTGTATTTTAACATCTCTAAATCCCGATATAGAGGACGAAGACGATGATGAGGGCGATATCCCGGCCTCTTTTTCTCTGAAAGAGAAGCTGTCGATACTGAACGGGGGCAATCAGGCACAGAACTTTGCAGGAAATGAGATACGGCCGCAACTGGAGGTTATACGATCCATAAACGAGCGCATCATGGATGTGCAGTACATACCGCGCGGCCGGCGCTACCAGACCAGAATAGACACCGGAAAGCTGAAGCTTGCGGGTATAAGCAATTCCAACAGAGGATACATCACCTTCCCGTATACCTGTGAGGGGTACCTGTTTAAAAATGGGCGGAAAACGGAATTAAGCGCGTTCAAGGTTGAAAAATACCTGTACCGAAAACGCCGCGGATTATTTCGGCTGCCCATTTCTTTTGGCGAAAGTGTCGTTATAACCGAAGGGCTCTGTGAATACCAGATACGGCACACCAGCAGAACGGAAAGTCCCGCGGTAGCCGCAACAGCGATAGAAAAGCAGATTACCTGGCAACATTGGGCCTGGTCGACGGGCATTCACCTGTTTTTGCTGCTGGTTGCCTGTATCGCATTTTCAATAAGCATGAAGGCGCCTGAAAAAGAGAACATTCACTTTGTGAAAATAGATATCTCCGAGCTGGAAGACGACAAAAAGCTCAAACCGGAAGCGACGAAGCCACCGCCGAAGAAGGAACCGCCCAAAATCGAACCGGCCAAAAAGAAGCCGGAGGCGGTAAAACCAGTGAAAAAGCAGCCGCCCAAGCGGCTGGCGAAGGCTTCGAAAAGTGCCAGAAATGCAGCATCGTCGGAAAAAGCGGCGGCTCCCTCAAAACATCCCGATGCGGGGGGGGGGGTCGGCGAAGGAAATGTCCGGAATCGGAACATCCAGCAGACCGGCCTGCTGAGTCTTCTGGGGGATGGCGGCGCGGCCGGATCGTCCAATGTCATTGCCTCCGTCAATAATATCGATGCGGTCGAGGTGCCGGGCGCTTCCGACCGGCAGTTCAGTGTGGGCGGCGTAAAAGGATCCCTCGGTACCGGAAAGATATCGATCTCCACGGGGGAAATCGTTCAAACGAAGGGCAGCCGGCAGGTGCTCCGCAGTGCGGGGGCGGAAGGTCCCGGCACCGTTGCCGCCCTCGAAAAGGGGGAGATCGGGCAGAAACAGGTAAAGGGGATGGTGACGGCCAAAATGACCCGGACCGTATCCGTTCAGGGGGGGATGAGCCGGGAGATGGTTAAACGGGTCATCGATCAGCACCTGGAAGAGATTCAATATTGTTATGAATCCGCACTGATGGAAAATCCGGCCATCATGGGCCGTATTGTCTACGAATGGAAAATTCTGATGTCCGGCCGTGTCGGAGAAGTCCGGATCGCCTCGTCGACGGTCAATTCCCACCAGATTCATGGCTGCATTAAATCAGCAATCAAATCCTGGCAATTCCCGAAACCGGTGGGTACGGAAGTTGTTGTTTCCTATCCATTTGTTTTCGACCTGGTCGGGTTCTAGAATAAGGAGAGTGTTGGAATGAAAAGAAAACGAATGGCAGGGCTGTTGCTTGTTCTGGTTTTACTGGTCCCGGTTATTGGGTGGTGCGCGGATGATGATGATGAAGAGAAGGTTGCCGCCATTCAGAATCGAATATTTCATAAATACCATGAACTGGCTTTGTCGGCGGCATATATCGCGGATGACGATTTTTTTCATATCTATCCGCTCGCCGCAAGCTACACTTTCAACTACAACGAACATCTCTCATGGGAGGTGCTTCGCTATCAGTACATGTTCACCCAGGAAAAAGACCTGAAGGCGGAACTACTGGATATCGGTGTTCAACCCTCCCGGTACCCGGAACAGAAGTATGCCCTTCATTCCCATCTCGTTTTCAAGCCGCTTTACGGGAAAGATACGGTTTTGAATCGCGGTATCGTCAACCATGAGACATATGTTTTTATCGGCGGCGGTGTGGTCCGTTATGAATGGATTCAGAGTTACGGTGAAAACGAAACGGAAGATGCGCCGTCGTTGAGCCTTGGTGCGGGAATGAAATTCTTCCTGAACCAAAAATTCTGCCTGAATGTTGAAATTCGGGACTTGGTGAATTTCCGGGAGGACGATACCGAAAACAATCTCTATTTCGGCCTGGGCCTGGGATTTCGATTCGATTTGTCTCCCAGGAAAAAGAGAGTAGACCCAACCGTCGAGAAGCTGAAGACTATATTAGATAGATAGGGAAAACCATGCAGATGAAGAAAATCATAGTGATCGGTCTTGTGCTGGCGGTCGTTTCTCCGGGTTGTATCAAAATCCCATTCATGGACAGGATACCATTCATTGGCGATCCTTCTCCTCCACCTGTCGACAAGCCCCATGCGCTCAGTAAAGAGATGGATGCAAGCGGGGCGGAGGGAGAAATATCGGAAAACGATGCCCTCCGCCGAGTGTTTCTCACGGGGTACGATCTGTACAGCCAGGGCCTTTATCTCGATGCCTGCATCGAACTGAATCGGTATTTGAGCGGGGTGACACCGGATGATACGGACTATGAGTGGGCCGCCTTTTTCTTCGGAATCAGTTTAAAAAAAGCCGGCTTTTCACACGCGGCGGTGGATATTCTGGCCAATCTGGTCACCCGGAAACCGAACACAAAAATTGTCAATTACAGCCTGGAGCTGCTTGAAGAGATATCGCGCGATATGCCGTTCGATCAAAAACTTCTTGTGAAAACGGCTCTGTGCGATCAGAGCTACGATTTTGTCGAGGGTGGGTTTGCGGATTTCGTGAATTATTACCAGGGGGAAAACAACTGGGAGCACGGGCTGTTCAGCTGGGGGGATGAGCACTTCAGGAAAATAGACCCGAACTCATACTATTACAGCAAATATCTCTTAAAAAATGCCCTTCGGGAAATGTACACGGGGCGCACCGATGAAGCCATTTCGCTCATGAAACAGGTCCTCCATACGGACGCTGCCACAAAAGCCCTGAAAGACGACGCCCGAAAAACCCTCGCACGGCTTTTCTATGAAACCGGTCGGTTTGAAGATGCGGACCTGCTCTATCGCCGGATAGAGATGAATATCCTGGAGCAGTCCCAGAATATGCTCGAGCGTGCCTGGGTCCATTACAGAATGGGAAATCCGGAAAGGGCCATGGGCCTTTTATATTCCTTTGAGGCGCCGAGTTACCGAAATTCTTTTACGCCGGAGTTCTACATCCTCAAATCCTTTATTTACAAAGATGTATGCCATTACGAGAAGGCGATGCAGGTGTTGATTAATTTCAAGGACCATTACGGTGAGGCGTTGAAACAGGTCTACGACAGAAAGAGCGCCCGGGACAATGACGCGCTTCTGCTGGTTATTCTGCACAAGCCCCGGGTCAAAAAGATCTGGAACTTCCTGTCGCTTCTGGAACGTGAACAGCAGCGCTGCGGGAAAGTAAAAGACGAGGCTCTTTCCGATTACCTGACGGCGCTTTACATGCTGAAACGGGATGAATATGAGCGGCTGTTCCGGCTCCGGGTGGAGGAAGAGTATGAAAAAATGGCCAACGCCCTTCTGCAGTTTGAAGAAGAGGCGCACCTGATGGAATACGAAATCGGCCTGGATATGTACCAGCGTGTGTCGGACTATCACTATTCGGAAGAAAACGGAAATGAGAAGAAATCGGAAATGACCCGGGCGGTTTACAAGTTCCAGGGAGAGTTCTGGAACGACGAGCTCAACAACTATTCGGTAACGCTGCCTGACAAATGTCATGATGCTGAAGAATGGGACATATTTTTCAAATGATCGGGGAAAAATTTATTGGCACCGGCCATTTTGAAAACGTTTACCCGCTACAAACGGGAATGCTCTGGTGCAGAGATCGGCAGGAAAAGGATATTTTGAAAATGGCCCGAATTAACGTTTTTGTTCTGCTGTCACTGTTTATTTTTGCCGGTATCGTTCATGCGAAGGACGATTATGTATATCAGCAGCAGGATGCCGCCGCGGAAAAAAGACAATACGTGGTCAAAATAGAGCAGGATTTGCGGAAATGCGATCTGGCCATCGAGAATACCAAGGTATTGATCAATCGCTCCAAAAACCGTCCTTACCTGCCTACGCTGCTGCTGCGGTTGGCGGAGCTGTATATCGAGAAATCGCGTCTGATCTATTTTATTCGAAGGAGTAAGAACATTGAAGAAAAAAGTGACGAAAGCGGTCTGGATCAGTTTGAATCCAATGCGCTCAAACAGGAGGCCATAGAGATTTATCAGCAGATTCTGTCCCATCACCCCGATTTCGAAGGGTGCGACAAGGTTCATTTTTTCCTGGCTCATGAGTATCGTGAATTGGGGGAGTTGGACAAAATGCTTGCCCAGTACAAGGAGATTATTATGGGGTACAAGGAGAGCGACTATGTACCGGAATCCCATCTGCTGCTGGGAGATTACTATTTCAATCAGACCCAGGAACTGGAGCCGGCCATCGCCGAATACAAGGAAGTGCTCAACTACCCCGGGAGCCCCGCGGCGGCCATTGCCCGGTACAAACTGGCCTGGTGCCGGATAAACAAGGAAGATTATACCGGGGCGATCGAGCTGTTCGAGACTGCCGTGGCGCATGGCGCCAGGCCGGACAGCGTCGATATCGACACCTATCAGCGGGTTGATGTTCGGTTCGAATCATTGGTCGATATGGCCTTTTGCTATCCGGAAGTACACAAAAAGGCCACCACCGAGGAAGCGCTTCTCTATTTCAAGGGATTTGCCTGGTCGCGTCCGGTGTATGCGATGGTACTTGAAAAACTGGCGTCCCGCTATTTTGTCAAAAAGAGATGGGCCAATGCGGCCGGCATTTACAGAAAACTGGCCGACCTGAGGCAGGATTCCGAAAAGCTTCTTGAATACACACACCGGATATTCGAATGCGTCCAGGCGCTTGGGAATTACGATACGGCAGAGGAAGATGTGGCGCTGATTATCAAGGCACTTGAAAAGCAGAAATACTCCGTCCATGTGGATGATGCGGAAAAAGAGAAGAATATTGCAAATTTCGAACTCTTTGCCCGGGAAACCATTACCCACCAGCATGACAAGGCGCGGAACACCGGATCGACGGCGGATTTTGCCAAAGCCGCCGATGCATACAAACGGTATCTCGATTTCTTTGACGATTCCCCCGCCATGGAAGACATGGCCGCCAATTATGCCGAGGCGCTTTTTTCGTCCCAGCGCTATCTGGCGGCCGGAAAGCAGTATGAAAAAATGGCGCCGGAGATTACGGTCAACCGGAAACAACGGAAGGAATCGCTCTACAGCGCCGTTATCTCCTATTACAATGCCCTGAAGAACAAGGACGCCCTGAACTTTTATGAGAGCGCCTATGCCCGGGCGGGGCTCAGAAGTGCGGGGAAACTGTTCGTGGCTGAAAATCCGGATTCCACGAGAACGGCGGACGTGCAGTTCAATGTCGCCTGGGTGGCTTACGATGCCGGACATTACAAAGACGCCATCGAGGAATTCGACAGCTTTATCAAGACATACCCGGGCCATTCGGCAACCACGGCGGCGGTTCAACTGACCCTGGATGCGTATCACCTCCTCGAGGATAAGGAGGGGCTGATCCGGTACGGCAAGTCGATCCTGGCGAACAACCGGGTTGCGAATACGGACCTGAAAACGGAGATTTCCCAGATTGTCAGAGGGACGGAATCCAAAATGGTATCCGCCATGACCATGACCGCAATGAACGACTGGGAAAGCGGTAAAGAGGCGTTGACCCGCATGTCGAACGAATCCGGATCGGAAAAGAGCGAACAGGCCTTGAATGCGCTCATCCTGACGGCGAGAGAGAAGAAAGATCTTCCGGCCCTGTTCGATGCCGGGCTTAGACTGCTGGCGAGCTATCCGGACGCCACGCAGGTCGAAAACACGCTGGGTATTTTGATCGATACGTCCATGAAAATCGGTCAGTTCCGTCTTCTGGGGTCTTACATGCAGCAGTTTGCGGAACGATACCCGAAGAATGAAAACGCCCTGGATTTTATATTGCAGGCCGCCCGGATTCACGAGGCGCTGGGCCGGTATGCCGCGGCAAACAGCAACTACCGGCGACGTCTCATCATGGGGGGCATGAATACCGCGCTTCTGGATGACGTGGTGTTCGCCATGGCTGAAAATGCACAGCGGCTGAATAACCCATCGGAGGCACTGAACATTCTCGACGGGTATCTCACCAGGCTTTCCGCCACCGCGAAGCTCCGGGCGTATGCAAAAATGGCCGTGCTTTATCTGGCCTCCGGACAACGGTCCATGTCCAGGAAATACAGCCGAATGGCCAAAAAAGGCTTCGAGAAGAAGTCCCATTACGAAGATCTGCTGCTTCGCGATGCCATGGGACAGATGGTCTACGAGGAAGTATACGGGTCCAGCGGACCCTATTTCGCGCTTCAGTTCAAGGGGGATATCGACAATAAAATTTTCAGTCAGAAGAGCGATATGCTTAAAAAGCTCGAAGACGGCTATCAGCAGGTCATTGCCTACAAATCAAGTGCATGGGCGCTCAAGGCCTGTTTCCGGGCTGCCCGGATCAATGGAGAATTTGCACGGTTTCTTAAGAAATCTCCGGTTCCCCCGGAATTGAGCGGCACGGAAAAGCAGGAGTACCGGACGCTCCTTTCGCAAAGGGCCGACGGGTATACACGGAAGGCGGCGGCCTATCTCGATACCTGCGCGGAACTGGCGCGAAAGAGCGAGATCTGCGATCCGGCCCTGGCCGGGTATTTTCTCCCGGAAGGGGCTCCCCAGGGGAGTGAAACCGCATTCTCATCCCTGGCATCGGTGGTAACCTGCAGTGAAATCGGGTCCCAGGGATTCAGCAACCAGGCCCTTACCGCACTGTATCAGCAACTGTTGCAAAATCCTGATGACACCGACCTCCAGATCAAGCTGACCCAGGCGTATCTGAAAGAAGGCGATTACAGGCAGGCGCTTCTGATCGCCCAGAATGCCCTGTCGAAGATTGGAGACAAAGAGAGAAACACCAGGGCACGGCTTTTGAACTTCATCGGTGTCGCGCGGCTTTACGGCGGCGAGGACCGCCTGGCAAGGGACGCATTTAAACAGGCACTTGCGGCTGATAAGCGGCTGCGTGCCGCCGGGGTGAATCTGGCGGGACTTCTGTATCACTACGGTCATCGGGAGAAAGCGGCTGCGCTACGCGGTCAGACGGGCGCCGGCGGTGCTTCGGCGGCAGAGGTCGGCAGTATTCATCCCCGTGCAGGAGCGATTTTCAATGAATATGCCATGCGAACGCCATAATCCGCGGACGTCCGGGGTTCTTCTTTTTCTATTGCTGCTGACGGCGGTTGAATTCGGATGCGGCAACGGCTCTTCCGGAATCGGCAACGATACCCCGGAGTCGAACCGGCAGCCCGGTCAGTGGGAGAAATTCGATGTGGCCGCCGTGGATGAAGTGGGGACCTCCCTGCCTTATGCCACGGCGCACCCCGATGCAGGTGGGAATATCCATATCGCCTATTACAATGCGGTCACCCCTGCCGGTGGAAACAGCTACCACCAGTTGAACCATCTGGTCTGGCGCCCCGGAAGTGGCGTATTGTCCAATACGGTTGTCGAAAATACGCCCGCGCCTTCCGACGTCGACGGGTTTGACCGGTGCGCCCAGTTTGACTTTGTGCTGGCCCCGGACGATACCCCCGTCTTCATTTATCCCGTCGAAGAAGTGGTGGTTCCCCTGGCCCAGATAGAGGCCGACATCATGATCAATGCGGGCGGCGGATTATTTTCGGAATACACCGGAGCGATCGGTTTTGTCGAAAGAAATCCCGTCTATTATGACGGCCACGCCACCAGCAACATGTCCGTTGCGGTGGACAGCGGGGGAGGGATTCATATCGCCTACCAGTTTTTCACCGAGGGGATGGATTCCGCCAATTACCGGTATCCCGATCTGTTTTATGTTTGCCGAAGTCCGGAGAGCCTTGACGAGGCACTCTCCCCCCAGGCGTTCGGCGCCATCGAGGAGGCGGTGGATGGAAATACTTTCAGTACTTACGGTGTCCATAACAGTGTTGGGTATCACTGCCGGCTGGTGCTGGATGCCGAAGAGAGGCCGGTGATTGTCTACGCCGAGCATCCGGAGTCATATTACGGTACCTATGCGCTGAAAATTGCCGCCAGGGACGACACGGGCGGCTGGCATCACGAGATTGTCGAAACCCTCGAATACGGATGGAAGGTGGGGGCCATCAGTGCGGCGTTCTATCCGGACGGCGCCCTGGCCATCGCCTATGCCCTCAAAGCGCCGGACCCGGCCCCCGACAACGGCCACAGGCTCAAGCACGCCACCAACCGGAGCGGTGAGTGGGTTGCCGAAATTGTAGATGAAGTCACCTGGTGCGGCGATTACTGCGCTATTGCCGTCAATTCCGAGGGGACGCCGGGGATTGCCTATTTCGACGAGCAGTCCCATTCCGACAGACCTCACAGGTTCCTGAAATATACCGAGTTCGACGGACTTCGCTGGGTGAGGGAGACCGTGGATGAATATGAGGAGGCCGGGCGCTTCAACTCGTTGTGGTTCGATGCGGCCGATGTTCCCCTCATCTGCTCATATTCGGATGTCGATCATGAAATAGTGGTTTTCAGGCGTATGGATGAAAACTGAAAAGAAAGAACAAAAGAAAAGGTGCGGCATGAAAATAAAAACAGCAATAGCAGCCATGGGGATAGTATTCCTGATCAGCGGCGGATTCAGCAACCTTTCGGCCCAACCCGACTGGAACGAACTGTTTGATGAATGTCCGGGCAATTCGTGCGGTGCACCGCCTTCCGGAGGCGTCGGCGGCGGCGGGGCCGGCGGCGGACCGCTCATTGTCTCCTACACCTGGGGCCCGACCTTTTCCGTCCAGGAAGATATCGATGCCGACGGTTACAACGACGAGATAGACAACTGCATCTTCGCCCCTAACGACCCGAGTGAGAACAGGGACGGGGATGACTTCGGCGATGCCTGTGACAATTGTCCGGATCTGGCTACCGAAAACAATCTGGACAGCGACGGCGACGGATGGGGAGATGACTGCGACCCGGACCTGGATGGCGACGGGGTGGACAACGGCATGGATACCTGCCCCGCCATTCCGAATCCCAACCAGGTTGCCTATCCCCAGGAGGATGATTTTGACGGGGATGGTATCGGCAATGCCTGCGACCCGGATGACGACAATGACGGGATTCCCGATCTGCTGGATAACTGCCTCACCGCCGTGAATCCCGGCCAGGAGAACAGCGACAGCTACATCGACGGGGACATCGCCGGTGATGCCTGTGACGTGGATTACGACAATGACGGTCTGCCGGAGTATGACGGAACCGATCTGTGTCCCAATCTCCAAAGCAGTTGGAACGGTGATGTCGATGGTGACGGTGTCGGCGACCCCTGCGACAATTGTCCCTATGATGCAAATTCGGATCAGAGCGATGTGGACGGAGACGGCTTAGGAGATGTTTGCGATGCGTGATCAAATGAAGTGGCTGATGGCTTTGTGTGCGGGGGCGTTCCTGCTGTGCGCCTGTGACAGCAGTAAAAACCTGGAGCGCGTGAGTTCCCGGCAGACCGCCACCATATCCGGCGAGTTTTTTACGGAGAACCCGGAGGCCATCCAGTTCCCGGTGAAAGTACTGTTTGCCATCGACTGTTCACTGAGCATGATCGTGTCGGACCCGCCCAATCCGCCGGATGAGCCATATGGACGGCGAATCGCGGCAGTACAGCGGTTCCTGGACCGGTATAACACGGAGGACTATCCGAGTGTTTCATTCTCGCTTCTGCTCTGGGCCGGCAGCATTATCGACCAGACCCGGAACGGCTACAACCAGCCGGGGTTTACACGGTCCCGGGAAGAACTCGACCGGGTACTCAACAATGTCAGAAACGAGTCTTATACCGATTATCTGGGGGCCATGGACGGCGTCCGCAATATTATCGAAAACGATATTACCAATGTCTCCTACCAGGAATCGGGGGAAAGCGACCTTGCGCGGACAAAATATATCGTCTGCTTTTTCAGTGACGGAATGCCCAACACCGATGCGGGTACCCAGCTCAATATCGATATCTGGCAGCAGGTGGAAGATCTGACGGCAATGACGGAAGAGAGAGAAATCGGGCAATTCAACTTCCACACCTTTTTTCTCTCTTCTCTTTTCCGGACCGACGACCCGGGGGATACCGATGGGATTGTGGACAACTATCTGGACGAATGGCAGTACGCGGGAAACACCTTGTTCGGCATGTCCAACCGCGGAAACGGTACGTTCCGGGATTTTGCTTCCGCCGCCGCCATCGATTTTCTCAACATCATCGATATGCGGCTGACCACGGAATATGTGATCAAATTTATCGTCGCGTGCAACTACAACGTGGTGCCGGGGGTGGATGTCCTTTATGTGGACAGCGATGCCGACGGGCTCACGGATGATGAAGAGATCGAGACCTACGGTACCGATCCCACGGCCTTCGATACGGACAATGACGGGCTGAGCGACGGGTTCGAAATCCAGGTCCAGACCCTGGAGGACGACATCAATCTCTGGCCCAATCCCCTTGTCAGCGACAGCACCTGTATTCCGACGCCCGGCGGATATTTCCCGGACCAGGACAGCGACGGGCTCACGGACTGTGAGGAGTCCATCAAGGGGACCTTTCGGTTCGTG
The DNA here is from genome assembly GCA_963677545.2 of Desulfobacterales bacterium. Lineage (GTDB taxonomy): Bacteria > Desulfobacterota > Desulfobacteria > Desulfobacterales > JAFDDL01 > JBECKW01. The sequence continues at coordinate 1,483 of CAXXKH010000008.1, read as the reverse complement.
GCCGATTTCGACCGTGACGGCATACCCGACGGAATCGAGTTCACCATGGGCACCAATCCCTTTGAGGAGGTGTATGTCAACGACGCGGATTTTGACGGGGCCCTGGACTGGTTCGAGGTGCAGCGACACACCAATGTGCTCGCAAACGATCCGATTCTTCGGGAGCGGTACAGCTACGAATATAGTATCGCCGACCTGGGGCATCCCGATCCGATTCTGGAGCCGGACCTTCCCGAGGGAATTCGCAAATACAGCTTCGACATTTCAAACATCAGTATTCTGGAAACCGAGGGGGACGGCGAGAACGGGTACCACCGGCTCGCCCCCGGGGATAACTTTATCCGGGTTTATATCGCCCAGGTACCCCAGGACCGGCCCAATGCACCGCCGGTGTTCAGGATGGCGGAAATATATATCAACGCCGATTCGTTTACGAGGGATATTACATTGATGCCGTACGACTTTGAACTTATCGATTAGGAAAACAGGTGAGCAATATGGACGTAAAAATAAAAGCAATACTCCCCGTGCTCTTCTTTATGCTGGCGTGTTCGAGCGGTTCCGGCAGCTCAGGCGGCGATTCCGCGGAACCCGCGATTACCGAAATGCAGCTGGGCGTTACCCAAACGGCGACCATCGAGACCGAGGGGGACGTGGATACTTTTCACATCCGCGCGACGGAAGCCAACCGGTTTCTGAATGTCAATTGCAATGAAAAGTCGAGCGGTTCCGGCGTGGAGCTGATGGTGACGGTTTTCGAGGAGGACGCGAGCGGCCGACGCGTCCGGCTCTTCGGGAAGCACAAACCCCAGGACGCCACACCACCGGCGGATCTGGATATGGCGATCTATATCGATCGGCCCAAGGAGTTGTTTATTACCGTTCGGGATTTGATGGACGACGATGCATCGACGGACATCGCTTATCACCTGACGTGCGCTTTCATGGAATCGAGCCGGGAAAATCACGATTTTTCAAATGCCCAGGCCCTCAATATCGATACATCCGATGTCTACTATGATGCCATCGAATCGGTGGGAGAAGTGGACTGTTTCACCTTTTCGCCGGCTGTCGCCGGTGTTTACCGGGTGTCGGTGGATCACGTATCCCAGCAGTACATCTCTTCGAATGTACAGCTTTCCGCAGAACTCTGGGATGCGTCCGGGGACAGAATCCAGGCCGTGAGTGCACCGAATGACACCATCCTCTCTTTTCTCGACCCGGACGATGGCCCCTATTATGTAACTGCCCACGACAGCGACGATATGCATGTCGATGCGGCGGCGACCTATGCCATCAGTGTGGGGGCGGTGGAAGCGGATGAAACCCTTGCAAACGATACGGAGGAAACCGCGCTGGCCCTGTCGGCTGATGCCGAAGGGGCGTTTAGCGCCGAGGGCGCCATTGAATATGCTTCTTCAAGCGCTTCCGAAGATCACGGGCCGGATATTGACTGGTACCGGTTTGCCCTGTCCGATTCTCT
>CAXXKH010000007.1:0-248710 GCA_963677545.2 Desulfobacterales bacterium | reverse complement strand
CAGATAAAAAACAGCGGCGCCCTTCGCTTGACTGCCTGGGGAGCCACCACCCACTGGACAATGCCCTGGGTGGAATGGGCCTATGCCTACATTCTCGGGGCGGGAGACCCGGCCTGGCACGGATTCATGGCGCCTGTCGGAAAGCCCAGCGAGGGTACTCTCGAACAATCTCTCGAGAAGCTTTCAAAGTGTACCATTCCTTATACCGACGATATCTTCATGTTCAACTACGCCTGGAAGGGCGAGGAAGCCTGGAAGACAGGCATCTATTCGCCCCATAAAGCCAAGCAGGTTGCCTGGAGCCGACACTATTCGTCATTCTGGAACGAATCCATGGCGTTCTGCGAGATGTTCCTTCCCGAGTTGGGAAGCCACACCCCGGAAATGGAAATCATGTATTACAAAGCCGTTACCGGTAAAAACGACTCCTTTGCGGACACCATGCGCACCGGCCAGAAGATCTGGACCCTGGAGCGGGCCATCCGTGTCATGCACGGAAGAAGCCGCCAGGTGGAAGATTTCTTCCCGTACATGTATAAGCCGGGAGCGTCCGGCATGGCCCTCTATGGTGGCGTGCCCATTTATGAGAACGGCACCTGGCGGAATGACAACTGCCGGGATATGCACCTGGACAGGAAAGGCGTGAACGATTTCAAAGATCATTATTATGCTCTTGAAGGATGGGATAAAGAACACGGTTGGCCCAAGAAAAAGACCATGGAAGAACTGGGCTTGAAGAGAATGGTGAAGCCGCTCAAAGACGCCGGGAAACTGGGCAACGCTTAATGCAGAACAGCTCGGCCTGAAAACACATTGGACTCAATCGGAAGATGATCATGAAAAGTGCAATCATCATTCTGTCGTTGTTGTTTATACTTTTTACCGCGCTGAATACAGCCGGTAACGAAACAAAAGAGCCGGCGTATGTTGGATCGGAAACCTGCCAGGCCTGCCACCCGGAAATATATGACGCCTGGAACACTTCAAAACATGCCGCTGATTTCAAAACGGAACGGGAAATTACCCTGAAATGCAACGGGTGCCATACCACCGGCGTGAATGCGGGGCAGGAAAGTACGTTGGAAAACAACATTGGATGTGAAGCCTGTCATGGTCCCGGCGAGGAACACATCTCCAGCGGGGGGGACATCAAGCTGGTTTCGAGTAATTCCGCCGATATTTGCGGCCGGTGCCATAACGGGAATCGATCCGGCGACGATATCACGTGGATAACGGAATACACCCCCGGAATGAACCTTTCGAATGTCAAGGGATTGAACCTCATTTCCGTCTCACCGGATAAAACACCTCCGTTTTTCGAGGATATCCATCCCTCACTGACATATAATATGTGGCTCGTTTCGGGACATGCAAAAACACCCGATCGAGACATCGAAGTAAGGGGTGAAAAGTGGGACGGTCCCGTCACCTGTTCGGCCTGCCACAATCCCCATTCCAGCGACCACCCTTCGCAACTGGCCATGGATGCGCGAAAACTGTGCAGATCATGCCACTTCCAGGGCGCCGTGTTAAGGGGATTCGGTGCAAAAGGCATAGAAGAGACCCGGGCGCTTCATACGGCGGCGCCCTGTATTTCATGCCACATGACCGAAAAAAACCATCTCATGAAGATGCTTCGCCCGGATGATCCCACACTTTCGGAAAAACGTCTCGACTCGTGTTCGGACTGTCATGAAGTAAAAGACAGAAAAATGCGTTCGGCACAGCTTCTGGATATGGAAGCCTGGTATAGTGAAACCATGGAACCGGTTCAGAAACTCCTGAAAATCGTGGAAGAGCATCTCAAAAAAAATCCGGATATCCTGAACGCGAAACTGAAGATAAAGCTCGAGGATGTAAAGGCCAATCTCTCCATTATTCAAAATGATGGATCAAACGGCGTTCACAATCTCGATTATGCACTCGAAATAATGTACCTCGCCAAAAAAGATTTGAAAAAAATTGTAGCGGCTGTGCAATAGCCGAAGGTCACTTAATTTTTCAGTTTATCCAACAGGAGGTCACATGAGCACAAACCAATCAAGAAGAAAATTTATAAAAACCGGATTGGCGCTTTCGGCTGCGGGTCTTACCTCTTCAACCGGCCTGAAACCATCGTTTGGAAAAGAGGAGCCGAAGGTGGTCTACCGCACACTGGGCAATACCGGGCTCAAGGTGTCGGGCGTCGGGTATGGCATCGGCTTTGTGCCCATCCCTGAGGTCGTGAATCGTGCATTGGACATGGGGGTAAACTATTACGATACATCCCGGGTCTACGGCGACAGTGAAAAGGCTTTTGGGGAAATTATCAAAGGCCGGGATCGGAGCAAACTGGTCATCGCTACCAAATCAGGGATGAGGAGAAAAGCGGATATCCTGAAAAATATCGATGAGAGCCTTAAAAACCTCGGCACGGACTATGTCGATGTCTATCATCTGCACGCAAGGGACACCCCCACTGCAATTCCGGATGAGGCGCTCGAAGCCGTTCATGAAATCAAAAAGTCAGGGAAAGCACGTTTCCTGGGCTTCAGTTGTCATGACCCCAACCGGATGGTCGATTTCCATCTGGAAAATAAATTTGATGTCATCCAAACCACCTACAGTTATGCCATCGGCGGTTTTTACAGGGACCAGGCCATCAAAAAACTGAGTGACGCAGGCGTCGGAATCATCGCCATGAAGGTTGTCGTCGCTTTGACGGGTCTGAATCTGAAGAATCTGCAAAATCAACCCGCCAAGGAGGGAGACGGGCCGCTTGCCGGTATAAAATGGGTTCTCAACAACCCCGCCATTGGAACGACCGTGCCTCACATGAAAACCATTCAGGAACTTGAAATGAATTTCAGGGCGATGTCGGAGCCCTATACTCCTGCCGATGAGAAAAAACTGTATGTCATAAATGAGCAGATCAATCCCACCTATTGCCGCATGTGTTACCAGTGCAGCGATGTCTGCCCCAAAGGCATGCCCGTGACGGATGTCATGCGCTTTCTTGCATACAACGATTATTGCGGCAACTATCACCAGGCACGCATGAGTTTTGCCGAACTGCCGAAAGAAATTCAAAACATTCGATGCAGTGATTGTTCGGAGTGCGCTGTCAAGTGTACCAACGGTATTAACGTACAGGCCCGCCTTACCAGGGCTCAGGAATTGTTGGCGTAAATGTAATGGCAGGAGACACCGCTATGAAACGTTCATCAAACATCATATTGGTTGCAGTTTTCCTTATGCTCTTCAGTCTCATTCTTACAGCGTCAGCACAACAATCCTGCGATAGCCTGAAGACCATCAAAATTCCCAATGTCACCATCACATCCGTTGAAAAGGGAGCTCCGGGCTATGAACTTGCTGTAAGCGGATTAATGAATATGCCGGCCCGGAAACAGAAGATCAATGCCCCTTTCTGCCGAATCAAAGCGGTCTCGAAACCAACTAGCGATTCCGATATCAATATTGAAATCTGGCTCCCGGATGCCGCCAACTGGAACGGCCGATTCCTGGCAGTCGGTAATCCCGGATTTATCGGATCCATCGCCAGCGGTGGAATCGCCAGTAACATGGAGAAGGGATATGTTTCAGCGGGGACCGATACAGGGCACCTGGATCCGGGCTTCGAGTGGGCCATCGGTCATCCCGAAAAATGGGCGGACTGGGGCCATCGCGCCGTTCATGAGATGACCGTCGCAACCAAAACGCTTGCCAAAGCATATTATGGAAAACCCATTGACTACTCTTACTGGAACAGCTGCCACAACGGCGGGAACCAGGGTCTCAATGAAGCACAGCGTTACCCCGAAGACTATGACGGCATTATCGCGGAGGACCCTGCCTTTTATATTTCCCATCTTCAGCCCGGCTCACTGTTTATCAGCTGGCTCGCACTCAAGGATGGGATTGACGGCCCCGGTTACATACCGGTGGAAAAGCTTGAGTATATAAACAAGGCCGCTCTCGCTGCGTGTGATGGGAATGACGGACTTGTTGACGGGCTTATCGAAGATCCGACCGCCTGTGATTTCGATCCGGCAAGTATTCAGTGCAGTGGAGAGGATGCCCTTTCATGTCTGACCGCCGGGCAGGTGGATACCGTAAGGAAAATCTACGAGGGCGCTAAGTTCAAGGATGGCGCCCCGATCTATACCGGCTTCGAACGGGGAAGCGAACTGACCTGGGCGTTCATGATCGAAAAGGAACCCTTCTCAGTCAACCTCAATTATTTCAAAGGCATGGTTTATGAAGATCCCGACTGGGATTTCCGTACATTTGATCTCGAACGGGATACTCACTTGGGCATCAAAAAAACCGCCGAGGTCGTGGACGCCAACAATCCCGATCTGAAGCCTTTCAAGGATGCCGGCGGCAAGATCATGATGGTCTCCTCCTGGAACAGCCTCGCCCTCCCCCCGCGTCAGTTCTTGAAATATTACCAGGATGTGGAAAAAACCATGGGGGGCGCCGGGCAGACACGGAGTTTTGCCAGATTCTTCTCCGTACCCGGATCAAACGGTTGCCCCGCCTTTGCGAACCCCGATGGTTTCAAGACATTCGATGCCCTTCAGGCCTGGGTTGAAGAAGGAAAGGCTCCGGAAAGGATCATTTACCCCCATACGAAAGGGGGAGGCATGATGGGGATGGGCGACGGCGGCAAACTTGAAGTCTACCGGACCCGCCCGGTATGCGCCTATCCAAAGCAGGCCAGGTATATTGGGACCGGCGATATCAACGATGCCGCCAATTTTAAATGTGTTGATCCCAAAAAATAGAACAATAAAAAAACATCCAGCGTCGATAGAGGACGCTGGATGTTTTTTTCATTTCAAGCTGTTGATCTATTATTGCGCCTGTGCCAATGTAATGCGAATGGCCTCTATTTCCTGAACGCAACGGTTCAGGACCTGCTGCAGGGCATCCCTGCCGATCCGTGCTTTTCTTTGCTTAGCGAGTTCTTCAAGATTGCCGCGGGCCGTATCAATCCGGCCCAGAACATCCTGCCGGCCAAGTCCCCGGGCCTGTTCCGTATAGGAGTCAAGACGATTATTCAAGGTATTCTCATGGCGCTTGCACTGCAGGGGGTATGTTCTGCCGAGCTGCCAGTCGTTGAGATCGGCCGCCGTTCCATTTGCTTGCGGCCCATCCATCCCGACATCTTTCGCAAATGCGGCCTGCATCTCTTCCGTGGACATTCCCGCATAGGGATTATGCCCCTGCTCCGGGCGTTCATCGGCTTCGGTCAACCCGCCGCCGGTATCCACCGCGCCTACATTCGAGTAATCCACGGACGGCGGCGGGGCGCCCACAGCCCCGACAGGTTGGGCGCCCACTCCAGGGGGCAGGGATGGTGCATCACCCCCGGACCGGGTCTCCTCGCCGGCTGCCATTGATGCGTTCATGGTCGCCTGCGCCCTCTGCAACTGCCCCATGGCATCCGCCATTGCCCGGGCCGCCTGGCCCTCGCCCATGGCCTGCATCTGTTCCGCCATGGTTTGCAGCTCCTGTAAGTCCCGGGCAGCGGTATTCGAGGCCTGGTTTGCAGATTCACTTCCCTGGATGGTCACATCCGGAGAAACCGCCTGTGGGGCCGCCTGGACGGAACCCGATGCGGATGGCGACGGCGCGGAATTCTCTTGGGGCGGCGCGTCGAAATCGCAGATTTTCTTCACGGTCTCACCGGCCTTGATTTCCAGCGTGCCGGCCTTCCGTCTGACCACGGGATCTCCCCAGGAGTCCTCTGCGATTATTTCATATATTCCCGGAACTTTTTCGAACGCGGCGGGCCGGTCTTCGTACGTGGTAAACCACTCCTCTTTGCCGGCGGCATCGATAATCTTCACTCTGCCGTGAAACGGCTTGCCGTTTCTGTAGGTCCAGACTTCGCCCTTTCCCGATTCAAAGGAGATGATTTTTTCGATGGTCTTTCCGCCGGCAAGCTCGACCGTGCCGATATCCTTCTTCACTTGCGACTCCCAGGAATCTTCCGCCACGATTCTGTAGGTCCCGGGCATTTTTTCAATGGTGGCGGGCTGGTCCTCGTATGTGGTGTACCATTCCCCTTCACCCTGGGCATCGACTATTTTTACACGCATATGCGCCGGTTTTCCGTTCCGGTGCGTCCAGACAACAAGCTTTCCGGAGTCAAAAGAGACGATTTTTTCAAGGGTCTCTCCACCGGAAAGCTCGACTGTGCCGATATCCTTCTCCGCCAGAGATCCCCAGGAATCTATCGCCACAAGTCTGTAGCTCCCCGGCACTTTTTCAAAGGTGGCGGGCCGGTCTTCGTATGTGTCGTTGTACTCCTCGTCGCCGCCTGCCTCGATAAGTTTAACGCTCATATGCGCCGGTTTTCCGTTCCGGTGCGTCCAGACAACGATCTTCCCGGAATCGAAGGCGGCACGGAGCGTTTCCCGTGCACCCGCGACCAGGTCCACCGGTCCGAGCTGTACCTCCCGGCCGGTTCCCCAAGGATCCCTTACAATTACAGAATAAGCGCCCGGCTGCAACACGAAGACCGCGGGGTCTCCATTGTCGGTAACCACCCACCCGCCCGGATTTTCACCCGTCGCGTCTATAACCTTGGCATCGGCTTTAAACGGCCGGCCGTTTTTTACGGCATAGATCTCCAGGGTACCGCCGCCAAAATTCACGGTGAGTTCCTTCAACTCCGTGTCGGAGATTCGAACGTTCTCAAAAACCTGCCGGGGCTTGCCCGCCTGTACCCACTCGTCGGTGACCGTCACCGTATAAGTGCCCGGGCTGACGCCCAGCAGCAATGGAAGCTTCTCGGAAGAGAACCGGGACCTGGCAAGCTCTCCGGTCCGCGGGTCATGGACTTCAACCACTCCGCCAATCGGCTCTCCGTTCAGAAAGATCGAGACCTTCAGGTTTTTCTCCACGGTCCTTTCGATCACCTTGTCCAGTGCCGTTTTCAGGTTACCCGCATCCCTGGCCGGAAAGTATTCACCGCCCCCGGCCTTAGCCATGCACTTGAGCTGCGCCTCGGTCTCGCCGCCCACGTCAAACCCCACCACGTGGAGAACGAACCGGATGCCGAGCTTTTGCAGTTCGGCCACGGCTTCACAGGGATTGTCGTCACAGGTCTCGATACCGTCGGAGACCAGCAGGATGGTGGTTTCATCCTCCAGATGCTTGATGGCATCGGCGGTCTGCCGAATGGAACGAACCATCGGCGTCTTGCCCTTGGGACTGAGTCCGTTCACCTTTTCCAGAAAAGCCCCGGCGTTCAGCGGGCCGATGGGGATAAGGGTCTCCACATCGTCGCAATCCCCTTTTTTCCGGTGTCCGTAAGCCACGAGACCGACGTTGATATCCTCGGGCAGATCGTTCACGATCAGGTCCAGCGCTTCCTTGGCGATGGTTATTTTTGCCTTTCCATCGATTTGCCCCCACATGGAGCCGGAAGCGTCAAAAATCAGCATCAGATTAGCGGCGCCGGCTGCATATCCGGAGACCGAAAACATCAAAACGATAGAGACAACAATCAACAAACCGCGAAATAACCTATTCATATCACTCCCTTTTTGTTTAAGTCACAAATCAAAAAGAAAACCCCCCGCTTCAAACGCATAAAAAGCTGCCAGAAATTGAAATGTATATTATTATCTAATCGGAAGAATAAAGTCACCCTTTAATCCGTATTGCTTCGGATCCGAATGGACAAAATCCGTGAAAAACACGCCAGTAAATTTCCCGGGAATCTTATATTGAAACCACACCATATAGTGCAGTGCAAGCGCTCACCCGACAACCCGTTGTGCTTATACGTTCAATATATACTATAAAAATGGGATGTTAGAGGTTTTTTTATCTTGACTTTTCATAAATATTTGGTGTATGGCGGATACTGGAACTTTTCTCTCCTGAACCAACCGAAAAAAGGGCCTTTTTTCAACTGAGGTGTGTTTCCTTCTGGAACCTGTTGAACTGCATATGGGGGATGTATGAGTCATTTCTCTGAACATGAAATTGCATTTTTCAAACGTCTTAGGGCCGCGGGACAAAAAGTTGACCTGGAAGCTTTTAAAATTTCAGTATTCATTATATTTATATTTACAGCTTTGATCCTCATCCCTTTTATTAATCTGATCAATTAAACGGCAATTCGCCGTTCCGGATCATCAGCTTAAAAACCTGTTCTGTATCCGCTGGTCTGCTATATATAAAACACTTTTTAATCCGATACCGTAAAACAACGCAAGCAGGCAAACAGCCGCTGCCATGTAAACGGTGGTTCCGATCGATTCCGTAATAACCCCTTGAAGCACCTGCTCCGCTGCCAAAAGCGTATAGAACAACCCCATGGCCACGCACATATTCCCGAAAACATTCAAAAATCTGGATGCTTCCCGGATTTTTTTCTGATCCGAATAATCCTCGTCAATAAACAGCAGTTTCAGGCACAATCGCCACGCACGAAGCGACGTCGCCGCCAAAGCAAACACAAATGACGGTATGACCACAACGATGATTGACGGTAAATTAATAAAATAGCTGATATTGGAACCGAGAAAAGCGGCTGCCAGCGAGATTCCGACAAATACCAGTATGCTGAATAAAAAAAACATGATGTCCCCTTTCCTGTTGAGAATATAGTACCGGATCGATTTAAGAACCTGTCCTCGGTACCACCACCGGGCCCTGGACAGGCTATATTTTTGAAAAACCTTCCCGTAAAACTCTTCCTGCAAGTCTCCCATTACATGTTCACGCAACACTTTCGGCAGGATCATGTAAAACATTTTTTCCGCAAACCATGGGATGCAGATCTCTTCTTCCATGTCAGGCATACATCCCCCCCGCCCTTATCAATTCAGGTCCCAGACCCTGCCACATGATTTCAAAATTTTTCCGTGCTTCGTTCAACTTGCTTTTTCCGGTCGGTGTAATCTGGAAATAACGTTTTGCCTTTCCGCCACGCTGGGGGGTTGCTTCCCCCAGTTTTGAGACAATGAACCCCTTCTTTTCCAACCGTTCCAGCGTCGTGTAGACGGCGCCGATGGATACATCCCGGCCAATGCGTTCATTGATCTCCATTCGAATCGTCATCCCGTAGGCATTCTCTTTCAAATGGATCAATGCCAGCAGAACAATCTGTTCGAATTCCCCCAGATAAGTTTCTTTATTCGCCATTTCGTTGCCTTTTATTTTTTCTACATAATAGAAATACAATCACGGTCTGTCAACTATTTTTTACATATTAGAAGAATTCGCTGCATCAATTGAATAACGACGTGAGTTGAAAAAAATCTTTTCATGTCGTTTTCATATTTTTTTCATAAAGGTTTCATTCTCCAGGTGCATCATAAAATCAAAACAATGATTAAAAGGAGGCTGTGACCATGAAAAAGGAACGGGCCGTTATTGTAATGATTGTCATCGCCAGTGTGATCTTCCTGATAGGAGGGGCAGTGCGGGGGGAGGAATATTCAGACAAGACCCTGTCGCCCTATTTTCTGATTCAGAGCGAAGAACGAGCTGAAGACCATTTCCCCCTGAAATCCACGGATGTCATAGTGGATATCAGCGGTGTCATCGCCGATGTAACGGTCAGCCAGATTTATGAAAACATGGGGACGCACCCGATCAATGCCAGGTATGTTTTTCCGGCATCCACCCGCGCCGCGGTTCACGGGATGACGATGAAAATCGGAGACAAGATCATTCGCGCCAGGGTCAAGGAGAAAGAAGCAGCCCAAAAAACGTTCGAGACAGCCAAAAAACAGGGGAAAAGTGCCGGTCTGCTGGAACAGCAGCGGCCCAATGTATTCGGTATGAACGTGGCCAATATCATGCCGGGGGACATTATTGAAATTGAACTGCAATATACGGAACTGCTGGTCCCCGCAAACGGAATCTATGAATTTGTTTATCCGACGGTGGTCGGCCCCCGTTATTCCAGTCAACCCGAGGCGACGGCCCGGGAAACGGACAAATGGGTGAAAAATCCGTACATGGAAAAGGGCACCCCCGTTTCAACCCTGTTCGATATCCATATCAACCTCTCCACGGGCATGCCGATTCAGGATATGTACTGTCACACACACCATACCGCCGTTGACTGGAACGGAGAGGCAGACGCCGGCATTCGCCTTTCGGATGCCGGAGATTTCGGCGGTAACCGGGATTATATATTGAACTACCGCCTGGCCGGTGAAAAAATCGAATCCGGCCTGACGCTTTATGAAGGGGACGAGGAGAATTTTTTTCTTCTCATGGTGCAACCGCCCGAACAGGTTCGTCCTAAGGATATTCCGGCCCGGGAATATATCTTCGTCGTGGATGTGTCGGGATCCATGGACGGATTCCCCCTGAAGACAGCCAAACGGCTACTATTCGATGTGATCAGCGGCCTGAGACCGGAAGACACTTTCAATGTCGTCCTTTTTGCCGGCGGTTCTCGCCTCATGATGGACACGTCCGTTCCGGCCACGGCGGCCAACATTCAGCAGGCAATCCTGTTTCTCGACAGAGAGCGGGGCGGCGGCGGAACCGAACTTTACAAGGCACTCCACCGTGCCATGCAGCTTCCCCGCGATGAAGCCCATTCGCGTACCATGGTCATCGTGACCGACGGATACATCGACGCGGAACGTGATGTCTTTGAACTGATTCAGGACAACCTGAACCGGACCAACGTTTTTGCCTTTGGTATCGGGAGCAGCGTAAACCGCTATCTCATCGAAGGCATGGCCAAGGCCGGACAGGGGGAGCCCTTCGTCGTTACCGATATAGAAGCGGCTGCCGGAAAAGCGAATGCGTTCAGGGAGTATATCTCCACGCCGGTGCTGACGGAATCGTCCATCCGGTTCGACGGTTTTAACGCCTATGAAATCGAACCGCCGGAAATCCCCGACCTTTTCGCAAAACGGCCGATCACTGTTTTCGGCAAATACCGGGGAAGTGCCGGTGGAAAAGTGACACTGGCCGGAACCGCCGGGCAAGGCCTCTACGAGCAAATCTTTGATGTTTCGGAGATTGAGCCAAAAGAGACAAACCGGGCACTGCGATATCTCTGGGCACGGTCCCGAATTTCCAGACTCTCGGATTTCGGCGTGGGCCGCCCGGATCCGGATCGAAAAGCCGAAATTACCAACCTGGGCCTGACCTATAACCTGCTGACGGCATACACCTCCTTTGTCGCGGTACTCGAAGAGATCCGGAATCCGGAAGGCGACGCCAGGGATGTGAAACAGCCCCTGCCGCTGCCCAAGGGCGTTTCCAACCTGGCGGTCGGTCAATACGCCACCGTGCCGGAGCCCGAACTGCTGTATCTGGTGTTGGGACTAATCGTTGTTTTCCTGCTGTATCGGAAAAACGGCCTGGTCGAAAAAATTGGGCCTGTTTGTAAAACACGATTTCTCACGCAAAGCCGCAAAGACCGCAAAGAAAAAAGCACCTGCTGATACCAATTTGCCAGGAGCCCGATCATCATGCCTTCAGTTAAAAATGTTCGACGAATAATACAACAAAATGCCGTGTTCTATCTTGCCGCGATCCTGATCGCCCTGGCACTGAAACAGCATTACAGCCAGGCCGACGCAGGGGATCTTAAGTGGATTCTCAACCCCACGGCAAGCCTGGTTTCGCTCATCACCGGCGACAAGTTCTCTTTTCAGGCCGGAACGGGATATGTGTGCGACACACAAAGGATCATTATCGCCCCTGCCTGCGCAGGCGTCAATTTCATGCTGATGGCGTTCGGCATGTCGGTGTTTACCGGAATGCACCACATGGAAAGGTGCCACCATCGTCTCCTGTGGCTGGCAGGCAGCCTGGCAGTGTCGTATGGTGTTACCCTGATGGTCAACACCCTGCGCATAATAGTATCCATCCATACATTCCATGCGAATATTTTCAGCGGCGGCTTCACGTGGCAATGGGTGCATCGTCTGGAAGGGATCGTCATTTATTTCTTTTTTCAATATCTTTTTTATTCTATGATACGCGGAGTTATCGAACAATTTACTGAGAAAAAGCCGGGCCGAAAAACCGTATTGCACACATCGGGTTCAAATCGAAATGTCTATATACGTAAGCGCATTTTCGCCGGCCTGACACCATGCGCCTGGTACCTTGCGGTAACACTGGCCGTTCCTTTTCTGAACGGGGCCCCCGCAAAAACAGGCGGCCGGTTCTACGAGCATGCCGCCATGGTACTGGGCTTGTGCCTGATAACCTGGGCCTGCATCACTGCTGTTGCACTTTGCGGGCAAGGGGTGCGCCTGCTATTTACAGGAGGTTACCGGAAGCATGAAATCCCGAATCCTGATTGTTGAAGATGAACCGGCCATCGCCGACACCATCCAGTATGCGTTGGAAACGGACGGTTTCCAGACCGCGCTTCTCACCTCCGGGCAACCGGTAATCCCCTATTTATCAGGGGAGAAGGTCGACCTGATTATTCTCGATATCGGCCTGCCGGACATCAACGGCCTCGAACTCTGCAAAAAAATACGGTCGTCGCACAACCTGCCGGTTATTTTTCTGACCGCCCGTGCTGATGAAATCGACCGGGTGGTGGGTCTCGAAATCGGTGCGGATGACTATGTGACCAAGCCCTTCAGCCCGCGCGAACTGTGCGCCCGTGTCCGGGCGGTTCTCAGGCGGATGCAGAATTCGCAACCGGCTCCCCTCTCTTCAGCATCGACATTCCAAGTGGACGAAGCAAAAAAGCGGATTTTATTTTTCGATAAAGCGCTTGATTTGTCACGATATGAGTATCGCCTCCTGAAAGCCTTTATTGAACGGCCCGGCCAGGTCTTTTCACGGGACCAGCTCATGGAAAGGGCCTGGGACGAACCCGAAGCAAGCATGGACCGGACGGTGGATGCACACATCAAAAACCTGAGGGCCAAGCTCAAGGCCGTCAATCCTGAAGTAGACCCCATCGTGACCCATAGAGGCACCGGTTATTCACTGAAAGAGGGGTTATGAAACTCGGCATCCGCATTTTTATTCTCTATGCGTTGATTTTCACCATCTGCTTTTACTACCCGATCAACTGGACCCTTACGAATCTTCGTTTTCGTTATCTGGAAGGCGTTGAAGATCCGATCGTAGACCAGGCAAATATCCTGGCGGCGATTGTCGGCAGTGATATGGAAACCGGCGGGTTTAACCCGGATATGCTCTACAAGGCATTCCAGGAGGCATATGCCCGGAAGCTCAACGCACGCATTTACCAGTTTGACAAAAACAGTGTGGATATCCGGGTCTATATCACGGACAATGCCGGACGTATCGTTTTCGATTCAGAAGATCGCAGCCGGATTGGTGAAGACTACTCCATCTGGAGGGATGTGGGATTGACGCTCGATGGCAAATATGGCGCCCGGGCGACCCTGAAAGACCCGGAAGACCTGACATCATCTGTTTTGTTTGTGGGGGCGCCAATTCTCGTACATGGAGAAACAGCCGGCGTGCTGACGGTGGGGAAACCAACCACGGCCATCAACACCTTTCTTCAGAATGCAAAGCCACGGATTTTCAGGATCGGAACGATCGCGGCGCTTGTCGCCATTGTCCTCAGCTTTCTGGTGTCCTATCTAATCACGCTGCCGATCCGAAGGCTGACGCGCTACGCCAATGACATCCGCGCCGGCAAACGGACCCCTTTCCCCATACTGGACCGGAGCGAAATCGGCGACATGGGCGAAGCCTTTGCCAAGATGCAGGAAGCACTCGAGGGGAGAAAATATGTGGAGCAGTATGTCCAGAAGCTGACCCATGAAATCAAGAGTCCCCTCTCCGCCATTCGGGGGCCGCGGAACTGATGGAAGAGAAGATGAGCGATGAACGACGCGCGCGGTTTCTCGCCAATATTCACAACGAAGTGGGGCGTCTCCAGGACATCGTGGACCACCTTCTCGAACTGGCGTCGCTTGAAAATTTGAAGACGCTGACAAAGCGGGAAACCGTATCCATCGGTTCGATGGTGAAAACCATTCTCGAAAGCCTTCGGCCCATCATCTCCAAAAAAGAACTAACTATCGTCAACCGCGTAAAAGAGGATGTCCTGATTGTCGGTGACTCGTTTCTGCTTCACCGGGCCATCTCCAATCTCGTGCAGAACGCCGTCGATTTCAGCCCCGCCCACGGGCAGGTCATCCTCACGGTAAAACAGAAAGAAGGCTTTGTGGATTTTGTCATTGAGGACAAGGGACCCGGCATACCGGATTACGCCCTGGACAAAGTGTTTGAAAAATTCTTCTCCCTGCAACGGCCGGATACCGGAAGAAAAAGCACTGGCCTGGGATTGAATTTCGTGAAAGAGGTGGCGGTACTCCACCATGGCGATGTCGTGTTGAAAAACCGAACGGCGGGAGGGGCCCAAGCCGTACTCAGACTGGAAAGCCGGTTCCAATCTGTAGATCCGGTTTGAAATGATAAAAACACCTTGTACAGAAATGCATGTCAAATTCATATTGCCGGCACTGCTTGAATCACAAGACAAACACTCAGGTTTTCGCTTCATCGTGTAAATGCAGATATCCGTATCCAGCATAAACATCATAGCGGTTCTCTGTCCTGCATCGAAGGATGAAGAATGTCGAACATCAATTATTGACAACCGCCGCGCTTATTGTAAATTTGCAACCTGTATAACCGGGAGCCGGACGGGGGATCTGATGCTGCCGTCCGGCGAGACGTGGGAAACCGAGCATGATTCTGTTTGAGATCCGTGATGAGTGAAATGGACCTGATTGTCGCCATATTGCCAGACGGCGGCCTGCAACTGGAATGGGAATCGATTCTAAAGACGGCGGGTAAAACCAGCCGATCATTTCAGGACGACTTATATAAGCTCTCCCCTCTGGGAGAGGGGCGATGGCTTCTTGCCCTCGGTTTTTCGAATCCGAAGGGCCCTCTCTCCCCGTCGCTCTCCTATTGGCGGGAAGTTGCGGCAACGTTCACCCGCAGGCTGATTCAGACGCCGGACCTCGAAACCTTGCGGGAAAACGTTACGTGTGATCTCTCCTCTTCGGAAATTGCGGATTGGCTCGACCGCGCCCCGATGATGACGGGGCTGGACTATCTGGATGCAAATTTTCTCAAGCGAATCTGGAAGCAGCTTCATGACGCCTGGGGACTGGAGATTAAGAAGTACGCAGGACCGGTGGCCGCCTATGTAAAAGAACGCAGCCCCAACGCGCACCTGGTGGGAAGGATTTTTTTTCACCTGGTGGAAAACAAGACCGACGACAAGCCCTTCGCCTTTCTGGCCACCTACTCCACCCGCCTGAACCAGGAGGGGAATTCCAAGCATGTGCCATTGAAGTTTGCCCTTCAGGAGTTTTCCGGGAACAGGAAAAAACTGCTGGATCTGCTGGCAACGGTTAGTGAAGCTGCCAAAAATTCTTCCGTCTTGAAGGGGATGCTGGATTCCGGGGGCATTTTCAACCCCATGGCCTGGAGTGCCGATCAGGCCTTTCCTTTTTTAAAGGACATCCCCGTTTTTGAAAACGCCGGTATCCTCTGCCGGATTCCCAACTGGTGGAAAGGGGGCGCCGCGCCGATCCGTCTGGACCTGCAGTTCGGGAACCAGAAATCTTCATTCGTGGGCATGGAGTCGATCCTGTCCTTTGAGCCGCGCCTGCTTCTGGACGGCACCCCCCTGTCGAAACCCGATATTGAAAAACTGCTGGCCGAATCCGAAGGTCTTGCATTTATCAAAAACAAATGGGTCGCCGTGGATCCGGTCAAACTGAAACAAACCCTGGAGGCCTACGAAAAGGCCCGCCAGGTCGCGGACAAGGGCGGTCTCTCCTGGCTCGACGCCATGCGGCTGCAGCTTAGCCCCGAGAAGATGCTGGACGGTGGGCACGACTCCCGGGTAGAGGTGGGGGTCTCCCATGGGGCATGGCTCTCCAATGTGATCGAAAGCCTCCAGGCCCCTCAGAAACTGCCCGACATCCGGCCGGGCAGGGCCTTCAAGGCAACCCTCCGGAAATACCAGCAAACCGGATTGAACTGGCTGGGGCTCCTACACCGCCTGGGTCTCGGCGCCTGCCTGGCCGACGACATGGGGCTGGGTAAGACGGTCCAGGTCCTTGCCTTTCTGAACCATCTGCACACGTCAGAGAGAGAGACGTCCGCCCCGGCCAGTCTGCTGGTGGTTCCCGCATCCCTTTTGGCCAACTGGGCCGACGAGATCAAACGCTTCTATCCCGATCTCTCCTTTTTCATCGCCCATCCGTCGATGCAGCCCCCCGGCGCCTTTAAATCGAAAACTCCCGGCTGGATAAAGAGGCACCGCCTGGTGATCACCACCTACTCCCTGGCCGGCCGCTACGACTTTTTGAAAAACCATTCCTGGCATTACCTCATTCTGGACGAGGCCCAGGCCATCAAGAATCCGGGAACCCGGCAGACCCGGATTTTGAAAAAATACCACGCCCGAAACAGGCTGATTCTCACGGGAACGCCCCTGGAAAATCGCCTCTCCGATCTATGGTCCCTATTCGATTTTTTAAACCCGGGGCTCCTGGGAACCGCCGCAGAGTTCAAGAAGTACACCAAGGCACTGAGCACGGGCGCCGCCGGATATGCCGCCCTTCGGCAGTTGATCCGCCCCTATATACTGAGGCGTCTGAAGACGGATCGAGCCGTCATTCGGGATCTGCCGCCCAAGATCGAGATGAAGGCATACCCGGATCTGACCCGAAAGCAGATCGTGCTGTATCAGAAGATGGTCAAAGAGCTGGAGGCGGTGCTGAAGAATCAGGACGGGATCCAGCGCAAGGGCCTGATACTGTCGTCCCTGATGAAGCTGAAGCAGCTGTGCAACCATCCGGACCAATACCTCGGCAATACGGGGTATGCGGCGTCGGAATCGGGCAAGTTCGAAAGACTGGGGGAGATCTGCCGCACCATCCATGAAAAAAGAGAGCGGGTTCTGGTGTTCACCCAGTTCAAGGAAATAATCGATCCGCTTTGCCGGTTTTTGGAAGCGGTTTTCGGCCGTCCCGGGCTCTCTCTTCACGGCGGCGTATCGGTCAAAAAGAGAAAAACGATCATTGCGGAATTTCAGGCGGACGCGTATATGCCCTTCATGGTTCTCTCCCTGAAAGCGGGCGGGGTCGGACTCAACCTGACACGGGCCAACCATGTGATCCATTTTGACAGGTGGTGGAACCCCGCCGTGGAGGACCAGGCCACCGACAGGGCCTTTCGGATCGGCCAGAAAAAGAAGGTGCTGGTTCATAAATTCATTACGCGCGGCACCATCGAAGAGAAAATAGACCGGATGATCGATGCGAAAAAACAGTTGTCGGAGGATGTGATCGCCGCAGGCTCCGAGGAGTGGATTACAGAGATGAACAATGAGCAGGTGCTGGACATGTTCCGGCTGTCGCTGTCAGAACAATAACATTGAAAGGCGTTTGCAGGCATGAGCTATTACAGATTCCCTGAATATGTATCCGTCGGTGAAAAACGCGAGAAGGCCGAAAGAAAAATCCGGCAGCTCAAAAAAAAGAATCCCGGCATCGATCCGATCATCATCGAAGGCCGCGCCATCGCCCATACCTGGTGGGGAAAGGCCTGGAACCGCAATCTCGAACGCTACGCCGATTACAGCAACCGGATCGGACGAGGCCGCAGCTATGTAAGACACCGGGCGGTCCTGGATCTTAAAATAGAACCGGGCACTGTTCATGCGCTGGTGCAGGGGTCGGCCTCAAGGCCCTATGAGGTCGAAATCGATATCAAAGCCTTGCCCGCCAAAACCTGGAAACGCCTCATAGACGACTGCAGGGGAAAACTGAATTCCCTGCAGGATCTCCTGGAGGGAAGATTTCCCAAAGCGCTGTCGCATCTGTTCATGGAAGAAAACAGCGGGCTCTTTCCAACACCGAAAGAGATCGGCTTTTCCTGCAGCTGCCCGGACTGGGCGTCCATGTGCAAGCACGTCGCCGCCACCCTCTACGGCATCGGCGCCCGCCTCGATCGGGACCCCGCCCTCTTTTTCGAGCTGCGGCAGGTGAACCTGGACGACCTCATCGGCAAGGCCCTTGCGGATGCAACCGGAAGCCTGTTTGAAAAGGCGAAACAGAATAATGAAGGTATCATTGCCGACGCGGACTTGGGCGATCTGTTCGGTATCGATATGGATGAGATGCCCGATCTGAACAAAACGGTATCTTCAACGTCTCCAAAGAAATCAAAAAAGCGGAAAGGGAAAAAGCCTGCGAAATCGTTGAAGAAGGCGGCTCCCCGGCGTCAAAATACCCCGAAAAGGGATGATAAAACCCGGATAATGGCGATAGTGGAGCAGGCAACCGACGGCATCGGCGCATCTGAGCTTTCCGAAAAAAGCGGTGTCTCCATCGTGAAGATTCGAAACATCCTTTACCAGGCCTGCAGCAAAGGCGAGATCCGAAAGATTGCACGAGGCGTCTTCGCGGGGAATTCACCGAAAAAAAGTCTCACTCCGGCGCAGCGGGAGGCAGCTGTCCTTTCAGTGGTTGGTTCGGCGGATCAAGGCGTCCGGGCCCCCGAAATTTCGCAGGCCACGGGCATTCCCATTGCCGCCGTCAGGCCCGTATTGCCCCGCCTTCTGAAGGCCGGGGCAATTCGAAGAATTTCCCGTGGCCTGTATGGACCGCAGCAAAAGTCCCGAAGCCGAAGGGGGAAAAAGAGATAGCGATCACAGAGACGTGGGAGTCGCATCCTAATTATTCATATCAAACAGTTGATAATTAAGATGCGGCCCTTACGCAAAAGGATTCACAATGGTTGTTTCTAATATCGTCTGTCCGTTGTTCAGATCTTCTGAATAAAGTGTTTTTTGTGACCGTCACCCAGAGTTCACTCAGCACCTGCACGGAGATGACAGCGGTTTGGTTGAACAGGGCCTCCTTGATCAGGCTGCCGGCAATTTTTTGTTTTGCCGGTTCTGATGCATCGTTGGCATACACCAGAATGTTGGTGTCAAAAAAAAAACTTATCGCTCATGAAGTTCTTCCCGGGTCCATTTTATGGGACCGCTTTCGGCAGTACTGGCTCTGAACAGGGCATCCAGCTCTTCAATCATTAGACGCCGCTACTTTTCCTCTTTGGTGATCAGGTCTTCAATAATGGATATTACAGCAACAAATCACGGGGGGTGCGCAAGAAGGCGAAAACGGATGATGACATCCCGGTTTTCGTAAAAAATGAAATGTCATCCCAGGAGTGGCGACAAAACTGGGCAAGACTAATTCAGAAAATTTATGAGGTCGACCCTCTGATATGTCCGAAGTGCCAGGGTGAAATGAGGATCGTCGCATTTATCGAGGATGAGGCAGTCATCAAGAAAATATTGAAACATCTCAGCCTCTGCGAAACTCGAAACCACGACCCGCCGGCACGGAACCACACACATATCCCCAAACTAACCTACGATGACGACTATTCTCAGCTACCCGCCGTCGATTATTGGCTTCAATAATATTTAAAAAGGCTTGACGGCCCGATGGATATAATTTGTCTCAAAAAGCAAGTTCCTATCGACTGACCGGGAGAAGCAGGGTAACCGCATTTGGATTTTCATAAAGTTCTATAATGGCTTTTAGAAATAGTGAAAAACAGTTCATAGAGTGTGAAACGAATTACACACAACCATCCCCTTTTTTTCTTTCCGTTAAAACACCGCATACTCTATATCACTCTAGTATTAAAGGTTTTTTTAAATAATCTCCGGGCGGTCCGAATATTGCTTTCAACAAGATCCGGAACTGCATCACATAGCCCATTGCAGTGAAGTATATAGATTTCCAATTCTTATTTTTTCAAATGCACCATAGAAAGGAGCAGTAACTATGCGGAAGTTCATCTTGATATGCTGTTTTTTAATGCTGTCGACCCTGCTGACGGCCGGACTCGCCGGAGCGACCATGACCTATTCCTTTAACGCCGGGTGGTCAGAGGCGAAGACCCTTAGACCGATTATCGGAGATAAGTCGGCAATCGATTATTATCACTATTATCACTCAAAGGGCGCCCCGGAATTCGGTTCTATGAACACTCCCGCAGACGCCATTTTTTGGCTCTACGAGCAAAAAAGGGAAAACGACACCAATCTCTTGAGCTTAAATGTAATTTTTAACTATGACAATTCCCCTGAGAGCGGCGCTTACATTGGATTCACTTTGTCAGGTCTTCCCGACGGCTGGTCGTGGACCTTGGTGGATGATACTGCCGAGTTTGGCGGCAACCAAACCACGTCACCGACTTGGAGTTGGAACGAAAACTACACGGACGGCGGGGTTATCGGCGGGCTCGAAGATGAGGCGTGGGATATCACTATCAATTGGAACTCCCAAACTTTCTCAGATACTAATTTTGATTCCTGCCTTTTCCTCAACGTCCAGGCCGATGGTGATATAGAGTGGCAAGATATTAGATATCTGGTAGATGGCACCATAACACCAACACCAACACTAACGATCAGCAGCACGGAAATCCCCGATGGAAATCCCGTACCCGAACCGACCTCCGTTCTTCTGCTTGGATGCGGCCTCATCGGCCTGGCCGGGATTCGACGATCTTTTAAAAAGAAATAACCGGCGAATAAAACGTCAACAGCCCGCCTATCATTCGGCGGGCTGTTGTTTTTTTTCCGGGATGGATTTCAAGTCTTCCATAGCTCTGGCCGTGAGGAGAAATGAAGGCACTATTCGATGCTTTCCTTATCGAGTGCTTCGGTTGGACTAGCCGGGGAATAATCCGCAAAACCGCTATATTCACCATCTTCCAGGGCGCGTCGCTTGGTATTAGTCAACACGGAATCAATAAGCAAAAAGCATCAAAAATACCTTGAATTTTGATGATGGCATCATTAAAATTACCTATTGTTTGTTCGCTGACATGTTAAATGCTATGGAGGTATTGCTGAAATGTATCATGATGGGATCAAGCCCAAAACGGATCGCCCTCACGGGGATCTGTCCAAAAGAGACGTTTTGAAATTGGCTGAGTAGCCTTCGAAAAAACGAGTTCCCATCAACTCGACCCGACCTGCCGCAACGATTCGTCCCTCTACGCGGGAGGGGCCGAATCCATGGGACCGATAACCTCCACGTTCAACCGCATCATCTCCTCACGGAGCGCCTTGGTATAACTCCCGGCAACCATGCCTGAAGGAAAGGAGACCTCCGGAGTGGCCCCCCTGCCCGTCCCATGGTAATCCCGGATTCGGTAGGGCAAGCGGATCGGCATCACGGCCCAGCAGCTGCAGCGGCGCGACGCAATGCCGAAGCACCGTTCTCGATTTCTCATTGTCCACGGAGGCGACATTGCAGAAATAGGAAGGTTTTTGACTGATCTCCTGCATCACCAGTGTTGTCATCATGCCGCATATGTCCGCTTCGCAGGGAAACGCGACCCCCTCATCCCGCAGCCTCGAGAATGCCAGGCAGGGGATCGGCAGCGGCAGCTCTTTGTTGAACGAGAAGCTCAGGCAATCCATCGAAATACCGTTTAGAATTTGACATTTAACCGCCATATTGATGACACGCCCGTGCCTTTATCTCCAATTTTCCCAGCGCAATTACCGCCGGACTTCTAAAATAGGGTCATTCCACCCTTAAAATCAATTTTGGCATAAAAAATGTATAGACTAACAGTCTATGAGCAAACAGAAAAAATATTACGTGCTTGTTTTTCTTCTTTATCACATAAGCGTTTTATTTTCATCGAGAAGGGGGTGCAATGGAACAAACCCATTTTCCGGTAAAATCAAATTTTGAAGCCATCTTCTATTTTTTATGCTTTCGTATCATGAAACGCATTCCGGCGAGTATTTTCCTGGTGCTGCTGATACTGCTCGTCGGTTTTTCCGTTGCCACCGGCTACCTCATCAATGGCGGTGCTGAAGTCAGGGCTGACCAACTCTCCGCGCTTACAGCCGCCTCCTCCCTGAAACTTCCTGAAACTGGCTATTCAATGACGGGAAAAAACGGCGCCCGGCGGCACACGATTTCACTGGGGGCATACGTTTTGAAAAGGAATTTTGAAGATGAAAAAGCCCTCGCGGACAGTCTCGGCCAGCCTTTTCACATCATTATTTCCGAAAAAAGGGTGACCCTGACGCGTCTCTTTCTCGGTACTTATCCTGAAAGGGAGTCTGCAACCGTATTGGCCCGTATGAAAAAAATATCCCCGGACGCGTTTCTCGTTCATCATGAGAAAAGCGATACGGTGTCAGTATACGGCGGCTCATTTTACTACAGTGGCGAAGCGGATAAGCAGGAAGCGCTCTTCGCCCGGCATGGGGTCATAGCGACCAAGGCGCCCACCCGAATGACGCTTCCCTTGTATACCGCCTGTATGGGGGATTTTGACAACCGTGCCATGGCGGTTGAATTCCTTCGTAGCGCCGCTCTTTCGAAAAGCGACACAGCGGTGGTGCCAATCCTTTAAGACTTCGTTTATCGATAGCATACAAACAAGCCGATTCCAAAATTTTGGGCTCGGCTTTTCTATTATACGATCCTTGCATTATCCGCCATTTCGCGTCTGATCAAGGTTTGATATCTTGAGCGACAGCCGCAATCCTTTCAAGCAGGTATTTCTGCCTTTTTTTCGCAGTATCCGGGGCTTTCAGTACATTGTATTTGAATGGTGCATCTATGAAAGGGACCAGCATTGCCGATTCAGAAAGGGTAAGGCTTGTGTAGTCATGCCCGAAATATATTTCCGATGCCGCTTTTAATCCATTGGCATCGTTTCCGAAATAGATCATGTTCAAATACATCTCAAGTATCTCTTCTTTCGAAAAACTATTTTCAAGCACCCGGGCGATCTTCAGCTCCTCGAATTTTCGTTTCATTGTTCTCTCCCAATCACCGAGGAACTGCTTCGCGAGTTGCTGAGTGATCGTCGACGCGCCATACTTGTACAGGGGGCCTCCCGACAGAAACGATTTCAGATTCGCACCCGTTGCGCGAAAAATGGATTTCAGGCGTATCCCCTTATGTTCGAAGAATTCGCAATCCTCATGCACGAGCAGAGCGTTGATGAAATGGGACGGAACGCTTTCAAACGCTACCCTTGCGGATAGAGGCGCCCTTTGAGCGTATTTCGCTTTGATATCGCTTAGAATCGCCTCCTTCGTCAAGTCATTCAGGTTTCCATAAAAGAGGGTGATGCATACTGTAATAACAACTCCGACTGCAATCAATCCACCGATAACACTTTTCTTTTTCATCTCTTCCCTCCTCATAAGGGTTTCTATTCTTTTTCTCAGCTCTCCTTTTCGGGCCCATCCCTGTGTCAGAAGCGAAAATCGCGAATCACTACCACCGGCCGTGATTATTTCGGCCGTATTGAGAAGCAGCTTCGTATATACGTACCTGTCGATCACCTGTATGGTGCGTCCGTCACACTCCAGCTCCCTCAGAAAAGCGCCGTGTCTTCGCAGGATATATGAAAACGGATTAAACCAGAAAACACATGCCAGCACCCCTTCCAGCAACGACCAGAGATGATGGTGGCAACGGAAATGGTTCAACTCGTGCTGTATGATGACCCGTTTGTCTGATTCCGAAACATCTCTCGGGATAAATATGTTTTTCCGTAGAATGCCCGCCGAAAATGGAGAAGTCACTTCTATCGACTCGATCAAATGGCAATTCCCGCTGATTGTCGAAACCGTACTATCCTTTACTATCCTGTTCATCCGCCATGTCTGCAGTGCATATCGTAGTGCGAATATCAGCGAGCCCAGCATGGATAAGAACAGAATTATATCTACGAAATAAAAAACAACATCCTGAAGGTTTGGCAATCGACCGGCCGCTTCGCCCGGAGCGGGTGTATCACCAGCTCCCGCAACATCTGATGAAATGGCTCCCGGTTCAGCGGTTATCGATACCGGGCCGCTTTCGCTCCGTATGGAAAGGTCCTTACCGGAATTACCGCTGTATGAAATGGCGACCATGGAGACCGGCAGGATAATCGATAGAAGAATTATCACCTTATGAAAATGAAGGAGCGGCCTGAAGGACACTCTTTTGAGACTCAAGCTAAAATACACTCCCATCAAGGGGATCATCAAAACAGAGGCGATCAGGTAACCCGAGATAAAAAGAGAGCAGAATTCCTTCATTTCCCCTCCTCCTCTTTTTCCTTTGCGGATATCAGTTTTTTGAGAGCTTCGAGTTCATCGGCATTGAAACTGCGTGAATTCACAAAATACTCGGCAAATGAAAGATCATTTCCGGAAAAGACCCGTTCAATGATTGAATTGAGCCTTTTCTTCGTGATTTTTTCCTTCGATACTCTCGGGAAATATAGATATTTTTTACCGTCCGGACGGTGCCCCACAATCCCCTTCTTTTCCATCTTCTGAAGTGTTTTGAGGATGGTGGTGTATCCGGGACGTTTTGTCTCCGGCCAGTTTTCAACGATGGCGGCTACCGTCGCTTCATTTTCCTGCTCCCAGATCTGCTGCAGGATTTGAAGTTCCAGTTCTGTTACCGAGATATTTTCCATAGTGATTTGATTCTCCGATTGATTTTTGGTCATTATTTGCCTCCTGGAATTCAATGCCGGTGTCATTGGGGTCAACTCTATTACGATAAATGTCGTATGTCAAGATCTTTTTACGACATTAATCGTAGAAGCGTGGCTATTGTTTACAATTCAGCCAATTTCAAAACGCTTCATTTCGTCTGGTTTCCGTGTTGGTGGATTCGCTTTGCACCTGATTTCATGCACGGCGGGAAAACGTTTTGAAAATGGCTCAACTTGCTAACAATTTCCTTGCGATCCTTAAAAGATACGTATATATTTACGGGTCCGCTTTGTATTGGCGGAAGTAGTTGAAACCGTAACTTAAAAAAAGCCGGAGCCTTAAATGAAAACACCCCCGGGATCTATTGCCATCGGATCTGACCACGCCGCCGTGGACATGAAGGAAAAAATCAAGACATTCCTTTCGGAATTTTCAATTCCGGTCCACGATGTGGGACCTTTCAGCACCGAATCGGTGGATTATCCG
Source organism: Desulfobacterales bacterium (assembly GCA_963677545.2). Lineage (GTDB taxonomy): Bacteria > Desulfobacterota > Desulfobacteria > Desulfobacterales > JAFDDL01 > JBECKW01. The sequence continues at coordinate 223,707 of CAXXKH010000007.1, read as the reverse complement.
GATTTTGCCATCCAGGTGGCAAAAGGCGTCTCTTCGGGGAATTTCGAAGGCGGCATTCTTCTGTGCGGCACCGGACTCGGCATGTCTATGACGGCCAACCGGTTCCCACATATCCGGGCAGCCCTCTGCTCGGATATATTTTCCGCCATCATGAGCCGCCAGCACAACGATGCAAACATACTGGTTATGGGCGCCCGGGTGATCGGTGATGCCCTGGCCCTGGAAATTGTGCGGACCTGGCTGAATACACCTTTCGAGGGGGGACGACATCAATCACGGCTTGATAAGTTTGATCGGATCCCCATAGAATAACAAGGGGCCGTCATCAAGCACGGCTCGATAAATTTGACCGAATCCCCGCGGATTAAATAAGGAGCTTCAAACAGAAATGAATTTGGAATCACTTGAAATATTAGACCCCGATATCGCCCGGGCCATTGCGGAAGAAGCGGCCAGGCAGGAATCAACCCTGGAAATGATCGCTTCTGAAAACATCACCAGCCCCGCTGTTATGGCTGCCCAGGGCAGCATGCTCACCAACAAATATGCGGAAGGGTACCCGGGCAAACGGTATTACGGTGGATGTGAAAAAGTGGACCTGGCTGAAAACCTCGCCATCGAACGGGCGAAAACCCTGTTCGGGGCAACCTACGCCAATGTACAGCCCCACTCCGGCTCCCAGGCCAACATGGCTGTCTACTTCGGGCTTCTGAATCCCGGTGATGTCGTCATGGGGATGGATCTGTCCCATGGCGGCCACCTGACCCATGGCAGTCCGGTCAACTTTTCAGGAAGGTTTTTTCGCTTTGTGCACTACGGTGTGCGGGAAGATACCGGCACCATCGATTACGCGGAAGTCCGGCGCATGGCCCTGGAACATCGGCCGAAAATGATCGTGGCCGGCGCCAGCGCCTATCCGCGGACACTCGATTTCGAAACCTTCGCGGATATTGCCCGGTCGGTGGACGCGATGCTGGTGGTCGATATGGCCCATATCGCCGGTCTTGTGTGCGCGGGCCTTCATCCTTCTCCCGTACCGGTAGCCGATGTGGTCACCTCCACCACGCATAAAACCCTTCGGGGGCCCCGTGGCGGGTTGATTCTATCCAGATCCGATTACAGCGAGGTGCTGAACAAGCAGATTTTCCCGGGCATCCAGGGTGGTCCCCTCATGCACGTTATCGCCGCCAAAGCCGTGGCATTCAAGGAAGCCATGGCGGAATCGTTCAAGGCCTATCAGTCGAAGGTGGTGGAAAACGCCGCCACCCTGGCCGAACAGCTCATGTCTGCCGGCATTTCCCTGGTATCCGACGGCACGGACAACCACATGATGCTGGCAAACTTGACCAACATCAACATTACGGGCAAGGCAGCGGAAACCCTGCTGGGATCGGCCGGTATCACCGTAAACAAAAACACCGTGCCCGGAGAGCGTCGAAGTCCCTTCGTCACCAGCGGCGTCCGTATCGGCACACCGGCCCTGACCACCCGGGGCATGGGAACCGATGAAATGAAGACCATCGCCACCTGGATTGCCGACGTCCTGAAACACCCTGAAGACACAGCACTTCTTGAACGGATAAGGGCGGAGGTAAGGACGCTGTGCCAAACTTTCCCCCTTTACCCCGACCCCACCGGAGGAAACGGATGACAAACCAGCACCCGCAGCCGGATACCGATCCGAACAGCCGGATCGAGCGTCCATCCTGGCAGGAATATTTCATGGAAATCACCGAGCTGGTGGCCAAGCGGTCCACCTGCCGCCGCCGGGCTGTCGGCGCCATTATCGTTAAAGACAAACGGATACTGAGCACCGGCTATAACGGTGCACCCACCGGCATCCGCCATTGCATCGATGTCGGCTGTCTGAGAGAGCAGCTCGGCGTGGCTTCCGGCGAACGGCACGAACTCTGCCGGGGCATTCATGCCGAACAGAATGCGATCATTCAGGCGGCATTGCATGGCTTCTCCATCAAAGGCGGAACACTTTTCTGCACCAACCTGCCGTGTGCCATCTGTGCAAAAATGATCATAAACGCCGGGATTCGAAAAATCTATTACAAAGAGGGGTATGCCGACCCCATGAGCCAGGAACTTCTGGATGAAGCGAAGGTCGAGGTTGTAAAGCTGGCTTGAGAAAACAGGAGGAGTCTATATGAAATGCCCGTTTTGCGGTGAAATCGAAAACAAGGTCATTGATTCCCGGCTCAGTAAAGATGCAAATGTCATTCGAAGGCGAAGGGAATGCCTGCTGTGCAACAGGCGCTTTACCACCTACGAGCACATCGAGGAAATCCCCATTATGATCGTTAAAAAGGACGGTCGCCGGGAAGTATTCAAGCGGGAAAAGGTCCGCCTGGGTATGCAGCGGGCCTGTGAGAAAAGAAACATCAGCATGGATGTGATCGAGGAGTTCATCGACAATCTCGAGCGGGACCTGAGAGAGATGGGAAAAAAGGAGATCCCCTCGCGGAAAATCGGTGAGCAGTTGATGGAAGCGCTCCATAAAATCGACGACGTTGCCTATGTCCGGTTTGCATCGGTCTATAGAGAGTTTAAGGACGTCAACGACTTCGTGTCCGAATTGAAAACCCTCCTGAGTTCAGAAACAAAGTAGAGATATCGGATTTAGCAATGGATGATGCCGCCTTTATGACCATGGCCCTGGAACTGGCCGAATTGGGCGCCGGTTTCACGTCCCCCAATCCCATGGTGGGCGCCGTAGTGGTAAAAAACGGGCGGGTGGTCGGAAAGGGCTATCACCGGGCGGCGGGCAAGGCCCACGCCGAGGTGGAAGCCATCGATGACGCGGGGGAAGAGGCCCGGGGCGCGACCATCTATGTCACCCTGGAACCGTGCAATCACACGGGACGAACGCCGCCGTGTACGGAAAAAATAATCGCCGCCGGCATCAGGCGGGTAGTCGCCGCCATGGCGGACCCCAACCCGGATGTCACCGGCGGTGGAAATGCCTACCTGGTATCCCGGGGTATCGAAGTCAGCTGCGGCATCCGGGAAGAGGCGGCACTCAGGCTGAACGAAAGTTTTGTCAAGCATGTTCGAACCAGGCTGCCCTTCGTGATTCTCAAATGCGCCGCCACGCTGGATGGCCGGCTGGCCACCGGAAGCGGCGATTCCAAATGGATCACGGGCCCTAAATCACGGCAGTTCGTTCACCAGATCCGCCATGAAGTAGATGCCATCATGGTTGGGATGGGCACCATAAAGGCCGACGATCCGTCCCTGACCGCCCGACTTGATAACAAGCCGACCCGGAATCCGCGGCGGATTATTCTGGACACCCGGCTCACCATCCCGGAAACAGCGAAAGTGTTGCGGCCCGGTACCGATTCTGATATCATAATCGTTGCAGGTCCGGGAGCAGCGCCTGAAAAAAAGGCGCTGCTGACCCAAAAAGGCGTGACCGTCCTGGAAACGGCTTTAAAGGGAGGGCGGATTGACCTTGTGCCGCTTATGAAGCAGCTCGGGGAAATGGGCATAATGAGTCTGCTGGTGGAAGGCGGCGGTGGGGTTATCGCCTCGGCCCTGGCCGACGGCATTGCCGATAAAATCTTTTTTTTCTACGCCCCCAAGATTTTGGGGGGGGACGACGGGGTGCCGATCTGCAGGGGGAAAGGCGCGTCGCTGATGAGCGATGCCGTGGCAGTAACGAATATCAAGGTGCATCAGTTCGATGACGACGTAATGATTGAAGGATACATAAAAAAGAAATGACAAATGCCAAAGTCCAAATGGCGGATGGATCATTCGGGCTTTCACGCGCCTCTCGAGTTTTGGCCTTTCGTACTTTGTAACCACCGTTCATGTGAGTTTCGTTCGACCCTTGCGGATTTCATTTGACAGTTGTTTTTTTGACTTTTAACATTGGTTGCTTATGTTTACGGGAATCATAGAAGGATTGGGAACCCTCGCTGCCATACGATCTTCAGGGCAGGGAGCGCGCCTGACCCTGGAATCAGGAATCGACCTCTCGGACACGGCCATCGGTGACAGCATTGCCGTGAACGGCGCGTGTCTGACGGCGGTGTCTATTTCCGGAAATCGTTTCGAAGTGGATGTCTCCCCCGAAACCCTCGGACTTTCGACACTCGGCAGCGTCAAGGTCGGCGACCGGGTCAATCTGGAGAGGGCGCTTCGACTCTCCGACCGTCTGGATGGGCATCTGGTTTCCGGGCACATTGATGGGACCGGCGTCCTCAGGCAGAGAAAACCCGTCGGGAACGCCATTGTCATCACTGTCTCCGTACCCCGCCGGCTTACGAGGTACATGATCCATAAAGGGTCCGTGGCGGTGGACGGCGTCAGCCTGACGATCAACACCCTCGGATCGGAGTCTTTCGAGGTCAGCATCATTCCCCACACGGCCGGTTTGACCACCGTAGGATTCAAGCAGCCCGGAAGCCCGGTGAACATCGAAACGGATTTGATTGGAAAATATATCGAACGGTTTATAACAATGCCCGGGGACTCGAAACCTTCCGGGGAGAAAAATGATATCGATATCGCCCTGCTGGCGAAATCAGGATTCATGTGAGCCATTTATCTAAAACCTTAACACCTCCCCGATAACGGGGATTTGGAGTACGTAGTATGCCTAAAATAACAATAGAACAGGCCATTAACGACATAAAAGCCGGAAAAATGGTTGTCCTTGTGGACGACGAAGACCGGGAAAACGAAGGTGACCTGACCATAGCCGCCGAATGCGTCACGCCGGAGTCCATCAATTTCATGGCAAAATACGGCCGGGGGCTCATATGCCTCTCCATGACCGGAGAGATGTGCGATGCCCTTGACCTGCCGCTCATGGTGGACAACAACCAGAGCCCCTTTCAAACCGGATTTACAGTGTCCATTGAAGCCCGCTGCGGCGTTACTACCGGCATATCCGCCGCCGATCGGGCACGCACCGTTCAAGTCGCCATTGCGCCCGGCGCCAAGGCCAACGACCTGGTCAGGCCCGGACATATTTTCCCCCTCCGGGCCCGGAAGGGAGGCGTAACGGTCCGCTCCGGCCAGACCGAAGGGTCGGTGGATCTGGCAAGACTGGCAGGGCTCAGACCCGCCGGCGTGATCTGTGAAATCATGGATGAAGACGGCACCATGGCGCGGATGCCCTCTCTTGAAAAATTCAGCGAAACCCACGGCATCGGCATCTGCACCATCGCGGACCTCATCGAATACAGAATGCGCACCGAGTCTTTTGTCCATAAAGCTGCCGAAACAACCATCCCGTCAAGTATTGCCGGCGACTTTAAATGTATCGTATATCAAAACGATGTGGATGCACTGCTTCATATCGCCATGATAAAAGGAGAGATCGACCCTGAAAAGCCGACCCTCGTCCGGGTTCACTCCGAATGCCTCACGGGGGATATTTTCGGATCCCTTCGTTGCGACTGCCGGGATCAGCTCCATAAAGCCATGCAGATGATCGACGCCGAGGGAAGCGGGGTGCTCCTCTATGTTCGGCAGGAAGGCCGCGGTATCGGTCTCATCAACAAAATAAAGGCCTATGCGCTCCAGGATGAGGGGTATGACACCGTGGAAGCCAACGAGAAGCTCGGGTTCAGCTCCGACTTGCGCAACTACGGCATCGGCGCCCAGATACTCGCGGACCTAGGTGTTCGAAAAATGCGGCTCATTACCAACAATCCCAAAAAGATGGTGGGACTCGAAGGATACGGCATTCAGGTCGTGGAACAGGTACCCGTTGAGATAGAACCCAATAAATATAACGAGTGTTATCTGAAGTGTAAACAGGCGAAAATGGGGCATTTGCTAAACTTGGAGACAATCTCCTGAGCCGGATTCAAAACGCCCCATTTCGGCCAATCTCCTAAACAACGGATTGAAACGACCTTTCAGGATCGTTGCAATCCTAAGAGTTGCGCAAAAATTTCAATCCTCGGAATATGTCTAATATGCGTGCCGAGTGTCCCGATAAAATCGGGAGGGTTGAAATTTTTACTCCGCCTTGAGCTTGACCGAACTGAAACGTTTTGAAAACTGGCTCATCTTAAAGAGATAATGGAGAGACGGGAGGTAAGGAAATATGTCAAAAACATACGAAGGTGGTTTTCAGGCACAGGGGAAGAAATTCGCCATTGTGATGAGCCGGTTCAATGATTTCATCACCAACAAGCTGGTCGGCGGCGCCATGGATGCCTTGGTGCGCTGCGGCGCCAGTGAGAGCGATATCGACCTTGTGAAAGTGCCGGGGGCTTTTGAAATCCCCCTGGCGGCAAAAATGATAGCGGAAAAGAAACGCCACGATGCCGTAATCTGCCTGGGCGCGGTCATTCGCGGTGCGACGCCGCATTTCGATTATGTCAGTGCCGAAGTCAGCAAAGGCATTGCCGTTGTCAGTCTGGAGTCCGGAATCCCGATCATTTTCGGCATTCTGACAACCGACACCATTGAACAGGCCATCGAACGCGCCGGTACCAAGGCCGGGAACAAGGGATGGAGCGCCGGCATGAATGCCGTCGAAATGGTCAATCTGGTAGACGCAGTTCAAAATCTTTAGGACACCAACACCAATGGGAACACGTCGCAAGGCAAGAGAGAGGGCGCTTCAGGCACTGTTTTTTATCGATATGTCCAGCTGTGACAGTCAGGAAGCCTTGCTGCGGTTTCGCACGCAATTCAATCCCTCCGAAACTGTTCTACCCTTTTTCATTGAACTGACGAACGGCGTTATCGGCGAACACACGGCCATCGATACCATTATCGAACGGTTTTCCAAGCATTGGAAGCTGGGCCGGATGAGCTGTGTAGATCGAAATATTCTTCGAATAGCCGTTTTTGAAATGTTGCACTGCCAGGATATCCCCGCTAAAGTATCGATCAATGAAGCAATCGAAATCGGTAAGAAGTACGGCACGGATGAGTCCGGGGCATTTATCAACGGTATCCTCGACAGCATTCGGATCGCCATGGATAAGGAGCAACTACTATTGGATAACACGGAAATTGTCTGAAACACTCATTAAAGGAAAAGGACTGCTATGGAAAACAAAAAAATACTGTTAACCGAAGATGAAGCTCCCAAGCAGTGGTATAACATTCTGGCGGACATCAAAATGAACCCGCCTTTGGGACCGGACGGGAAACCGATCACTCCGGAAATGCTGGCGCCGGTATTCCCCATGAACCTGATTGAACAGGAAGTCAGCACGGAGCGATGGATAGACATTCCGGAAGAAGTCATGAATATCTATCGCATGTGGCGTCCCTCCCCCCTGGTCCGGGCAACCGGCCTGGAAAAAGCCCTGGGGACACCGGCTAAAATTTACTACAAAAATGAAAGCGTCAGCCCCGCCGGCAGCCACAAACCCAATACCGCCGTACCACAAGCCTACTACAACAAAGTGTTCGGCATTAAAAAGATCACAACCGAGACCGGCGCCGGCCAATGGGGAAGCGCCCTCTCTTTTGCGTGCGCCCTGCTGGGTATGGAGTGCAAGGTGTTTATGGTCAGGATCAGCTATGACCAGAAACCCTACCGGAAATCGATGATGGAAACCTGGGGCGGCAAGTGCATTCCGAGCCCGAGCCCGGAAACCAATGCCGGCCGGGAAATCCTCGCAAAAGATCCGAACACCCCCGGCAGCCTCGGCATCGCCATCAGCGAAGCGGTGGAAGCGGCCGTCAGCGACGAAACCGGGCAGACCCGATATTCCCTGGGAAGTGTGCTGAACCATGTCATGACGCACCAGACCGTCATCGGACTGGAAGCAAAAAAACAATTCGAAAAAATCGGTCAATACCCGGACGTGGTGATTGGCTGTGCCGGCGGCGGCAGCAATTTCGCGGGTCTCGCCTTTCCTTATGCCCTGGATAAAATCAATGGTAAAGACATCGAAATTTATCCGGTGGAACCCGCCGCCTGTCCGACCCTGACCCGGGCCCCGTTTGCCTACGACCACGGCGACACCGCGGGGTATACACCGCTGCTGCCCATGCACAGCCTCGGACATAACTTTGTACCGGCCCCCATCCACGCGGGCGGCCTGCGATATCACGGTATGGCCCCCACCGTCAGCCAGTTGGTCACGGAGGGAATTATCTCACCTAAATCGATTCACCAACTGCAATGCTATGAAGCCGGTGTGCTTTTTGCGCGCACCGAAGGCATCATTCCGGCGCCCGAAACCACCCATGCCATCGCTTGTGCTGTTGACGAGGCACGAAAAGCCAAGGAAGAGGGGAAGGAGAAAGTAATCCTCTTTAACTTCAGCGGACATGGCCTTATCGACCTCCTGGCATATGAAAAGTACTTTGCGGGTGATATTCAGAACCTGGACTTTACCGATGAAATGCTTTCGGAAGGGATAAAGGCTTTCGAAAACTTCCCTAAGCCGGCGATTATAAAGAGCCGGTAGATACTATAACAGTCGGCAGTCGGCAGTCAGCAGTTGGCAGTTGGCAGTCGGCAGTCAAGGGCCGGAGAAGATAGAAAACAGCAGGAAAATGGATAACGAGCACGATACACGACAGCGGCGCTGTCCCCGGCTGGGCGGGCCGGTTTTCTTCGAATACTGCCGAACCAGTGAAGAAAACCGGCAGCCATGCTTCAAGATCATCGACTGCTGGTGGGAGTCTTTCGACATCGTTGCGTACCTTAACAGCAATTTTTCCGAAGAGATCTGCCGGTACCTTTGCCAGGCCCGGCCCAAGCCCAAGATAAACCATCTGCTCGAACTCATTGAGGCGGCCCAACACCGAATGAAAAATAAATAGGAGGTTATCCTTGATTATCAGATCAATCACCGTAGGGCCCGTAATGACCAACTGCTATGTGGTCGGATGCGAAGAGACAAAAAAAGGGGTTATCATCGATCCCGGCGATGAGGTGGACCGCATTCTGATGGAAGCCGTCGAAGAAAAGCTGTCTATCGTATATATCATCAACACTCACGGCCATTTTGACCATGTGGGCGGCAACAGCAGGCTCAAAAAAGCAACGGGCGCCGATCTGATGATTCACCCTCTGGATGCACCGATGCTGCAGGACGTGGCCGCCAGTGCCGCCAACTGGGGTCTTCAGGCGGACAACTCCCCGGAGCCGGACCGGCTCCTGAACGATGGGGACACAGTGTCATTCGGGAACCTGACCTTCAAGGTCTATCATACCCCCGGGCACACGGCGGGCGGCATCTCCCTTCATTCAAACAGCGATGTATTCGTGGGAGACACCCTGTTTGCCGGCTCCGTCGGGCGGACCGATTTTCCCGGTGGAGACTTCGACCTACTCAAATCGAGCATTCATGAAAAACTGTTTACACTGGATGATTCCGTAACCGTCTGGCCGGGACACAACCAGCAGACGACTATCGGACGCGAAAAACGAATGAATCCTTTTGTGGGGCTTTAAGTTAACCTTTTCCACCGTCTAACGCCTGATACCCCGGATACCACATCATGTCCCGATATTTCAGAATATCGAAGTAAATCATGGTCTGTTTAACGTATTCCACCGGTTCGGTACCGCGGCAATACCCGTATATCGATCGTCTGTAATACTTGGGATAACGCAGCAGAGGAAGGGTCTCCGATACGGATGACCATTTGTTCGGGTCAAGCTGCTGCTCGGCGGCAAGCTTGCGGGCATCGAAAAGATGGCCCTGCCCGATGTTATATGCGGCGAGAGCCAGGGACATCCTGTCCATCGATTCGGCCTCATGGAAATAATCATAGAGGTATTTCAGGTGCCGGACACCGGCTTGAATATTTTCTTCCGGATCAAAAAGGTCCTTGACGTTCAGGGATGCGGCCGTTGTTTTCGTGAGCTGCATGAGCCCAAACGCGCCGGCATGGCTCATCGCCCTGGGATTGAAATGTGACTCCTGGTAGATTTGAGCGGCAATCAGCCGCCAGTCGAATCCATATGCGTCAGCCGCCTTTTGAATAACGGGTTTGAATTTCGGAAGGTGGCTCTTGAGCCGGCGGTGATAGGCCCTCAGGTCCACAAAGTCGAAATCGTCCACATCGGCGTAATATCGATCATAAATCTCCGCAAACCGCCCGTTGGCATGTATGGTCTTAAAGAATTGATTGATTCGTAAAAGCAGGCCTTCAGCTTCGGGCTCAACGGCCCACCGCCGGTACGCTTCGTCTGAAACAGGTTCCCCCAGCACGATTTGAGGATAATATCGCCTGTTTAAAATGGCCACGGTGCTGTCGGCGATCGTAATCCCGATCGTTTTTTCGGCCACCCGCCGTATGAGTTCTTCCGTGGGAATGTCTTCCCAGGGGACAATTTCAACGTCAATTCCCCCGGCCTTGAGCGCTTCAAGGCTTTCCTCGTAAATACTCCCCTTTCGTACATGAACACTCTGCCCCGCCAGGTCCTTCGGGGAGCGGATTTTTCGGTTTTCACGGTGCACGATAATCAACTGGCGGGAAGGAAGGTACCCGCTGGAAAATGCCGCGCTGTTTATTCGGGAAGCCGGCAACATCATACCGGCGGCAATAAATCCGGCAGGGGTCTCTTTCAGCCGGGAAAGCATCCCCTGCCAGTCATCGACCACCTCAACCGTAAGACGCACACCGATATAATCGGCAAACGCATTGGCAAGATCATATTCGAATCCCATGGCTTGATCCCGATAGAGATAATAGCTCTGGGCCGTATTGCGGGTAATCATGGTTATCTCTCGTGCGGAAAGGGCCTGGTCGAGATAAACTGAGGATCTTCCGAAGTTTTTGATAAAAAACCTGTCGGCTGGCTGGAAATTGCCGTGCCAGAGAGTACCTATAAACAAACCGGCGGCAACAACAATAAAAAGGATCGTCTCCGTGAGGGCGGCGGGAACATGTCTCGGGAAAAAGGCCATTTAGAATGCTCCGAGCTGGCATGGCGTAATTTTAATGCCAAGGGCCTCGCATGCGTTAACCACGACCGGACGGCCAATACCCAGTTCCCGCGCAATTTCATGACCACGGATGCAAGGCATCCGGCCGGTTTTCCTGAAAGAAGAAAGGGCATTCAGAAGGGCTTCCGGTGAGAGGTTGCCGGGTTTTACCCGTTTTCCGCCCTTATGTCCGAACAGCCCCAATTGACATTTGACGATCTTGATATCCATCATGTCCAGGGCGTTACCCACTTCACTCTTTTTAACATCGAGTCTTCGCGCAATATCAAAAGCTTCGGCACAGGAGAGGGTATTGGCTTTCCGTCGGGCCGCCAGCGCTTCCATGATTCGCCCATCCACCTTAATGTCAGACTCCCCGGTCTTTAAAGATCTCTTTTTTTCATCCAATGTCATTTGGGTACCCTGTATTTATTTTGCATCGGAATATAGCACACTCCCTTTCAACCTCAAAATTCCTTTTAACACGCTTGAACAAACACGCCGGCTTTGGTAGTTGGTGTGGAAGAAACGGAAAGGATCAATCCATGTCGTCGGATACGATTGTCAGACCGAGAAAATTCACCAGGCAACTTCATGTGGGGCGGGTACCTGTTGGGGGAGACGCGCCTGTTTCGGTCCAGTCCATGACCAATACGCATACCCAGGATGTCGCAGCCACTGTCTCACAGATAAAGCGACTGACGGCAGCCGGATGCGATATTGTCCGGGTGGCCGTGCCTGACGAAACGGCAGCGACCGCGGTGGCGCAAATTAAACGCGATATCGACATTCCCCTTATCGCCGACATCCACTTCGATTACCGGCTTGCCATTTCAGCAGCCGAGTCCGGCGCCGACGGTCTTCGAATAAACCCCGGCAATATTGGTGGTGACCGGAAAGTCAAGGAGGTAGTGACCTGCGCCCGGGAAAGGGGCATTCCGATCCGGATTGGCGTCAATGCCGGCTCGCTCGAAAAGGAGCTGTTGAAAAAATATGGGGGCGCAACGGCTGAAGCCATGGTGGAGAGCGCCCTTCGGCAGGTGGAACATCTGCGCACCTGGGATTTTCACGATATCAAGGTCTCTTTGAAAGCGTCCGATGTCAACCGTACGGTAACCGCCTACCGCCTGCTTTCGAAGGAAACGGATCTGCCGCTTCACGTGGGGGTCACCGAAGCGGGCGGACTCTATCCGGGCATCGTGAAATCCGCCCTGGGCATCGGTATGCTCCTCGCCGAAGGTATCGGCGATACCATCCGGGTGAGTCTCACCCGGGATCCCGTGGAGGAGATCCGTACCGGTTTCGAAATCCTCAGGGCACTAGGCATTCGACGTCGGGGAATCGAGATCATCTCCTGCCCCACCTGCGGGCGATGCAATATCGACCTGTTCGGTATTCTGGAAAAGGTGGAAAAGGCCCTGATGACCCGCTCCCTCGCAATCAAGGTGGCCATCATGGGGTGCGTGGTCAACGGCCCCGGTGAGGCCCGGGAGGCGGACATCGGCATTGCGGGCGGGAATGACACCGGTATTTTATTCAGAAAAGGAAAGGTGATAAAAACCGTTCCCCAGGAAGATCTGGTGGAGGTGCTTCTCGAGGAGGTCGCGCTAATGGAACGAAAAAAACAGCATAATTAAAGTATCGCAATACTTAAATGGAGAGAGTAAATGGGAAATAAAGTGAAAACGGCCATTGAACCGACAAGAGATGAAGATTATTCGGAGTGGTATCAGCAGGTAGTAAAAGCCTCGGCACTTGCGGAACGTTCCGCCGTCCGTGGCTGCATGGTGGTTCTTCCCTGGGGATACGCCCTGTGGGAAAACATCGTTCAGGAATTCGACGGCATGTTCAAGGAGACCGGTGTCAGGAATGCGTACTTTCCTCTCTTTATTCCCCTCAGCTTTCTGGAGAAAGAGGCCGAACATGTGGACGGTTTCGCCAAGGAGTGCGCCGTCGTCACCCATCACCGTCTTGAAAAAGGCGCCGATGGTGGACTGGTCCCCGCCGGAGAGCTTACGGAACCCCTCATCGTACGTCCCACATCCGAGACGATTATCGGGGACTCTTTCTCCAGATGGGTCAGCAGCTACCGGGACCTGCCGCTCTTGATCAACCAATGGGCCAATGTGGTGCGGTGGGAAATGCGCACACGCATTTTCCTGAGAACGAGCGAGTTTTTATGGCAGGAGGGCCACACCGCCCATGCCACCCGGGAAGAAGCGGAAGAGCGTACAAGAATGATGCTCGATATCTACGCCAAAGTGGCGGAAGATTATCTTGCCATGCCGGTGATCAAAGGCGCCAAAACGCCCTCCGAGCGTTTCCCCGGCGCTGTGGAGACCTATTGCATCGAAGCCATGATGCAGGATCGAAAGGCACTTCAAGCCGGGACATCCCATTTCCTCGGACAGAATTTTGCCCGGGCCTCGGACATAAAGTTTCAGTCCGCCGAAGGCGATGAAGTGTATGCCTGGACAACCTCCTGGGGCGTTTCCACGCGCCTGGTGGGCGGGGTTATCATGACCCATGGGGATGACGACGGCATCATCCTCCCCCCCCGGGTCGCCTCTTCTCACGTGGTGCTGCTCCCGATCTTTCGGAAGGAGTCCGACCGGGAGCCCGTGACGGCCTATGTGGAAGCCCTGGCCCGTGAGTTGAAAAATGTCCGCTATCATGGCAGCGAACTGCGCGTCGAGATTGACAACCGGGAGATCGGCGGGGCCAGGGGATGGGACTGGATTAAAAAGGGGATTCCGCTCCGGCTGGAAATCGGTCCCAGGGACATTGCCGACGACCAGGTCTTTATGGGCCGCAGGGACAAGGCCCACCGGGACAAGGTCTCCATGAAGCGTGAAGCGTTTATCGGGTCGGTCACGGACATTCTTGATGACATACAGCAGAACCTGTTTGACCGGGCCGCTGCTTTGCTGAAGGCAAATACTCATGACATAGATGATAACGCCGCTTTTTACGATTTCTTCACACCCGCCAATAAAGAGAAACCGGAAATACACGGCGGTTTTGCAAACGCCCACTGGTGCGGCAGCGACCAGTGCGAAGCGCGCATCAAAGAAGATCTCAGCGTCACCATCCGGTGTATTCCGTTTGACGCGGCCCAGGAAGAGGGGGCATGTGTTTTCTGTGGGGCACCGAGTCAGCGCCGGGTTATTTTTGCAAAAGCTTACTAAGCGACAAGGGTTTCAGGTGTCAGGTGTCTGGTTTCAGGAACTGCAACACCACCTATATTGGTACCTGACACCCGAAACCTGACACCTGAAACCTTTAGTTAATATGATTCACATCAATGACATCATCAAAAAAGTGGCCCGGAACCATCCGGAAATGGATGGAAGTATCATCAAGGAGGCATACGACTATAGTGCCAAGGTCCATGAAGGTATCAAATGGCTCTCCGGGAAGCCGTCCCTGACCCATTCCATGGCCGTAGCGGATACTCTGGCCGAAATGAACCTGGATGCCGTCAGCGTGGCCGCCGGCCTGCTTCATGATGTGCTTGAAGAGACCGATGCGACACTACAGGAGCTCAAGGTTCAATTCGGAGAGGAGATCAGTCAGCTTGTTTCCGGTGTGACACGCATCAGCGCACTTCCGCTGCACACCTCCAACCGGGCCAAACAGGCTGAAAACATAAGGAAAATGATCCTTGCCATGGCTAACGACATCCGGGTCATTCTGATCAAGCTGGCGGACCGTCTCGTTACCATGCGCATCATACGGCATTTCCCCCGGGACACGCAGAAAAGCATCTCCAAAGAAACCCTGGACATCTATTCCCCCATCGCCGCCAGACTGGGTATCTACTGGATAAAAAGCGAACTCGACCTGACGGCGTTTCGCTATGTAAATCCCGAAGCGTATAAAAACATCAAGGCCCGGATCAACAAGGGCCTGTCCGAACGCGAAAAATATGTCCAGACCGTAAAGTCCCTCCTTTACAAGGAGCTTACCGAACGGGGGCTGACATGTGAGGTGCTTGGGAGATACAAAAATTATTACAGTATTTACACCAAGATGGTCGATCAGAACCTGCCGTTTGAAGAGATCTACGACATCATTGCATTTCGGGTCATTGTGGATACCATCCCCCAGTGCTACGAGGTACTGGGGCACGTGCACTCTTTCTGGAAACCGATTCCTAAAAAATTTAAAGATTATATCGGTTTTCCGAAACCGAACATGTACCAGTCCCTCCACACCACCGTGATCGGGCCGCTTAAAAACCGGATCGAAATTCAAATTCGCACCCATGAAATGGACAAAGTGGCAAAATCGGGAATTGCGGCCCACTGGAGCTACAAAGAGGGCAATACCGCCGACGAAACCGTTGCCAGCCAGTTTTCCTGGATCCAGAATCTCGTGGAAAACCAGTCCAGCGTTCAGGATCCACGGGAATTTCTGGAAAATGTCCGGATCGATCTGTTTCCCGATGAGGTCTATGTGTTTACCCCGAACGGTGAAATAAAGGCGATCCCCAAGGGGGCGACCCCCGTTGATTTTGCATATCTGATCCACTCGGAGGTTGGCAACCAGTGCACCGGTGCAAAGGTAGACGGGCGAATGGTGCCGCTGCACCACGAACTTGTAACGGGGAACATGGTCGAAATCATCACGACCAAAGGGCATCTTCCCAGTAAAGACTGGCTCAAATTCGTCAAAACCGTCAAAGCGCGTTCGCGAATTCGTCAATTTATCAAAGCCCAGGACAGGGAACGCAGCCTGACATTGGGCCGGGAATTGTGTGAAAAAGCATTTCGAAAACAGCGCTTGAATTTCAACGTCCTGATGAAATCCGAACAGATGACGGAAGCAGCGTCAACCTTTGGATTCAAGGATGTGGAAGACCTGATCGCCAGCATCGGATACGGCAAGATAACGCCCCTGCAGCTGGTTCGTAAATTCGAGCCCAAGCCCGATCAGGAAGAGTCCCAGGCAATAATTAAAACCAAGGAGCCGGCCCGCAAAAAAAGAGATAAGTCCGGCGTATTGGTAAACGGCATCGACGACATGCTCATCCGGTTCGGTAAATGCTGCAGACCGGTTCCCGGCGACCCCATTATCGGATACATTACCCGGGGACAGGGGGTCACGGTTCATCGGACCGGTTGCGTGAACGCACTTGGAATGAATCCGGAGAGACAGATCGATGTCAGTTGGAATGAGCAGACGCCGGGTGATTATCCGGTGAAAATAAACATCATGGCGGATGACCGCGTGGGCCTCCTGGCGGATATCGCCGCCACCATCAGCAAACAGGGCCCCAATATTCTCACCGCGGACTCAACCGTTCGGCAAAATAAAAGCGTCGACCTTTTTTTCACCATCGTGGTAAAAGATACGACGCAATTGGAATCGGTGTTGGCGGCACTTCAGCGGCTGAAACCTGTGAGGTCTGTCAGAAGGCTGGATACTTAAGAAGGTGTCAGGGCGCTTTCACCACCAGACCCGTCTTGATACAGGTCGTACACACCGACATCTTTTTCACCCGGCCGTCCTTGAGTGCCCTGACCTGCTGGAGATTGGGGTTGAACCGCCGTTTTGTAACATTATGAGCATGACTGACATTATTGCCGATCATTGGCTTTTTTCCACAAATTTCGCACGCTTTTGACATCTTTTCTCTCCTTATACCACCGGATCGGGCAGAAACTCGAATCCGGGGGAGTAATACCGACCCTTATGATCGAATCGAATTGGGGACTATTATATGAAATACGGCCGCATGTAAAGATCTTTTTTTAATTATTGAACCGTACGCTTCAGATTGTCCTCGCATTTTGCAAGGTATTGAAGGACAATGTGCTGGATCCCCACATCGGGATATTCATCAAGAATGATCCGGAATCGTTTGAGTGCCGCTTTGTAGTTCTTTTTCTTGAATTGATACCGGGCAACAAGCAGTTCATAGCTTGCAAGACTTTTCTGGCACTCTTTGATACGTGTCCTGGCCAGTTCCGTATACTGATTGTCGGGATATCGCCTTACAAAACGGGTAAAACTCTCCAATGCTTTTCTTGCGGGGCTCTGATCACGGTCAATGGTATCCATCCTGACAAAAAAGCATTGCCCTACCTGATAATAAGCATAAGGCGTCGATGGGTGCCGCGGGTGAAGATTTGCAAATTCCTGATAGGCCTCGGCGGCCTGATCATACTCTTTGAGTTTGAAGTACGCCTCGGCAATTTTAAGTTCTACAGTCGGAACAAGTTCGCTGAACGGATACCAGTCCTTCACTCTTTGAAACAATAGAATGGCTGTGCCGTAATCCCGTTTGTCATACCATTTCTGCCCCAACTCCACCAGTTCACTGGCGGATTTTTCTTCCGGCAATTGTTTCTCGCCGCATCCGCCCACAAAAAGCGCAAGGAGCATCGCCAGGCATAAAATCGGTCTTATTTTCATTTCGAATCGTTCCTTATAAAAATTATAGAACTTTGTCGATCGCCTCTTCAAGCTTGGCCCTGGCAACCATGCCCGTAATCTGTTCCGCCACCTGCCCGTCCTTGAAAAATATGAGGGTTGGAATAGCTTTTATTCCATATTTACCAGGCGTTATCGGGTTATCATCCACATTGCACTTCACAAAAGTGATCTGATCGCCAAACTTTTCAGCCAGCTCTTCCACAACAGGCGCTATTGCCCGGCAGGGGCCGCACCATGGTGCCCAAAAATCAACCAGGACCGGCTTTTCCGATTGTAGAACCTGAGAATCAAAACCTGCATCATCAATTTCCAGCATACCTTCCGCCATGATGAAATCCTTTCAATTAAAAAATGATTTTAGTTGGCTTTTTATATGTCCCTGACACCGAAATGTCAACAGGCGGTTCCAGCCGGATCTGAAAGGGCGGCATATAGTTACGGGTATACCCGTCGCATAATATTGACACCCGAATGGGGTTTTGTTAGCGTTCCACGGAGATAAACACCTTAAAAAGTCAAGGGAAACTCATGACGAACAAAATCCGTATCGGCGCACTGATATCCGGCGGCGGAACCAACCTGCAGGCGATCATCGATGCCTGTGAATCCGGGAGTATCGACGGTGAGATGGTCTTCGTTGGATCCGACAACCCCGAAGCCAAAGGACTGGCACGCAGTCGGAAACATGGTATACCCGATTTTGTTGTGGATTACGGTAAAATAATCCTCGAATATAAAAACAATCAGGCCGCTGCCTGCATTCCCGGTGATTTCAATTTTTCCGAGGTCCTGGCCAGGCAATCGCTCCTTCCGGCCGGCGCCCCCTCCGAAAAGCTGAAAACTTTTTTTTACAGCCGCGCCATGGCCGAAGCGTTACTCCTTGAAAAAATGGGCGCCTTCCCCTTCGACCTGCTGGTGCTGGCGGGTTTTATGAGAAATCTTACGCCTTATTTTATCGACCGTGTAAACGGGAAAGCCGCCCTGCCCCGGATTATGAATATCCACCCGGCACTGCTCCCCGCTTTCCCCGGTACCGACGGCTATGGGGATACCTTCCGCTACGGCTGCAAGGTGGGGGGATGCACGGTTCACTTCATCGATTATGGCGAAGACTCCGGCCCCATCATCGGTCAGCGGGCGTTTGCCATTGGCCCGGATGACACTCTCGACAAGATCCGTGAGAAAGGACTTCAGGAAGAGTGGCTTCTCTATCCGGAATGCATTCAGCTGTTCGCCAAGAAAAGGCTCCGGGCACGGAAATCGATTCTGAAAATGCCCGGCGGGCCTAATACTTCGCGAACGATAATCGATATTCTTCCGTCAGATAGTTTGGAATTATAGCCCGATGCATAACAACACACACACCGCTGTTCTTTTATCCCGAAAATATCACCCGGGATGCCGCTTGATGCTCAAAGCCGCGATAATTATCATGGCAATTTTCCCTTCCCTCCTTGCCGCCGTCGGCGCCAAGACCCTGCAAGTTGCCGTCAGTATCCAGCCGCAGGCCTATTTCGTTGACAAAATCGGGGGGGATTTTGTTTCCGTTACGGTACTGGTGCCGCCCGGCGCGAACCCCGCCACCTATGAACCGAAACCCACGCAAATGGTTTCCGTTTCGACAAGCAAAGTATATTTCGCCGTCGGAGTGCCGTTCGAGCGGGCATGGCTCCCGAAATTCTCATCGGTCAATCCGTCCATGGCCGTGGTCCATACCGATGCCGGAATCGCCAAAATCCCCATGCGCTCGGCCCATCATCATGACACACCCGGGCACCCGATTGAAACCCGCGACGGGGCAATGCGCGATCCCCACGTCTGGCTCTCCCCCCCCCTTGTTAAAATACAGGCGGAACACATCCTTGACGGGCTGAAGCAGTCGGACCCGATTCATGCGGAGGCGTACGAAACAAATTTTCACCGGTTTTCCAAAGAGATCGACCGTCTCGATGCCGATCTGCGCCAACTGTTTTCGGGCATTGGCGAGGTGCGTTTCCTGGTGTTTCATCCCTCCTGGGGATACTTTGCCGAAACATACGGACTTGAACAGATCCCGATCGAGTTTGAAGGAAAAGATCCCAAACCGGCGGTCCTCCAGGCACTTATCAAGGAAGCAAAACTCGAAAGAATCAAGGTCGTTTTTGTCCAGCCGCAATTCTCGACCCGGAGCGCGAAAACCATTGCAAACGCCATCGGCGGTAAAGTGATGACCGCCGACCCCCTGGCGCAAAACTGGGAAGAGAACCTGCGACAACAGGCCGCGAAGATAAAGTCCGCACTGAAATGACGCCACCCGAACCGACCTTACTGAAAGAAGTCCTTAATGTGTCCCTTGCCAAATGAGCCCGACGGAGTCATGCGCCTGAGAACACTTCTGAACCGCCCTCTTGCCATCGGCGCCGGAATCATCAGGAACCGGTTGGCACTGGCCCCCATGGTCCAATTGGGCAATGTCGCTTTCCGTGAGCTTCTGGCCCAATCCGGCGGCTGCGGATTGATGTTTACGGAAATGTGCGGCGCCAAGCGGATTCTCCATGAGAACCGGTTTGTCTCCCCATATTTCCGGTGGCGGGATGAGGAGCTGCCCTGGCTGGTATGTCAGATTTTTGGAAACGACCCGTCAACCATGGCCGATGCGGCACGCCGAATCGAAGACGAAGGCTTTTTCGGTGTGGACATCAACTTCGGATGCGCCGCTTCGTCCATCTGCCGTCAGGCAGGCGGCGCGGCGCTGCTTAAAAACCCGGTCCTGGCCGCCCGCATCGTCAGCGAGGTCCGCCGGGCAGTGCGTATCCCTCTATTCGTAAAGTTCCGAACCGGGTGGCGGGATGATCCGCAATATGCCGTCGATATGGCCAGACGGTTTGAAGAGGCGGGCGCCGATGCCCTGACGTTTCACCCCCGTGTGGCGCCGGATCGCCGGGCCCATCCTCCCAAGTGGGAGTATATCGGACATGTCAAAACAGCCGTCAACATTCCGGTGTTTGGGAACGGCAATGTATTCGATGCCGGGGACTGTTTGAAAATGATCACACAAACCGAATGCGATGCTGTTTCCGTGGGCCGAATGGCAGTGGCCCGTCCCTGGCTGTTCACCCAGTGGAACACCGGGATATCGGTGGATCCTCCTCCTTATTATGAAACCGCCCTTCGGCTGACTCAGCTCCTGTCAAATCACTTTCACCCCAAAGAAGCACTTCGACGGTTCGTCCGATTTTCACTCTATTTCTCGGCCAATTTTCTTTTCGGACATACCCTGCACACAAAAATCCTGAATGCACGGGACATGAGCGCCGCCCGGCAGTGCCTGGACGACTTTTTTCAAAACCCGCCGGAAGTGGTTTCCCGCCCCAATATGAATTTTTTCATATAATGACGCTCCGTCTTGACTTGAATCCCAAATGATGTAATTTCAGGCCATGGTTAATAAGCGATCCCGGAACAGTTCCAAACAACAAGAACCGCCGCGGACTCGAAGGGAAACCGCTTTGAGAGTGACGCTGAACGGTTTGGTCTACTTGTGGATATTTATCCTCGGAATCCTTGTGGGAAGAGGAAGTGCGCCTGTCGAGTTCAATGTCGAGCGGTTACAGGACAAACTGGCCGCATTGAAAAAAACGACCGTCGAAAAAACTGTCCGGCGGTATCGAATTGCCTTCAAGGAAGTGGACAAACAAGTGGATCTTGGATTCCACGAGGCCCTTAAGGGCGCTGAAACGGATCTGTCCGCCAACGCCCTGAAACTTCCCGATCCATCGGTGTCAAAGAAGTCAACAGGTCCAGACGTTCCAGCTGAGAAGGAAGAAAACGCTCTTCCCAAAAAAACAAGGGACCCGGAGTTTCAGAAAAAGAAAAAAAAGGTGGAAATCCCGGCGCCCTGGATCATTCAAGTGGCCGCTACCCAGGATAAGACGGAAGGGAACCAACTGACGGAAAGACTGAAAAGAATGGGCTACCCCGCCTATCTCACCATGGCCGAAATACCGGGTAAGGGGACATGGTTCCGGATTCGGGTGGGCGGCTACTCCGGCAGATCCGAAGCGGAAGCGGATTGTGAGCGGTTGAAGAAAAAGCTGCCAAAAAAGCGGCTTTCCCCGGTGGTAATAAGTCCTTAAAGGAAACAGGAGAGATCAATGAGCATTTCAGAAAAGGATGTAAGATACGTGGCAAACCTTGCCAGACTCACGCTCGATGAAGCATCCATAACCGTATTTGCCGATCAAATCGGTAAGATCCTCGACCATGTGGATACCCTTCGGCAGGTGGACACCACCGGAGTAACATCCACGAGCCATGCTATTTTCCTGAACAATGCATTTCGGGAAGATGAAATCAAGCCACATTCGGGCCAGGAAAATGCCCTCGCCAATGCGCCCGAAAAGGAAGAAGGGCGGTTTGTCGTACCCAAAATTATTGGATAGAGAAGACTATAGAGGATTTTTAAAGATATGAAACCCTACGAACTTACCATTGGCGCCGCCGGGGAGCTGCTGAAGAAAAAGGAACTCTCTTCAAAGGAACTTGTTTCCGCCGTGTTCGACCGCATCAACGACGTGGATGAACACGTCGGGGCGTACATCACGCTTTGCCGGGAGTCTGCCCTGGCCCGGGCCGAAGAAGCAGACAAGAAAATCGCCGCCGGAGACAGCTCTCCACTCGTCGGCATTCCCCTCGCTATTAAAGACAACATCTGCACACGGGGCATCAGGACCACTTGCGGATCGAAGATTCTCATGGATTTTGTTCCGACCTATAATGCCAAAATCATGGAAAAGCTCGACGCCACCGGAATGGTTACCATCGGCAAAACCAACCTGGATGAATTCGCCATGGGGTCTTCTACTGAAAATTCGGCCATCAAGCCAACCTGCAATCCCTGGCACCTCGACTATACACCCGGCGGGTCCAGCGGCGGGTCCGCCGCCGCCGTGGCCGCCGACATGTGCCTCGGGGCCATCGGCTCCGATACCGGCGGGTCTATCCGCCAGCCGGCATCACATTGCGGTGTCGTGGGCATGAAGCCGACCTATGGCTGCGTTTCCCGCTATGGACTTGTGGCCTTTGCCTCTTCCCTGGACCAGATCGGCCCCCTGGCCAAGAACGTCGGGGACGCCGCCATTCTTATGAACGCCATTTCCGGTCACGATCCGCTTGATTCCACCTCGGTTCCCAGGGAAACACCGGATTATACCGCCAGTTGCACGGACGGCATAGAGGGTCTTACGATCGGCATCCCTAAAGAGTATCATTCAAGCCAAGGGATGGATCCGGACGTTGCCGCCGCCATCAAGAGCGCCGTAAAAACCATGGAGGACCTGGGCGCCCGGGTTGTCGAAGTGTCCCTGCCCCATTCCGAATATGTCGTGGCCGTTTACTATGTGATAGCAACATCGGAGGCAAGCTCGAACCTCGCGCGGTATGACGGTGTGAAATACGGTTTCAGGGACAAAGCAGCCGAAGAGCTGATGGATATGTACCAGAACACCCGCAGCCAGGGGTTTGGCGCCGAGGTTCAGCGGCGTATTATCCTGGGGACCTACGCCCTTTCCGCCGGATATTACGATGCTTACTACGGTAAAGCCTCCCAGGTACGAACCCTCATCGGCGAAGACTTCAAGACTGCCTTCGAATCGTGCGATGTGCTGCTGAGCCCGGTGGCCCCGACACCGGCATTCAAAATCGGGGAGAAAATAAACGATCCGCTCACCATGTATCTCTCTGATATTTTCACCCTCTCCGCCAATCTGGCCGGCATTCCCGGCATTTCGCTGCCGTGCGGCCTTTCGTCAAAAGGGCTTCCCATCGGCCTGCAGCTTCTGGGAAATCATTTCAGTGAGGAAACGCTCATCAAGGTTGCCTATAACTTTGAAAAACACGCTGACTTTTCAAAAGAAAAACCGAAGATAGGAAAAAGGAGTACGCCATGAGTATCCAACCCGAAGGGGAAGCTGTCCGGAAAGCGGTAAAATATATATCCGAAGAGAAACTGGCGACACCGGAAGTGTCGATACCGGCACTTATCCAGAAAGCCTGCTTACAGTTCGACCTGACCCCCAGGGATACGGCGTTTTTAGAGCAGTTCTACACGAACTCGGGTGAATAAGCTTTGTCCGGCATAAAAATACTTCCCGAAATTCTATCCAACAAGATTGCAGCCGGGGAGGTAATCGAACGTCCCGCCTCCATCGTGAAAGAGCTGGTTGAAAATGCCTTGGATGCAGACAGCTCCCGGATTCTGCTGGCCCTTGAGAATGCCGGCAAGTCACTTATCCGAATTTCCGACAACGGCAGCGGCATGAACAGGGACGATGCGCTTCTCTCCATCGAGCGCTATGCCACCAGCAAGATCACCACGGATAAAGATCTGTTTGCCATAAAATCCCTCGGCTTTCGCGGGGAAGCGCTGCCCAGCATCGCTTCCGTCTCCCGGTTTTCAATGGAAACCAGAGACGCCCGCTCCGATGTGGGCACTTCCATTCAGGTGGAAGGGGGGAAAGTCACGTCGGTGTCGGATGCGGGTCTTCCCGTCGGGACGCAGATCAGCGTCCGTCAGCTTTTCTTCAACACGCCGGCCCGCCGAAAATTTTTAAAAACCACCGGTACCGAAATGGGGCATGTGGTGGATACCCTGTCGAGTATCGCCCTTGCCTGGCCCCGGACCCAATTTCAATTGGTCCACAACAAAAAACCGATCAAAAACTGGGCCGCGGCCGACAGTGCGACCGACCGAATTTCGGATGTCGTGGGCCGTGAACTGAAAGATGAACTTCTTCCGGTTTCTCAATCCCTTGACGGCGTCACCCTCGAAGGATGGATCTCCTCCGGCCGCACGGTCCGAAGCACCACCCGGGGAATCTACCTCTATGTAAACAGACGATTTGTCCGGGACAGCGTTCTCAGGCACGCCCTTATGGCAGGTTTCTCGGGGCGGATCATTACAGGCCGGTTTCCCGTGGCCGTCCTTTTTCTCACCATTCCTCCGGATACGGTGGATGTAAACGTTCACCCGACCAAGCACGCGGTCCGGTTTTCGGAACCACGGCTGGTTCACAAACTCATTGAAACCGCCGTCTCCGAAACCCTCCAGCGACTGGATCGCCCGAGCTGGCCCGGGGCCGGCGTGAATCCGTCACCCGAACCATCCACCGCATCGGAAACAGCAGCGCGATATGCTCCCGGGGTGATTGAAGAAAAGAGCGCTCAACCGATACCCCCGCCCCCCGCATCCATGCCGGGGGCAACGCCTGCTCCTGAAAAAATGCCGACGAACTCTCTCCCGGCGTCAATACTCCGGAAGGATTCTCCTGCCCGGCCGGCAGCTGAAAGACATCAGCAGCCGCTTTTTTCCGAACGTCGTGCGTTCGCGGATCTTACGATTATCGGTCAACTCCACGACACTTATATCGTCTGCGAATCCGGACAGGAGGGGATGATTCTTATCGATCAGCATGCCGCCCACGAACGCATCCTATTTGAAAAACTCAAAAAAAAGGCTGCCGACACCGGCGTGGCGGTTCAGCGGCTGCTTCTTCCGGAAACCGTGGACCTGGGGTTTAACGAGGCCAGGATTCTGAACGAGCTGATCCCGGACCTTTCGACCTTCGGGCTTGAAATCGAGCCCTTCGGCGGCGATACCTTTGTCGTCAAGGCTGTCCCCTCCCTGCTGTCCGGAAGGCAAATCACGCCCCTTATTACCGAGATCGTCGAAAAAGCGGCGGATACGGGCTTTTCACCCGAACTCGCCACGGTTCTCGACCGGATTCGGCAGCTTATGGCCTGTCACGGTGCTATCCGCGCCAACCAGAGACTATCAGCGGATCAAATGAAAGGACTGCTGCGCCAGCTGGACGACTGTGAAAATCCCGCCACCTGCCCCCATGGACGACCGACATGGATTCAGTGGCGGCTTGGATCGATTGAAAAAGCGTTTCATCGAATCGTTTAAATTGACAGGGGATGTCTTTTCTTCTATTTTAGGGGAACCAACCACGCTGAATAACATTTTTCAGAAAAAACGGAACGCCGCCATGAAAATCTGCAATTTCCTGAAAACCGAACACATTTTCCTGGACGTGCCCCTAGCGGATAAAAACGAGGTATTGTGGTTTCTATCGGACACGAGCCATAAAACCGGCCTGGTTCGAAACAAAAAAGACCTTCTGGCGGGATTGCAGCACCGGGAGAACATCATGAGTACCGGCATTGGCGAAGGAATCGCTCTACCCCACGCCGCTGCACCGGATGTGGATGATGCAGACATTTTGCTGGTTCGCCTCGCCAAACCCATTGATTTTGATTCCCTGGACGCTTTGCCGGTGGATATCATCCTGGCGCTGATCCTGCCGGAGGGACAAACCCATCTTCACCTGCAGCTTCTGGCCGGCCTGTCCAGATTGTGTAAAAACCCCGAATTTCTCGCACTTATCCGGATGTCCCGTGATAGCGAGAGTCTCTTGCAAGCGATTCATTCACTTGAAGAGCAGATGGCGTTTCACTGATGAATCCGCCATCACGACAAGAGTATTCGGGCGGTTACCTGATGATTGTTATTATCAACAACGAGAACATTCTGGACGATCTGATCACCGGCTGGCTCGACATCGGGATTAAGGGCGCCACCGTATTGGAAAGCACCGATTTCGTCCAGCTCATCAGTACCCATATTCCCATTTTCGCCGGTTTTCGAACCCTCACCGGCGGGGGCATGCACCACAACAAGACCATCATTGCGGCAGTCGAAGATAAAACGATTGTGGATGACGCTGTTAATTTTCTGGATTCTCTATGCCGAAAAACCGGGAAACCCCACCAGGGGGTTTATTTTGTCGCCCCGCTCCTCCAGTTCGGGCACCTCGGAAAACCCCTGGACCCCCTGGACCGGAAGCGGGACATGGAGAAAAAAACCGGTCGTACCCTGAAATAGGGCGGCAGCGTTTCATTTCAGGGAACAAGAATAGTTCAAGTGAATTCCGAAATCCGGGCTGTTGTCATAATTGATGACATTTTCAATCAGGGCCACTTCCAGTTGACCGTGCCGTTTCATTTTCCATTTCAATCCGATATGCGCCTCGTAAGAACTGTCTTTCAGGTTGGGCGTATCCTTTACCAGACCGGAGGTATACATAAACTGGAGCGGAACGGAGACGTTCGGACGCCATTCCCAGACGATGGCGTTGACCATCGAAAAGCCGTTGTCCTGGAGAGAAAAATAGTGAAGTTCGTTCTGTCCGAAACGGATGTAGGTGAAGTTGTGATACGTCAACCATTTCCGTGCCCACCGTTTGGACAGTCCGACGCCGAGCGCGAAATCCACCGGTTCGCCGCTGCCGATCAACGGTGTGTCCAATCCCCAACTGACCGTTCCTGTGAGGTTAATTGCCGGCCAGAACCGGGAACCCGGCATTAGCAGATAGGAAGCACCGATCTGAATCGCATCGTTGTCAAACACTTCGATATCGTTTGAATCGACAATGACATTTTTCTGGGTATCGGCAAAAAAATAGTGAGCTTCGTTTCGAGGAATCTCGTCCCTCCCATCCTGCTCGACACCGACCAGATCGTGGAACCAGATAAGGAAGCCGTCCATCGCGCCGCCGAAGTACTTCCTTTTCTCGTATGCCGCGGTGAGACGCAGCCTGGGAGTAACGCCGTAGGAAAGGGAAAAACGGGTGTGAAGTATTTCGTAGTCCAGGTTGTATCGCTCATCCCGGGTCCAGATATTGGCCCATGAGGCGCCAAGACTCGTTTCAAGGCTTCCCGGAATGATTTTTTCCGGGATACCGGGTACCGGACTGTACCGGACGCTCTGCCCGGGCGACTCGCTCGATATTTCCAGCGGTCCGGCTCCCAGATTATAATCGAAAGGCATCTCCCGGGATGGAAACGCCTTCATCGGTATCAGAATGAGAAGGGCCAGACCAAAACAGCATATAGCCACCCTGGCGCATCTTTTTTTCGCACACCACAGATTGTTGTTCTTCCACATAATCCTCATCCGTTCTACTTTCTGTTTGACTGAAGCAACTCCATCACCGGTCAATAGCGACGCTCACTGTGGGAGATCTTCTCCAGAGACCTCAGCAGGATGGTCATCATTTGCTGTCTTTCTTTTTCTATCTTCGTGTCATCACCGCTTCGCACGGCCCTGAAAAACCGCATGCAGGCCTGTTTGGAGGCCTCGTCCCACTCGGTGGTGATACCTGCCTTGATATCACTCCGGCCGTCATCGGCAACGGTATAATCCCTGCGGCCGTGGGCCCAGTTGATAACATGGGAGTAAAATATAAGAGCACGGTCCAGGAGAATATATAGAAGCTGAATATTATCGATGGGTCCCACCTGGATCTGCCGACCGCCAAGGTTCATCCCCACCACCTTGACCCTTGCCAGTTTTTTCCCCCCGCCCAACGCCGCCCAGCCGGCGCCGGCCAGTCCGCCGATGGCTGAAAAAATACCGAAGGTAAGACCATGGGCCGCAAGGTCCACCGCCGCACCGATGGCCACTCCGCCCAGCCCCGCGGCGGTAATGAGCTGTTTGGGGGTCAATCCCAGAAGCTGCCAGGTTTTCTCGCTGAACAGGTCGGTTTGCAAAATTGAGTGGGCCGCGAGGTCGATATTGAAAATGTTATGCTTGAACAGCCGCCGGATCTCCTGGTGGGCCTTTTTTTCAATCCCGGCGACATCCCCGTTGTATGCCCCCTGTAGCTTCTGCTTGAGGGTTTCCTCATCGCTATTTTCGGTAAAATTGCGGTGAATCCGGTGCGACAGGGCGCTTACAAGCATCCGGCAGACAATTTCTGCGGTCCGGAATGTACGCCGCTTCCAGTCCTGCCGGAACACCTTGATTACCTTCTCCAGGGCCGGCTGCCAGTCCTGGTCGATGCTCTTGAGACTTTCCAGAAGGCTTATCCGTTCTGCATAGGTGGCCTTGTGGGCATTGAAAACCCGGATCGAGTTGAAGTGTTTTCGAAATTCGCTCTTCCACTGTTCCAGATAGCGGGTCTCCTCATCCTTGCAGTTGATCACCGCCATCCGCGGACTGCCCGTAAGGCGAAGCAATTCCATCTCGGCCCGGTCCACATTTCTCAGGGGCCTCGAGCCGTCCACCACGTAAATGATCCCGGCCCCCTCGGCAATGGGGGCAAATAGCTCGCAGTCGTCTTTGAAATCCGGGTTCTCCAGGTGCGCCTGGCGGAAAGCCGTTACAATACTATCATCCGGTCCCGGGTAGTTTCGCATCCACTCCAGACTCCGGATCGGATTCTGAAAACCCGGCGTATCCACAAAGCGGATAATTTCCAGCCCATCGATAAGCACCGGAAACCGCCGGCAGGAAATGGTCTCACTCGGTATGGGGCTGATGCGCACCGAATCATCTTCGGCCAGGGTAGAGACCACCGAGGATTTCCCTTCGTTGGGATGCCCGACAATGGCAAATTCAATCGACACATTGTCCGTCATGGGTCAACAGCCTTTCCGCCCGTGGATAAGGGGCGCCAAGAACGAGCTATCCGTCATGGGTCAGCAACCTTTCTAAACGCAGATAAGGATCACCCAATGTACCTGTTTTCTTTTTCCAGATCCGCCAGTCTTCTTCCCGAACCGGCGTAAAAATGGTGTCGGGCGACGGCTTTCCAATAAGCGCCACCACGATTTTCCCCGTCTTTCCCAACCGCTCGCGAAGCTGCTTGAGAAACATCAGGGTCTCCTGGATCGGCGGCTGCCAGGCTTCCTGAAGCAACAGCACGCCGTCAAACCCGGCATCTTCACGGGCCTCCCCCAGAAAATCGAAAACGGATCGATTCCAGCTGCTATCTCCGCCGATCTTTTTCTTATCCGTCAGCTGCAACGCCAGCCCTTCCGCCGCCACCGCGTCCAATCCCTCGCTCTCCCCAAAAATGTCATCGGGTACAAGGGCCACGAATCGGTCGATATTATCCGCCGGATAAGATTCCCGTAAGTCGGATATCTCTTCCCCGGGCGGGGGATCCTGTTTCCGTATCGCGGCTGAAGGCCTCCCCGCCGTCCGCACGACCGGGCTGAGCATGCGGTTCACCAGGGCGTCACAATCCCCGTGGTCGAAGCGAAGACGGGTCAGCAGGCGGCGCTGGACGGCAATGCCGGAGACAAGTAAAATCAACCGGGGCAGTAATCCGTAAAAAATCACCGAGAGACAGAGAAACGGCCACCAGGAGACAAGGTCCGTGGTGGAGAGGTGATAGATGCCCTCCTTGAGAATCATCCGGCTGCCCTCGATCTGTGCCAGGCTGGGATGAGCCAGTTCCCGGGGAAGGAAACCGCTCCAGGGAAGAGCAATGGTTTCGACGATCCGGAAAACCACCCGGGAACCGACCTGAAAGGTGGATTGCCACCCGAACGCCACATCGGTGCCGGTCAGCCGCAGCAGTGTCGCACCCAACAGCCCGACATTGAAACAGACGGCAAACCCCTGCACTGCTACGAATACCGGCCAGAAAAAAAGAGTGCCGTAAATCTTCTTCCGGCCCCGCAGAAGCCCTGTCGCCGCGGCGATTGCCTCCCGCCTGGGCCCATCCATGCTTTTCAGTGCCCGGTTCCGGGCCTTGAAAACAACGTTTGTCAACAGGCGTCCCAGAAGTCCCGCCAGAACAGAGCCCCGAACCAGGGGCCGGCCAGCCGCCCTGAAGCAGAATACTATCAACAACAAAAAAAGCAGCAGCATTTGAGAAAAGACCGCCAGCCCGAGGTAGACCGAAACGTTCAAGGGTTCCGTACCCGTATAACCGAGCAGTGACAGGGCCATACCGATCCCGGAAACGAGCCCGAATACCACTGCGGCGATCACGGCCATTCGTCTGGTCTCCAGAAACACCTCCCCTGGAAGGGGTTTCTCTTCCTTCTCCCGCATGGCATCGAGCCATCCTTTGATCAACACACGCCGGGAGGGGGGACTATCGCTATCTGTCGAGTTTCGGAGTCTTGCCAGATAAATATCGCGTTCTGTCGAAGCCTGGGGCGAATCATTCTCTTCAGCTTGAACATCACGATGTAGAAAATACTCCAGATCGATTAGATCGTGAATCCGCCATCGGACGGTTTTCTTTTTCTGGTTGGTGATTGTTGGTTTGCTCATTTCCGCCCGTTAAGCTTCTTATTTGTCCGTTGGGAGTGCTTCCGGATAACCTCCGGCCGTGCACTTTGCCTAATCTTCGAAAACATATCATATTGCTTATAAAATAGAAACTTACGAGGGACTGTTCAGATATTCAAGAATAATCGGTATGGCCGGAGGCTCCCTGCTGCTTTTTTTACTAATATTTCTGATGATGGAAAGGTGGGTTCCCGGAACGATATGAAGGGGAACGCCATCCAGTTTGGCCGAATCGACCGGAACAAGTCCGTCACCCAGGCCCTGTGCCATTGAACTCATGAAATTCTCCAACTGGTCAATGGTATTTTGAGCCGTATCAGGTAATTTGTCTTTAAGATCGGAAATAAACGTGTCGATATCGCTGTGTTCACCCCCTTGCATCATTCCCGCGATGACAACCATTGAAACATCTTCGGGATGAGAACGGCTGTTCAGTCTCTTGAGGAAGGGGCTTCCGGGAGTGAGATCCAGCCCCGCTTCACCAGCGCCATCCAGGACACTCTGAAGCCAGACGTAATCCCCTCTGAACAGTTGAACCATCTGTTCCCGGAATTCCGCAAATATCCGGAATCGGGCAAGCGCCGATCCATGATTCGGCGTACCGACCATAATCAACCGCGACACCTTCGGCGCCCTGCCGTCCGCCACTTTCCCGGAATAATCGAATTCAGGCCGGGTCAACATATCCCGCGTCACCAGGCCCCCCATACTGTGGGCGACAATTGAAAGGGTTTCAGGGCCGTTTTGGCGCATAAGCGCCATTTCATCATGGAAGAGTGCCGCGGACTCCTCTATGGGCTGATCATTGGGGTAATTAAAAAACCAGACTCGAAAGCCCCTCTCCGCGAGCACAGGCGCCAGGTTCATCCAGACTTTACCAGGATCATCCAGACCGTGCACAAGAATCACATTCGAAGAGTTGTCACGTCCCGGAACATAATCCTTTCCCCCCGCAGGCTTGATGCCATACCTGGAACGTATTTCATCCGCCTCGACCGGATATTTTTCCCTGACAATCTCTCGAATTTGAGTCCTGAGTTCCCTGTCTTTCTCAACATATCGGTCGCATACGATCGGGCATCCCACGAGCAGGGCAAGTACCCCGACAATCAGAAATATCCAGAGCTGTTTTCGTCTTATTTTCAAGGAGCCTCCAGTCTCCAACAATTATCTCTTTTTATGGCTTCTTAGAACTTTTCTGAAAAAAGTCCCTCACAGACAATGGGTTTTCAGCATTGGGGGGGCTTACTTTACTGAACATATACTTTTGGATTGTTTCTTAATTTTACTTTATTATACTGATCGGGCATATATTCTTTTAGGAAATTTATTGTGTTAGCATGATTCGGTTCGATATTTAATGCTTCTATAAAATGGAGAAATGCTGCTTCCTTCATGCCCTTTCGAAAATAGGCAGCTCCTATGTTGAAATGTGCATCAGGATAAGCAGGTTTTATTACTAATGCCTGTTTATAGTGACGTATTGCATCGTCAAGCTTTCCTTGTTTTTCGAAAGTGGCGCCTAAGTTGTTTTCCGCCTCAGCATTGGCAGGCATTATTTGTATGGTTTTTGAGAAAAGGTCGGCAGCTTCTTTATATCTGCCTTGTTTGAATAGCACAACGCCAATATTATACAGGACATCATGCATATCTGATTTAGACATATATTTTGATGCTGAAAGATAATGTTCCATCGCTTCATCAAACCTTCCAAGCTTTGATAATACGTTCCCCATATTGCTATGTGCCACATAATTTTTATCATTGACGGAAAGTGCGTGACTATAAAGATTAATGTTATTTTTCCAGTGCTGTAATTGAAGGAAGGACATTAATACGAAAATTAATAAAATGATTGAAAAGAGCATGCAAAGGTAAATCTGATTAACACGAATTTTTTTAGCAACAACAGGAACTCCCCAGGCTGTTATAATAAAAATACCTATAATTGGGATATATACCCAGCGATCGGCCATAGCAGGCCAACGGCCGCCTTGAACCAACCCAATAACCGGTACAAGAGTTCCTATGTACCAGAGCCAACCGACTATTCCCGGATAAAATGAAGCTTTGGCTGCTTTTATTAAAAAAAATGTCACCAAAATAATAACCAGTCCAGAAATGAGACATCCCCAGACGGGCAGAGAATCAGGATAGGGGTAATAGAAGGATAAATCTGAGGGGAAAAGAATTTTTCTGATGTAACCGGCATAAGAAACCAATGCGTTTGCAATGCGAAAGTAAAAAGGCATTGTTTCTTCAGAAACGATATTTTTAATATTTTGAAGCGACAATATGGATATATAGACTGATATCAAGGAAAAAAGAAAAAAAGGAACTTTCTCTAAGAGAAGCCATAAAAGGCGAGAAAAATATGGATTTATCGAATTAGGGATTATGGAATCCATAAATTTTGGATTAGAATAAATGTTGTCATATGAGTGGATTTTTCTTATTTTTCTATTCCTATCTATTGTGGTTTCTAAACCGAAATTGCTTTCAATACGTTTAAAAGGCCAATAATCAAGCAAAAGAAGAACACAGGGGAGGGTAATAATTGTAGGCTTGGCTAAAAGTCCTATAATAAAAATGAAAAGCGCCGATAGGTATCTATGCACTGAAGGATGATCAACATATGATTTATAAAACAGTAACGTAAGTAACCAGAAAAAAGTACTTAATAGATTTTTCCGTTCAGCTATCCAAGCAACGGTTTCCACATTAAGTGGGTGCACGGCGAATAATGCGGCGACAAAAAAAGCTTTCCAAAATTCCCGCGTTGAACGGTTGAGAAAAATGAAAAGAAGCAGACTATTCAGGACATGTAAAAATAGGTTTGTCCGATGATGCCTTCCAGACTGCAACCCAAATAACTGGCAATCCAACATATGCGATAACCACGTTAATGGATGCCAGTAAGTGGATTCTTTATCACTAAAATTGAAAGCCCATTTTAGGCTTTCAACTGTAAGACCTGACTGTACATGCGGATTTTCTGTAACATATAAATTATCATCAAAAGAGATAAACTCGAAGTTGTTAACCTGCCAATATACAGCAATAGTAATCGCAATAATCATCAAGCAAGCCAAAATCTGTCGCTCTTTAATTAATAAATCTTTTTTTGTGAAAATCTTATTATTCATCAAATTATAGCAAAAAAACATTAAGGATTTTAAAATTTTTTTACCATGCATATTTCAGAAAACATGGCGCCATATTTCAGTAGAACATTTGACGTTGATTCTATCCTTCTGATAGTTTTATATGTACAACCAGGCAAAAGGTTACGAATTGATAACCCACCGGAAATGAGATAACAAATAGGCATAATTGGTTTTATCTTTTCAATTTCCCACATGGGAAATTTGAGACAAAATTTTTCTTTATCTCGATGAAACAACATCCATGGTAAAGCAAGATTCGCTGAAGAGAGAGGCCCTCTGCTAGTAAACTTATAGTCATTGACATTGGTCTCTAGAGGTTCGTGATGGAAAAAAGTATAAAAAAACTTGGACAAGGGTGTTAACCACGGTTCAATCATGGCAACAACCCCCCCGGGCATAACTGTTCGAGTTGCTTCTTCGAAAAAACCGATGCTGTTTGAGATATGATGAAAAACATTTGTCATGACTATAGCTTTAAGACAATTGTCCTCAAATGGCAGCGCTTCCGCCTTGGTAACTATTTCCAGTTCATAAACCGGGAACACATCTGAGCATATTATCGATTGGTTATTGCTTTTTGAAGCAAACTCTTTTAAGAAACCGCCGCCAGAACCAATCTCAAGTATTTTACCATTTGTATTAGGAATTGAAGACAGGAGATACCCATACCACTCTTCATATATCTTTAATAATAATGGATTATTTTTTATGATTTTTTTTCTATATTCCGTTGTTTTTGGATCGTCTATATGTAAACCACGCGTTATAGGAGGCGCTAAAATATCGGAAAGAAATTTCATGCTAAATACATACCGGCCGACGAGCTGTAATAAGAATTGATCCGGAAAATTCGCGAATTATAGGTGTTTTTTCGAACATTTGTCCTAATAAAGCAATAAGCCCGATTAGGGGTGAAGGAATTGACGGGTGGAGCCAATCAAAAGGGATCGTGCTAATTTCAGAAAACCCTGCCTTTCTTAATTGTCTCTGCAATTTAAATCTAACAAAAGCTGTTTCTGTTTGTGACACATAAGGGAAAAGAAAACGAAACCGGCGTTCGCAAAAAACTTGCGGATTTAGCATGTTGGGTTCAGCAAAACAAAAATAACCTCCGGGTTTTAGCAATGAAAAAATTTTTGGTAAAGACTTGCTCAGAATGAGGTGATGCAAAATTGATGAGCCGATCACTGAATCGAATTGGTCATGAATATCTAAATCCTCAACACTTGATTCTACAAACAGCACTTGATTTTGAGGCAAACGCCGCTGTCTTGATAAAATTAATAGATCGGGTGATATATCAACTGCAGTAATTTTTGCGCCGGTTTCAGCAAATTTTTCAGTAAAAGCACCTGAGCCGCATCCAATTTCAAGGATATGGCAATTTGAGGATACATTACCACTTTTTAGTATTAATTCAGCGCGTCTTTGAGCTCTTTGCCTTCCGGCAGGGGTTCCCCAACCCCATATTTTTTCAGTATTTTTTTGTGCAAGGAGTTTGCTATGCTCGATTTCCTTCTTTTCCCCTGGATTACTATTTGGTTTTTTTATTTTAATCAGTTTCATGCCGTTAGAGATAAAATCATAGAAATGGAAATTTTTGCCTATATATTGTTGGTGTAATGCGTACCGGAAGAAAAGAGATTTTATACAAATTTTAAGCGCCGTGCAGCAAAAAACATCATTTTGAGAAGCAACCAACCATGGGCCCATCTGGAAATATTAGTTTCCCCATATTTTCTTTCCTGGTAACGAATTGGCAGATCAATGATTTTTAGATTCAATTTTGCTGCACCAAAAATAAGGTCAAAATCACCAAACGGATCAAAATCGCCAAAGAATGGTCGGTTTCGAGCAATTTTTTCATAATTTTCCTTAGTAAAAGCCTTTGTTCCGCAAAGTGTATCTTTGATTGGTACTTCTAATAGCCAATACATAATCAAACTGAAAATTTTGTTCCCCACAAGGTTGAAAAAACGCATTGCTCTCTCTTCCATTGGATATACAAGTCGAACGCCATTAATAAATTCACCTTTACCCTCAACAAGCGCATTATAGAATTTAGGGAGGTCCTCCGGCATAACAGTTAAATCGGCATCAAGAATCATGATGATATCTCCTGTAGCCTTTCCAATTCCCAAACGGACCGCATCTCCTTTACCCTTTCCCGATTGTCGAAATAACTTTGCTTTGATTTCGGGATAGTTGGAAATGTCCTCTTCTATTTTTTGATAAGTGTTATCCTTAGAGCCTCCTTCAACAAAAATTAACTCAGTTCCTTTACCCATTTGGGGAATACGGTCAAAAATTTGCTTAATATTACCTTCTTCATTTCGTGCTGGAACGATAACGGATACGTTCATTTTGCTGGGCAGGGAACAATTTATCGGTCTGGCAATTATAAAATTTGTTAGTGCAAACCATTTAAAAGGTGTTATTTTTGCTATATAGCGGTTAAGAAGCGTACTTAGAAGAGGTAGTTTGACCGGGCAGATGATTTCACTAAAATGTTTTATAATCTCAAACTCTTCTATCTGAAGCAAATTTGAAATATCTTCTTTGGTCAGCCAGCTTTGTGGCAACATGCGTGTGGCCAGGCCGATTTTTTGAGCGAAATCCATAGGTGGCTGCCAGAGCCGACTATAGGCATTGATAATAATCCGTGTTTCAGCGTGACACCATTCTTTCATTTTCCTGAAAAAATCTTGCACATTCCATAAATCATTAAGAATATCGGACAGAATGATAACATCAATTTTTTGTTTTATATCAACCTCACACGCTTCGGCGCAAATAAATTGATATGCCGGATGCTGTTTCTGCGCAGACCTTATAAAATCTGAACAAAAATCAACTCCTATGCCTGTTCTAGGCTCTAATGCAGCAATCAAGTCCCCTTTACCACACCCTATTTCTAGAACAGTCAAATTCGGGGGTACTAACATTCTAAATATGTGAGCCAAATATTGATGGTAATATGAACCAATATTCATTTTGTTAGAATTTTCAGCAACTCTACGCCAGTTGGAAATTCGCTGATCTATAAATATCTTTTTGTTAATATTGACCATAATGTGTATGAGTAGATGGGAACTTGCTTACTGTCAAGAAAAATATCGACCGGTAACACCGGCAAGGCCGAGTAGACCGGTACCAAGGAGAAGCATAGTCGCAGGTTCGGAGACGGGGGGATGATACTTTTACATTTATATTATCTATTACTATTGTATTTGATCCACCGAACGATGTGCTTCCACCGTAATAATAAACTGCTATATATTATCCGGCATATTGCGACGCACGTTAACATTTTCCAGATCATAGGAACGAAAAATAATCTTTTCCCGCTCCCTCCGTTTTTCCGGAAAAGGAAGCCATTCCGTTTTCTTCAACATCTCAGCAAGAGCGTCTCTGTTGGGAACCGAATCGATCCCCTCGCCTTTTACTTCTCCGGATACGGTATCGAGTACAATCGCCGTTTTACCGTCGGTAACAACCGATACGGGAATCTGATATTCTTCCAGCAGCCGGGCGGCGGCAACGATTTCCCGTTCCCTGGAGCCAAGGGAGCCGGCCGCGCATTTGATGGCCATCAGTCGGCGATCTTCCAATCCGACCACCAGATCGATACTGGAGCAGTAGGGTTCTCCAGCCACCACCAGTTCCAGCGGCACATCCACCGCCACCTCGCTATTTGAAAAGCCCTTCACGTCCACAAGAATTTTTTCAAACGCCTGCCGGTTGGCTTCGGCACCGACGTTTGGCACTTCAACTCCAGTTATGTAATCAACTATGATATCATTCATATTTTCTGTTCCACCTGTCTCAGCACTAAGCACTTAGCACTTAGCACTCAGCTTTTAACAATCAACGACCGGCCGGTCATCTCCACCGGCTTCCCGATCCCCATAATCTCCAGGATCGTGGGGGCAATGTCCCCGAGGATCCCTTCCCGCAGCTGCATATTCATCCGGGAATCATCCACCAGGATGAGCGGCACCGGGTTCAATGTGTGCGCCGTGTGGGGACTGCCGTTTTCCTCTATCATCTTTTCGGAATTGCCGTGGTCCGCCGTTACGAGGGCCGTACCGCCCATGGCGACAAGCTGCCGGAGGACCTCTCCCACGCAGGCGTCCACCGTTTCGCAGGCCTCGATGGCGGCGGACAGAATACCGGTATGACCCACCATATCCATGTTCGCAAAATTCACGGCAATGAAATCATATTTCCCCGAACGCATCCGTTCGAGAAGTTCTCCGGTCACCTCCCGGGCGCTCATTTCCGGCTTGAGATCATAGGTGGCCACTTCCCGCGGGGAAGGGACCAGACATCTCTCCTCTCCTTCAAACGGCGTCTCTTCCCCGCCGTTGAAAAAATAGGTCACGTGGGCATATTTTTCGGTTTCCGCGATGCGAAGCTGCTTCTTCCCGGAGTTGCTGAGAACTTCCCCCAGAATATTTTTCATTGACACCGGCGGAAACGCGATGGGCATCGTAAACGCCTCATCATACAGACTCATGCAGACAAAACCGCTCAACCGGGGGTTGCGTTTTCTCTCGAATTCGTCAAATACTTCATCCGTCAATGCACGGGCAATCTGGCGAGCACGATCGGCGCGAAAATTGAAGAAAATAACCCCGTCGCCATCACCAATCACTGCCAGAGGGGTATCCGTTTCATTCACCATGACAACAGGGCGTATGAATTCGTCGGTTTCATCCCGGCCGTAAGCCGCTTCCACCGCCCGCACCGGATCGATCGCCGGCAGCCCTTCTCCCATGGTGTACAAGTCATACGCTGTCTCGGTCCGATCCCACCGCTTGTCCCGGTCCATGGCATAATAGCGCCCGCAGATAGTGGCAATGGCGACGGTACCGATTTGTCCCTGAATTTTCCGGATTCGTTCCTGGATTCGTCGAACAAATCCGATGCCGCTGTCGGGGGGACTGTCCCGGCCATCGGTAATGGCGTGAACAAAAACCGTTTCAACCCCCTGCCGGGCCGCCATTTCGAGAAGCGCCTCCAGATGGGAAAGATCGCTGTGTACCCCGCTGGCGGAGGCCAGCCCCATGAGATGAAGCGCTGAACCGCTTCGTTTCACGGTGGCCATGATATCCAGAAATGCATCGTTTTCGAAAAAAGCGCCCTCTTCAATGGCCTTGTTGATCCGCATCAGGTCCTGGTACACCACACGGCCGGCCCCGATGTTCAAATGCCCCACTTCGGAATTCCCCATCACACCGGCAGGCAGTCCCACCGCTTCCCCCGAACATTGCAGCCGGGTCGATGAATAACGTTCCGCCAGATCATCCAGCACCGGCGTCTTTGCCATGGTGACGGCATTTCCTTTTTTTCCCGGGTTGATGCCCCACCCGTCCAAAATCATCAACATACAGAGGCCGTCGGTCATTTTCAGTCCCCTTCCTCTATCTTTTCCATGCTTGGCGTCACCACTCTTTCCGCGTCCCGCCAAAGCCCCTCCAGATCATAGAACTCCCGAACCGTTTCATAAAAAATATGAATGATCACATGCCCGTAATCCATCAGGACCCAGTGGCCATCTGTTTTCCCTTCAACATGCAAGGGCTTGATCCCCTGCTTCTTAAGCGCCCTTTGAACGGAGTCGGCAATAGCGGTTACCTGGCGGTTGGAGCGGCCGCTGCAGATAAGAAACGCATCCGCGACGGATGTGAGCTTTTGCACATCAAGTACCAGAATATTTTCCGCTTTTCTTTCCAGCACCGCTTTGACATATACATCCAACTCCTGGGCCGATGTCATACCGGGATCGAGCGTCATCGATAAAGTCCTTTCCTTCTAATAAAATCAACAGCGGAACGGGGTACGGTATCGGAAATGGGCTCTCCCCTGCTGATTCGCCGGCGAATAAGCGTTGATGAGATGTCCATCATCTCTCCGGGAAAAAGGGTAACCGTCTGCTGTTCGGGATGGATAACAGAGAGTCCGTCCGCTGAAAGCGAGTACTCTCCGGAAATGCGTGTTTGCAGAAATTCAAGAATAATCCTCGAAAAGGAGTCGCCGGGCGCCTGCATGGCGGCCGGCCTGTTCAGCACGATCATGGGAACAAACATGAAAAGGTCTTCGAAATGTTTCCATGTGTCGATTTCCAGGAATGCATCCATCCCTACAATAAAAAAAAACTGCTCTTGTGATACGGACCGCTCCATGAAATGGCGGACCGTATCAATGGAATAACTCGGCCCGCTTCTTACCAACTCCACATCGGAAACAACCAAATGGTCGCGACCGGCAACTGAAAGCCGGGTCATCTCCAGTCGGTCCGCGGCAGGCGCGACATCCTTCGATCGTTTATGGGGCGGTATCGCGGCGGGAATTAAAACAACCCTGTCCAGGCCGAATCCTTCCCGGACCGATGTAGCCGCCCAGAGATGTCCGTTGTGAATCGGATTGAAGGTGCCTCCGAACAGGCCGATCCGCTTCAAAACACACCCCGTCGATTAAAGGCCGACGGACGCGGGATGACCGCTTCGCTAGGACGAGGGAAGAAAAGGCACACTTCAAACGCCGTGTTTTTGTTTTTTCGTCCATCGTCCATCTTCCATCTTCCTTCGTTTTTTAACTCCGGATCTGTCCTTCTCCGAACACCACGAATTTGGTGGTGGTAAGTTCTTCGACCCCCATGGGACCGAAGGCATGGAGCTTGGACGTGCTGATGCCGATCTCCGCACCGAGACCCAGCTGGCCGCCATCGTTAAACCGGGTGGACGCATTGACCAGGACCACAGAGGCGTCCGCCTCCCGGACAAACCGGTGGGCGCGCTGATAGTCCCTGGTGACAATCACTTCCGTGTGCCTGGAACCGTAACTGCCCATGTGGGCAATTGCGGATTCCATATCGTCCACCACTTTTACGGCACAAATCAAATCGAGATATTCGGCCGGCCAGTCGGCTTCCTCCGCCGGTGTAATCCCGGGCAGGATGCGGCAGCTCTCGGGGCACCCCCGAAGTTCTACGCCGGCCTCATCGAAGGCCGCCTTCATGGACGGCAGAAACGTTTCCGCAACCGCCCGGTTGACCAGCAAGGTCTCCATGGCATTGCATACGCCGGGGCGATGAACCTTGGAGTTGAAGCAAATCTCCCGGGCCATATCGAGATCCGCCCCCTCGTCCACATAGACGTGGCACACACCCTTGTAATGTTTCAGGACGGGAATTTTGGAATGCTCGACCACAAACCGGATGAGTCCTTCACCGCCCCGGGGAATGATAAGATCCACATACTCTTCCTGGGCAAGCAGTGCGTTCACGGCAGCACGGTCCCGCACGGGCACCACCTGTACCGCCTTTTCGGAAAGCCCGACGTCCCGAAGTGCCTCCCCGATCTTCGCCGCAAGCACCTGGTTGGAGTGAAGCGCTTCGGAACCTCCCCGAAGAATAACGGCGTTCCCCGCCTTCAGGCACAGACCGGCCGCATCGATGGTCACATTGGGCCGTGACTCATAAATAATGCCGATAACCCCCAACGGGATTCGCATCCGCGCCACCTGAAGCCCGTTGGGCCTGAGCCATGACGTTGTGATAGCCCCCACCGGATCATCCAGAGCCGCTACTTCCCGAAGCCCAGCCGCCATGGAAGAAATGGTTTTGTCCGAAACGGTCAACCGATCGATCATGGCGGCGGACAATCCCGCTTTTTCGCCAAGCTCAAGATCTTTTTTGTTTTCCCGCTGAATATCACCGGCATCCTGCTCCAGCTTTTCGGCTATCCTGAGCAACGCCTCATTCTTTTTTTCCGATGAACAGCCGGCTATCTCCGCGGCAGCCTGTCTTGCATCTCTGGCCATTTCAAGAATAGTGGACTCAACAGACATTTTAAACTCCTTTTTCACTCATATGAAACTTAAAGGCAAACACTGAATCACCCTCTTGCTCTTAATCTTAATCTCGTCGTTACTATGGATTAAGAGCAAGATTAAGATTAAGATTAAGAGCAAGAGCAAGAGCAAGAGCAAGAAAAATACAACAAAATTTCGTTCCTGATCAAACCAGGTGCTTCAGCCCCCGGCGTCAGGGCTGACCTCTGACCTCTGTCTTTTCATTCTCCGACCTCTGATCTCCGACCTCGGACCTCTGGCCTTATTGTTTACACGTTACCGCCAGGTTATCACGATGTATCACTTCATCATAGGTTTTTTGCCCCAGAGAAGCTTCGATCTGGTTTGTTTTAAGCCCCATGATCTTTCGAATGTCCCACGCATTGTAATTGACAAGCCCGACACCGATCACATGGCCGTTTTCCGTTGTCACCTCAACCGATGCCCCCACCTGAAAAGCACCGCTGACCTCGACAATGCCGCTGGGCAGCAGACTCTTTCCATCCCGAAGCACGGCCCTGGCTGCCCCGGCATCTATCCGCAAGGCCCCTCTGGGCTT
This sequence comes from Desulfobacterales bacterium, assembly GCA_963677545.2. GTDB lineage: Bacteria > Desulfobacterota > Desulfobacteria > Desulfobacterales > JAFDDL01 > JBECKW01. The sequence continues at coordinate 181,674 of CAXXKH010000007.1, read as the reverse complement.
CGAATTGAAAGCAATCCAGCATTTTCGGCTGGGCAATCGACGGGTCTTCGGAACAAACAATGTGCCGTGGGTCTCGCCTGCAAATAATTTTTTCAAAATGTTTGGCGTATCCCCTTTGGCGATGATCATGGGAATCCCGGCCGTGGTAACCTTCCGGGCAGCCTTGATCTTGGTTGACATCCCTCCCGTACCGAGAGCACCGGGGATGCCCCCGGCCATCCGCTCGACTCGTTTTCCAATACTCTCCACTGCGGGAATCAGGCAGGCATCACTATGGACACGGGGATCCTTGTCAAACAGCCCGTCGATATCCGTCAGATTGATAAGCACATCCGCCTCCAGAAGCAGCGCGATCATCGCCGAGAGATGATCATTGTCACCAAATTTAATGGACTCCACCACGACCGTATCGTTTTCATTAACAACAGGTACAATATGCCATGACAGCAGCGTGGAGAATGTGTTCCGGGCGTTGAGATATCGTTTCCGGCTCGCGAGATCCTCGCTGGTCAGGAGAATCTGCGCCACTTTTCTGTCGTACCGGGCAAAGGATTTCTCGTACGCCAGAATAAGACCGGCCTGCCCTACCGCGGCAACTGCCTGGCGTTTTGGAATCTCATCCGGCCGTCGCGGAAGCCCGATTTTCCGAATGCCCGAGGCCATGGCGCCCGAAGAGATCAGAATCACTTCAACACCGGCATCCATCAATTGGCTGGCCTGCCGGCTGATGGAACGAATCACTTTCAAATTGAGACCACCGGGTTCCGTCAGCACGTTGCTGCCGATCTTTACCACTGCGCGCTTCACGCCACGAAAAGAAAACCGTTTCCCAAAAGCTTCCATAAGACCGTTCGCCATCTTTTCAGCATCCCCAGGTGAATTCATGGTATCCTATTTTTTTGGAAAATATCAGGCAACCCGGCCACAGTCGGTTGCACCCGTGCTGATCAGGCGGGATCCGGCTGCCCCAGAATACGTACCAGCGATGATTTCAGTTGCTGCAATCCATCCCCTGTATGGGCGGAAATCCGGATAACCTCCCGGTCCCCCAGCATTTCCTGAAAACTGTCCGAAAGCTCGGCCGTTCCCGGCAGATCCATCTTACTCAGGACCACCAACTGCGGTTTCTGCGCAAGTTTCGGATTGTAACTTGCGAGTTCGTTTTGGATAATCTCATATCCGGCCAGTGGGTTGTCCGGATCGATGGCGAAGACATCGATAAGATGGACCAGAACACGGGTCCGCTCTACATGTCGTAAAAATTGAATCCCCAGTCCCGAACCAAGATGAGCGCCGTCGATCAGGCCCGGAATATCGGCAACGACAAACGGATCGGCCCAGTCCGTGTGAACAACACCCAATTCGGGAGTTAACGTCGTAAAAGGGTAATCGCCGATTTTTGGATGGGCGGAAGAAATTTTGCTGATAAGGGTAGACTTGCCGGCATTGGGAAGTCCGATGATTCCCACATCGGCCAACAGTTTTAATTCGAGTTTGAGCCGATATTCTTCACCGGACTCGCCGGGTTGAGCAAATCTGGGCGTACGGTGGGTTGCGCTTTTGAAACGGAGATTTCCCCGGCCGCCCCGACCGCCTTTTGCCAGGATGAATGAATCACCGGCTTCATTGAAATCCCTGATAACTTCCCCGGTATCGGCATCGCTGACAATGGTGCCGGGAGGAATATTGATGACCAGATCCTGGCCGCTGGCCCCGGTTTTCTGACTTCCCTGTCCGGGTTTACCATTGGGAGCATTAAACTGTCGCTTGAATCGAAAATGATACAGGGTCCGGCGCTGGGTGTCGGCCCTCAGGACAATATCCCCGCCCTTGCCCCCGTCACCGCCGTCAGGACCACCTTTGGGGATAAACTTCTCGCGCCGGAAACTGACGCAACCTCTTCCCCCGTGCCCTGACTGAACGGTAATAATAGCTTCATCTACGAATTTCACGCGTCATAAACACTGACTTTTTTTCTGTCCCGCCCCAACCGCTCGTAGGCAACAACCCCATCGATTTTGGAAAAAAGGGTATAATCCTTACCCATGCCCACATTGTTGCCGGGGTGAATTTTGGTCCCGAGCTGCCGTACCAGGATATTACCGGCCCTAACCGTTTGCCCGGCGTAACGTTTTACACCACGCCGCTGGGCATTACTGTCGCGACCGTTTTTCGAGCTTCCGCCCGCTTTTTTATGTGCCATCTGTCCAAACTCCTCTACCAAAGGCGTCCAAAAAACAAACCGGTCGATATCGTCATCGACCGAAACCGTTATTCAACAAGGTTACGATTCAATCCGATCGATTTGCACCGCCGTATATGGCTGCCGATGCCCCTGTTTCTTCCGGTAACGTTTGCGCCGTTTAAATTTAAAAACCACTATTTTCTTTGCCTTGTCCTGTTCAACGATGTGCGCCTGAACCGAAGCACCATCCAGAACAGGGCGGCCCAGTTGAACCGCTTCTCCATCGGATACCATCAACACCTGATCGAATGAGACAGATGTTCCCACATCCCCGTCTATTTTTTCCAGCCGGAGCAGATCGCCCTCCTGGACCCGGTACTGTTTCCCGCCGGAAGCTATAATCGCATACATATGCCGCGTCTCCTTACTTGATACTCGAATTCCCGATCGTTTCAAAAATGTTCAATATTAATGTTTCATTCTATTTTGTCAAGCGAAAAGTCACTATCGATTTCGATTATCTCAAAAGGACCGTTTTCCGCCAGAAACATTAACCGCTCCCCGTCCTCCTCTATATATTCCGAGAGTATTCGTTGCACTTTTTCAGAAAACCGGATGTATCCATCATCAAACCGCATGCAAAGACGCCCCTTTTCAGCAAACAGCCCCCCGGGCAGGAGGGAAACCGTCTCTTTTGTATTGAGAACCAATGTTATTCCGGGGTCCAGAATCACATCCACGGCAAACAGCGCAGTCCCCTCATAAGGGAAATAGACCTTCTCCTGAATGTTATCGTATGCCTGATAAAGAAAAAAACCATCCGCATCCTTTTTGATCGCCGAGTCGAAATAGTCGATTATCTTGGGATGCGTGATACGGCCGTGCCGGTTGCGCCAGACACCGTTTCCGTCCATCCAGAAGACAGCTTCCTCCCTTGGGACCACGATTTTTTTGATCTCTTTGCCCATGCCTGTCGTCGACACTCGCTTCCCGGGCGCCTATCGTCCCGGAACGATAATCCTGGAGTCGTCCTGTTTCTTCTGTGCCTTCTGGGCCTGCTGAATCTGTTCGACCATTCGTCCCATGGCCGCTTCCATGGCGCTGGGAAACACTTCGAACGCCTCTTGCAGGGTATTTGCCTGAAGCATGGCCTGTATCGGAAGCGGCCCTTCCGGCGTCATCAGCTGTGTGGTGCCCACAAAAATGGCCGTACGGCTCTCATCGATATCGCCGGATGGTGTAATGGGGGTCATTTTCCGTATCGCCGCAACCTTCATATCGGTAATACTCTCTTCCCGGTAAAGGTTCTTCTGATCAACGGTAAAATCGATTGAATTCTGCTGTCCCTGGTTTGCCATAATAATTTTTTTCCTTTCAGCTGCAGTAAGCTAGGGTATGCCATAAGGCAAATAATGTGTTATAATGCTTTCGTTGTTATCATAAACCCCTATCGCACGCAAAGGCTAAGTGGGTTGCGGAATTTACCCTCAACGTTATAAGGAGCTTACATGGAGCTGAAAACTTTGATTGATGCCGTAAAAGAACGACCCGATTTCGATCAGGCCGGAATGATACTCGCCCATAACGGAGTCGTCCGGGGCACTTCACGGGATGGGCGGAAAGTCTCCGGTCTCAAAGTTCATGTCGATCACGACCTGTTGGCAACCATTCTTGAAAAGAACCGGAAACGTCCGGGAATTCTTGATATTCAGGTGTGGATCAATGAAAACAATGATCTGTCGGTGGGCGATGACGTCATGTACATTGTTGTGGGCGGCGACTTCCGGGAAAATGTTATCGCGGCATTGGAATCGACGTTAAACGAAATAAAAACCACTGTCACACAAAAGACGGAATACTTTATTTGACCATGATATCCAAGCCAAGATCGCTTGCAATCATCTTATACCTAAAATGGCACAAAAATATCCCGCTGTTATCAAAGGGAAGCTTGACTCTTCATATTAAAAAAAGTATCTACTTTTTCAAGCTGTGTAGTGAAACCCTGAAGCATCGTAGTTTAATTATTATGCATTCATTGAAAGAAGGAGCCGTTTATGTTCGGCATGGGCCCAACTGAAATAATCCTGATATTAGCCTTGGCCCTTATCGTCATCGGGCCGAAAAAGCTGCCGGATCTGGCCAAATCACTGGGTCGCGCGATGGGAGAGTTTAAGAAAGCCGCGAGCGACTTTAAAGACACCGTTTCGATGGAAAGCACCCTGAACGAAGTGAAGGATGAGTTCAAGGAAATCGGGAACAAAGTCCGGGAACCTTTTGACATGACCTCGACAACGAGTGATACGGTTTCGAATACGGAGTCCTCCTCTAAAACCGACGATACGGATTCAGGCGACGCCACCGATAACGATAAAGACACAGAGGAATCAGAGCCGCCAAATCCCTATAATACAGCACCGGACCAAACCATTCCTGAAGATGAAAAAGTTGCGGATGCCCACCCTTCTCCGGAATCCGGCAATACCCCGTCCGACACCGCCTCATCCGACACCACCCAGGAAGGACAGTTGAAAGATGCATGAGGATGATAAGGCGCCTTTTACCGAACATCTGGAAGAACTCAGAAAACGCCTGATTACCTGTTTCGCCGCCATACTGGTCGGCTTTATCCTGACCTACGCGTTTAAGGAGGATCTGTATCAAATCCTGTTGGGCCCTCTGCCGGACCTTTTGAAGAATGAAAGTGACAGTATGGTGTTCACCCATCTGACCGAGCCGTTCTTCACCTATCTGAAAGTTGCCGGTCTGGCCGGAATAATGCTCGCGGCACCAGTGATTTTTTATCAGTTCTGGATGTTTATAGCACCCGGCCTCTATTCACAGGAACGGAAACTGCTCCTGCCGGTTGTATGCCTGTCGTCCTTCTTTTTCGTCGGTGGTGCGCTCTTCGGCTATTTCGTCGTTTTTCCCCTCGGCTTCAAGTTTTTCCTCGGTTTCACCACCGAAACCATCCGCCCGATGCTGTCTATGAGGGAATATCTGGGCTTTTCCGCCAAACTCCTGCTGGCCTTCGGCATTGCCTTTGAACTCCCCCTCGTCCTTACTTTTCTGGCACGTCTCGGGATCGTATCGACCAGTTTCCTCAAGAAAAACAGGAAATACGCGATTCTTATTTTTTTTATCGGATCCGCCATCCTGACGCCACCGGATGTTATCAGCCAGGTCATGATGTCCATCCCGCTCATGGGATTATATGAACTCAGCATAATCGGCGCAAAAATTTTCGGTAAGAAGAAATCAGGAGAAGCGGAAGCGGAAGAAGAGGTTAACGATGAATCCGCTGAAGCGTAAAGCGTTTATCATGTGTCGTTCTCTGCGCACGCCTGCGTCTCCGGGTGCGTCCCCACATCAGTAGTATCGGGCAGTGCCGGCCTCAACACCCATTTTGGGATGACGTTCGGTACTGCATTGCGTTTTTCACCATGGCAGGGGCCCAGCCAGGCGTTCCAAGCGCGTGGATATGGGTATAAGTGGCGAGAACGTTTTTATAACAAACCCCGTCTTTCTCTTCCATCATGCCAACACCTCTTCGCATGGAAAAAGCGAAACGAAGCGCCTCGCTCTGTTTTTTTTTTCACATATGAATAATGGAACTCATGCCCCTTCAGTTCGCTCCCCAAGGCGAAATAAGGATTTTCGCCATCCACCGTCACCGCCGTGTAACCATGCCCCCGGGGGCGTTTGTGGACTCCGAAATCAATGGGAAGCACATCACACATGGGGTATGTGTTGCCGTCCAGAACAAGGGCGCTTCCCAGGTACATAAGCCCTCCGCATTCGGCGTAAACGGGAAGGCCGTTTTCGACAAGCGCCTTGAGTTCCGCGCGAAACCGGCTGTTTTCCACAAGCTCACGAGCATGGGTTTCCGGGAATCCACCGCCAATGTAGAGCCCGTCTATCCGCGGTATCATCTCCTCTGACAGGGGACTCAAAAAAACAGGTGTCGCGCCGGCCAATACCAGCGCCTCGATATTTTCCGGATAATAAAATTGGAATGCGCTGTCCCTGATGATACCGATCCGGGGTTTTCCCCGCGCGGACCCATCGACATCCCGTCCCCCGGTCCTTTCACTCAGGTCAGCAGGCACATCCGGTCCCAGGAAAGCAGCTTCTTCGGCCGCCTTTACAATCGCGTCCAGGTTCAGATACGCCTTCGCCATTTTCGAAACCGCCGAGAGCGATTCCCGGGCCCAGGCATGTTCAGGGGCAGGTACCAACCCCATATGCCGCTCCGGGAAATGCGCCTCCGCCAGTTTCGGAATTGACCCAAGCACCGGTACGCCTGTGTGATATTCAATATTCCGGGTCAGACTTTTTTCGTGCCGTGCACCTGCCACCCGGTTGAGCACCACCCCTCCGATCTTTACCCGGGGGTCGAAATGGAGACAGCCCAGAACCACCGCCGCCATGGTACGGGTTGTTTTGGTGCAGTCAAGGCACAGCAGCACCGGCAGATTCAGTAACTTGGCGAGTTCCGCCGTACTGGTACTCCCTTCGAGATCCGTCCCGTCAAAAAGCCCGCGGTTGCCTTCTACAATAGCTGTGTTTCCGGTGGGAGTATGGGAGAGAAAAGAATCCGCCACACGATGCGGATCCATAAGGTAAGGGTCAAGATTGTAACAAGGCTGGCCCGCCGCCAGGGCAAGCCAGCCTGCATCGATATAATCGGGACCTTTTTTGAAGGGCGCAATGGCACGACCCGATTCCCTGAGGGCGGCAATCAGGCCCATGGAAAGAATGGTCTTCCCGGATCCGCCCCGCAGAGCGGTGATCATTAATTTCGGAAATCCCATTGATTCTCTAAGAGTAAGCCCCGTTACTATAGGGCACTGATTATTTTTAGTCTTCGTCCTCGGCATGCGCCTGTTTGCCGGCGCCTTTGAGTCCGTACATGGAGGTGCTGCCACTGGACCAGTACTCCAGGGTATTATCCTGAACCAGAGCATTTACCAGTTTTTTTGCTTCCCGGGGTTTCATTTCGAGAATCTTGCTCAAGTCGTTAAAGTAGAATTTGCTCTTTCCCTTTTTCTTGGAGAGAGCTTCAACGATTTTCTCTCTTGCCTCATCTAATTCCATTTGCATTACCCCTTAATGATCGGTCATGCGAAGTGGGCATAGACGGCCGCACTTCGCATGCCGGTTGATGGTCTGGTTCTAGAATTTGAACTGGCTGGTCTGGCGCCAGGTGTAATATGCCGGATCACGGAAATCGTCGATCAGGTGATGAGTGAACTCGAGTTCGCATTTTTCGAAGAACCGCTCCCAACCGATCCGTTCCGCCCATTCACCGAGCCGCTCATACTTGTTGGCGCCCGCGGAGTATGCCTCTACGATCCTCTTGATCGTATCGGTCATGGTAGGCCAGCGTGGCATTTCATTGGGGATAAAAGCCACAACTACCTTTGAAAACTTCGGGGCGGAAATACGGTTGGACACCTTACCACCCACCATCAGCACGATGCCATCCCCTTCGGCATCGGCCAGCGGCATGGACGGACACATGGTGTAACAGTTACCGCAGAACATGCAGCGTTCTTCCTTCACCGCTACGGAATTGACGGTTTTGCCGTCCGCCAGTTCGACCTTGGACGGACGAATGGCTGCCGTGGGACAGGCTGCGATGGCCAATGGGATTTCGCACATCTTGTCCAGGTACTCATGGTCCAGCATTGGCGGTTTCCGATGATAACCGAGAATGGCGATATCCGAGCAGTGAACCGCGCCGCACATGTTGAGGCAGCAGGCCATGGAGACCCGAAGATGAGCCGGCATTCTGTGGTTTTTAAAATCGTCGAACAGCACGTCCATGGTGGCCTTCACCGTTCCGGACGCATCCGTAGCCGGGGTGTGGCAATGAATCCAACCCTGGGTATGAACAATATTGGAGATACCGGAACCGGTACCACCCACAGGAAGCTTGTAGCTGCCGCCGTCGAATTTTCTTCCTTCCAGATCCTTCAGCAGTGCATCGACCTTATCCTTGCTGTCCAGCAGAAATTCAACGTTATTCCGGGTAGTGAACCTTAGATAACCGTCACAGTACTTTTCCGCGATATCGCAAATCTCACGAATATGAGCGGTACTCATGAGCCGGGCGCCACCGCAACGGACCGTAAAAAGCTCATCGCCGGATTCCGCCACGTGCACCAGCACGCCGGGTTGCAAAATTTCATGATAGAGCCATTTACCCTTGTTCTTAGCAACCAGTGGAGGATAAAATTCATCGTATTTCCTCGGACCGATGTCCGAAATTCTGTCCTTCATCGGTTCGTTTGGATCGTATCCTGAAGATATAAATGCCATTGTATTCCCCTCCTCTATCGCAGATGGTGTTTTCTGAATTCGTTGATGTCGCGTGTAAAACCGCCGGGCACTTCATCCTCTTTCCAGAAGATGTACGGATTGTGGCGCGGTTCCTGGACATGCTGCGGCACAGCCTTGATGCCCGTGGCCTCCAACAGCCTCTGGAATCCCTGGCGTTTGATAAGTTCGCCAAGCCGCTCGCGGTTCTTTCCTTCTTCCATCCACCAGTCCCAGATACTTTCGATCACTTCCTTGATCTCGTCATAAGGCGCTTCCGCACTGATGAAGGGCACCAGCAGGGAGCCCATCTGAGCACCGTCAAGGATCGGAGCCTTGGCGCCCACCAGCATGGACAGGCCTCTGTCCTCACCGATTCTCAGGGCACGCGGCATGACGTTGATACAGTGCATGCAGCGGGTACATTCCTTGTCGTCGATCTTCAGGGTGTTGCCTTCCATCCACATACAGTTGGTGGGGCACAGGTCGATGACCTCTTTCTGAATGTCGAAGGCGCCCCAGTCACGCCCGGAATGAGCGCCGGCGTTTGGTGCAAGCTCCCCGCCGATGTAAGCCTGGACCGCTTCCTGATCGATGCGGATGTTGTCCTTCCAGGTACCGATAAAGGAGATGTCGGACCGGGCAATGGAGGCCACGCAGCAGTTGGGACAGCCGTCGAATTTGAATTTGAATTTATAGGGGAATGCCGGACGATGCAGCTCGTCCTGATACTCCTGGGTCAGGGTGTAACACAGATCCTGGGTGTCATAGCAGGCATATTCGCAACGTGCTTGGCCCACGCAATCGGCCGGGGTCCGGAGGTTGGAACCCGATCCGCCAAGGTCCTGATTGTATTTGTGTGTCAACTCGTAGAAAATCTCTTCCAGTTGAGGCGTGGTGGTTCCGAGAAAAACGATGTCGCCGGTGGAGCCATGCATATTGGTGATACCGCTGCCACGAAAATCCCACAGATCGCAGAGTTCGCGCAGATAATCGGTTTTGTAGAATTTACCACCCGGCTGGTTAACGCGCATGGTATGGAAATGGGCAACGCCCGGGAACTGTTCCGGCTGATCACAGTAGCGACCGATAACGCCACCACCATAACCGAAAACACCCACGATACCACCGTGTTTCCAGTGGGTTCGTCCGTGTTTATAGGATAACTCCAGAACACCTAACAAATCTTCCACTACGTCCGTCGGAATTTGAAACTCGGTGTTCGCTTCGTTTTTCGCCCTCACTTCGGCCTGCTGTTTCATGTCTGACACAAAACTCGGCCACGGCCCAGATTCTAACTGGTCCAACAAAGGGGTTTCATGCTTTGCCATTGTTTTACCTCCATAGTCTTATGAAATTAGCTTTTCCACACCTTAAGTTACATAACCTTCCCTATATGGGCCCGTTATGGTCACCTCCTCTCAATTCAAAATATATATGTATATGTATATGTATTTTCCTTATAAATGCTCCTTTTTATTAAGGACCAAAGAGTTTTTATAAAATCAATCCGGTTTCTTGTCAATAAAAAAGGTCAGTAATCCTCGGTACCATTCACGGAAATCCGATACGGCTGATGGTATCACAAAGCACTTCCATATGGCGGCCGATGTTCGTTTCAACAACCGCTCTTTCAGCGGAACTGACGGAAAGGGTCGCCACCAGGGCCTCGGCCAGGTCATGCAAACCGGAAATGGAATAGGTCGACAGATGTCTTTCAAATTGTGCCACAGTATCCGACTGGAACGGAAAATAACTGCCGGAAAGCCCTTCAAGAAAACCGGTCCAGATCCCGATCACGGCGATATCATCCGCCCATGCCACATGGCCGATGCCATCCAGGCGGTCCAACCGCATTCGGATCGAGAGTGTCAAAAAAAACAGCATCAAAGCGGCCATGGCCTGCTCGTCTTTTTGACCCGGTTCACGCCCTATCTTATCCATCCGGAGCAAAGGGCCGTATTGTCGAACCGTGATCAGCTTCACCTTCAATTGATCCGGTTCGCGTTTGACGACAAAATCCCCCCCTGCATGATGCCAGTGGGAAATTTGCTCCGTAGTGGCCATATTGAAATAGAGGGTTAAAATCCTTGCCGCCTGGGAGTAAAGAAGACACGCTTCTTCGGATGTCAGATAATAGGGGATATCGTTTTTTCCCCAGACGCAGAGCGTTTGGGCGCCATTGAGCGGACCGCGGGAAAGATGGAATTCATGATACCCTTCAAACCATTCTCCCAGAAACATATCGGCGGTTAAACCGGCGCCAATTCCAACACTGCCTTTACCATAGACTTTGGGAATGAACGGGGGCACAGACAAATCCCCAAGCCGTTTCAAGGCAGAGACCTCAGCATCTATCACTCCGCGTCCCGACCTGGACAACGCCACATTCAATACAAATGACCGATACCGGCTGCTCGAGGCCGCACGAACTCGGGCGGGATGATAAAACTCCCCATGTTTCATCAGGCAGATTTGGATGTCGGAGACCCGGTCTTTCTTTTCCGGATCGAACGCCGCGGAAATCAAGTGGAACCGTTCTCTTTCAAGGAAACGGCGGACAGCCGTGAAATAATCGCCATGGGTAAGGCCGCTGTATCCGACGCTATTTGTATCACTTTCCTGAAAATGGTGGCGGTTCATGGGAAGTGGACTCGCCCAAAGGGAACTCCCGGGAGAGACCGGCATCTCCGCGCCACCAAGGAAATAGCGGAATGTAGGGAGAAATGCCATGCGAGATGGTTTCAGGTGTCAGGTGTCAGGATGCGTTCTTCAGTCTTCATCCTTCTGTTTTTCCTCGATTTCCTTGCGGATTTCTGCCGCCACGCCATATCCCAGAGACATCGCCTTGTCGCAATGTTTTGCGGCCAGTTCATACTCCCCGGTCTCCAGGTAGGCAATCGCCAGGTTGTTGTGGGCGATCGGAAAATCGGGTTCGATTTCCAGCGCCTTCAAGTTGGTTTTAATGCTGTCGTCAATACGCCCCTTCATCAGATATGCATTGGCCAGGGTGGTCAGTGCCTGAATAAACCGGAAGTTAAATGCCGTCGCTCTCTCCAGGGCGGCAATCGCCTCATCGATGTTACCTTTCTGGAGCTGTACAAAACCGATATTGCCGTGTCCTTCCGAAAAGCCGGGACGCGCTTTCACCGCCCGGGTGTTGAAATCGAGGCAACCATCCAGGTCTCCCCGCTGGAGACAGATCCCGCCGAGTTGGACATAGGCTTCGGCCAACCCGGGACTGCACTCAATCGCCTCAAAAAATGCCTTTTCAGCCTCATCGGTCTTTTTCTGAGATAAGAGAGCCACCCCGAGGTTATAATGTGTCGTACCACAATCCGGGTTGGACGCCAGTGCGGCGCGCTGCTGTAAAATGTACTCTTCCAAGGTTTTTGCTTCGGCCATTCTCCGCCTTCCTTAAATGATTCAGCCAATTTCAAAACATTTCATGTCGCTCACCTTAAGCTTGATCCCGCCTGTGGCGGGAAAACGTTTTGAAAATGGTTCGATTAGGATGAATTGTTCGGTATGAAACGCGACCACTGAGGAACCGTGGTTATTATGGCAGACCTCCCCTGTCAAGGAAAAACGACAAGGCGCTTGTACGGATGTCACGACCTTTTCGGCACGGGCCTCACCGAAAGCACGGGGCATGGCGCCCTCCGTGCGGCCCGGTCCGTAGTGGACCCGATCAGCAATGATTCGACAAGACCATGTCCGCGAACCCCCAGCACGATAAGGTCCATGTCATTCACCTCGGCGTACCGGGTGAGTTCCTCATCGGGTTTGCCTTCCCGCAGGATCGTTTTCAGATCACACCAGTTTTTTGCTTCCGCGGGAACCATCCGCGCCAGTTTATCAGTCAACTGGCCCAATATCGGCTCCCGGGCACGTCCGTTCGCGGCATCTTGCGAGGTCAGCACATTCTGGTACACGGGCGGTTCAACCACATGCACAAGATGCAATTCCGCCTCGAATTCCTGGGCCATGGCCAGACCATATTGAAAGGCGAGGGCCGAATCGGAAGAAAAATCGCACCCGACCAAAATACGAGCCGGCGGGAAAGCGCTCTCCTTTGTCCTGATCTGCGTTTCCTCTGAGCCCTTGATAATCAGAAGTGGACAGGAAAGGGTTCGCATCAGCCGCTCGGTAACGGATCCCAAAAGCAGACGTTTCAATCCCGATCGTCCATGGGTTGCGGATATTGCCATGTCGATCCGTTTTTTTTCGGCAATTCTTGAAATTTCATCGGCGGTATGGCCAATAGAAACCAATGGCTCCCACTCAACAGACTCTTCTTCAAACAGTTGTGCCAGCTGTTCCTGGGCATACGCCGCCATTCGGTTCTGCTGTTCGATAGGATCGATCTGCACTTCACCGTTCATGGCTGCAAAAGGCAGGTCGATAATATGACACACGAAGAGCCGGGCATTGAATGTTTTGGCAAGCGCAATCCCGAAGGAAATGGTCTGGTTTGATAATTCGGAAAAATCCGTTGCGCAAAGGATCCGATTCAATTGGATTCTCATGATCTTATCCTCCTTTCCCGTGGATTTGTGAAAAAACCTGTCGGTCTATAAGAGAAGGATAGAAAAGCAGCTCTATAAGGAAGAGAGATAATCGCGGCTGCCGCGAGCCATCACTGCTGCAACAGTAACTTCTTGTTAAACTCTACCATATGAGCTAAGAAGGAACAACACTTTTTAGATGGAAGATCTATCGTGAAGAATCTTACAGGGAGTCAAAAGAGATATCTCTTTTGAACGGAGAATATATCGTGAACCACCTGACAGGAACTCAAAGGAAATATCTCAGGGGACTGGCCCACGGCAAGAAACCGGTGGTGCTGATCGGACAGAAACAACTGACGTCACAAGTCATCCAGGAAATCCGACAGGCATTGGATTATCATGAACTGATCAAAGTGAAGTGTGTGGATCTGAAAGAAAAGGCTGACAAAAAAGAGCTTGCCGAAACGGTTTCAGAAGCAACGGAAAGTGAACTTGTAGGTATGATCGGTCATGTACTGATTTTCTTTAAACAACAGCAAGACCCTGAGAAACGAAAAATCAACCTGCCTTCCCCGGGCGCTCTATGAGCGGCAGGATCGGCACCCCCCAGTCACAAAGATTCTGTTTGATAAAGGCCATCACCCGACGATGGGTCTCCTGGCCGCCCTCCTCGACATTTATCGGTGCCCCGAACTGAATATAAACCGTCTTGTCCTGCTTTATCGGCCCCATCTCCTTGATCAGTCTGCCGTTCTGCTGGAAATCCGTCTTCAACGCCACCGGGACCACCGGCACGCCCGCCTTTTGGGCCAGCTTTACGCCAAGTGTATTGAAAGCGGCGGTATCGAACGGAACACTCCGGGTTGCCTGCGGGAAAATGATAATGGAGCGATTCGCCCCAAGCAGGCGCTGCCCTTGGTCGAACACGACCTTCAAATCTTTTCTTGGATTCTTTCGTTCCACCGCAACGGGTTTCACGGCCCGCATAATGGCGCCGAAAACAGGATAACGCAGCAGCGCTTCTTTAACGACAAAGGTCACACTGTGAAACGGAAGGATCATTCCGGGCAGAAGGAATGTGTCGAGCATGCTCATATGATTGGAAATAAACACAAAAGGGCCGGAATGACGCGCAAATCCCTCTATACCGCCGATTTGTACCCTGCCCCCAACGGATTCCACAAAACGGGTGACAAGCTGGGCGTCCCGGCACCACTTTTCATCGGTGTAACCGCCTTTTCGGGCGATCCGGGCACTATTCGCGATAAGGAGTATCAGGCGCGTATAATAGATGAGGGTCGACCATCCCGGAAGAATTTTCCCAAGGAGAGCCCTCTTGACGGGAGAGTGATATTCGAAAGCGGCTTTGAGACTGCCGGATAGATGTGCCTTATTCATAGCATCGGTCATCTATCATAAAAACCGCCTAAAACTCAAGCACACGCCGCGGATTCTTCGGATTGCCGGGTCCGGGACGGCAAAGTGTCGTGTGAATCCGGCGATTCCCTCTTTTCACTTGAAGACGTATCCGCTTTCAGTTCATCGATATGTCTAATTTTTTTCTTGTTCAACACGATGTGCCATATGTGCATCAGCCTCTCCTGCTGCGCATCGACACAAGGCATGATGGATTCAAGATTTTCCCCGGGATAGGGAATAGCGGCGGCAATCTGCCTGCAGTTGTCCGATTCCTTATCCAGATTGTTCTTGTACTCTTCCAGCCGTTTCATTTCGGTGGGACTGCCGTCAAAAGCAGCCGCAAGCTGCTCGAACCGGTCAACCGACAAAATGTATTCCTGGGCAAACATATGGGGCCGTTCGGAAGAAACCAGAGAAGCCCCCTTGCCATACATATGATCAACCATCTCTTTCAAGGAGTAGAATCGGTTGAACCATGCCAGGTTGGGCCCTGGACAAACCACAGTGGGGCTGTCAGCCGGGCCGGCAATCCCCAGACGAATCAGCGCACTGTTGCCGAGATGTTCACAGAGACAGGTTTTTTCGATAAGCGCCTCTACGGATTGTCTCTTTTCGTCCGGGCTGCCGTCTCCGGACATTATCTGTTTGATTTTTTCGCTCTGATAAGCGCGGGATGCGGTACATATCGGCTTTTCCGTAAATTCCGTATTGGAAACAAGGCACTTCTTGGGACATATGGATCCCGGGTGACCGTCGGTAAATTGTTGTTGGTTCCATTTCTCGGAAGTCGTGTTTCGCACCAGATTAAACGGCACCCCCAACGGTGAAATACCGCTCAGGTACAAATCCTCCGCCCCGGCGTTTCGCAGCAATTCCAAAAGCGATCGGTCCAGACAAACCACCTCGGGTACAAGAAGAAACGGTGTCCCCCAGCCGGTGGCGTCCGCGCCGAACATCTCGGTCAACCGCCTGGCTTCTCCGTGGGTGCCAATCCCCCCCTGGACCGTTACAAGCGGACGGGCCCCTTTCTCCGGTGCAACATACTCCCATCCCTTTTTTTTGTAATATGCCGCCACCGTCTTTCGGAACCCGTTGCTGAGCGTATCCCGCTTTTCTTTCATCTCCGTAAGGATCGAGGAGAGAAGCCGCCCGCTGGAACCAAACGCATGCCCGCCGCAATTGAGACCGGATTCTATACGGTACTCACTTACCTCCAGGCCCATTTGCGCCAGGAATTTTCCCTGCAATTGCGCGGAACGGAAATCGCTGACCTTCAGTGTGATTTTCTTTTTGATCCCGCCCAGGGCATCCCGATAGAAGTCCCGAAAGCGGGTCATATATCGAAACATCCCCTTATTGATACCGGCCGAAAAAACCATGCTTGAAGATACCAGACGGCTGTTGGCAAACCCCCGCAATGCTGCTTTCGCATCGCTGTAAATATCATCCAGCGCTTCCCCATTCGGGCCGTAATGCGTCCGGTCCACCTTCACCATGACATTCACATCGATGGCCCCGGGCACCATCCGGGCGGTCAAATCCGCGGCCAGGTCTTCCCGCTCCTTTCCCGGCGCCATGCCCATCAGCCGGTCATAGGCCGTCCGTAATGGCGAGGATAACGGGAGCATCTCGAAATAGGTCCGTTTATCATTGCTCTCGAAAAACGGTTCCTTTTTGATCTTCTCCATCTTCATCCGGACAATCCGCCTTACCATATCCAGGTAGGCGGTAATTCTTTTGGCCCGGACATCCATATCTTTGGGGGGAATATGCTCGAAAGGCAAATGAAACTTCCTGCTGTAAAACTCCCGAATTTTTTCAAGGAGCAGATCATCCGCCAGGGAAATCACCGAGGAGATACCGAAATGCGCCACACGAATCGGCGTATCCACTGTAAACCCCGTCCCCATGACCGGTATATGAAATGAATGAAGCATACGACCCACCTTCTCCAATCTCTGATATTTCTTGGCCCTTTCAGGCATAAAAACATATTAAAATTTATCTCTTTAGTATAAATGGCGCGCGAATCACAGGGAACACATCAGATTTTACAAAAGTTTTACATTTATTCCGGATCCTTTCGCTGTGCCGCATGGAGGCGCCTGGTGATTTGCAGATAGACATATGATGGAAGGATCTGTTATATCGACAGATATGAAAACGCCGAAATGGTTTCTACATCCTGTTCTGGTCTTGATTTTTTCTATCCTTGCCCTGGGAAGTTCTCTCTTTCTCTACATCTACTGGTACATCGGCGTCAGCGATATGCTCAAGACGGTAATAAACCGCTTCGGCATCAATCAAACCCAGGCAGTCGCCCCCCAGAGCTGGGTGATCATTCTGGTGCTCTCCCTTCTTCTCGGCATCATTCTTACGGGGATATCGATCATTTTTGTTTTTCTGCACAAAACCATTCAGCTCTACCGGATGCAGAATAATTTCATCAACAACTTCACGCATGAGTTGAAAACACCCGTTACAAGCCTGAAGCTCTATCTCGAAACCTTCCAGCGGTATGATATCCCCAGGGAGAAGCGCCTCAGGTATCTGGAATACATGATTGCCGATGTCAACCGGCTAACCGGCGACATCAACCGCATTCTCAATCTGGCCAGAATCGAGAGCAAGGGATTCGGGGGAGAATTTATCCTGTCTGACCTTGTGCAATTCGTTAAAACGTTCTACGAGACCAACGCACATCTTTTCGGGAACTGCCAGGTGGAGTTTTTCAATCCCACCGGTCGGCCGTTCCTTTACCGGATCAATCCGTCCCTGTTTGAAATGCTGCTGATGAATCTCTTTACAAACGCAGTTAAATACAATGATATCGAAACATTGGAAATTCGAATCTCGTTTCAGCGGCAGGGAAGGCATTTTCTCATCCAGTTCAGGGACAACGGCATCGGCATTGAAAAACACCACCTGAAAAAAATATTTAAAAAGTTTTACCAGGCCGGTATATCCGAGGACATGTCCGCCAAAGGCAGCGGGATCGGGCTCTATCTGGTGGACAGTATCGCGCGAATTCACAAAGGCAGGGTCAGAGCGGAAAGTGAAGGACTCCGGAAAGGGGCTGTCTTTACACTGGCATTGCCGGCACACCATCCGGATTTCACATAGAAAAGGCAAAGGGGTCGATTACAGACTGGCACTATCGGCTCATCATCCGGGTTTTCATAGGAACGGGAATCAATGGACACATCGGTTACAAAAAAAATCCTTGTGGTAGAAGATGACGATCATATCGCGGAGGGACTCAACCTGAATCTCTCTCTCCAGGGATACGACGTCGCCGTTGCATCGGACGGCATCAAAGCCCTGGATAAATGGCGGCAGTGGCATCCGAACCTCATCGTGCTCGACATTATGCTGCCGGTTCTCGACGGGCTGTCCGTGCTGAAACAGATTCGACAGGAGGACAAGCAACTCCCGATTCTGATCCTATCGGCGAAAAGCGCTAGCGATGACCGGGTCCGGGGCCTCTCCTACGGTGTCGATGACTATCTGTCGAAACCCTTCGACCTCAATGAGTTTCTTCTCCGGGTTGAGCGGCTCCTGACCCGGGCCTCCTGGTATCACCCCGAACCAGCGACTCAACCGTCCGAAAACGTCACGGAAAAAATCCCCGACGCCTACACTTTCGGCCAAAATCGGATCGATTTCACAACATACACCGGTTATTCGAAAAACGGCAGCATCTCTCTCACGGACCAGGAGATCAAGCTGCTTCAACTTTTTATCAGTAACCGGGGAAAACCGCTCTCCCGGGAAACCATCCTGGAAATCGGCTGGGGGTACACCCATCCCCCCTCCACCAGAACCGTCGACAATTTCATTGTCCGTTTTCGCAAATATTTCGAAGACGACCCTAAAAATCCCGCCTATTTCAGAAGCCTGCGCTCCATCGGCTATATTTTCGACCATGATTAGCTTTTCAGGATTTCCTCGATATCTTGTCAATATACGCAAGATCCTTACTCTGACTATTTTTATTTCCCATGGCAAGCACCTCTATGCCTTTGTCCCCGGACTTTCTGAAATATAACCGGCCATTATAAGCATACAACACCTCCCAGACCGTCTCCCTTCCCTTCCCGCTGAATACTTTTCTCTTAATAGGGACCTGGTCCGGCGCCTCATTGAGCCGGTGGATAATCTCTTCGCCCTTGATCTTCATCTCTTCCGTAAGGCCCGCGAATCCTTCAATGGCCCGGTCATGAACGGAGATATTTTTATAGAGTGCGACAAACCGCTTGGCAAGCATGTCAATTTCCCGCCCCTTGGGTGCATGCGTTTTAAGCTCTTCCTCGAACGCCTTTATTTTATCATTGAGCGCTTTAATTTCCGCCTGTTGTTGTTCCTGGAGACGAAGATTCCGAGTCAGTTGTTCATCAAGTTCAACAATTTCGTCAAACAGCCCCGCCTCATTACTGCCGGCTTTTTTCTTTTCAGCCGCAAGCGTCTTTTCCAACCGGTCCCGTTCCGTGGAAACACTTTCGCGTTCCTTTTTCAGGACCGCCAGACGCCCGGACAAGTCCTGTTCCTTCCGAAGCAGACGCTCAATTTTTTTATTCGTCTTTGTCTCTTCCTGCTTCATCTTTCGAATGCCGGTGCGATACACCCCATATATGGATATTATTGCTAAAAGTATATAGCCCCCCAAAATCAGATTCGGCAACAAATGCCCGAATCCCATTTTGACATCGACCGTTGTCGTCAATCCGTTTTGCAGAAGTGAATAGTTCTCGGAAGCAATCTCGGGCGCATCGGTTGAGAAAAGAGGCGGCCCGGTCTCTTCAATCGGCGCCGGGTACAGAACTGTTTGATGAGCAGTCGTTATCCAAACCGTCGCTTTTACACCCCAGGAGAAAAGTCTTTGATGTTGAAGATAGGTATCTACGTTGGTGCGAATCGCATCTTTCAGCCGGATGCTGCCCTGGAGCAGACGCGACGTATCGCCGATACAGACCTGCTCGACCTCGCGTGTATATTTCCTGGCAAGGTAGTATTCCAGCCCCTGAATGGTAAACCCGTACAATATGGGGGGTAAAAGAATACACAACACAATAATCCGGAAAGAAACATACTTCATGTTACTTCCTATGTTTCCGCCAGCGCGGATGGGTAATACCAAACTTTTTGATTTTATAATTCAGCGCCCTCGGACTGACGCCCAGGCGGTCGGCGGCATCTTTCTGTATCCACAGGCATGAGGCAAGCGCATCCAGAATCATCTCTTTTTCATTCTCTTCCAGGGATGCAAAGCGCCCGGAATCATTTGACGCCAAATGCGGTCGCGCCGATGGCAAGTCGGGCAGGGTGAGGCTTTCGGCCGGAATCACCGGTTCATCTTCAAGGATGACGGCTCTCTCAAGTGTATTTGCCAATTGACGAATATTCCCGGGCCATTGGTAGGATTTCAATACCGTCAGCGCGGATGGCGAAAGAGAGGGGATCTTTTTCCCCAGGGAACGGCAGATCTTGGTCAGAAGCATTGATGCCAGGGCTTCAAGGCACTCCCTCCGGTCTCTTAAGGGAGGGAGGTCTACCGTCAACATATTGATTCGATAGTATAGATCTTCTCTGAAACTGCCCTCCTCAACAAGTTTCGGCAGGTTTCTGTTGGTGGCTGCAATGACCCGGACATCCGAATGAATGGTCTGGTTTCCGCCGACTCTCTCAAAAGATTTATCTTCCAGCACACGCAGCATTTTTGCCTGAAGCGCCACCCCCATCTCTCCGATTTCGTCCAGGAAGAGTGTACCGCCATGGGCCTGTTCGAATCTTCCAATTCTGACTTTGTCCGCACCGGTGAACGATCCCTTTTCATGACCGAACAGTTCGCTCTCCAGAAGGGTTTCGGGAATATTGGCGCAATTGACCTTGACAAACGGCTTGCCCCTGCGGGGGCTGTTGAAATGGATGCTTCCTGACAAGAAGCTTTTTCCCGTCCCGGTCTCTCCGGTCATCAGTATGGTGCTGTCTGTCTTTGAAAATTTTTCGAGCATTTCCAAAATCGCCTTCATGGCGGGACTCTTGGCGACTATTCGACTGAAATCGTAGACAACATTCTGCTCATGCCGAAGATAATCAATTTCATTTTTTTTACTCCGCTCCTCCATCGCCTGTTTGAGCAAATGACGAACACGGGCGACCGAGTACGGCTTGGGAATAAAATCATAGGCGCCCAGCTTAATGGTTTTCACTACCAGTTCGGCACTCTCCGCCCGACTGGTGACAATCACTGGTGTATTGGGCATTGCTGTTTTAAAACTTCGAAGCAGGTCCATGGCGCCGCCGGTTCCTGATGCCATGTCAAAAATAACCGCATCATACTGCCTTGACCGAGCGGATTTCAATGCATCGCTACTCCCCTGAAAGCTAATATCGAACGTCGGTGAAAAGGTCTCTTCCAACATGCGCTGGCATGCCGTATCATTTTCAAGAACTAGTATCCGTTTCATTTCAGCCCATTTCCAATTTGATTTTGATCAATTCCCCGGTACCGAATCATCACTCCCGAGTGGTACAATCGGCCGATGCCATCCCTTTAATTTGATATAGACGGGTGCTGCCGCACCAAACGAAATGACACACAAATAGATGAGGTGGGACCCGACTGGCCGAAGAACAAGAACAACCTCCAGGCCCATCGGCACCAACGCGGTATTCTAATCCACAGGATTGATATTTGTAAAGGGAAAAGAGGCCGAGTGAAAAATCCCCGGCAAGGCGCACTTATTTAAGATGCTGGACAAACAGGCTATCGACCGGCATACTCCAAAACATCCGTAAGCTTGTCCTCCCACCCCATTGTGGAAAGCATCACACCGCTATACTCTTCCCGTCTCACAAGGGTAACCGCTTCGGATGCAATCCGGAGGCATTCCGGAACTTTATCCGGAGCCCCCTGAATTCGCTTGATCATGCTGTCCGGCAAATAAGCCTGGGGCATGTGACGGGTTATATAGCGGGCCATTCCTAAAGATTTAATAAGCAAAACAGTGGGGATGATACAAGTCCCAAGTGTGCGAGCTTTGGCCAAAAAGGGTTCAAGGGCGGTCAGATCAAACACAGGGGGAAGAATAAAAAATTGAACCCCCGCATCAATCTTTCGCCGCATGTCGTCGATTTCCAGGTCCGGGGAGAAATCCTTAGCACCCAGATTCACTGTTGAGCCCACCAGAAACTTGGGTGCCCCCGCCAAATCGACCCCCGCCATGTCTTTGCCGGATTGAAGCAATTTAATCGCATTGAACAGCGCCATCAAATCGAGGTCATAAACCGCCCTTGCCTCGTGATGATCACCATAGCTGGGTGATTCTCCATGTACCGCCATGACGGTGTCGATCCCGCAGGCGCCGGCGGCCAACAGGTCCGCCTGAAGCGCGAGACGGTTTCGGTCCCGGCAACACACCTGCAGAACGGTTCGCATGCCTTTACCCTGGAGGATCATTGCCCCCCCCAAAGCACTCATGCGCATCACCGCATTGCCCATCTCCGGTACAACAAAGGCATCCACCTTGCCTTTCACACGCAGAGCGTTCTCGACCATCCTGGAAACATCGGTCCCCTTGGGGGATCCATTTCCGCCAAAATAACGAACTCCTTTGCCGCGAACTTCCTTTCCAGACTCATATAAACCCTCCCGGTTTCGAGATTAACGGCGTCACATCTTGTTATTCGGCGTTACTTTCTGAATGCCATTTATTTCTTAAATTACTATATAATCAAGGGCGTCAAAAAGAGTCAAGCAAATAATTCAGCTTCATGGAAACACTTTACAAGCGCTTGACGAAATTCTCGATTTCAGGCAAAACTGCCGTCAGTTTTCCCAGCCAATTTCAAAACGCCCCTTTTTGACCAATCTTAGGGCGGACGATCCGTACTGGGCCTGGTCTCGCTTGTGGCGGAAAGATATTTTGAAAATGGCTCTTCCCATTAAGAGAAAGGGACTAATAATTGTGGCAGCATCGAAGCGGATATCCGTCATCATCCCGGTTCTGGACGAAGCGAGTATCATCAATCAGACGCTTGGACAATTCTCAAATATATCCCCCTCAACCGCTCTTGAAATCATTGTAGTGGACGGCGACAGTTCGGGCAGCACCATCAACACAATCAAATGGCCGGGCGTAAAAACAGCCATTGCACCGAAAGGCAGGGCTGTCCAGATGAATCACGGCGTCACCATGGCATCGGGTGAAAACCTCCTCTTTCTGCATGCGGATACACTCCTGCCGGACAACGCGCTGGAGGACATCAACGCGCTTCTCTCTTCGTCTTCCTTTGCATACGGCGCTTTTAAGCTGGGGATCAGGTCATGCAGACCTGTCTATCGCTTCATTGAAAAGACAGTCGAATTCCGTACCAGGGTCACTAAAATCCCCTACGGAGACCAGGCCATTTTTCTTACAATGGATCTGTTCAGGGAAGTGAATGGTTATCCCGAAATCTCCATCATGGAAGACATCGCGCTGATGCGCCGGTTGAAAAAACAGAAGGCCGGTTTCCATATCATCCCCGAAAAGGTAAGCACCTCGCCGCGTCGGTGGGAAACGGAAGGCCTTGTATACTGCACCATCAGGAACTGGCTTATGGCCATCGGCTTTTTCTCGGGGATCAGTCCAAAGATTCTCGCAAAGTACTACCGGTTCGAGTAATCAAGTTCAACAGGGTTGATAATTTTATAGAAACTCTTTATAATTTGATATAACCTGTTTTGACTATTAAATTTTTAAGAAATTGAACTTGTTTTTCGAATTTTGTGCTTCTTATTTCGAATTTCCGCCTTCGGCGGTTTATGGAGGAAAAGAGAATGCCATACAACACCATCCTGTTCGAGGTACAAGATCAAATCGCAACCATCACATTCAATCGGCCATCGGTACTCAACGCCTTAAACCTGGAACTGATAAATGAACTCTGGAGCGTTGTTGAAAGCGTTTCGGGGGATGAAGAGATCCGGGTGCTCGTTCTGACAGGCGCCGGGCCAAAATCGTTTATGGCAGGTGCGGACATTAAGGAATTGGCGAAAACAAGTCCGCTTCAGGCAAAAGCCCTGACCGAACGGGTGCACACCCTTTTCCTGAAACTTGAATCTCTGTCCCAGCCGGTAATCGCCGCGGTCAACGGCTTCGCCCTTGGCGCCGGGTGTGAAATCGCCTTGTCCTGTGATTTCATTTATGCCTCGGAGACGGCAAAATTCGGTATGCCCGAAATCACCCTGGGGCTCATACCGGGGTATGGCGGAACCCAGCGTCTCCCCCGACTGATCGGAAAAAGTCTCGCCAAAGAGATGATTTTCACCGGCAAGTTTATCAGTGCAACCGAAGCAGAGGCGAAAGGGTTTGTAAATCGAGTACTTGCTCCGGAAGAATTGATGGAAGAAGTGATGAAAACAGCCGCCGCTATTGCCGCTAAAGGCAGGGTGGCCCTGCGCGCCGCCAAACAGTCCATCGACCAGGGGGCCAACACGGATTTACGAACCGGCATCGGCATCGAAATAAACAACTTTGCCCTGGCAATTGGCAGCCCGGATGCCAAAGAAGGCCTAGGTGCGTTCCTGGAAAAAAGAAAGCCTGAGTTCAAGGGCGGTCTTAACGATTAGCTACTCGTGTCTCAATGCAATGATGGGGTCTACCTCAGCTGCCCGTGCTGCCGGATATAAACCAAAAACAATACCGATGCCGACACTGATAAACAACGGAAGCACAACACTGTAAGTGGTGATAACCGTGGGCATGCCGGCAAAAAGGGTGATGAGCATCGGAATGATCAACCCCAGGATCAGACCGGTAAGACCGCCTGCAGTGGAAAGAACGACGGTTTCGATCAGAAATTGAACGATGATCTGCTTCCGTTTGGCACCGATGGCCCTCCTTATTCCGATTTCCCGGGTCCGTTCGGTAACGGACGCCAGCATGATGTTCATGATGCCGATACCCCCCACCAGAAGGCTGATGCCGGCAATGGAGCCCAGCACGACATTAAAGGTTCGCTTGGTGGCTTCGGCCTGACGCAATAACGCGAGGGGCACGCTCATGGAGTAATCTTTCTTGGTGTGGAACCTTTCAAGCATTGCCTGAAGCCCGTTGGCTACGGCTTCCACATCTTTGGTGTCCGCCACTTCGACGATGATCTGATCCAGCTCCACACTTTTAATTTCCCGTGATCCTGAACTTTCCTTGACCTGGATGTCGCCGTAAAAGACTCTGGCCACATCAATGGGAATATAGGCATCCACCTCCTGGTCCGGTAACTGAATGTCGGAAGAACTGCTCCCTTCGCTTTTGACGATTCCCACCACTTTATAGTTGATCCCGCCGAGACTGAGGTTCTGACCAATGGTGCCTCTTGTGGCAAGAAGTTTTCTGGCGCCAAATTCGGTGAGCACCACGACACTGGCCCTCTCGCCGCCCTCGGGAAGCAACACCCGACCGGCAACTACCTCCCGTTCCACAAGTTCGAACCAGGAAGGCGTTGTCCCCACTACCCGGAGTTCCAGTGTCCGTTTACCAAGGGTGCCTCTTTTTCGAACCAGCTTCACCGGCACGGTCCGGCGAATCGCCGGAAACGTCGCCTGTATCCTTTCGCAATCCTCATATGTCAGACCGTAGACACTCACAAAGGAAGTGCTTTGATTGCTGGTGGACTCCTCCTCCAGCGATTTCATTGAGTCTATGATAATATTGTTGCTTCCGACTTTTCGAATCTGATCGAGGGCCTCTTTGCTGGCGCCCTCCCCCACCGACAGCATGGCAACCACACTGCCCACACCAAATACGACCCCGAGCATGGTCAGAAATGATCGCAGTTTGTGGAGAAGAAGGTTTTCTACTCCCAGGGCAATACCCCTCATCAAACTTCTGTTTATGACCATCTCAATCGCCCCCTATTCGGTCTACAACGCCATCTTTCATATGGAGTCTGCTGCTTGCATACGTGGCGACATCCGGTTCGTGGGTCACCATTATCACCGTTTTGCCCTTCTGGTTTAAATCGATGAGCATTTCCATGATCTGATCACCCGTTTTGGAATCCAGGTTACCGGTGGGTTCGTCGGCAAGAAGGATTTTCGGATCGTTGGCAAGCGCCCTGGCAATAGCGACGCGCTGCATCTGCCCACCGGAAAGCTCCGTGGGCTTGTGATCAAGGCGGCCTCCCAAGCCGACACTCTCGGCAAGCTCCGTAGCCCGTTTCTCACTCTCTTCCTGCTCCCAACCGAGGTAATAAAGGGGCAGCTCAATATTTCTTAGAACCGTCAATTGGGGAATCAAATTGAAGCTCTGAAAGATAAAGCCCAGATGCTTTAGCCTGAACTCGCTCAGATTATCGTCATCCAGGGTACCCACGTCTTCGCCCTCCAAATAATACTTTCCCGCCGTCAATCGATCGAGACAACCAATAACATTCATCATAGTACTCTTACCGGAGCCACTGGGTCCCATAATGGCCCAGAAACTGCCCCGTTCAAAGGAGACATTGACACCATCCAGGGCCTTCACCTCGTGGGATCCGATAGCATAGTACTTGCTGGCGTTTTCCAGACGAATAACGCCATTTCCTGAAGGTGATGACGTCATCTGCCACCTCCGGCAGGGCCGAACCCGGACATCTGCCCCCCCTGACCGCCCATGGGAAATCCGCCACCATTCGGCATTTGACCGCCGCCCGGCATTTGACCACCGCCGGGAGGTCCTGTCGGGAACTCATCTTTGCTGATGAATCCATCCCCATCTTTGTCGAACCGGGTAAAAAAATCTGACGGCCCTTTCCATTCGGAGGCTGATATTCGGCTATCTCCGTCGGTATCGAGCCGTGACATAAACCCCTCTGGAGAAAAATCACCGCCGGCCCGATCGGAGCCTCTCTCCTGGGAGCTATCCCCGGCTGCGGGAAAGGATCCCCGCCCGGCAGCCTGACTATCTTTTTCTACAGCATCCGGCAGCGGTGATGAGGCCGCTAAATCGGATAACTGCTCAAAGGATTGTTCAACCACGGCGCCCGCCGCCAAGGGCGGATTCAGGGAGACAATTTCCCCGGGCTTAAGACCGCTGGCGATTGTGATCACAATGTTGTTGTCGCTGCCGGTCTCCACCACGCGGGGTTTAATCTTACTACCATCCACCACGTAAACCGTCTGCTCTCCGTCTACGTTCAGCACCGCCTGGAGCGGAATGTAGGTGGCTTCCTCGTATTGCGCCACAACGATTTCCGCGGTACAACTCATACCGGTCCGGATCTGATCCAGGGATCCGGATTCATCCATCAATATTTCCACGTTGTAAACCTTGAGGTCCGGATTCATAAAATTGTCCTGGGCATTCACCACCGAAGAGACGTACTGCACACGGCCGGTAAACACACTTCCGGGAAGCGTATCAACGGTAATCAGGGCCGGTAATCCGACCTTTATTTTATCGATACTCACCTCGGCAATGGAGGTTTCCACGATATAGCCGGTATCGGTGGGTAGATGAATCAGCTCCTGCCGCTCCCTAACACTCGATCCGAGGTCAAGGGGCTCTTCTCTATGAAACCTGCCTCCCCCCATTCCCGCACTGGTGGCATGAATCACCACTCCGGCTGCCGGTGCATATATTTTGGTCTTCCCCAGTTGGGCCTCCAATTTTTCCAATTTGTCCTGTTGCCGGGTATACTCCGCCTCCTTGGCCTTGAAATTCGCCTCCGCCTGAACCACATCGGCTTTCGCTTTCCGCTCGATACGTTCCATGGCCATTTTTGCCTGCTTCACGTCGCTCTCGAGCTGAGCCATGTCCCGTTTGTGGGTATAATCCACCAGCAAATCCAGTGCCCGTTTGGCAAGATCCAGATCCAGCGCCTTTTTCTTGTAGGCAAGCTGGTCCTTCTCAAGCTCGGAGGCCGAAATAAACTGATCTTCATGGAGTTTCTTTGACCACTCAACGGTTTCCTGGGCTTCCGCAAGGGTTTCTTCCGCCAGGGTAATGGTGGCCTCGGCTTCCTTCAGCTTGTTCGGATACTCGCCGTTAATATACTTGTCCAAATCCTGTTTTGCGAATTCATACGCCAGCCTGGCTTCATCCACATCGCTTTCAGCCTGGTTCTGGGCCACGGAGAAACTCTCACGGGCATCGATGAAGGCGGCCTCGGCACTCAGCACCTTGATTTCCTGGTCAACCTTATTGTCCGTCAGGGTACTTGAATCGAGTTCCACCAGCAGATCGCCTTTCTTTACCTTGGTGCCTTCATCAACAAGGTATGTGATGGAAGTTTGCCCCTCGACCTCATTTTTTACGATAAGCTTTTCTTTCGGCTGAATGGTTCCCGTCTCAGTGACACTGATTCTCAGAGGTCCTTTCTTAACGGTATAGGTCGATATATCCATCGTCGCAACATCATCCCCCGTCATAAGAATCGTCCCCAGCAGCAGAATAAGGAAAAATCCGGCAGCAATGGTAAGGGCCGGCTTTTTCCTGTAGGCCTCCCGGAGTTTCTCAAATGCTATACTATAGGCCTCCCGAAGTTTTTCAAATGCCATATTTAAAAAGTCCTTAAATACCATCGTCATTCTCCCATGGGTAAATATTCCACCAATAATCCCTTGTCATCTATCTCCAGTATGCCTGTATCCCGCTGGAAAGCCAATTCAGCACCACGATACTGAACCACGGCAGATGTCAGGGAATTTCTGGCCGTCAATAATGCCGCCTGGGCTTCTAAAAGATCGCGAAGCTCCGATCTGCCCGCCTCAAAAAACATGTTCGTACTTTTCGCCCGGTTCTCCGCCACGGAAACAGCCTTGGTTTGAATCGCCACCGATTCCCGGGCCTGAAGCATCTGGTTCAGACTCTGACGGACCGAAAGCTTGATGGTGTCTTCCAGGCTCTGAACACTTCGCACCGCCTGCTCCAGTGCGATATAACTTTTCCGGTATGCATTGCGTTCGCTGGTCCGTTCGAATGGAAGATCTATGGTCAGCAGGCCTCTGAGAATGCCGCGGTCAAGATCCAACGTCGTATCTTCCGAATTCGTGCTGCTGGCGGTACCCAGCAGGGTCACTCCCGGTTTGAGTGCATTTGCCCTGATCACCACGGCCCGCTGGGCATCGTAGACTTTTCCCTCCGCAACCCGCAGATCGAGACGGTTCCCGAAAGCAAGTTTCAGGGCCGTCCCTTCGTCCATTTCCAGCGCACCGGCCCCCGTCATGCTGGGAGGCGCCAGTTCCGTGGCGTCGGAATTGTCATCGGTGGTCGTGCCTTCCAGTGCGATCGCCATGGCGGCGTACTGCCTGTTGAGCCTGTCCAGCTCGGACCTTTCCAGCTTGATATCGGCATCGGCCGGAAGGCCGATCAATGTTTTAAAGGAATCAAGTTCATTTTCATGTGTTTTAATGGCACTGATCCACCGGGCCCGGGCGGAAAGCTCCTCCTGAAGGGTCTGATTCACCTGGATCACCGTGGCACGTCCGGCATCCGCAAGTCGCTGGGTTCTCCGGGTGGAGGTGATGAGGTTCCGATAATTCTCAGCCGCATTGTTCACCTGATCGCTCTGCTGGAGAACGTTTAAATAATTCCTGACCACATCCACCGCAAAGGTCTTTTTATACCGCTCCAGTTCGTACAGCGTATAAATCAGGCTCTGCTCGGCCTGGGTCAGGGATTCCGCGGCGATATGTCGCCCGGCTCCCCGAAGCAGGGGGATGGAGATGGAGGCGTCACCCGTAATGCCCCTGGTGGTAACAACATCCCCGCTGAGAAGGCTTACGATATCCAGCCCCACGGTGGTAACAACGGATGCGGCAATTGTAGCGCCGTTTTTCAGGGTTTTGCTCAGGGAAAGGGACCCACTGCTGCTTTCATTTTTAACGGTTTCTCCGGTGGTGTTGTTAGTAGACACCTCATGACTGGCCTGACCATCCACCGTAAATCCGAACTCATTCCGCTGAAGATTGACATCCAGAGCCGCCTGAAATACTTTTTCCTTCATGGTCTGATAGTCAGCACTGTTCAGGGCGCCAATCTGCAGGGCCTGAACGAGGGAAAGCACCAGCGGCTGACCGGCTTCAAGGGTGATGCCGTCCTCCTCTGAACCGGATCTTTCCGATATTGGATAGGCTTTCTCCGGCCAAAACGAAATTTTATCCAGGTTGTCCGCCCCCAGAGACGCTTTGCCCGCCTGTGGAAGCTCCTGGGCCACAAGAAGTCTTTTTCGAAGTATATCGCCGGGTCTCTCAATGGTAAAATCCTGTTTGCTTCCAAACAGTTCTACCTGCTTCTTTTCAATTATTTTTCCAGCGGTTCTGTCTGCGCTCTTGCGATATATGGACGCCATTGTGCCGCAACCTGACACCGAGAAAAGCGTCATGGACAGTAGAGCAACGAGCAACGCCCGAATCCTTATATGGCGTCCAATACCTGTCGGGATTCGTAGTATAGGACATGCTCGTACAGCACTAAAAAAATCCCTCACGAAGGCCTCCTTGGATACATGGTAAATCCCCCCCTTCTGTTATACCCCCCATTTTATCAGAAAACCAATAAGATCTATAAACAAGATTCTGCGTTGTATCAGATAAAGTCACAATCGTACTGTCTATGGTTACAACCGATATACTTCCACCAGACTGCAATTGAATTATCAACGCCATATAGGCAATGTTCGAGCGGCACCGTCAACGGATATTTGCCTAAGACTGGTATATATATCAGACCCCGTCCGGAATTATATGACCTTGTGTAAAAAACTGTTAAGCAATTGTAAAAGTAAGGTTTTTATACAATATTTTGTAAGAGTGGCCCTCTAAATTAGCAAATGGAGTGCCAAACTTGGCGAAAAAAATTTAATAGCATACAATGACCCGATATTATAGTCTAAAACAACAGGGTGCTGAAAAATATCGCAAGCATGAAATAACTATAAGCAGAATTTAACCTTAGGATGTGCTTCCCAAGTAACCAGGATCGAAAAGAGGGGGGGGGCAACTGTATAGAAAATATCCGGGATCTTCCCGTCCGGAATAGTCATTAAATATACGAAAGGAGCATCACACCGGCGGAGTCTTTGCGGCGGACAGAATGCGAAAAATGACAGGCTGGTAATCCTCCCGTTGCGCCATCCGATTGCTTCGAAATTTGATAATAAAAAACGCGACCCCGAAAAACAGGAGCCCAAAAATCAGGGACAGAAGAGACTCATCCATGGAAACATAATCCGACAGCCACTGCCCTAAAACCGCACCGGCAAGCAGGGCCAGTATCGGAAAAATATAAACCAGGGAATACACTTTTATCAGAGGGGCTGTTCCAAAACTGATCATCACCAGGTCCCCCGTCTTTGCGTTGGCCCTGTTGATTGCCTCAACCTCCATCTCCCTGCCGCCACCAGATTCACCACAGGAATCATGGTACGAGCACCCTTCACACGCACTGGACTTCTCGGTTTTCACCCATGCACGCGTGTCGTTCGCTTTGATAACAATACCTTTTTCCGTCGCCAACTTAAAACCCTCTCATGCTGCGATCACTCATTCTCGCTAAAATCACCCCGCCTCTGCAAAAGCGGTTGGAGATACGTCTTCCAGTCCGGTTTGTTTATAACAGATCAATCCGCACTGCAAACACCGACTTGCCTCCGCCCGGGCATCCTCGACCGTGTATCCCTTTTCAAGCTCCTGTCCGGCAGACAACTCAGCGGGACTGGCGATCGGCATCACATGCCGAGCACTTCGCCGAACATTTTCTATGTGGTCCATGTTCTGGACATCCCGTTCGCTGGTAACCACTGCGTCATCGAGCGTCGGGGGGATCCCGTTCATTAACTGATGGATCGATGCCGCTGCCCGGCGACCGGCCCCAATGGCTTTGATGGCCGCACTGAAATCGGAAAAAGCGTCACCGGTAGATAACAATCCCTGTTCCGTCCTGTGTTCAGGCTTCTTGTAGGGCATCACGGCTTCCCATTCGAGAGATTCAGACTTCGGAGAATCAGATGCCGTATCCATCGAATCATGCTCTGTTTCAGATGCCTCTTCAGATCTCTTGACAAAGATAAGTTCCGGAAATCGTCCCGCTTCAAGAATCAGGAATTCCGCGGGAATTTGATGGATTTCTCCGTCTGCAAGGCTCATAAGATCCACATCGGTAATCCCGCTGTAGGCGGAACAGTCGCTGCCGAGAATCCTGTGAATTCCCGTCTCAAAACAGAGTTCTATTCCTTCAGCTGGTGCTGTATGCCCGATCTCCGCGCCAGACTGCGATTCCCTGAATATGACCGTCACCTTATCGGCGCCGAGGGATTTGCAGGTGTCCGCAGCCTTCATCGCAAGAGCGCTGGTGGCAACAATCACCACTTGCCGTCCTTTCATATCAACGGAATTTTCGCCCTTCATCCGCATCAGATCGATCATGAGAGCCATTCCTTGGAGAGTTGTTTTCTCACTGGTCCCGCTTTTCCGTGCCAGGCGGCTGTCCCATCCGCCTGTCGCCAGATAAACAGCATCAAACCCATTGGATAGAAGCGAAGAAACGGTCACATCCCGGCCCATCATCTTTCCGGTTTCCGCAACGACCCCGATATCGAGAACCCCCTGGATATCCCAATCCAGTACTTCCGCGGGCAAACGGTTTGCGGCGATAGCGCTTCTGAGCAGACCGCCAAGCTTTTCCTCCGCCTCAAAAACCGTCACCTCATGCCCAAGCCTCGCTGAAAAGAATGCCGTGGAAAGCCCCGAAATACCGCCGCCTCCGACGGCGATTTTTCTACCGGTCTCAGGCGCTTTGAAAGGCAGCACCCGCTCACCGGTCTCCCGTTCATAATCCGCCGCGAATCGTTTCAGATAATTGATCGCCACCGGTTCATCGACATACTGCCGCCGGCATTGCTCCTCGCACGGTCTCGGGCAAATCCTTCCGATAACGGAAGGAAACGGGTTGCGCTCCTTGATCACCTGGACCGCACGGCTGTAATTTCCCTCATCGATCTGGTGTATATATTCCCGGATATCGATGCCGGCGGGGCAAGCCCGCTGACAAGGCGTCGTACATTCATCCGTGGTGTACTCGCGCATAATCCGCCGGGTAACGGACGAAAGCTTAATGATATGTTTCGGGCATACCCGTTCGCAGGTCCCGCATCCCGTGCACCGACCTTCATCAACCACCGGCAGCCCGTCGGGCCCCATGGTAATCGCACCGAAGGGACAGGCCCGGGCGCAGGTGCCAAGTCCCAGGCAACCGACGGTACACACCTTCATGCCGCCGCTCAAAAGGGCAACCGCCCGGCAGTCCCCAAGGCCGTCATATTCATATTTTGTCGCCGCTTCCTGGACGCTGTAATAACAGCCGGAGCGGGCGATATCCGGTTCGGTGGCCGTCACGGCAACACCCAGCACAGCGGCAATGGCCTCGGCCGTTTCGGGACCGGCGGCGACACAGGAATTCGGAGCCGCTTTTCCGGCAACGATAGCCTCGGCATTGGAACTGCAGCCTGGAAGCCCGCATCCACCACAATTGGCGCCGGGAAGCAAATCTTCAACCGCCAATATTTTCGGGTCCACATATACGTAAAAAATTTTGGAGGCCGCCGCCAGGCAAATACCGACGATCAAGCCCAATCCTCCCATCATGGAAATGGCAATAAAAATGGTTTCGTGCATCAGAACCCCTTTAAATAAATTTACACATGCCTATTGTATTGCATCAAACTTGCATTTCTCATAACACGTCATGCATTTTACGCATTTTTCCTTATCAATGACAGCGGGCTGTTTCTTTTCCCAGATTATCGCTTCGGCGGGGCAGCTCTTGAAGCAGAGCCCGCACTGTTTGCAGAGATCGGGGTCCACTTCGAACTTCAACAACGCCACGCAACGCTTGGCCGGGCAACGTTTTTCATTGATATGAGCATCGTATTCATCCCTGAAATAGCGCAGGGTGGAGAGAACCGGATTGGGGCCTGTCTGGCCAAGTCCGCAAAGTGAGGTTTCCCGAATCACACCACTCAACCGCTCCAGGGTGTCAATATCGGAAGATTCACCTTCACCGGCACATATCTTTTCAAGAATCTGTAACAGTCGCCGCGTCCCTTCCCGGCAGGGGGTGCATTTACCACAGGATTCGTCCTGTATGAATTCCATGAAAAACCGGGCCATATCCACCATGCAGGTATGATCATCCATGACAATGGCGCCGCCTGATCCCATGATTGCCCCTACCTTGGCAATGGCTTCATAATCCACGGGAGTATCGAGATGCTGCTCCGGAATACAACCACCGGAAGGGCCACCCAATTGAACAGCTTTGAACTTTCTTTTCTTTGGAACCCCGCCACCGATATCATAGACAAGCTCTCGAAGCGTGGTACCCATGGGAACCTCCACCAGCCCGATATTATTCACATCACCGGAAAGGGCAAACACTTTGGTCCCTTTGCTGGTTTCAGTGCCCACCGAAGCATACCACTTCCCCCCATTGAGAATGATTTGGGGTACATTTGCGAGGGTTTCCACATTGTTCAGAATAGTCGGTTTTTCCCAAAGCCCTTTATGCGCCGGAAAAGGCGGCCGGGGCCTGGGCATGCCGCGTTTCCCCTCGATGGAACGCATGAGTGCCGTCTCCTCTCCACAGACAAATGCCCCGGCGCCCTGGTATATTTCCACATCAAAATCAAACCCGGTTCCAAGGATATCGGTTCCTAACAGGCCCAGTTCCTTTGCCTGCTCGATGGCAAGCCCCAGCCTTTTAATCGCAAGGGGATACTCGGTACGGGCATAAACGTATCCCTTATGGGCACTGATGGCCTTTGCGGCAAGGATCATCCCTTCCAGAACAGCGTGGGGATCCGCTTCAAGAATACTTCGGTCCATGAACGCACCGGGATCGCCTTCATCCGCATTGCACAGAACATATTTGATGTCCCCGGGGCTGTTTTTTGCAAACTCCCATTTCAATCCCGTGGGGAATCCCGCACCGCCACGGCCGCGAAGACCAGATGTCTTCATCTCCTGAACAATATCTTCCGCCGACATCTGCCCAAGCGCTTTTGCGGCCGCCGCATATCCGTCCCGGGCAATGTAATCATCAATTTTTTCGGGATCGACAACCCCCTTATTTCTAAGGACCCAAGGCTTCTGATGGGCAAAAAAGGATATCTCCTTCTGAACCGGGATGGTCTCCTTGTTAACCGGATCTTTGTACAAAAGCCGATCGACAGGTGTGTTCTCGATCAATTGCTTCTGCACGATCTCAGGGACATCTTCCACAGCCATTTTTTGATAGAAGATGCCACCGGGCTGAATCACCATGAGAGGACCGACAGCACAAAACCCGTTGCATCCCGTTTCAACAATCTGAACTTTATCCGAAAGCCCTTTATCGGCGATCTCCTTTTCAAAGGCTTTGATCACTGCAATGCTCCCGGTCGCATGGCAACCGGTGCCGCCGCATATCAGCAGCTTGATTCGTCCCTGCTGCTCTACAGTTTTTACGAGTTCCGCTCTGTGGCTCCCAAGAGTTTCAAGAGAAAGTTTTTTCATTGTCTCCATCCCACACATATATCACCAGGATCCATCCAGACCCCGTAATCCGTTCATATAGAGGCGTCCGCTGGCAACAAACAGGGAACTATCCGTCAGGAGCAGCGGCATGTCATTGTTACTCGCCAAATCAATAAATCGTTGTGACGGTGTCTTCCCCCGCACGATAACAACCGCGCCAACCCCCGCGACCTTTGCCGTACGAATCACCTGCTCTTCGATCACACCGGTTAAAAGTACCGCGTCTTTAGCCACCGCGGAAAGCACATCCTCCATCAAATCCGCACTGCCGCCGCCTGCGATATAGCTATCCAGCTTTTCCTTGCCCACCAATACTTTTGCAGTCAGGATATCCGCAACTTCATAAAGCTTCATAACTAACTACCCGCTTCTATTCATACTGATCAATAATACCGACAACCCGATCGGATGTCACCGCCCCATGTGTATCCTCATCGACAACCATCACCGGCGCAAGACCGCATGCCCCCAAGCAACGAACCCCCTCAAGGCCGAATCTCCGATCCTCCGTAATACCGCCGGCTTCCACTTTATAGGTCGTATTGATACGTGCCATCACCTCTTTGATCCCCTTCACGTAACAGGCGGTGCCCAGACAGATTTTAATCGTATGCCGCCCTTTCGGTGTCATGGAAAACAGAGAATAAAAAGAAGCTACGCCGTACACTTCACTCGGCGGTAGGTTCAACCCATGTCCTATATAATCGATCAGTTCCACCGGCAGATAACCGACCACCTGTTGACACTCTCTCAACACTGTGATGACCGCGCCGGATTTCGATCGATTCTCGGCAATAATTTGATCTATTTGCGTCCACATGTCATCCGAAATATCCGGATGTTCTGTCTCAAAGGCCTTTTTCATAATCAAAAACTCCCCGGATGCACATTTAACCCACTAATTTCTTTAGGCAAAACATGGTGTCCATCCACACACAGAAATCTTTTTACTCAACTGGCTATAAATATCGGTCTTCTTTTAAAATATTGCCGGAAGCATTTCATAAGCCCGTCTAAAAGTCAATTTCAAAAACAGAGTTACAGCGGCATCAAACTAAAAAAGGCCTCCCTTGCCGGAAGGCCTTTTTGTAACCGTTCATCACTTCGGGAAATTCCCGATTATGGCTGAAATGCTTACTCTTCTTTTGTCTCCGGCGTTTTTACCGGCTCTTCCGCCTTGCTCTCTTCCGGTTCGTTAACAGGTACCGGCGCCGACGCCTCCGGAGCGGCTTCGGTAACCGGCTCACTCGGTGTTTCCTCTTTTTCGGCCGCGTTGGTATCGTCTACCGCAATCGGTTTTTCAGCAGATGTTTTCTTCGGCTTCTTCGCCTTTTTTTTCTTCTCGACCGGTTTTGAGACCAATTCAATGATGGACACCGGTGCGGCATCTCCGGGGCGTCTTCCGACCTTGACAATCCTCGTATATCCACCCTGGGTTGCGCTGAATCTTTGCCCGGCCTCATCGAAAAGCTTCTGGACAACATCCCTTTCGCGGATAATGGAGAGCGCAATCCGGCGGGCATGAAGATCGCCTCGCTTGGCAAGTGTAACGATCTTATCTGCCCACCGCCTCAATTCCTTTGCCTTGACATCAGTGGTCTGGATCCGGTCATATTTGAATAAAGAGGTCACCATGTTTCGAAACATCGCTTTTCGATGGCTGCTCGTTCTGCCTAATTTTAATGTATCTCTTCGGTGTCTCATGGGGGTTGTTATTCTCCTTCCTCGCCAGCCTCATCCTCGGGGAACTCAAAACCATCCATCTTCATTCCCAGAGAAAGTCCCATTTCATTCAGTACTTCCTTTATTTCATTCAGGGACTTTCTTCCGAAGTTTTTGGTCTTCAACATTTCTGTTTCCGTTTTGCTGACCAGTTGGTATATTTTATGAATGTCGGCGTTTTTCAAGCAGTTGGCGCTACGAACGGAAAGTTCGAGTTCTTCAACGCTTCGATACAGATTTTCGTTGGTCTTTGGTTCTTCATCATCTTTGGATCGCTTTGAAGCAGTCGGCACACTATCTTCATCAAAATTGATAAAAATGCTCAACTGCTCCTTCATAATTTTGCTGGCATAGGCCACGGCGTCTTCCGGCTGAACACTTCCGTCAGTCCAAACCTCAAGTGTCAGTTTGTCATAATCGGTTCTTTGGCCGACCCTGGCGTTTCCGACAACATAGTTAACACGCTTGATAGGTGAAAAAACCGCATCTATCGGAATGGTTCCAATAGGCGCGTCCTCATCCTTGTTGGCCTCGGAAAGTGCATACCCTTTTCCAACCTGAACCTGCATGGAAGCTTTGAAAACGCCGCCTTCGGACAGCGTCGCAATGTGCTGGTCCGGATTGAGCACTTCACATTTTCCATCATCACTTAAAATATCAGCCGCTGTCACTTCACCGACTTTAG
Organism: Desulfobacterales bacterium; assembly: GCA_963677545.2. Taxonomy (GTDB): domain Bacteria; phylum Desulfobacterota; class Desulfobacteria; order Desulfobacterales; family JAFDDL01; genus JBECKW01. Next base: position 144,292 of record CAXXKH010000007.1, on the reverse strand, counting down.
AGACATCAATGTGAATTTTCTTTGGTTTTGCATCATCGACTTTGAAGCGGACCTCTTTCAGATTGAGAATAATCTCGGAAACATCTTCGAGTACACCCGGCAAAACGCTAAACTCATGCATCACTGTTTCAAATTTGATCGACACAATTGCAGCGCCATACAGTGAAGAAAGAATAATCCGCCGCAAGGAATTTCCAAGCGTGATTCCAAAACCCCTCTCCAGCGGCTCACAAACGAACTTGCCATAAGAAGGCGTATTTTCTACAAGAGAACTTACCGGCTTGATCATCTGCTGCCAGTTCATATACATAAGATTGCTCGATGTCATTGTGTCATCTCCAGGTTAATTGTCAGAGACATGACAGTTTCTTGCCTGCTATTTGGAGTAAAGCTCAACAATCAACTGCTCCTGTATGGGCATCGTCAGATCTTCTCGAACGGGTAAACTCTTAATGACGCCTCTCTTTTTTTCTTTGTCCATTTCCAGCCACTGCGGAACACCCCGCCTTACGACAGCTTCGAGAGCACCCTGGATCGCCTGCATCTCCTTGCTCTTCTCATGAAGCTCCACAACATCACCGGGTTGAACCGGATAAGAGGGAATGTTCACCCGCTTTCCGTTTACCAGGAAATGGTTATGCCGCACAAAATGGCGTCCCTGGGTTCTCGAGTTCGTGAACCCCATACGGTAGACCACATTGTCCAGACGTCGTTCCAATGCCACAAGCAGATTGGTACCGGTAATTCCTTTTTGGCGGTCCGCTTTGGAAAAAAGCAACCGGAACTGCTTCTCTGAAAGTCCGTACATCCTTTTGACTTTCTGCTTTTCACGAAGCTGGATACCGTAATCGGATATTTTCCCTCTGCGGCCTTGACCATGCTGTCCCGGTGCATAACTGCGCCGATCAAAAGCGCATTTATCCGAATAGCACCGATCACCTTTTAAAAAGAGTTTAAGATTTTCACGTCGGCAAAGCCTGCATACCGAACCTGTATATCGTGCCAAGATGTTCCTCCTTTAATGTTACGGCCAATACTTCGCGATCTCTGATAAACCAGTGCAGCTGTTATACGCGTCGCCTTTTCGGTGCGCGGCATCCATTATGAGGCACCGGTGTAACATCCTTAATCGAAAGGACTGTAAACCCGGCAGCCTGGAGTGCACGCAGGGCGGATTCTCTGCCGGCACCGGGTCCTTTAATATACACTTCCACGCTTCTCATACCCTGATCTTTGGCTTTATTGGCAGCGTCCTCCGCCGTTTGCCCCGCGGCAAATGGCGTGCTTTTTCTAGAGCCCTTAAATCCCTGGACACCGGAACTGGACCAGGCCACTACATTCCCGGCCGGGTCGGTAATGGTCACAATGGTATTGTTAAAAGTAGATTGGATATGAACCACCCCGGTGGGTATATTCTTCTTTTCCTTTTTCTTCGTACGGGTTCTTTTGGCCATGTTTCAGTTTCCTGTGTGCCTGAGTTTATGTTATTGCTACTTCTTTGCGGCAACTTTCTTTTTAACGGCCGACCGTTTCGGTCCCTTTCTCGTCCGGGCATTGGTTTTGGTCCGTTGCCCGTTGGCCGGTAGCGCTTTTCGATGACGAAGTCCTCGATAGCAGCCTAGATCCATAAGCCGCTTTATATTCATGGAAATCTGCGTCCGCAACTCGCCTTCGACCTTATACTTTTCGTCGATGGCTTTGCGTATTTCATTGATTTCCCCATCGGCCAGGTCGTTTGTCTTCATACTCGGATCTATATTCAGCGATTCAAGAATCTGTTTCGCCGAAGTTCGACCAATGCCGTAAATATACGTCAGCCCGATCTCGATCCGTTTTCCATTTGGTAAATCTACGCCAGCAATTCTTGCCAAAGCTATACCTCCTCTAACCCTGCCGCTGTTTGTGTCGCTTGTTTTCGCAAATTACGCGAATGACGCCTTTTCTGCGAATTACCTTGCACTTACTACACATTTTTTTTACCGATGCACGCACCTTCATATCAATTGCTCCTTTAAGACTCCTAAAGCGCTTGCTTTATTTCCTTTCCGAACAAACCGGATTCGCACCTCTATTTTGAACGGTATGTAATCCGTCCGCGCGACAGGTCGTAGGGTGATAATTCCACGGTCACTGTGTCGCCACTGGGGCAATATCTTTATAAAATGCATCCGCATCTTTCCTGAGATATGTGCCAAAACCTTGTGACCGTTTTCAAGTTCAACCCTGAACATTGCATTGGGCAAAGTTTCCAGAACGGTCCCCTCTACTTTGATCGGTTCATCCTTTGCCATGCCTTACCCCCACTCCATTTTTTAACTGCTTTTTAACGTCGTCCCCGGACACGTCCCGAACCTCGCGATAAAAAACCATCATAATGCCTTGCCAGCATGTGAGACTCCATCTGAGCGACGGTGTCGATTGCGACACCCACAACGATCAGCAAGGAAGTACCGCCATAATAAAAAGGCACATCAAATTTGGTCATCAGAATGGAAGGCAGTACACAAACCGCCGCTACATATATAGCGCCTCCCAACGTGATTCTGGTCAATACTTTATCAATGTAGTCCGCCGTTCGCTTTCCGGGCCGAATACCGGGAATAAACCCGCCGTGTTTCTGCATATTTTCAGCCACGTCGGTTGGATTGAATGTTACCGCCGTATAAAAATAGCAGAAAAAGAATATCAACAGAATATAAAAGATTTCGTAAGCCAACTGACCGGGAGACAGCGAATCGGCAATACTCTTCAGCCAGGGAATCGTAATGAAACTTGCCACGGTCGCCGGAAACATCATGATCGACGATGCAAAAATGGGAGGAATGACGCCGGACGTATTTACCTTAAGCGGCAGATGCGTGCTCTGCCCTCCGTATTGTCTGCGGCCAACCACACGTTTTGCATATTGTACCGGAATCCTGCGCTGTCCCTGTTCCACAAAAACGATGAATCCGAGCACAGCCACCGCCATCACCAGAAGAAAAACCGCGAAAAAGATGCTCATTTCTCCGGCGGACATGAGCCGGAACATATTGGCAATCGCCGTGGGAAAGCGGCACACAATACCGGCAAAAATGATCAGCGATATACCGTTTCCAATCCCCCGCTCCGTGATCTGCTCCCCCAGCCACATGATAAACGCCGTACCGGCAGTGAGGGTAATGATGGTCATCAAGCGAAATCCCCATCCAGGATGGAGTACCGTGCCCATGGACTCAAGCCCGGCACTGATGAGAAATCCCTGAATGACGCTCAATACGACCGTACCATATCGCGTATACTGGGTAATCTTTTTCCGCCCCTGCTCCCCCTCTTTCGACAACCGTTCCAGATGGGGAATGACCACGGTAAGCAGTTGGAGAATAATGGATGCGCTGATGTAAGGCATAATACCAAGAGCGAAAACAGAAAGTCGTTCCAACGCGCCGCCGGAAAACATATTGAACAACCCGAGAACGGTCCCCTGCGCCCTGGCGAAAATGTCCGCCAGCGCCGCGGAATCGATCCCCGGTGTCGGTACATGTACTCCCAACCGATAGATCACAAGCATGCCCAGTGTATAGAGCACCCTGCGTTTCAGTTCCGGTATTTTAAAGACGTTTTGAAACGATCCCGCAGCCATATTCTTTAGCCCTCTATGCTACCACCAGCGGCCAGCACTTTTTCCCTTGCGCCGTTGCTGACCTTATCCAATTTAACCGTAACAGGGCGATCCACCTTTCCGTGCCCGAGCAGCTTAACCAGTTCGGCATTTCCCTTTATCAATCCCGCCCGAATCAGAGTGGCCTTGTCCACTACGGCGTCTTTTTCAAGACGTTCCAGATCCCGAAGATTTATCGTCGCGACATTTTTCCGAAAGATATTCTTAAATCCTCTTTTGGGAAGCCGGCGATGGATGGGCATCTGCCCCCCCTCGAATCCGGGCCTCACGCCGCCGCCTGAACGGGATTTTTGCCCTTTTGTGCCTCGTCCGGCCGTCTTGCCGGTTCCGGAAGCAACCCCCCGGCCCAATCGCTTTTGTGCTTTTTTGGAGCCCTTCGCGGGTGCCAGTTCGTTAAGCTTCATCCGTCTTCTCCTCAGCTTTAACCAGATGACTAACGGCTTGGATCATCCCCCTTACGGGTAATGTGTCCTGTAGTTCGACCGTCTTATTTACTTTTGTCAGGCCCATCCCCCGAAGTACTTTCCGATGCTTCTCCGGTCGGCCGATCATGCTCTTCACTAATGTAATCTGCAAGGTCTTTGCCATGATTTTATTCCTAACTATAGCTCTTCGACGCGTTTTCCCCGATGCGCTGCTACCTGCTCTTTGCTGCGAAGCTGCTGGAGGCCTTCCAGTGTCGCTTTCACAACGTTGTGCGGGTTATGGGTCCCCATGCATTTTGTCAACACATTCTGAACGCCGACGGCTTCGAGCACCGCGCGAACAGCACCACCGGCAATAACTCCGGTTCCAGCCGATGCGGGTTTCAAAAGCACACGCCCAGCGCCGAATTTCCCGATCACTTCATAGGGTATGGTCCCCTCGGAAAGCGGAACGCTGACCATTGTCTTTTTTGCCTTTTCAACCCCTTTCCGAATAGCTTCGGGTACCTCGCCGGCTTTTCCGAGCCCGAACCCGACCGAACCGTTGCCGTCGCCGACAACGACGATGGCGCTAAAACTGAAACGGCGTCCGCCCTTGACTACCTTGGCCACTCGATTGATGTGAACCACTTTATCGATCAGCTGGTTTTCGTCTTTTTCTTGCTTGAACAAGGAACTGCCTCCTTCATTTCGTTAGTGGCTAAAACTTGAGTCCCGCCTCACGGGCACCGTCGGAAACCGCCTTGATTCGACCGTGATATAGAAACCCGTTCCGATCAAAAACGACTTTTTCTATCCCTTTTTCCTTCGCCCTTTCAGCAATCATTTTGCCGATTGTATTGGCTGCACTGCATTTGCTCTCGGGCTTGTCCAGATTTTTAAACGCCTCTTCCGTGCTTCCACACGAAACCAGTGTGCAGCCCTTAGTATCATCGATAATTTGAGCATAAATATGCTTTGTGCTCCTGAATACAGTCAGCCTCGGGCGCTCCGGTGTCCCTTTGACCTTTTTCCTCACACGCTGCTGACGCTTAATACGCGCTTCTTTTCGTTTGTTTTCGGTACCCATGATTGTCAGTCCTTTTTCCGCTGCATCTTACGGGGTATGCCCGTTTTCTATTTTGTTCCGGTCTTACCGGCTTTTCTCTGAATTCGCTCTTCGGCATATTTCACCCCTTTACCCTTGTACGGTTCGGGGGGCCTGAGCATGCGAATCGACGCCGCGGTTCTGCCAAGTGCTTCCTTGTCAATACCTGAAAGTTTGATGACGGTATTCTTCTCTATATCCGCGGAAATACCCTCGGGCAGATCAAATTCAATCGGATGAGAATACCCTAAATTCAATACGATCTGTTTGCCTTTAGTCTCTGCTCGATACCCGATGCCGTTAATCTCCAGCGTTCTCTCGAAACCCTTTGATACACCAACCACCATGTTGTCGATCAGGCTTCGCGTCATTCCCTGGAATGCACGGCTCGTCCGATCATCAGTCAAACAGGATACGGACACCTTGCCATTCTCGATTTGAAGTTCAACCGCCGGGTGAATTGTCCGGCGAAGGGTGCCCTTCTCACCTTTCGTGGTAAGAACACGGTTCTCATACGTCAATTTGATCTTTTCAGGAATAGGAATCGGTTTTTTGCCTACTCGGGACATTCGTTCACCTCTATTATTACCAGATGTTGCAGAGTATTTCTCCGCCCACGTTCTCTTTTCGAGCTTGACGGTCCGTTAAAACGCCTTTTGAAGTGGATATAATGGAAACCCCCATTCCATTCAAAACCGGCTTGACATCTTTGCTTTTCAGATAGCTCCGCCTACTCGTTTTGCTAATGCGCTTCAAACCGAAGATGGCACAGGTATCATTTTCCCCGTACTTCATATAAACGCGGAGAATGCCCTGCTTACTGTCCTTGAGAAATTTATAGTTACGAATAAATCCCTCTTCCTTTAATACTCTTGCCAATTCTACCTTCAGCTTTGAACCGGGGATATCGACAGTATCAATTTTTGCCTTGCCGGCGTTTCTGATTCTGGTTAACATATCCGCGATCGGGTCGCTCATCGACATAACTTACTCCGTTCTTAAAAACGATTATCCCTTATCAATGTCGTCCGCCCTCTCTCCCGGCAGGGCACACTCATTTTACCAACTAGACTTGGTCACCCCGGGCAAACGTCCCTGGGATGCGAGATTTCGAAAACAAATTCTGCAAATCCCAAACTTTCTCAAAAATCCGCGGGGCCGCCCACAAAGCGGGCAACGGTTATAAGCCCGCACACCAAACTTGGGTTTTGCCTTTGCTTTCATTATCAGCGATTGTTTAGCCAACTGTTCCTCCTTGCTCTCAACACTTTCTAATTGGTATGCCTTTTATTAACGGGTTCAATTTCGAAACGGCATGCCCAGCAATTTCAAAAGCTCTTTTCCTTCCTGATCGCTTTTTGCGCTGGTCACGATAGTAATGTTGAGCCCTTTTACTTTATCAATCTTATCGTAGTCAATCTCCGGGAAAATGATCTGCTCTTTTATTCCAAGAGAGTAGTTCCCCCGTCCGTCCCAGGCTTTGCCCGAAATTCCCCTGAAATCCCGAACGCGCGGTAAAGCGCTGTTGATAAGCTTATATAGAAAATCATACATTCGGTTTTTTCGCAGGGTCACCCGGCACCCGATCGGCATTCCCTCTCTCAATTTGAAAGCGGCAATAGATTTCTTGGCCCTCGTTATAACGGCTTTCTGACCGGAAATCGCTTTCAGCTCTTCCACCGCCGAGTCAAGAAGCTTCATATTTTGAATGGCTTCACCAAGCCCCATGTTGAGGACTATCTTATCAAGCTTGGGGATTTCCATCAGGTTCTTATAATTGAAAGTCTCCTTGAGCTTGGGGATGACTTCCGCCTCATATTTTTCTTTGAGTTGCGACATGTTACTCCCTCCGTCCCCCACTGTCATGAATCGATAAATTCGTCACACTTCCGGCAAACCCGCTTTTTCTTACCATCTTCAAGGATCTGCGTTTTAATGCGAACAGGTGACATGCATTTATTGCACATAAGCATCACGTTTGACCAGTGGATCGCCGCTTCACGTTCAACAATGCCCCCTTGCCTGTTTGTAGCAGTCGGGCGGGAATGGCGCTTGATCATGTTGATATTCTCGATAAGCACGCGATTCTTTTTCTGATTAACTTTCAAAATCTTACCGATTTTACCTTTGTCTTTGCCGGTAACGACCTTGACTTTATCGTCTTTTTTTAAATCTACTTTTCCGTAAACCATATCTCAGTTCTCCACAGGCAGGATGGTCTATAAGACCTCCGGAGCCAATGAAATGATTTTCATGAATCGTTTGGCTCTAAGTTCCCTTGCCACCGGTCCGAAAATACGTGTGCCAATGGGCTCCTGGTTCGGGTTAATGACGACCGCCGAGTTGTCATCAAACCGAATAAAAGATCCATCCGGCCGTTTTATTTCCTTTTTGGTTCTTACAACGACGGCCTTGAGCACATCCCCTTTTTTGACCTTTGAATTCGGGATCGCTTCCTTAACAGACACTACAATGATGTCTCCGACACTTGCATAGCGACGCCTGGAACCACCCATCACTTTAATGCAATACAAGGTCTTTGCACCCGAATTGTCTGCTACGGTTAGTCTGGTTTCTGCTTGAATCATGATTCCTGTTTCCCTTTGGCATTAAACCGCTTTTTCAACAATTTTGCTAACGCGCCATTTTTTGTTTTTACTCAAGGGTCTCGATTCGGCTATGATCACCTTGTCACCAATTCGACACGCATTGGCTTCGTCATGAGCGGAAAACTTAGTCCGCCTCCTGATAAATTTGTGATAAAGTGGATGTTTGACTAGCCGTTCCACAGCAACCACGGTGGTTTTATCCATCTTGTCGCTGACTACGGTTCCAATAACCTGTTTTTGATTTCCTCGCTTTTTCATGGCGCCAATTTTTTTACTGTTTTTAAGATTATTATTGAGCTTCCGCCTGCCTGATAATGGTCTTCACCCGTGCAAAGTCACGCCTCGTCTGTTTCAGCTTCGAAGAGTTCTCAAGCTGACCGGTTTCATGTTGAAACCTGAGGTTGAAGAGCTCCTGCTCAAGATCAGAGGCTTTGCTTTTCATCTCCTCGAGACTTAAATCCCGAATTTCAGTTGCCTTCATCACAACTCACCTCTTTCTACGATTTTGGTCTTTAGCGGAAGCTTGTGAGCAGCCAACCGGAACGCTTCCCGCGCAAGTTCCCGGTTTACGCCTTCCATCTCATAAAGAATCCTTCCAGGCTTCACAACCGCCACCCACGCCTCTGGGGGCCCTTTACCCTTACCCATCCGGACTTCAGCAGGTTTCTTTGTAATCGGCTTGTCCGGAAAAATACGGATCCACATCTTCCCGCCACGTTTTACATGCCGGGTCATGGCAATACGAGCCGCTTCGATCTGTTTTGAACTGATATAGCCACATTCAGTAGCTTGCAGACCGAACTCTCCATAATTGAGCTGCCCGCCCCGCAGGGCCTGGCCCTTCATCCGGCCGCGTTGTTGCTTTCGATACTTTACTTTCTTTGGACTCAGCATGTCCTGCTCCTAACTGATCACGATCCTGCAATCTCAGCCTGATCTTTTTTAAGTATCTCACCTTTAAAAACAAACACCTTCACACCGATCGCACCGTAAGTCGTTCTCGCTTCGGTAAATCCGTAATCGATATCGGCTCTCAACGTGTGAAGTGGGATACGCCCTTCCTTGTACCACTCGGTCCGGGCCATTTCCGCCCCGCCCAACCGACCGGAGCAGATAATCTTTACTCCCTGAGCGCCGAATCGCATTGCCGAGGTAACGCCCCGTTTCATCGCTCGTCTGAAGGCAACCCGCCGAACTATTTGCATCGCGACATTCTCGGCCACAAGCTGCGCATCGATCTCGGGCTTTCGGACCTCCTGGATATCGATAAAGATTTCCTGGGAGACTTTCTTCTCAAGCTCTTTTTTAAGCTGCTCTATTTCAGCGCCTTTTTTACCGATGACAATGCCCGGTCTGGCCGTATAGATTCGAAGTCGGATCCGCTTGGATGATCGTTCGATCTCGATCCGGGAGACGCCCGCATGATACAGTTTTTCCTTCAGAAACTTACGCAAAGCAAAGTCTTCATGAATATACTCCGCGTAATTTTTTTCGGCAAACCATCTGGACTCCCATGTTTTGACAATCCCTAGCCTTAATCCAACCGGATGAACTTTCTGACCCAAATCGTTTCCTCCTTTACGACAACGATCCCTCAGCTAAAACTACAGTGATATGAGCGGTTCGTTTGAGAATCCGGCTACCACGGCCGCGAGCCCGTGCCTGAAACCGCTTCAAAGTTGGCCCCTGATCCGCGGTGATATTCCGTATCACCAGCGAATCCACATCAATGTTCGGATTTTGATCCGCATTGGCTACCGCGCTCTGGATAATCTTTTCTACAATCCGAGCGGACTTCTGGGGCATAAATTTAATCTTACGTAAGCCCATTTCCACTGGCTGGCCTTTTATTGCCCCAATCAGTTTCTGGACCTTTTGAGGTGAAATGCGAGCGTATCGCTGTTTAGCTCTAACCTCCATGGCAGTCACTCTCCATTCCGTACGGTTACTTCTTTAATTTTGTTTTTTTACTGCCGGCGTGGCCGTAAAAGGTCCGCGTCGGTGAAAACTCACCCAGTTTGTGCCCTACCATGTTCTCCGATACGAAAACCGGAATGAATTTTTTCCCGTTATGAACCGCAAACGTAATTCCGACCATTTCAGGAATGATCGTCGAGCGCCTGGACCAGGTTTTTATTACCTGATTCGAACGCGTCTCTTGTGCGACCATCACTTTTTTTTCCAGACTATGGTCAATAAAAGGACCTTTTTTTAACGACCTTGGCATAATGTCTCCTGATCAAGCAAAAAGGCGTTGCCATTCAAAGTATGCCTTTGGCAAGGCAACGCCGCTCTTATTCCAGAGCTTCCTCTCTCTTTCAATGATTACTTCGAGCGCCTCTTCACAATAAACCGATCCGTGCGTTTGTTCTTTCTGGTGCGATATCCCTTGCTCGGCATACCCCAGGGACTGCAGGGATGGCGTCCTCCCGAAGAGCGGCCCTCACCACCACCCATGGGATGGTCTACCGGGTTCATCGCAACGCCCCTCACTTTTGGTCGCCTGCCGAGCCATCTTTTTCTGCCGGCCTTACCGAGAGAGATGTTCTCGTGCATAACATTGCCCAGCTGCCCGATGGTGGCCTGGCAATTTATCAGCACCATTCGAACCTCTCCTGAAGGCAATTTAACAAGCGCATACTTATCTTCTTTGGCCATGAGTTGAGCAAATGTGCCGGCACTTCGAACAACCTGTCCGCCCTTTCCCAGCCGCAATTCAATATTATGAATGTGCGTACCGAGCGGTATGTTTTTGAGCGGCAATGCATTCCCGGGTTGAATATCCGCCTCGGGACCCGACATGACCGAACTGCCAACCGCCAGGTTTTGCGGGGCGAGGATATAACGCTTCTCGCCATCCGCATAGTAAAGCAATGCTATCCTTGTACTGCGGTTGGGATCGTATTCAATCGCCGCGACTTTGGCGGGAATTCCCGCTTTGTCCCGCTTAAAATCGATAACCCGATAATGTCGCCGTTGGCCGCCACCGCGATGTCTACAGGTAATACGACCATGAGCATTCCTTCCACCCGTTTTTTTAATCTTTTTCAGCAGGCTTTTTTCCGGTGTCGTCTTGGTAATCTCTTCGAACGTTCCGAATGCCTGAAATCGTCGTCCAGGTGAAGTTGGTTTAACTTTTTTTACTGCCATGCTTGCCTCTCTTGCAGATTATCTATCGCTTGAATCGATGCCGCCGCCGGCGTCACCGGTATTGAATCAGCCGACCTGTAGACTATACTCCGTCAAAGAACTCAATGCGCTCGCCGGGCATGAGTCTCACCATCGCTTTTTTCCAATTTCGACGCTTCCCGAGAATACGTCCCCGCCGCTTCACCTTGCCGGTCACCTGCATGGTTTGAACACTCATTACCTTGACTTGGAAGGCTTTTTCCACCGCGCGTTTAATATCAACCCGGTTGGCGCCACGGTCCACCTCGAAAGAAACCTGGTTGGATTCTTCTTTCTGAAGGGTCGTTTTCTCGGTAACAATAGGTCTCTTGATAATAGAATAGGGTGTCATGCGAGCCTCCCTTGAATGGCTGCAACTGAAGACTCAAGCAGTATCAGACTGTCATGCGCCAGAAGATCATAAACGTTCACGCCCTCATTTCTCAGGACTTTCACAAAAGACACATTCCGGGAAGATTTCTCCAGGCAATCATCTTCCTTATCCGTAACAATCAGCGCCTTTCGGATATTGAGGGCCTCCATAACGCCGACGAACTTCCGGGTTTTGATCTCATCGAGCTCAAATTTGTCGAGAACCATCAGCTTGTTCTCTTTGAGCTTGCTGCTGAGTGCCATCTTCAATGCCAGCTTTCGAACCTTTTTGGGAACTTTGTAGGCATAAGATCTGGGATCCGGCCCGAATATAGACCCGCCACCCCGAAGCAAAGGACTCTTGATATCACCCCGTCTTGCGCGGCCCGTACCTTTCTGCTTGAACAGCTTTCTGGTACTTCCCTTCACATCGCCTCGATGCTTCACCGATGCGGTTCCCCGACGCTTTCCGGCCAGTTGCATCCGAACCACCTCATGGAGGACGCTTTTCTTAACCGGTATGTCGAAAATGTCATCGGACAATTCGATCTGAGAGACCTTTTTCCCTTGTTGATTTATTACATCGATAACAGCCATATTCGTACCGTTCACTCGTCTCTAATTATAATTTTTAGCCGCGGGCAATGGAGCTGCCCTTGCTTCAGGCTTCCTTCCTTATTTCGCGAATACACCTTTTTTCACGGTTACCAAGCAGGATCGCGATCCGGGAAGCGCTCCCTTTATCATCATCAGATTGTCTTCCGGACGAATATCGACAATCTCCAGATTACGCACGGTCTTTCTGTCCATACCATAACGCCCGGGGAGCCTTTTGCCCTTAATGACTTTAGAAGGCCATGCGCTGCAACCGATAGATCCGGGTGTGCGTTTGCTGTGGCTGCCGTGGGTCATTCTGCCGCCACCAAATCCATGGCGCTTTATAACACCCGAAAACCCCCGGCCTTTACTGGTTCCGATCACATCAACACGCTCGCCGATTGTGAAAAGATCCAGCGGAATGGTCTGCCCCAGGGTATAATTTTCCGGATCCGCCACCTCTACCTCACGAAGAAAAGCAAATGTACCCTCTCCACTCTTCTTCATGTGCCCGAGAGCAGGTTTGTTCACCCGGGCAGGTTTCTTTTCACCGAAACCGAGTTGAAGTGCGTTATACCCATCGGTTTCAACCGTCTTGATCTGGGTCACCACACATGGGCCGACCTTCACGACCGTCACCGGAACGTGCCGGCCATCATTGGTGAAAAGGCTTGTCATGCCTATTTTTTTTCCTATCAATCCTTTGCACATCGCTGCTACGATCCCTTTAATTACAGTTTTATCTCCACATCAACACCTGGAGAAAGGTCCAACTTCATTAGGGCATCCACCGTCTGCTGGGTCGGATCTTCAATATCCAGCAGCCGCTTATGAGTCCTCATCTCAAATTGTTCCCGGGACTTCTTGTTGACATGGGGTGATCTGAGCACACAATATTTGCTGACGCGCGTGGGCAGCGGGATCGGCCCCACTACTTTTGCGCCTGTCTTCTTGGCCGTGTCCAGGATATCAACAGCGGATTGATCCAGGAGCTTGTGGTCATAGGCCTTGAGTCTGATCCGGATTTTTGTGTTCATCTTCATGGGTAAAAACTTTCCCTCGTGAATAATCTCATGCTATTCTATAATTTCGCTCACCACGCCGGCACCGACGGTCCTGCCGCCTTCACGGATGGCAAACCGAAGACCTTCTTCCATGGCGATGGGAGTGATCAGTTCGCCGGTGATGGTCACATTGTCGCCCGGCATAATCATCTCCACCCCTTCCGGCAGATTCAGTATGCCGGTCACATCCGTCGTCCTGAAATAAAACTGCGGCCGATACCCGCTGAAAAATGGTGTGTGGCGCCCGCCCTCTTCCTTGCTCAGAATATATACCTCTGCCTTGAACTTCGTATGCGGCGTGATCGATCCGGGAATCGCAACCACCTGGCCGCGCTCCACCTCTTCACGCTTCGTACCCCGAAGCAGCAGGCCGACGTTGTCACCCGCCTGGCCTTCATCCAGAAGCTTGCGGAACATCTCTACACCGGTACACACCGTCTTGGCCGTCGGACGGATGCCGACGATCTCGACATTGTCGCCCACGTGAATCTTGCCGCGCTCCACACGACCCGTCACAACCGTCCCGCGACCCGAAATGCTGAAGACATCCTCTACCGGCATCAGAAACGGCTTGTCCACTTCACGTTTCGGCTCCGGAATAAAACTGTCGATGGCATCCATCAGCTCGAAAATACACTTGGCCTCGTCACTGTCCGGATCATCGCTCTCAAGCGCCTTGAGGGCACTGCCGCGAATAATCGGGGTGTCATCCCCGGGAAACTCGTATTTGTCCAAAAGCTCCCGAAGCTCCAGTTCCACCAGCTCGATCAGCTCCTCGTCGTCCACCATGTCGCACTTGTTCAGGAACACCACGATCCGCGGTACCCCCACCTGACGCGCCAGAAGAATGTGCTCACGCGTCTGGGGCATCGGGCCGTCATCGGCGCCCACGACCAGAATCGCGCCGTCCATCTGGGCCGCTCCCGTAATCATGTTTTTGATATAGTCCGCATGACCCGGACAGTCCACATGCGCGTAATGGCGATTTGCCGTCTCGTACTCCACATGCGCCGTAGCGATCGTGATTCCGCGCTCTTTCTCTTCCGGCGCCTTATCGATCTGATCAAAGGGTATGAATTCGCTCATCCCCTTCAATCCGTTGTGTTTCGTGATCGCAGCGGTCAATGTCGTCTTGCCGTGGTCAATATGGCCGATTGTCCCTACATTCACATGCGGTTTCGTCCGCTCATACTTCTTTTTCGCCATCGTTTTATCCTCCCTGATTGTCTTCAGAACTGTTTTTCGGATAAAAATTCCACTCACGCTTCCGAGATCATCTAAACCTGCCTCTATCGAAAGTGGAGCCCACGACCGGAATTGAACCGGTGGACCTCTTCCTTACCAAGGAAGCGCTCTACCGACTGAGCTACGTGGGCGTTATTTCCGTGAACACACCGACCAAAGCCCCTACAAAAATGGAGCGGGAGACGAGGCTCGAACTCGCGACATTCAGCTTGGAAGGCTGAAGCTCTACCAACTGAGCTACTCCCGCGCTATAAAAACGTCATCGCATGACCTTTATATTGCCCACCGGAAACCATGAGTGGACGAAAACAATTCCCCAATGATCGTTGAGCGTGAACTCTAACCCGTGCAGGAAGTTATGTAGTTAACCTTCGACCCACGCCATTCCATGCGGGGAATCTCCTACAAATAACTCACATTAAGGGTGGTGGTGGGGGGAGGATTCGAACCTCCGAAGGCGTTGCCAACAGATTTACAGTCTGCTCCCTTTGGCCACTCGGGAACCCCACCTGCATTTCTTGATTGCTGGAGCCAGCGAAGGGACTCGAACCCCCGACCCACTGATTACAAATCAGTAGCTCTACCAACTGAGCTACGCTGGCCGTGTCACAGTCAAACTCTTCCGGTGGCATCCCAGAATCAAGAACATCCTTAACTATCGATCATCACCACAAAACACAAACTTACTAAATTTTGAAAATTAGTCAATAATTTTATTTACAAGCTATATTTATGTCATTTTATCATATTTACTGCTAAATTCTCATTATTTTGATCAAATACGCCATTTTTAAAAAATCAAAGGGAAACATGCCCCATTTTTTTATCTGTCTGACATCACCGGCGCCGCTCTTATTCTCCGGGAATAGTTACTCCAAACGGATATGAATTCAGAGCATTATGGGCTTGCGGAGTCAAATTCATTCGTTACCATCAAACGGGTTTACATTAAAGTTCAATTGGTTATTGGTCGATAGAACCCATGGTAGGCGGATTTTTCTGTAACAGCCGCCGGTACACGGAGACAAAACCTTGACAATTGGGGCCCAACAAGTGTAATCGACCAAGATCTTTTTATAGGTTGTATCGTTTTGCACTTCGGGCTCTATATTGCGCTTCAAAAAAAGGTGGCTATTACATGTATGCATCGATCAGGACATTGGTTTTAATTTCGGTCATTTTATTTTTTCTGGGGTTGTTCCATATCCCATCAACCTTCGATTCCATCCGACCAAGCCGCTATCACCGACAATTCCGCCACGCTTGACAAATGTCCCCCCGAAAGCGCGGCTGACAACTTGTCAGCAGTTTCCGACAATTCTCCGGAATCATATGCCGATTCGAATAAGGTCGAAACCCGCCTCCTTCTGATATTTACCTGGATGAAAAAAACAGGAATTGGTTCTGCAACGACTGAAAAAACAGCGCAATCTCTTCTGGATGAAGCCCTTGAATTTTATCAAACCTCCCAGCACTTCTTTCAAAAAGGAGAGCCCGACAATGCCCTCGAGGCCCTCGATCAGTCATACTCTCTTATATTAAAGGTGGACACCGAGGATGACCCCAAACTGATTCAGCAGAAAGACGACCTTCGAATTCTTATTTCAAAGCGAATACAGGAAATATACGCCTCCAGGTTTACCGTGGCCAATGGAAACGGCCATGAAATTCCCATGGATCTCAATGAACACGTTTTAAAAGAGATCAAATCCTTCCAGAACCGCGAAAAAAAGAACTTTCTGGCTGCTTACAAGCGCTCGGGGAAATACCGCGAAAGGATCATCAAAGCCCTGGAAGAAAATGGTATGCCGACGAAACTCTCCTGGCTGCCGCTTATCGAAAGCGAATTCAAGGTTCGGGCACTGTCAAGCGCAAGGGCCCTTGGGTTGTGGCAATTCATCCCTTCAACCGGATACAAATTCGGGCTGACACGAAACACATTCATTGACGAAAGACTCGACCCCGAAAAGGCGACAGCCGCCGCCATTGCGTATATGACGGAACTGCACCAAATTTTTGGCGACTGGATGACCGTGCTGGCCGCCTATAACTGCGGTGAAGGACGCGTCCTGCGGGTAATTCGCGGGCAGAACGTCAACTATCTTGACAACTTCTGGGACCTCTACCAGTTGCTGCCGCTGGAAACGGCACGATATGTCCCGCGATTTCTGGCGACCCTTCACATCCTCGAAGATCCTGAAAAGTACGGCTTTGAACTTCCCGAACCCGATCCGCCCCTGGCTTTCGAAACCGTGCAGGTCAGCCGGCAGGTGGACCTGAGGGGCATCTCGGAAGAGTTGAACATCCCTGAAAATGAATTGAAAGCGCTTAATCCGGAACTCCGCTACGGCCTGTTACCCGCGGAGCCTTATACGCTTCGTATGCCGCCCGGTCGAGGAGAGGTGCTCCTGGCATCGATCGACCGGATCGCCGTTTCCCACCCTCCCCAGGCAGCCTTTACCAAACACCGGATTCGCTCCGGCGAAACCCTTTCCACCATTGCCAGGCGCTATCACACAAGTGTCAGTAAGATCATGCGTGCCAACAATCTTAGAAGAAGCGACTATATCGTTGCAGGACGAACACTTAAGATACCCCTTCGCGGGACATACACCCCCAGCGCCACCACAGCGACAGCATCAAAAGTATCCGCCGCCGTTCCCGCATTCCACACGGTTAAACGGGGGGATTCTCTCTGGATCATTGCAAGAAACTACGGTACCACCGTCAAGCGGATCCAGGCACTCAATGGTCTGGCCACCACAACACTCAGCATCGGCCAGAAACTGAAAATCTCGGAAAAGGAGACAACCACCCTCCCGGGAACCGCAAACAATACCGACACAAAAAGCCTTCGCACTTATGTGGTGAAAAGGGGGGACAGCCCGTTTACAATCGCCCGGGAGAACCATACAACCCTTGAACGGCTGCTCCAGTTGAATCAGCTTTCGAAGAGATCAATTATCTATCCGGGACAGACACTATATCTCGACTGACCGGCGGATTTTCAGTCAGCACAATTCCGGCGACTTTATCTTACGGAAGTAACTTTCCGACAGATAGATCGCCGCCAGCGGATTATGCCCGGTAACGCGGTCTTTGACCGCCAATACGGTAACCGGTGCATCCGAATACCTGAAAAAGAGGGAATCGTGCCCGACACACAGGCCAAGAAGGATGTTGAATTCCGTTTTTTCATGGTTCAATAGCTTCGCCTGAAAAACGGGATTGCACATGGACTCTTTCTCGTCATGATGGATCGTATCCTCTTTCCCAAGTCCAAGAAGCGCCTTCGGGCTTCGACCGGCTTTGCATACTACCGAAACGACCTCAAATCCCCGGTTCAGCAGAAGCTCCCCGACAATGGCCGCCTCCCTGGACAACCCGCCGCAAAAAGCAAGCCCCAGCCGCTTATAACCCATTTTTTCCGCGAACTCACAAATTTCGACCAGACGGGTTTTCGATGGCTGCAGTACATAGGGATGAGTGTTTCGATTGGCATAACATGCCGCTTCCTGCCTGGAAGCCTGGCGGGCGAAATGCCCTACATCCGGCTTTTCATACTCGCTATTGGCCGCCTGCAGAATATCCTTTTTTGCCAGTGTGGGACAGCCCTTTGATGCACTGCCATTATCGGTCTCGCAGATTCTGTCGGGATTCTTCACCTCACAGGCAGCACAAGAAGGAGATATCTGTTTTTTTGTCATATCGGTTCCTTATATAAAATATTCAGGCGCCTTTCTATCCGCACATATTTCACTCAGTTTCTTGGCAATTTCGTTTATCTTCTGCACCGTCATCACCCGGGCATTTGTGGGACAAACCTTAACGCAGGCGCAGCAATATATGCAGAGAGCGGCATCGGTCTTTACGATATCCTCAACACTGATGGCATCTACGGGACATTCATCAGCACAGCTGCCGCACAAGGTGCAGAGATCCGCCTGGGTCGTCGGCGAACCGGGCGGCATCGCATGTCTTTCCTTATAAGGATGATTGCCCGGAACGTTCAGGGGAGACATCCCGGCAAGATCTTGCGCCTCCTCCAGTTTGTTTTTGATACGCTGTCCAAAAGCGTCTGCCTCCATTATATCCTTTTCATCCGGCCGGGATTGCGCAATAGGCGACTCCTCATTTGAAAACGAGTGCTCGCCGATAAAGGCGGCGGCCGCCATTGGCTTGAAGCCAACGCCCTCGGCAAGGTCCTTTAACTCCACCAGGGCGTCCTCGAAAGCCCGATTACCGTAAACGGCGACAATAACCGCCGGGACATTATCGGCTTTAAGCTGAGAAATCCGACTGGCCGCGGTTTGGGGAACCCGTCCGGCATAGACCGGGACACCAAGAATGGCAAGATCAGCACGAATGGTTTCAGGGCTTTCTTCAGCAGCAGGCAGCGTCAAGTCGAGATGGACAACACTCTGTGCGCCGATTCCGGATGCAATGCCTTCCAGCACTTTCCGGGTCGTATGGGTCGGAGAAAAATAGATCAGTTTTACAGTGTCGGCTTTCATTGGCAAGACTCCTTTTTGTTTAATGTCTCAGGAAATTTAGTCCTGTTTTCACTCCTCCACCCAGCATGAAGCGTGCCAACCCCCGGTCTCCCGAGCAAATACGAAGTGCATCGGGAAATTACCTTTGACAACGGATCTTGTCAGGTCGAGCCGCTATAATACCTTTGCAATATTGCTCCAGTATAGTCCGGACATAGTTGCACCCGTACAACCCTCATCAGGCGCTTTCATGTGAACTTTCGCATAGGATTACCGGAAAAGGAAGCCAAAATATGGGGATTCCACCCTTTGCCCTCTACTTATTGACCGCGGCACGAGGTTTGCGTTAAATAGTACCCGTTCGAAACGAAATCTTTTGGCCCGGGCTTTATTCTCGGATTTTTTTACCAACAATCAGGAGGACTCTCGAAATGAAAAAAACGGTAATTGTCGGATGTGGCGCTTACATGGACAGCGGATTCGGCTGCCCCGGAGAATGGCGATGTCTCAAAGCCGCGGCTTTGGGCGAAGGGAAATTCGAAGAGGAATCGTCCGTAATTGCATTTGTCAAATGCGAATGCCCGGGAAGAACATGCGCTCCCAATACCGGAATGGCAATCAAGCTTTCCGAAATCAAACCGGATCTAATCTATCTAAGTTCGTGCATGGTCAATGCGAAACCGGCATGTCCCTACGCCACTCCGGAAGAGATGGCCCAAATCCTTCAAGATAAAACAGGCATCCCGGTCGTTTTAGGGACGCACAGCTACAGCTGAAGAAGCTGTTTCACTGTAATTTAAAATGGTAAAACTAACGGATTGACTCAAATAGACAATCTTCTCGACATCGAATGAATAAAAATGCCCCAGCCTGGAGAAACCGACATTCCGGGCTGGGGCAACATAATTGAGTAAAGCATAAAAAACAACGGAGGTAATTGCCAAGCTTACTCTGCCATATTTAAAAGCAACATACATGCCATGCCACATGGCAATCTCAAAAAAAGGTACTGGATCAAGTTAAATGACACCCTCGAGTATCCGGGCTTCATCTTTTACAACCAAATCCCCCATCACTTTGGCGATATTCCCGCCGAACATCTTCCCCATAAGCGCCATATTCATTCCTGAAATATATATCTTACCGTCGTCCCCCTCATAAACACCCCAGGCACATGGCATCAGCGTAGAGACCTCGGGATTCGTCAGGAGGACATCCCTTGCGTACTCCGCCTTGCACAACTCCACGATCTTCACCGGCCGCGCCATGGTAACGCCGTGCTTCTCCATGGTCAGGTTCATATCCCGAATAGCAGGACAGCTCCAGCCGTTTTCCTCTATGGCAGCCTTGAGATGAATGCAGGTTTCCTGAACCGTATCATACCGGCTCTGGTGTGTCGCCAGCATCATGCTCGGCATGGATTGCCAGCCTACAAGAACGGTCAGAAGCACACCGCCAACGAGACCCAGAATCAAATTCAGGTTTCGGCCCTTCGCTTCCCGCCGTTGAGACACTGCTTGTTCTTCCGCCACATTAATACGATTGTTTTTTTTTAACATTGGGGATTCCTTCTACTCTCACTTTATCACACGGTCAGTGCCTGTAATGATGTTGTTTCATTTATACCTCCCACCGACTTTCGAACAGACTTTTTTTTCCGGAAGGCGCACTACCATCGCGGGTATCAGACTCTTTTCACCACCGAATTCAATCCGACAACACCCGGCTCCGGTTTATAGTCAATATTTTCTTTCCGGTCCAAGCTAAAATGCTTGGCTCTGAATCCGAATATCCTATCAGCTACTTGCACATACCATGCCGCGGATTGAATCTGAACCATACATGCCAGGGCAATCAGCACGGCAATGGTAATTCCCTGCTGTCCGAACGAGGTCATGGCAATTGCAAGTGCAATAGACCGGACGTTACGCCTTTGGGTGTCTTAGTAACAATGATCACATGCGTCGCATTTAAATTCATAACGGATATCACTGCCGGATATTGAGTACCGCCTTACAGGCGGCATTGACAAGAGGATAGGCAATGGGTGACGACGTCAATGCCGGATGCGTTCCCATCTGAAACTGTACGATGTCGTTGGCGGTCATTTTGTGCATGATACATGCGCTTAGCACGTTGACCATCTCCCCGACGGACCGCCCGCCGGATACGGCCCCTCCCAGGAGCACGCCTGTATCCTTGGCAAATATCAGCTTCAATTTCGTCTTGCTGGAATTCGGCATGCCGCCCGGATGGGTATCAATCGCCTCATCCGTACTCACCACATAGTTCATGCCGTTTTGTGCCGCAAAACGCTCTGTCAGCCCCGCGACACCAAACGCTCTCTCGTTGATTATGGTCGAAAACACACTGATGGTACCACAGTTATGGTGAACCGGAGAAAACAGATTTGCCCCCACAATACGGGCTTCAGAAGTGGCAATAGAAGCCAGCATGACACCGGATGGACGTCCTGTGAAAAAAGAAGACTTCTCCGCACAGTCTCCGCAGGCAAACACATCGGGGTCATTGTAGCTGCGCATATAGCGATCTACTCTAATAGTCTTTTTGAAACCCAGCTCAAGCCCTGATTTTTCAGCAAGTTCCGTATTAGGAAACGCACCGATACCCAGAATGACCATATCCGCCCTGAGTTCCTCGCCACCGGCCAATTTGACGCCGGTAACGGATTCTCCTCCTAGAATAGCTTCAACCTTGCTGTCTACCAGGACCTTGACGCCGGCATCGGTCAGCTTTTCCTTTGCCTCGGCGCAAAACTCGTCATCGAGGGCCATCTGCAGGCATTGCGGAAGCGCCTCCACAACCGTTACGTTAACATTCCGCCCTTTGCGGCATTCATCGGCAAACTCAACCCCGATAAATCCCCCGCCAATAATCACCAGGTCCTTGACCGTTTTCATTTTTTCAAGAACGGCGCCAAGATAGTCGAACTCTTTTCGGATGGGGTAGACATTTTTTTTGTCTACACCCGGAATGGGCGGAATCATCGGAAGAGATCCGGTCGCGAAAACCAGTTTGTCGTAGCCGATGGCCTCGCCGGTCTCCATCGTTACCACTTTCTTTTCACGATCCACAGCCGTCGCCTCGCCCCGGACCAGTTCGATTCCGTTATTTTCGAGCAGCCCATCCGGCACCACGTTGTTCTCGGGCCCGCCCACCGTACCGTAAATATATGGAATTCCGCATGGGATCAGTACTGTCCCCTCTTTCCGGACAAGAACGACCTTTTTATCCGGATAGTGCCGCCGGCAACTGATTCCCGCGCTAATGCCTGAAAGGCCTCCCAATACCAATACGTCTGCTTGTTTCATATTATAATCTCCTTGATGATGTATGATGATGCGCCCCCATATCCATATGGGAGTGCAATTTCATCGAGTCAGTTTCTACCCCTCCAGGGTTTTTGCCTGCTGAACAAGCAACGATTTAAATCGATCCAGACTCACGGGATAAGGAATGATGGGAATCCCCATCCAGTCGGAATACGCCAGAAAGGCCTCGGGCAGCTCAGCCATGTAGGCGTCCATGTATCCCGTACCGTCAAGAACGATAGCGCCCCCCGTGTGCTTGGGGAAATTTTCGTTGGCAATGGCCTGGTCCCACCCCTTGAATACGTCCTTTCGGAATTTGATCCATCCCGGAGTCATCCACCAGACCGGTTCGCCGGGGGCAAGTTCTTCGGCAATGCGGCTGCGTTCGTCTTCATCCGCAAGCATGTCCATGCAGTGGGTCGCCTCGATTCTGGCGACATCAGCCCCCTGCTCATCGATGATGTTGCGCATCTGGCGGGTTGGCTCGTCCGGATTGACATAACAGAACTTACCCCCGTAAACGACGATCACTCTTCCGGCCTGTGCTTTTGCTTTCCGAATTCGTTCCACTAACTGGCGTTCGAGTTCCGGAATATCCTGATGGAGACCGGGAGTGGTATAATAGAGATGCGGCGTATTCAGAAAACCTGTTTCCTTCAGATAATTGAGTTCAATACTCAATGTGCCGCATGAAACGATAGCGATATGTTCAAAAGAAACTGTATCCATTTTCAGGCATCTCCTTTTTATTGTCGGCTGGAAACCAGATAGACATGGCTACGCTCCTGGCATTCCCGGAATAATTCTGGTCTGCCGCGGCCCGGGAGAGGCAAGACCCCCGGACCGCGGCTGAGGGGGTGAGTCAAGCAATTAGATGGAGGTAGTCTGCCAAGCTCACTTGCTTGGATAACACAGCAACATGCGTGCCAGAATAAAACAGGGGCCGAGGGTTCAAGGAGTCGAGGACTCAAAGGGAAAGGCAAAACGATAAAGCAGGCTGAGGAGGATGCGCCGCTATATTAATGAATCTAAAACTTTTGAAAAACCGTACAGGTTGTATAGTAAGGCATGTCAGAAAAAGGCAGGCTACTATAATAAAATAACTTGTTTTCCCCTCGAATCCTTGAATCCTCGACCCCTTGTACCCTTTTCTTCAATCCGTTCAGATCGACAATCCAAAACGTTTCATCTGGTTCCAGACACTGGTTCGGGAGATACCCAGAATTCGAGCTGCTTCGGATCGATTGCCGGCGGCGGCATCCAGTGCCTTGATCAGCCTCTGTTTTTTTATATCGTCCAGGCTTGTTCCCCCCGCCACGGTGTTAGACAATACGGGTTGGGTTTCGAGAATGTTCATGGGCAGGTGCAACGGCTCGATGGTTTCCCCCTGGCAGGAAACAAAAGCATATTCAAAAGCACTTTTCAATTCACGGACATTGCCGGGCCACTGGTATTTCATCAGCGCCTCCAGGGCATCGTTTGAAATCCCCAGGATTTTTCTTCCGCTCTTGAGTTGAAGGCGGTTGAAAAAAGACCTGGCCAGCAGCGGAATATCCTCGGCCCTTTCTCTAAGGGGCGGCACTCGCATGGGGATGGCGTTTATCCGGTAGTAAAAATCTTCCCTGAATTCCCCACGGGCAATGAGTCCCGGCAGGTCCCGGTTGGTGGCGGAAATAATGCGCACATCCACTTTGACGGGCCGATGATCCCCCACACGCTCGATGACTTTTTCCTCCAGGACTCGCAACAGCTTGATCTGGGTGGCCAGAGGAAGATCACCGATCTCATCCAGAAAAATATCGCCCCCGGTTGCCGCTTCAAACCGACCGATTCGACTTTGAAGCGCCCCGGTAAAAGCGCCCTTCACGTGTCCGAAAAGCTCGGTTTCCAAAAGCGATTCATTCAGGGCCGCGCAATTGACCTTGATATAGGGTTTCCCGGCCCGAAGCCCTGCCTCATGAATAGCCCGGGCCACCAGTTCTTTACCGGTACCGCTTTCGCCGTAAATAATCACGGGAGCATCTGAAACAGCAGCGTTTTCAATAATCCCGAAAAGCTGCCGCATGGATGCGGACTGCCCGATCATGTCGTGGAAGCGGTCCTCCCCGTCCAGCTCTTTGCGATAAGATTCGATCTGGCACTCTTTTTCCGTCAAATCGGAGATATCCGTCATGGTTTCAACAGCACCGATAACCTCCCCATTTTCATCTTTCAGGAGTGCCGCGTTTTTCACAATATGGACGGGCCGCCCGTCTTTTCGATAGAGGAGGCATTTCTGGCGCTTCAGATGCCCCTGTTCAAACAGCACACACCAATTAAGCCCCTGGCGATTTTTGCGGGCAATTGCGCAGTTGCTGCAATTGAGAATCGTGCAGGGTTTTCCAAGCACATCCGTCTTTTCAAACCCGGTAATCTCTTCGAATCCCCGGTTGACCGAAACAATGGCGCCTTCGGGATTAACAATCATGACGCCATCCTGAATCGTATCGACAATAGTTTTCCAATACTGGTTCTGACTTTGCACGATAATCGTTCACTTTCGTTTAAAAAGTTGACAGGTGGTATGTTCAGAAAGTTAACACATAAACATCCTTGTGGCAAGAGTGAAGGAGCAAGTGCCCAGGGTAATCGCATTTGGATCTGGTATTGAATTATAGAGCCTTATAAAATTCCAAATGCGGTTACCCTGGCACCACCCTTGCAGAATACCGGTGAAAAGAAGCCTATGGAAGCAAGTCTTTGGGGGAGCGATCAATGAAATCGTTCGATTCACGGGATACAATTTCCCCGCTTTTCCTGCTTGAGGTCACCAATGCCTGTCGGCAGATGAAGCCCGGGGAAAAGCTGGAGGTCATTGCCAACGACGCCACTATCACCAATGATCTGAAATGCATCTTATCCGCCTGCCGGCATAAATTGACAATGGTGGAGCAAAGGGATGAAGCGGGCAATACCTTTAAAATATGGCTTATCAAAAAAGGGCGGGGGCATAAAAAGCTCCGATCAGAAAAATGAATTTGTAATGAGCCATTTTCAAAACGTTTTCCGGCACAAGCGGGATCAAGCCCAAAGCGGATCGCCCTCCCGGGGGTCTGCCAGAAAGGGACGTTTTGAAATTGGCTGTAGTATTGAATCTTTTGCTCTGGAAAGGAACGTATCATGACGGAAGGATTGATGGAAATCGATGATGCAAACTTCGAATCTCAGGTATTGCAGGCGGAAAAACCAACCCTGGTTGATTTCTGGGCTCCCTGGTGCGGCCCCTGCCGGGCCATAGCACCGGTCGTAGAGGAGTTGGCAAAAAAATTCGGCAACCGAATGACATTTGCCAAATGCAATGTGGACGACAGCCCGATAACCCCCGTGAAATACGGCATCAAGGCTATCCCGACACTTCTTCTCTTCAAGGAAGGGCAATTGGCCGGACAGCTTACCGGCATGACGGACAGGACCAAACTCGAAGCCGCCATCGAAAATGTGTTATAAAGAATTCCAATGGGAAGTAGTAGCTTCGTGTAAGGTCTGTTAGTTGTGTTTTTTTTGGGCCTCTGCGTCTTGGCGTAAGACATGGTTTTGAACTCTTTGCGGGAGGACAAATATGGGAATTGACCGACGCGGCTTTTTAAAGTTACTGACCGCCACCGGCGCACTGGTAACCGGCTCCCGGAAATCCGCAAGGGCCTGGAAATCCAAAGCCCCGGTAGATCCTTACGGCTGCCTGGTGGACCTGACCCGGTGCATCGGCTGCCGAAAATGCGAACAGGCCTGCAATGCGGTCAATAGCCTGCCGGCACCGGCCGACTCCTTTGAAGACCCCACGGTTCTCGACAAAAAGAGGCGTCCCGATGCCCGGGCCTATACGGTGGTGAATCGATATACGCCGGGGGAACTCGACAGGCAGGGGCGGCTGGTACCCACCTTTGTCAAACTCCAGTGCATGCACTGCCAGGATCCGGCCTGCGCCTCGGCCTGCATCGTCGGGGCATTGACCAAGAAGGAGAATGGTGCGGTTCACTACGATGTCTCCAAATGCATCGGATGCCGCTACTGCATGGTGGCCTGTCCCTTTGAAATCCCCGCTTACGAATACGACAACCCCGTCACCCCCCGGGTGATGAAGTGTACTTTCTGCTACGAGCGGGTCGAATCGGAAAACAAACTTCCGGGTTGCGTGGAAATCTGCCCGGTGGAGGCCCTGACCTTCGGCCGTCGAAGCACGCTTCTCGAAATCGCCCGAAAACGTATCGGCCAAAACCCGGGAGACTACATCGACCATATCTATGGTGAAAAGGAAGCCGGTGGCGCCAGCTGGATGTATCTGTCCGGCATTCCCTTTGAAAAACTCGGCTTCGTGACTGTTCCGGAAACCCCCATGCCGCAACTGGCAGAGAGCATTCAGCACTCTCTCTTCACCCACCTGTGGTCTCCTATCGTCCTGTTCGGTATGTTGGGTGGGGTGATGTGGGGATTCCGGAACAGGGGCGAGCGGCCCGAGAACGGCGAGGGAGGAGGACAAAAATGAGCCAGAAGGCAGTACCCGTGCCCGTTCGGGCAAAATTCTGGACCCCGGGAGTAGTGATGCTGGTCGTGCTCATGGCAGCCGGCGCCCTGACGATTGTTGCCCGTTTCATCGGCGGAATCGGCTATGTGTCCAATCTCAGCACCGCACGCCCCTGGGGCCTTTGGATCGGTGTGGATGTCGCCTCGGGGGTTGCCCTGGCCGCGGGTGGCTTCACCACGGCGTTCCTGGTCCACATCATTGGCCGTCACTACTATGAACCCGTGATCCGGCCGGCCCTTCTCACCGCCATGCTCGGCTATACCTTCGTCGTATTGGGACTGCTGGTGGACATCGGCCGTTCCTGGGCCATCTGGAAGCCCATGTTCTTCTGGAATAAAAACTCGGTGCTCTTCGAGGTGGCCATGTGTGTCATGGTCTACCTGAACGTGCTCTACCTGGAGTTTGCCCCGATTGTGGTGGAGCGATTCAAGGGGCAGGTGGCCCTCCCGGGCGCCCTGGCGGCGCTGAACACCCCCGTGGAGTGGCTGCTCCGTCTGGCAGACCTGGTCCTACCGAAAATCATGTGGCTCCTTATCATTGCCGGGGTGGTGCTCTCCTGTATGCACCAGTCGAGCCTGGGATCACTGATGCTCATCGCCCCCACAAAGCTCCATCCACTCTGGTACACTCCCATTCTGCCGCTGCTGTTTCTGACTTCGGCCATTGCCGTGGGGTACCCCATGGTGGTCTTCGAAGCCACCCTGGCAACCACAAGCCTGAACCTCGATTCGGAAATGGAAATATTGAATCCCCTGACCCGCATCACCATCTTCCTGCTGGGACTTTACCTTATACTGAAGGTGGGGGACATGGTGGACCGGGGCACCTGGATCTACCTGCTTGACGGAACCGCCCAGACCAACTCCTTTCTGGTCGAAATGATCTTCGGGGTCATCGTTCCCTGGATCATGCTGCTTTCGCCGAAGGCCAGGCAGTCTCGTCGCGGGCTTTTCATTGCCAGCACCCTCATCGTAGGGGGGGTGCTCTTAAACCGGATTAATGTCTTCGTGGTGGGCTATAAGCCTCCGGTAAGCGAAGCGAATTATTTCCCGGCCATCGGTGAAATATTAGTAACCGTCGGTCTCATCTCGGCATTGATGTTTGTATACCGGTTTCTGGTAACCTATCTGCCGGTATTATCCGGACAGCAGGAGGTATCTTCATGAAAAAATCGGGTCCTGCTCTTTTTTCCGTTCTCGTGTTGTTTACAGCCATGTTTTTCCTCTCCGGCCCGGGATCTGGCCAAACCGGTGAAATCCCGGTCCAGTCTGCAACAAACCAGCCGTCGGCATCAACGGAAAGCACCTGGGTGGCGCCGGACCAGGCGGCGGCTGAAATCCGGGCGGCTGAGAGGGTGCCCTTTGTGGCAGCGGTCAAAGACGAGTGTACCCTGTGCCGCCAGCTGAGACTTCGGGACATGGGCCTCGGCATAAAGGACCAGGCCGAAAGCTACTATCTTTTGAACAGCCCCATCATTCAGGAAACCGAGGATCACTACGGCCCGGTGCGCTTCATGCACACAAAGCACGCCGCCGTGACCCAGGACTGTGCCATTTGTCACCACTACCGGCCCCTGGATGAGACCGCTTCGGAAATCGTCCGCTGTTCGGCCTGTCATCAGGAACCGTTCAAAAAAGAGCAGCCCGACCGACTCGGCCTGAAAGCCGCCTACCACCAGCAGTGTATGGGCTGTCACCAGGAGATGAACCAGGGGCCGATAGACTGCACCGGCTGCCACAGCAAGAATATTCCTGACCATAAAGGCTTGGTGGCGCTGCCGGAAAATCCCGAACCATCCCGGGTAACCGCTGAGTGCCTCCGGTGCCATGAAACAGCCGGAGAGGATATGCTCGCATCGGCCCACTGGCTGTGGAAGGGAGCCTCATCGTATACCCTCGAACATCGAAAGGAGGTCCGGCACGGCAAGGCGACAACCGCCGTCAACAATTTCTGAATGAGCATCATCAGCAACGAGGCTCGTTGCACAAGCTGTCATGCCGGATACGGATGGAAAGACAACTCTTTTGATTTCACAGACAAGACCAACATCGATTGTCTGGTCTGCCACGATACCACCGGCACATACAAGAAAACCCCCACCGGCGCCGGCATGCCGGATCCCGAAGTGGACCTGGTGGCCGTGGCCGAAAACGTGGGCGCCACCTCGCGAAAAACCTGCGGGGAGTGCCATTTCAACGGTGGCGGAGGTGAAGCGGTGAAACATGCGGATCTCTCCCGCCAATTGCTGGAACCGGACCGAAACTGTGACGTCCACATGGGGGGCTATGACTTCCAGTGCACGGAATGCCACCAGACCCGGAATCACAAAATCACCGGCCGCAGTTCGTCCGTGGCCGTAGTGGAAGGCGCCCTTTCCTGCGAGGACTGTCATACCGATGCGCCCCACACCGGCGCGGAACTGCTGGACCACCATCTGAACAAACACGTCGACAACCATCGCCTGTGCTACCTGCCATGCACCGGTTTACGCAAAGTGCAAACCCACCAAGGTTTTCTGGGACTGGTCCAAGGCTGGAGACACCAAGCGGGCAGTTCAGAAGGACAAGTACGGTATGCCCGACTACAACTGGAAAAAAGGAGAGTTCACCTGGAAAGAATCGGCCAAGCCGGTCTACACCTGGTCCAGCGGCTATATGAAGCGAGTATTTCAGGGGGATGCCGTGGACCTGACCCGGGACATCATAAACATCAGCGAGCCGGTGGGATCTATCAAAGATCCCAACTCGAAGATCTCTCCCTTCAAGATCATGGCGGGAATTCAGCCGGTGGACACCAAATACAGACATTTTATCGTGCCCCATCTCTTTCCCCGCAATAGTGAGGATACCACCGCCTACTGGAAAAACCGGGACTGGCAGAAAGCCTTCGACGATGGCATGAAAGCCGCTCACCTGCCATACAGCGGGCAGTACGAGTGGATCACCACCCAGATGTACTGGGGGCGTGAAGCACGAAGTGATGCCGGCCGACATGGCCCTTTCCTGCGTACAGTGCCACGAGAGCCTTAAAGGAGAGAAAACCTGCAACCGCTGCCATCAGGACAACCGGGAGGTTGATTTCAAAACCATCGCCCACAAAGGGACCGACTTTTCCTATATGGCTGAAAAAGGGCGTGACGTCAGCGATCTGGTGGGCGCCAACGGATTACATTGATTTCAAGGCCCTGGGATACAAAGGCGATCCCATTATTTATGGCGGTCGTTTTAAGAAATTGCCGCTCGGCACGGGTGAGGCGGAAAAATAGGGGAAAGTATTGTAACAGCGTCTGAAGTTCTGCTAAAAGATCGAAGCATCAATAGCGGAAACCGACACCCCAAGAGGATAAAAACAGAACATGGGAAATTTGGACGATTTTTTAGACGATCTTCAAGAGAAGATTTTTGACGAAGCGAAAGAAGCTTACGGGGAGAATGGCTTTCAACGCTGGCGCAATCCCCGCTACCATGGACGCATGTCGGATGCCGACGCCCACGCCCGGGTAACCGGAACGTGCGGGGACACAATTGAAATTTATCTCAAATTCGAAAACGATTGCGTCTCCCGGGCATCCTATTTTACAGACGGTTGCGCATCGAGCGCCATCTGCGGCTCATTCGCGGCGGAACTCGCCCTGGGAAAAGATCCGGACACGTTGACCGACATTAACGGTGAAAGCGTTTTGAAAAAAATCGGGCGGCTGCCCCAGGAGGACAGGCACTGTGCCGATCTCGCAGCCGCGGCGGTTCAGGAAGCATTGAGCAACTATATGAAACAACAAAGAGACGGTTTCAGCGGCGAGTAACCTATCCCTCTTCGGAAAAGGCAGTATTCTCCCTTTAGTACACCCCATCTCAAAAAAATCTTTTTTTGAGATGGGGTGTACTTCATTCGCCCCGGCAATTTTCTACAGCAACTGCTCTTCTTTGAGATTATTGATTATCTGCTTCGTGGAATAGCTCCGGTCCATTGTGTAGAAGTGCAGACCGGCGACTCCTTTTTTGAGAAGGTCCCGGCATTGTTCGGTGGCGTAATCAACGCCCAGATTTAAGACAGCATCTTTATCATCCCCATCCACGGCATCGAGTTTGGTCTTCAGGGCATCGGTGATTGTAGACCCGCAAACCTTGGCAAGCATGTTTGTCATCTTTACGGTGTAGACAGGCATGATACCCGGAATGATCGGCACGGAAATTCCCGCGGCACGGCATTTTTCGACATAGTCGAAAAAATAGGCATTGTCATAAAAATATTGGGTAACGACATATTCAGCACCATTGTCTACTTTTTGTTTAAGATTTTCGATATCCCGTTCAAGACTTTCCGCTTCCAGATGCCCCTCGGGATATCCCGCACAACCGAGCGTAAAATCATAGTGTTGCTTGATATAAGCGATCATTTCTGAGGCATATGTAAAACTTTGGGGGTGTGATGTAAACGATTCCTGCCTTGGTTTATCCCCGCGAAGGACAAAAATGGTTTCAACCCCCAACGCCCGGTAATTGTCCAGCACATCGGCAATCTCTTCCGGGCCCAAACCGTATCCGGCAATATAGGCAACGCTGGGTTGTTTTTTATCGACCATCAGCCCTTTAACGGTTTGAAACGAACCGTCCGTGTGGAACCGCCCGCTCCAAAGGTGACGGACAGGTAATCCGGATTGAGTTCGGCCAGGTCGTCGACGGTTTTACTGAACACCTGTTCCGCGGTTTCGTCTCTGGGGGGAAAAAATTCCATTGAAATCACAGGTTTTCCATTTTGATACAGCTCGGTCACTCGCATGTAAAAATCTCCTTTTATATCTTTAATTTCTTTCAGCCAATTTCAAAACGCTTCCTTTCCACCCATCTTTGGCCTGCATTATCGCGCCACTGTAGAACCGGAAATCGTTCTGAAAATAGCTCCTTCCTCTTGTTTTTTAAAAAATGGATTGCACTCAGGAAAATTCCCTCAGAAGCCCTGTCGGTATACCAATCGCCAGGCGATCCCTCCCGATGCCTCCCTGCCGGCGGGATTCGGGGCAACCAAAAGAGCAACAGACCTTTTGGGTCGAATACGCACCGGCGGCAACGCTTCCACAAACCGCCATAACGGAGGAGATGGATACATCGAGCGTGCTTTTGATACACCGCCTGCCATAACAGAAGAAAACGCATCGCGTGGGCCGGCTGGAGATAGGAAATGAGAATGTCCGGTGTTTCATAATCACCAACGGTGACGCCGACAATATCCGCATCATCGATTGCAGGCGTTTCCCGAATCAGTTTTTCCGCCACCGGCTGTGAAAAACCGGTCCGCCTGATTATTTTATCCATAAAGGATGATCCCACTTCGCTCTGCCAGCCGAAACTTCTCCAGGCGCCGGGACAATTTATATCCTCCCGGGCCAAGGTCAATGCCCCGGTGTTTGAAACCGTAACCGCTTTGCAGAAAGGCATCGACTGATCGACTTTTCTTGTATCCCGCGGAATCTGGCGGTGGAAGGAAACGCCCGTCCATCTTCCACCCATCCGGCGTTCAAATGCTCTTATTTCGTTCATGGTATCACTCCTCGATTTCTATTCGCGCAAAATTCATCAGACGCCCCTGGCCGTCCCCTTGAGAATGCGGGAAATTGAACGGTGCCCGTCCGCGCGTTCAAGTACCCTGTCACCGCTTGTACTTAAAAAATACTCCGGCTGGATATCAAAATTCTTGCTCGCTGCCGTTTCGATTTCCCCCAAATTCTTGTGCTTGATCCGGTGTACATACGACGCCGGATCGCGAATCTTTTTTTTAAAAAAATCCGATTCCGGATTGAGCAGCAGAATAATAACCCTGCCGTTGGGGCGTATGACAACGGCAGCCTGGTCCAAAACCTTTCCGTACGTTTCGACAAACTGCAACGACGCCACAAAGATAACGGCATCAAAGGAATCGGGCTGGAAAGGCAGCGCTTCCGCACGGGCCGCCACCGTTCTGACGCCATCCGGCGCATGGCCCAGGACCTCCCGCGACACATCGAGCCCCGTCAAGCTGAAACCCTGCTTCGCCAAACCGCCTTCGATAACCGCGGGGCCGCAACCGACACTCAGGATGTCACGACACCCCTGGAGATTCGAAACGAGATACCCTATCTCATACTCGAAAACCTTTTGCCAGAACTCGCTTTCGCATGACGTGATGTATCGTTTCATGAATACTATTTCGTCTCAAAACCGCCTCAGATAGAAAGCGTGTCCGTTATACTCCTTTTTCAACAGATCGCCCCGGGACAGCAGTCTCTCGACAACAGCCCACGGTGCATCGGCCTGTTTCAGAAGCCCCTCAACCGCTTTTTCCCTCATGGGATGAACAGCGGTGATGCTCAGAAGATCGTGTTCGATGTCCCCGGTAGAAGCGAACGCATCGCCTTCATAACCAACGAGGTGTTCAACACGCCTCACTTTCTCGCTGACATGCTGATACCATTGGATCAGGGCCTCCGGATCCGGGGCTTTCACGCGTTTCTCCGCCGGTGGTCGCGTGGGAACACTCAAATAGGATGTATGCGGTTCAAGTTGGTGGAGGAAATTCGCGGTTGCCTGTATGTCCTCGAGTGAATCATTGTATCCATTGACAACCATCGTCTCCGTCACCAGTTGCCCGGAGAAGGATTTCGCAAACCGAAGCAGGCCGTCCAGAATCGAAGCATGCCGAATGTCAGGGTGAGGCCGATCGATCCGCCGCCACAACGCCTCCCGGACCGTATCGATTTTAACCGATACCCAGTCCGCCTTTCCGAGGTCTTCACGCACATCCTCTCTCTGAATCAGGGACGCGTTGGTGATAACACCGACGGGAACCCCCAGCGGTTTCAGCAACGCAATCTCCTTCCCCAGGTTCACATCCAGGGTGGGTTCTCCATCCGGTACAAATGCAAGATAATCAACCCGTTCCGATAATGCCCCCGCGTCGGAAAGCCTGCTTCGGACATCCAGGAAAACGTCTTC
The DNA here is from genome assembly GCA_963677545.2 of Desulfobacterales bacterium. Taxonomy (GTDB): domain Bacteria; phylum Desulfobacterota; class Desulfobacteria; order Desulfobacterales; family JAFDDL01; genus JBECKW01. The sequence continues at coordinate 110,710 of CAXXKH010000007.1, read as the reverse complement.
CGGGGAATAGAAGCGTCTGCGTTCATATTCGAGCCGCCTGGTTACTCCTACCTGACAATAGACGCAGGAATAAGAGCATACCTTGGCGGGGATATTGTTTATCCCGAGGCTCTTTCCCAAACGTCTGGACGGAACAGGTCCGAAGGAGCATCGAACACCATTTCCCATTGGGTCTGTTCGATTTCCCCTCGGCATGATATTGCTCTCCTTTCTACAAAATCGCACATTGACATCATTTTAAGCGGTTGATTTACCATTTAAATAAAACGTAAGAGCAAGGAGGATGCCAAGCACCATTGATTGAGAAAATCGCTATAAATAGCCGGAAGCATGTGACTTGCCTTGATTCTTGGAAATCATCCGGGAGCCATAAAGTTGCAGTAACGCTACTCAATACGAATTGATAAGACGCTTCAATGCAACAATTTCATTTCCCGTGATTTTGTATTAAATTTTCCCTCCGACATATGATATCTGAAGTTTCCCATTTTTTTAATCCGGCACGCGGCGGAAATACTCCCTCGCACTTTAAATAAGCCAATCAAAACAGATAGTTAGCAAAATATGGGCGGCTCGTAACATGCTGAAATCATTGATAATTCAGAGACCCCTTTTTGCCGATATGTTCGTAAAATGTTTAAAAATCGGCATGTTATCGTTGATTGCGAGGCCAGGTTGTGGTACGTTTATTTTGCCCAAACAAACACCACAACCCGGGAGCCTCGCATGTTTATCTTACAAGAAATCCTCACCAAACTCAAAAACGAATTTGCTTCGTCCCGAAAAGGCCATGAACGCGGCAGTTGGTTCATCTACACGATCCTGGCAATCTTGGTGCCGTTTACTTCCTCGAAAACGTCCAATATACTTCGATGCCTTAATACGCTTTTCACAAACACCAATATCGGCAAAAAGCGCTTTTACACATTCATGGCCTCACCCAAGATTCCCTGGGAGCAGTTGTGGCAAAGGCTTTGGCAGATGATTGATAATCCCTTGACTGATGGCCGCCTGCTTGTGGCCCTTGATGACTATATCAACCCCAAAACCGGTAAGAAGATTTTTGGCTGTGCCAACGTCTTTGATCATGCCGCCAAACAGAATCAGTCCAAATACCCCTGGGCACAAAATATCGTAGCTGTGGGTCTACTGAAAATCGTCAAGGGACGTTGGGCCTGTCTGCCGCTCAGCTACCGGTTCTATCATCTAAAAAAAAGCGTCGAACGCATCAATCGCGATAATAACGGGCCGAAGCTGACTTTTGAGAGTAAGCTCAAGCAGGCTGCGGCAATGATCACCTCGATGGCGGACGTGTTTGCGTTAGCCCGCATCCTCGTGGTCACCGATTCATGGTTCGGCAACAACGGTCTATTCAAACCGTTGCAAAACCAACTGGGCCGACGCGTGGATCTGCTCTCCCGGCTGCGGTCCAACAACAACGTCTTCGAACTGCCCGGACCTCAAGGTAAGCGCCGGGCGGGACGACCTCGCAAATACGGCGCGAAGCTGGGCACGGCAGCGTCACTGGCCGCTGAATTCAAGTCGCTTGCCAGCGAATATACCGTCAACCTGTATGGCCGCGAGCGAACCGTGGTGGCCTACGAGCGTGTGGTCATGCTTAAAACGATCCGCTGTGCGGTCAAGGTGGTTTGGGTCTATCGCCAAAGTCAATGGATCGCGCTATATTCAACCGACCTGACCCTTGCAGCGCAGCAAATAATCGCCTACTATGGTGCTCGATGGAAGATCGAAGCCTTATTCAAAGAACTTAAACGCGATATCGGTAGCGCCGAAACGCAAACCCGACATCCGCAGGCGGTCAGCAATCATCTGAACTTTTGCATGATGGCTACTTGCGTGGCATGGATTTATGCCGACCGGATCGCGAAGACCCCAAAACGACGGCATGCCGTCGAGGGCCGTCGCCATTTCGCCTTTTCGGACGTCAGAAGATCGATTACCAGATCGGCACTGGAAGATAATTTTAGTAGACTTTTCCCGGTACCGCATAAATCCGTAGTAAATTCGATCGTGGCTGTAATGCTGCGCATGGCAGCGTAACTTTTTTAGGAAACTTCAGATATGATATGATTATCCCACATAATGGTTTAAACGGCATTTGGCACGGACTATGCTGAATATTTCTTACAGGAAACACCATAAAAAAAAACAACCTGATTCCAATGAAGAAAGGAGCCTGCCATGTTTCCCCTCACAAAAATCGTCTGCCCAACGGATTTCAGCGAACCTTCTCTGGAGGGCCTGCGCAATGGTATAAAAATGGCCGAAAGTTTCGATGCGGAACTCCTGGTCGTCTATGTCATCGAACCGCCCAGCTGGTCGGAAATCGCTTATGCCCAGCCTATTTACACACCGGTTGATTGGACGACATCGCTCCAGGAAGAGTCGATAAAGAAATTAAGCGAGATTCAATCCGAGATGATCCCGAAGCAGGTCCGGTCCCGATTGCTGACCCTGGAGGGGGATCCCGCGGAGACGATCATTAAACTGGCCGCTGAAGAATCCGTGGACCTGATCGTTATCGCCACCCATGGCTATTCCGGATTTCATCGCTTCGTGTTCGGATCGGTCACCGACCGTGTGGCCCGGACCGCCCCCTGCCCGGTGTTGACAATTCGCCCCGTGGGCAATAAATAGTTTTTAAAAAAAGACAACTCAAACAGGAGGATCGCATGGCAAAAAAGGTGGGGGTTATATTGTCCGGCTGTGGCGTATTTGATGGCTCGGAAATTCATGAAGCCGTGTTGACAATGCTGTTCCTGGATCAGGCCGGTGCGGAAATTATTGCAATGGCTCCGAATATGGAACAGCTTCATGTCATAGATCATTTAAATCAAACCCAGACGTCTGAAAAGCGAAACGTCCTGGTAGAATCGGCGCGCATCGCACGTGGGGAAATAAAAGACATTCGTGACATGGAAGCCGCGGATCTGGACGCCGTGATTATTCCGGGTGGTTTCGGAGCGGCTAAGAACCTGTCCAATTTGCTGTCAGCGGCCCTGATGCGGAAGTTTATCCCGAAGTGGCCCGTTTGCTTAATGAAATGGCAGAGAAAGGCAAACCCATCGGCGCCATTTGCATTGCCCCGGCAACATTGACCAAAGCCCTGACGAAAAAGCATCCCGAAGTCACCATCGGTAATGATAAGAACACTGCCGCCGCCATTGAAGCCATGGGTGGTCGACACATCGTCTGTACGGTAGAGGAAGTCCATGTCGACCGGGCAAATAAGCTCGTTACCACACCGGCCTATATGATTGGCCCCGGCATAAAAGATGTGGCGAAAGGGATTGAAAAACTGGTCTCGGAAGTGTTGGCCCTGGCATAATCCTCTGACATCATGCACAATAAGAATATCAGCATCAGGATTCCATAATGGCGCAACAATATTCGCGGAATACCCCCAAGCGGTTCGGCTGTCTTCAGGTGATCGGAATCGTTATGGTTGCGGTTCTCGTAACGGCCGTTGCCACCTTCTTTGTCGCAAAGGCCTTTCTATTCCCGTCAGCGTTCAAGCCCGTGATGCTGACCCCGGCAGAGGAGAAGGAACTGACCGCCAAACTGGAAGAGCTTGAACCTTCGGAAGTCGGAAACACCTTAACAGTGAACAACACGCGCCCCGGGAAATCCGATGCCCATCCGTCTGAAACCGGAGGCGCTCTCGAACCGGAATCCTACAGCGAAGAAGGCCTGATACGGGAGGTTGCGTTCACCGAAAGGGAGCTCAACGGGCTTCTGGCAAAAAATACGGATCTGGCGGACAAATTGGTCATCGATCTGTCCGACAACTTGATCAGTGCAAAAATGCGCCTGCCGATGGATGAAGATTTCCCCATATTGGGCGGGAAAATTCTTCGTTTACGATCCGGTGTCGAAATAGCGTTCAAAAACGGCAGACCCGTGATCATTCTGAAAGGGGTCACCGTAATGGGAGTTCCTGTTCCCAATGCCTGGATCGGAGGTCTTAAAAACATGGACCTGGTTGAAGCATTCGGAGCCGAAACAGGGTTTTGGAAAACCTTCTCCGATGGTATCGAAAACATTCATGTGGAGGAAGGGTTTCTGAAAATAACGCTGAAAGAGTGAGCCATTTTCAAAACGTTCCCTCGCCCAAAACAGGACCAAGTCAAATGCGGATCGCCAGCCTGGAAATCGGTCAAAACAGGGTGTTTTGAAATTGGCTGGAGTAAATAACCGCCAACAAAAGATTGCCACCTTCTCACTGGTATTGAAGTTTTTCAACTGATATTGGGCAATTATATCGGAGGAACCAATGTCTGAAGAGATTATTCGGAATGTCAGTAAATTAAAACAGACTGACGCTAAACTGAAGTATGCCGAAAATAAATATCGACGCCTGGTGGAATCCCTGGAGCGTGATTACATTATTTACAGCCACGATACGAACGGTAATTTTACCTACCTCAGCCCCTCTATCGTCAATGTACTCGGTTATAGTCAGGATGAGTTCGCGGGACATTATACCGAGTATATGACAAATAATCCTATCAACGAGGAGGTTGAGAATCATACGAAAGCAGCATTGCGAGGTGAGAAGATAGCGCCTTACGAAACGGAGTTTTGGCACAAGAATGGAAGCCGGATACATCTTAGAGTAACAGAGGTACCGGTGTTTGACGAAAACGGCGCCGTTACGGGTATCGAGGGAATCGTTCAGGATATTACCGAACTCAAGCGAGCGGCGGCGGAACGGGAAGAACTCATAAAAAAGCTGGAAAAAGCGATTCGTGAAGTAAAAACCTTGAGTGGACTGTTACCAATCTGTGCCCGATGTAAAAAGATCAGGGACGATAACGATCAATGGCATCATATCGAATCCTACGTCAAAGAACATACACATGCGGATTTTTCTCACGGATACTGTCCGGAGTGCTACGAAAAGGAACTTGAGAAAATAAAGCAATAGATATCAATTCGACTCGTAACACGCCTGCATGGCGTGCCGAGGCGCCGCAATAACCATTCGGGCGATCAAGATACCGCCTCGACTCATAATGGGTCCTTTTCCCCGGTGAAACGAAAAATTCAGTCTCCACCGCGCAGTTCACAATAGCCGGCCTGCGCGCACACATGATCGGCGAACCCGACGCCGGCTTCTTCATACAGGCTGTATGCCGCATTGATCCCCTCTTTATTGAGGAGTTCTATATCCTCTTCGTAGCGTACCGACGCGGTAATTTCCCCCTCGAATCCCCTCAGGCGCATCTGCTGAATGGAGAATACGGCCGCGCTTGGTTCCGGCAGCGCCAACATCACCACACGGACCCGGCTATACCCCGGCTCCACCCTTTCCCAGAAGTCACTGTCTTCGGCATCGCCATAGACCACGTTTCTACCGAGCTGTTGATGATACGCAACCCTTTCGTTGGAAAAATCCACACCCATAACCACCTTTCCGTAACGACGCTGCATCTCATCGTATGCGCCGGTGCCAACGCCCCCCATTCCGATGATGACAATCTCGGCGTTACCGCTGTCGATGGGGGTGTCCTCCGGAAGACGTGTAGCCGTTTCAAATCGTTTCAATGGGTTGGAAATGTGTGCATATATGCCGTGAGCCGCCGAATTCAGAGGTGCTGCGAAGATGAAAGATATCGAAAGTGCGATGGCGATGATGACCAGCCACTCCCCGCCGATCCATCCATTAGCCACCCCGATCGCCCCGACGATCAGCCCGAATTCACTGTAATTGCTCAGGCTGAAAGCAGCAAGCATCGCATTGCGGGCCCGAAGCCTGAAACGGGTGAGAATACCGAAGAAAAGGGCGGTTTTCAGCGGGACGGCCAGTGACAGCAGAAGGCCCAGGCCAAAACCGGTCAACGTAAGGGATCCGGAGATACCGATATTGAGGAAAAAGCCGACAAGAAAAAGATCTTTAAAACTCAAGAGACGTTCCGCCAGCTCTGATGCCCTGGGATGGGCAGCCGCAAGCATACCGAAAACGAGTGCCCCAAGATCCCCTTTTAAACCGACAAGTTCGAAACCGCTGTACCCGGCAGCCGTCATCAGAATGCCAAACAGCATCAGGAGCTCTCCATGACCGCACCGGCCGATAAACCGCTTTACCACCGGACGAATGACAAACAGCGACAGAATAAGCGGAATAGCCCATGGAGAAGGAATCTTCCCCGCCGATGCGCCCAGAAAGACAACCGCCACGACATCCTGCATGATCAGAATGCCGATTGCCGTTGCCCCGTGGCGGGAGACCATTTCCTCTTTCTGCTCGAGGACTTTGACGGCAAAGACCGTGCTTGAAAAACTGAGGGCAAAAGCGATGAGAAGTGTCGTCTTCCACGTCAGGTCATTCAGATGCGTCAGCCCCCATATGCCCAGCACCCAAAATCCGATGCCGAAGATCGCTACAGTTATCAACATGTGAAGGAGGGTGCCGCTCCAGACCTCGGGCCGGGCAAGACTCTTCAGTTTCAGCTTCAAGCCGATGGTAAAAAGAAGAAGGGTGACACCGATATCGGCGATCTTCGGCAGCATTTCACCGCCGTCCACCCCCAGTCCGTTCAAGACAAAACCGGCCACCAGATACCCCACCAGCGGCGGAAGCCCGATGCGGCTGACAGCCACGCCGAAAATAAATGCCGCCACGATCCATAACGGATCCATATAAAACCTCCTCCACCCGGGTTATGAAATACCCCTTGTTTTTATAGTTTTCAGCGCACCGGCAAAGATTCGACCGGATTCTATTTGTTAGATATATGATCTTTTCTGTCAAGTATTGGTCGGCTGTTAACATGACGCATTTGCTCCTTTTATTCAAAGGCGGATTGAAATCCTTCTATAAAACCCCATGAGTTGCATTTGCGCTACCCTTAAAAGTCAACACCAGCCCATCCATGCAACACATTTTACCCTGTCCCTCTTTTCCCGATACCGTGAGATATCTGTAGATGCCTGGTAGCCGTGCCCCCCCTGGGAATAGACCGTTTTTGGGAAAACACGGCATACGCTTTGCTTTAATTGATAACTTATATAAATGCTTCAAAATCACATCACGGGAGGGAAAATATGAAAATCGCCGTTTCATCCAACGGTCCCGGTCTCAATGACAGAATCGAATCCCGATTCGGCCGCTGTCCCTATTTTATTTTTGTCGATACGGAAACCCTTGAATCCGATTCCATGCCCAATCCCAACATATCGCTGGGGGGAGGCGCGGGGATACAGTCCGCCCAATTGATGGCCGAAAAAGGAGTCACCACCGTACTGACCGGAAATTGCGGTCCCAATGCATTTAAAGTCTTTGAAGCCGCCGGCATTCAGGTAATTACCGGTGTTGATGGTATTGTTCAGGACGCTGTTCAGCGCTTCAAGTCAAACCAACTGTCAGCTTCCTCCGGACCCAACGTTCAAGATCACTTCGGCATGAGTGATGCCGGAAACATGGGCGCCGAAGGAGGAATGGGGGGTGGCAGAGATATGGGCGGCGGTAGAGGCATGGGTGGACGCGGCGGCGGTATGGGGGGTGGCCGGGGAATGGGTGGCGGCGGTGGCCGGGGAATGGGTGGTGGCGGTGGCCGGGGAATGGGTGGCGGCATGGGAATGGGTCGCGGTATGGGCATAGGCGCCCCTATCCCGGATCAGAGAGCCAATTCGTCACAGCCATCCCGAAACGACCTGCCGCAAAAATCCGAATTGAACCAGCTCAGGGAAACGGCAAATGATATCCGTCGTCAGCTTGCGGAAATTGAAAGCAGAATCGAGGCGGCATCGGAAAAAAAGTGATCACCGCTGCATCCGAACGATATACGGATTGGAATTTCCGAATAATCCGATAAAAGCAGCGGCCCGTACCTGCCGAATTCTCTGTTGCACCCAAAATTCAATCTTCGAGATCCCGATATAAAACAGGATCTCGGAGATTCTCCTGCCTGCAGCCGGATCATCTCCACCTGCCGAGGGCCCCTTGACCCAACTATCCAGATTCCCGCCAACGTATAGCGAGAAAATGTCCTGAAAAAGCTCTTGAATACATTGATATATTCCATGACTTTTTAGATATGGATTGATTTTTCGGATAGTAACGACTATTATTGGTTCTATAAAAACATAAACCTACAGCAAGGAGGGATCATGCCGGAAGAAATCAAAGCCGGATGCGCTCGTCCCACCGGAGGACCGGTAGGAGAAGCACCCCCGGAACCAACAACCACACCGATTGTTTCGGCAAAGGAGATAACACCTATGATACAAGTCGGAAAAAAAGCCCCTGATTTTACAGCGCCGGGTTATCAAAAAGGTAAATTTATCAGCATGAAATTATCTGAATGCCTCGGAAAGTGGGTCGTCCTTTGCTTCTATCCGGGTGACTTCACATTTGTCTGAGCGACTGAAATTTCAGCAGTTGCTGAAAAATATGCCGAATTTCAGAAACTCGGTGTCGAGGTTATGTCCATGAGTATCGATTCGGTGTTTGTCCATAAAATGTGGGACGACCATGAGCTGTCAAAGATGGTCGATGGCGGTGTTCCCTTTCCCATGCTATCCGACGGCGGCGGCAGGGTCGGAAAAGTATACGGTGTCTACGACGAGGATGCGGGTGTTGAAAATCGGGGCAGATTCCTTATCGATCCGGATGGTGTTATCCAGGGATACGAGGTATTAACGTCACCGGTGGGAAGAAATGTCTCTGAAACCCTTCGCCAGATTCAGGCCTTCCAACTGGTCCGGGAATCCAAGGGCGCCCAGGCCACACCATCCGGATGGAAGCCGGGCAAACAGGTCCTCACGCCTGGGCCCCATCTGGTAGGAAATGTCTGGAAAGAGTGGAAAACCCATATGGCGTTTGATTAGCCGAAAGACAACCACGGCAACAGCAACAGAATTTGGGGGGGCAGGTAAGAGCGCCCAAGGCCATGTGCTTTGGGCGCTTTTATATTAGAATTGATAGGTCTCCCCGGACATTCCCGCCACTACCCGTTCACCCAGAGCATCCTGGAGGGATGCAAACGCATTATCTCCGGTACAGTGGCATGGAACTATGATACTTGGTGAATAAGACCGCAATGCGTCAATCGTCCGCCCGATACGCTGGCTGTCGGCAGCCATCAAATGCAATCCGCCGATTATCGCCCGAATCTTTTCGGTTCCGCTGGTCCCGCGAATGTGTTGAATTGTATTTACCAGTCCGGCGTGGCAGCAACCGAGACAAACCACAAGCCCCTGATCCGTCCGAATCCAAAGGGCAAGGTCATCATCGATCAGGTCCGGACGTTTTCCATCCGGATCGAGATAAAACGGCCCGCCGGTATCTTCAAAATCCGTTTTCCGGCGAATGAATCCGGTGATACCGATCGTATCGGAAAGCATCAACGGGTGTTGAACCCAGTGAAGACGTTCCGGTGAAAGGGTGTCCAGTGCGGCCTTGGACTTACGCGGCATCTGAATCGCCGTCGCTGTCCCATTGCGAAGGGCATATCGAGGGCGGACAACTGCCGGGTGACAATACACTTCGATTCCCGAGACCTCCCGAAGCACCTGTGGAATACCTCCCGTGTGATCATAGTGCCCATGGCTCAATACAAGCGCGTCGGCTTTCCTCAGGTCGACGCCAAGAAGGCGCACATTTTTCTCGAAAGCACTCCCCTGCCCCGTATCGAATAGAATGGTCTTCCCGGCGGCTCGTATCCACATGGCCAGACCGTGTTCACCGGTGAGTCCGTCCCCGGCATGGTTGTCCACCAGAATGGTGATATTTACATCAGTAGGTGTCATTTGCTGAATCGATACTCCTGAGCCGGTTTCAAAACGCCCCGTTTCGGGGCGGTCTTTTTAAACCACTTGAAATGGGCTCTTGATAAATATAATTTCAACCCAAGCGCCCTTTTAACACTGCCTTATGCCGGCACATCCTCCTCCTGGTCAGTAATGATGGGAGCGATAATGTTGCGCATGACCTCGGCTGTAGGCGTCTCGGCATAATGTTGAAGGAAACTTTGGCCGTTATCGCCGGCTTCAGCAACTTTTGGATCTATGGGAATAGATCCCAAAAACGGCACCCCCATATCACCGGAGAGTCGCTCTCCGCCGCCGGAACGCAAAATCTGGGTAACCTCGCCACATTTCGGGCAGGCGAATCCGCTCATATTTTCCACCACACCCAGCACCGGCACGTTAAGCTGCCGGCAGAAGGTCACGGATTTTCGCACATCCACTTCGGCCACTTTCTGGGGCGTGGTCACAATCACCGCCCCGTCCACTTCGCCGATCAGTTGAAATACCGATAGCGGCTCATCTCCGGTTCCCGGCGGAGAGTCCACGATCAAATAATCCAGATCTCCCCACACCACATCCTTTAAAAACTGTTTGATCACGTTCCATTTCATTGGCCCGCGCCAGATAACGGCATCATCCGCGCTTTGCAGCAGGAACCCGATGGACATCACTTTCAGGCCACCGATGTCCACGGGAAGAAGCCCCTCCTGGCTCCCAAGGGCTGTCTGCTTATCGACCCCCAGCATGGTCGGAACACTCGGACCGTGAATATCCACATCCAGCAGCCCCACACGTTTCCCCGCCATTACCAGGGCCGTGGCAAAATTCACGGCCACCGTGCTCTTACCGACCCCCCCTTTTCCGGATAACACAACAATTTTGCGCCCGATTCGGCAAAGCCGGGATTGAAGCTGCTGCCTGTCCATAAAATCCTGGTCGCTTTCGCCTTCCTTGCGTTTCGCGGCCGAGCAGCTTTTGTCTCCGCATGTTCCGCATGTCTTCTGTTCGGTAGATCCCATCTTATGTCACCTTTCTTTCCATTGTTGAAATGGCTTGCTATTTTTGTATTCAGCACCACTTGTGTTGCTGCACCCGTCATCTTGATTTGAACATCGTCAGACGCTTAACCCCTTTAATCTGCCGGTAGTTTGCACCTTGGCTCACACACCGAAGGACCATCTCCGCATCCATTACTTTTGTTCCGGAAACAGCATCGACGTGATAGTCAAAAAGAACCGGGGAAAGGGGGACTGAATCCCCCAGAATCACCACATATGCCCCGGGATCACACAGGGAGAGGAGATGTTCCAGGGTATGATTGGTGAGAGCGGTTCCTGTAATGGCCACTACATCCGCCTGGGGGATTAACTGGTCCGCTTCGGATTCTTCAAGATCTCCCTCCTGGGGATTTTTTTCAATTATCCATAAATTTTTCGTTTTTTCACGTACCTTGGACAGAAACGGGAAGTGGCCGACAATCGCGACATTTTTTCCGGTTCCCTTTTCGAGTATAAGCTCTCCCGCGTTAAGCTCGACACATCTGTCCATCTCCACCGTCAGCAGAGAATTGATACAGGCCATTCCCATTGCGGCCTCAAGAATATGCTCGGAATATGACAGCGCGGCAAGTTCTTCAGCCGTTTTATCCAGAAGAAACCCCGGGGCTTTGACCATTGGCGGCGGCTGCTTCAGCGCGTCTTTTGGCAGGGTGGCAGCCAACCCGCAATGCCGTGTCATTACACCGGTATGAAACACCCCTTGCCGAATATCCCTCACGGGAGTGTTGAAATCGAGCAAGGCCATTAAATTATCAAGTATCTTCATTATTCTATCCTCTCGGCGCCATGGTGTTCATCTCCGGATCTCCCTCATGAATTCCCCTTATCCCGCCGTCTTGCCTGTTCACGGCATCCCGGCATGGCAAAAACATCGTAATCCAAGTTCCCGCCAAGCCAGGCCTTGACCACATCGTGTAAATCACCGGCAATATAGGAAACCACCTGAATGCCATAAGCCGTCACTACACCGTGCAGCGGCCTGGAAATCGCACCGCAAACCAGAGTTTGGATCTCCAGTTCCACCAGTTTGAGGGCTTTCTGAACCAATGGGCTTTCAGGCAGGGTCTCCTCTGTCTCTTTGACAACCTGATGAGATTCGTGCGTCACCACATGAACATGTCGTGCGGTATCAAAAACCGGCGCGATTCTTTTGTCCCAGTATGCAAATGCTGTTTTGATCGTCGAAGTCCTGATTATGGTTAATGCAAGATTAAAAAGCAATGCCGATGCCAACTCTTCGCAACAATAAATGATATTTATAAATTACAGATAATATATAACATTCTGTTTTTCAGCCGCCAGAAGAGAAAGTTACAGAGTTGCATTTGCGCACCCCTACCTTTTCAGCATTAGGGCTGTACGGCTACTGTCACATCTTTTTTTCCGGCACAACCATCCCGGGAAAATAAGGAATCGGTTACGGGTATTCTTTTCAGTAGCCGTACGGGCTGTAAAGCTACCGTCACGCCCGTTGCCTGGTACGGCCATCTTGAGCAGGCAGAGAGATACCCAGCTTTCGAATCTTTCTGAAGAGAGTGGTCTTGTGAACTCCCAGTGCACGGGCCGCGGCCAATCGGTTATAACCGTTTTGTTCAAGAGCCGTACGAATCGCCTGGGCATCCATGAGATCATGGGCGGATTTGATATCAGCGTTCGGGCGGGTCCCCGTGCTGTGGGCCGCCAACTCCTCGGGCAGGTGTGAAAGATCGATATATCCGTCGCCGCAAAGAATGAAGGCGCGTTCGATAGCATTTTCCAGTTCGCGGATATTGCCCGGCCAGTCATGGGCCATCAGGATTGCCAGGGCCTTTCCTGCAATCCCCTGAACGGATTTCTGCTGCAAACGGTTGAACCGGGCGATAAACTGGTTCACCAGAAGGGGAATATCCTCCTTCCGCCTGCGCAACGGGGGCAGTTCCATACGCACCACATTCACCCGGTAGTACAGGTCTTCCCGAAAAAGCCCCTTTCGCACCAACTCCGTCAGGTCCTGGTTGGTGGCCACAATAACCCGAATATCCGCGGTTTCAGACCGGGTAGCGCCCAGGGGCTCATACGTCCTCTCCTGAAGAACCCGAAGCAGCCGGACCTGGAGCGCCGGACTCACCTCGCCAATTTCATCCAGCAGAATCGTACCGCCCCGGGCCAGTGCAAACCGCCCGGGCTTGTCCTTCCGGGCGCCGGTGAAGGCGCCTGCCTTGTACCCGAACAGCTCTGATTCCAGCAGGGTATCGGGCAGGGCGCCGCAATTGACGGCGACAAAAGGTCCCTTGCTTCGAAGGCTGAGCGAATGGATCGTCTTGGCCATCAGTTCCTTTCCCGTCCCGGTTTCACCAAGGACAAGCACTGTACTGGGACTGGCGGCGATAGCGGGCAACACCTCGAACAATCGCTGCATCAGTGGACTCCGGCTCGTCAGATCACCGACCTGATATTTCCCCTCGAGTTCCTGCCGAAGGGCTTCTATCTCGGAAAGGTCACGAAACGTTTCCGCGCCGCCAATCACCTGGCCGTCACTATCCCGCAACACGGCAGTGGAAACACTGATGGGCGTGCGACCGCCTTCTTTGTTGACGATATATCCGGATTTGCCGATGATGGGCTTACCGGTCTTCAAGGTTTCCTGAAGGGCACAGGCACTTCCGCACATACTGGACCGAAACACTTCCGAACAGCGTTGGCCGATCGCCTCCCGGCGCGGTACCCCTGTAATCTCTTCAGCAGCCCGGTTGAAGGATGTCACCCGCCAATCCATGTCCACGGCAAACACCCCGTCCGATATACTTTCGAGAATCGCCTTGGTCGGCGCATGTTCCGGTGCTTTTTTTTTCTTTTGCCCGCTCATTCATCTGCTCCCTGGAAGGTAAACCTCACAATGGCATAAAGTCCTCAAAGAAAAAAGGGGGATATCTACAAACGTTACCATCTTTTTCAAAAATACAACTGGACATGAATACAAGTATGCCGTATATGAGGTTACTGATGGCGTTTACAAACGTCATGATAAGTCTATAACGTTCTTTATTTTATTATTGAAAACCCTTATTGGAGCCAACTTCGAAACGTTTCCCCGCCACACTGCGGCGGAATCTTCGACAATTCGGTCAAGCTCAAAGCGATTTGAAACTGGCTCATTGGATAAACAAAATGACACCTCTTTATGACACACTGAAAAAACGGGCATATGAATTATGTGACAAGGACGGAATGCTGGACCGGACGGTAACCGTCAAAGCCAGGGCCTTGAGCACTGAAGAGGCTATCGGCAACCCTGAATCGGATGATTTCCCACTGCAGAAGGGCAAGGAACGGTTGATGCAGGCCGTCTTCGGCAATGGTATCGGGCAGGCGTTTACCGATCAGTTCGGTGATTTCGAAGGCACGCTTAAGGATGTTTTCGAAACGCCGCTTAAAAACAATTTCCGCCGGGCCATATTTATCGCCACACTCAATGCGGTACTTCACCATATGGGGAGCGCCCAGGGGACCATCCATTGCAAAGATGAAGAACCGGTTGAATGTGCCGGCCTGCTCGTTCCCTATCTCCAGGAGCGATACAACGGAGTCAAAATTGGCCAGGTGGGCTTTCAACCCCGCATGGTGGAAGCCGTTTCCAAAGCATTTCCCATGCGGCTGCTGGATCTCGATCCTGAAAATATCGGCACACGAAAATTTGATGTTCTCGTGGAAGGGCCCGAAGCAAAAGAGGACGTAATCGCCTGGGCGGACTTACTGCTGGTAACCGGGAGCACTGTGGCAAACGGCACCATCGAGCAGTTCATGGGGCAGAAACCTGTTCTGTTCTATGGCACCACTATCGCCGGCGCGGCACATCTTATGGGGTGGGATCGTTTTTGCGGGTGCAGTCATTAAAAATTCTCCTGCCATGGATATTCCCATAGAGGTCGAATTATACAAATCTGAAGAAGGCACAAGATGAAATTTAGGTTGTTCATGGCAATTGTTGCCATCTCCGTTACACTCTGTCCCGGCATTGGAATATCCGGAAACGCCGACAAAGACAGGCCACTTCAGAATATAGCACTGGGGCCGGGCACCCTTGATCTGGATGCAAGCTTCAGATTGCGTTATGAGAACCTGCATCAATATAACATCCGAAAATACGGTACCGGTGTGGAAGATGCCGTTCTTCTGGGCAGAATTCGACTGAATGCCCGCTACCGTCTATACGACAACGTCTCTTTTTCCCTCCAGGGACAGGACGCCCGGTTCTGGCTTTCCGATGATATCCATAATCGTGATTTCCCCAAGTCTTCTCCTTATTACAACCGCTTCGATCTGAGACAGGCCTATATGGAATGGCGCACCATCGGGGACAGCCCCATTGGCGTCAAGGTGGGACGGCAAACGATTTTTTACGGTGACAACCGCATTTTCGGCCCGGGAGACTGGGGAAATGCGGGCCGGTATACCTGGGACGCAGCCAAACTGCTTTGGGAGAGCGATGCACTGGATGCAGATCTCATCTTCGGCAAACGTGTTCTGTACTTATGGGATCAGTTCGACGATACGCACTATGATGATGAGGTGTTTGCCATATATGCCAGGATCAAATCATTCCGCCCCTGTACCCACGATATTTTTTTCGTCCGCAAACACAACAGCGACAACCAAGCCGTAACCGGCGAAAGCGGGGGGGGCGATCTTTTACTCTACAGTATCGGCTACCAGGGGAAAGGCGGTTTCCACCAAATTGATTACACAGTGGGGGGCGTTTATCAGTTCGGCGATTTCGGAAAAGACCCTATAAACGCCTTCGGTTTCAACGGCGAAGTGGGGATGTCGTTCCCCTGTCCCATGAGTCCCCGTCTTAAAGCGGGATTCGCCTACGGCTCCGGAGATGACGATCCCAACGATGGCGAGCATAACAAATTTGACGGCGTCTTCGGCGCGGTTGACAAGTACTACGGAAGGATGAATCTCTTCTCATGGATGAATCTGGTTGACTGGTACGCGGGCGTCAGCGTGTCACCTACGAAAGGAATGTCGATAGGTTTCGATACCCATTGGTTTCAGTTGGCTGAAAAACGGGATGCCTGGTATTTCAGCAACGGAAAGGCCATGCGCCGGGATGAAAACGGTACTTCAGGAAACAGGCTGGGGGAAGAGCTGGACCTCTTCTGCAAGTATCGTGTGAATTCCTTTCTGGACATTATGGTGGGCGGCGGGATTTTTCTGCCAAGCACGTTTATCGAGAATACCGGCACGAGCAAAACCGCGAGATGGATTTTCACCCAGGTCCAATTAAGTGTTTAGATCGAAAAAGGAGCGATATCCCTATGATAAAAATAACCGGACAGATATTGCTGATGGCAACGGTTTCATTTTTCTTTTGCTGTCATCCGGCAATTGCCGCCCCCCTCGTAAAAATCGGTCTAGCCGTGGAATTTGTGGATCATGCAGCCTGCGCCCATCTTGCAAGAAGCCAGGGGTGGTACGAAGAGGCAGGGCTGCAGGTGAACGCCTTCGACAACTATGCAACCGGGATGGCCCTGTCCGCCGCCCTTTCCAGGGGCGGTATCGATGCAGCCTATATGTGCCTATTCCCGGCCATCAATGCCTACGCCAACGCCGGGGTAAAGCTGAAAATTGTGGCCGGCACCCATCTCTATGGTTACGGGCTAGTGGTCAATCCGGAAAAAATTAAAACTATTGAGGACCTTTCCGGATCGGAAGTAAAACTCGGGTGCAGCCGGGAGGGGAGCCCGCCGGCAGCCCTTCTTTACAAGCTGGTGGAAATCTACGGCCTGGATACGTCGATTGTAGACCGCACCCGGCGAATGCCTCCCGCCAAATTGCTTCTGGCCCTCAGTAGCGGACAGATCGATGCGGCTTTCATGTGCGAGCAGTTCCCAACCATGGCGGAGGCGGCTGGTTTCAGGCAGCTTGTCACGGCGAAGGAGCTCTGGCCGGAAATGCAGGGGAGTGTGCTGATAGTGACGGATGCTTTTCTGCAAGCACATCCGGAGGCAGTTGAAACATTGGTATCCCTGACCAAACGGGGGGTTTCCTTTATCAACGAACATCCGGCGGAGGCTGCGAAAATTGTGGCCGGAGAGCTCAACGTGGCGGGCAAGGAAATTTTTCCCCTCAAACTCAGCAGCAGTCTCCAGTCGCTGACCGTTACCCCGGAAGTAATCAGAAGCTCCATGGGAACCAGGATGGTCAACACCTTCCGGGTCGATCCCGAGGCGGTGCAACAGGCCATCGATTATGCCGCCCGGATCGGGAACATCAAGCAACCGTTTCCGGCCGAAGAAATCCTTGATTTGAGGTATCTTCATGAATAAAACTCAAGCCTTATCCACACTTTGGGGAATCATCCCGGTAGTCATCGTTGTGAGTCTCTGGGAAATATCGGCTCGTCTCCACCTGATCCCCGGAGGCATCTTCTTTCCTCCCTTCTCTTCGGTTGTGCTGGAAATAAAGGGAATGCTGTTGGGAGGCATACTGCTGCCCAATTTTCTGAGCAGCCTGGGGCGTGTGATGGCTGGGTTTGTTTCCGGGTCGGTATGCGGTATTTTTATCGGTATCTGTATGGGATGGAACGAACGCATCCACTTGTGGTGCCGGCCGCTGGTCAGCCTGTTATACCCGATTCCGGCCCTGGGATGGCTTCCGATACTGATGCTGTGGATTGGCGTCAATGAAATGCTCCCGATCACTATTATTTTCATTTGCTCGTTTTTTCCGATTCTCTACAACACGGTCACAGGTATCCGTCAGGTACCACCGGAACTAATCGATGCCGCACGGATGCTGGGCGCCTCGGATCTGTCCATTTTAAGACGTGTCGTTCTCCCGCTGGCACTGCCGAATATTTTCACCGGCCTGAAACTGGAGGCGGGAATGGCGTGGAAAGTGGTCATCGCCGCCGAGATGGTGGCGATTCCCACCGGTATCGGGGCACTGATGATGAGGGCCGAGAGCCTCGTTCGAGTGGACATTATTCTGGTCTGTCTGATTATTCTTTCCATAATGTGCCTTTCGTTTGAAAAATTCTTCTGCTTTCTCGAAGAAAAGACCACCGGCGGATGGAGATGATGTGCCTTCCATAGAACTCCTGAATATTTCAAATCATATCTGCCGGAATACTTCCCTGTCGATCCGTGATGGAGAATTTCTGGTACTGGCCGGCGCCACGGGTGCGGGGAAGACCACACTGCTGAACGTCATTGCCGGCCTCTCTCCCTATAAAGGGTCCGTTCGGTTTGACGGAACAACTGTGGACGGCCTGCCGCCCGCCCGGAGAAATGTCGGGTATCTCTTTCAGTCCTTCGCCCTGTTCCCGCATCTGACCGTAAGGGAAAATATTGCATTCGGTCTGGCGGTTCGGGGAACCGGAAAGCAGCAAACAGCGGAAAGAGTGGATTTTCTGCTCCGGCTGATTCATATTCACCATCTTGAAAACCGATACCCGAAATCCCTGAGCGGCGGGGAAAAACAGCGGGTAGCCCTCGCAAGAACTCTGGCGCCGCGCCCGAAAATCCTGCTGCTCGACGAACCGTTCAACAGTCTGGATCCAAGGACAGCGAAGTTTCTAAGACTCGAGTTGACAAGCCTTCAAAAAAAACTGGGGTTGACGGCCGTCTATGTGACCCACAACCAACGGGAAGCATTCGAAATGGGTGACCGGATCGCGGTAGTAAACCAGGGTGACATTGAGCAGGTGGGAAGCCCCTCCGAGGTCCTCTTCAGCCCGAGGAGCGCCGCTGTTTCAAACCTTTTCGGGGCTCCCAACATTTTTTCCTGCGATAAAATCGACGGGCTTGATTTCGGGCTTGGCAAGGCCACGTGCGGGAAACTCTCACTGATCGTACCATTTGAAGGAAGACAAGCCGCAAAAATAGCTGTTCTCCCTTCGGGCGTATTGATTTCAGGAAATTCGATCGGCCCCTCGATCCCCAACCGGTTTGAAGGAAAGGTTCTGAAAATCCGCAGGAAATCTCCCGTTGTCTATATCGATATTCAAATCGAGGAGACCGTCATCAGCGCGGAAATGCCGGAACACTTATGGGACGAAACCGATCTCGATTCCTCGGATTCCGTACACGTTGCCATTCCCCTCAAATGGATCCGGGTCCTCACCGTATAACCCAGAGGCATATTCCGGCTCTTTTAGTTTGCACTTTTACCTGTTTTCCGCTTATGTTGGTCTCTGTCGGGAAATGGAGTCTTCCAACACCTGGGCCCTGTCACAAACGACGGAAATCAGAGGTGTGTAACGGAGCTTTCGATGACCGTACCGACCGGGTCACGGTTCTGGATGTGGACCGTTATCGAAGCAGCCCCTGCAGTATTCCCTTCGAGCGCTTCTATCGGGAAATATCAAACTGGTATCCCCGCCTGTTCAGGTTGTTGGGGTTATCGAACGGTGGGTATGTTTACATAAGATTGTGAGATTTGGCAGGAGTGCCCAGATGAAAAAAAACAGCGTCCCCCAGGATAACAACCCGACCTATCAGGGGTATGGCACCAAGGTGATCTACGCAGTGGATGACGGCGGTGAATATACAGCAGTAAAGTCAAGCGGTTGGGAAGCGGAAGAGATCGTTCTAAAGGATGTCGTAAACGATTTCAAAGAGAAAGCCCGGGACGCCAAAGAGCGGGCGCTATCCGGTCAAGCCTCCCCTATCGAATATTTCATGCACCTCAAATTGATGGATCCGCCGGCTCTTGCCAGCGGGATCGGTATCGCCAAATGGCGGGTGAAACGCCATTTGTCTGCCCGTGGGTTTAA
Organism: Desulfobacterales bacterium; assembly: GCA_963677545.2. Classification (GTDB taxonomy): domain Bacteria; phylum Desulfobacterota; class Desulfobacteria; order Desulfobacterales; family JAFDDL01; genus JBECKW01. Next base: position 91,117 of record CAXXKH010000007.1, on the reverse strand, counting down.
ACGGCTCAATCGAAAAATGCTGCACCGCTATGCGGATTTCTTCGATATTTCTGTCGATATTCTGAGCAATTTCAAGGATCATATCAATAATGGATAAAACAATTCCCTACAACCACCGCCACTTCGCCCATTGTGAAAGCGGAGTCATCAGCCTGCTGTTGGAGCATCATGGCCTCAAACTCTCGGAGCCGATGGTATTCGGGCTCAGTGGCGCCATGAGTTTTGCGTTTCTTCCCTTCTTGAAAATGGGCAATCTGCCGGTTGTTGCATACCGCATGTTTCCTGGCCACATTATAAAAAAGCTTCCCAAAATTCTGAGTATCAAACCTTTCAGAAAGCGGTATAAGGACCAGGACATAGCCATGAAGGAGCTGGATGCCTTTCTCGCCGACGGCCAGATAGTGGGCATTCAGACCTCCGCCTATTTCACGACCTATTTCCCGCCGGACATGCGATTCCAGTTCAATGCCCACAACTCCATTGTATTCGGGAAGCAGGGAGAAGAGTATCTTATCAGCGATCCCGTGTTTGAAACACCCCAGCGGATACATGCGGTTGATCTGAAAAAAGCCCGTTTCACCAAAGGACTCAGCGCGCCGAAAGGCCTGGTCCATTTCCCCCGCCTTGTTCCTGAAAAGGTTGATCTTGAGCCGCTCATGCGAAAATCCATAAGAAAAACCGTTAACATGATGCTGCACGCCCCCCCATTCATCGGGTTGAAAGGCATTCGCCAACTGGCCAACCATGTGCGTCATCTGCCTCGAAAGAGGGACAACGTCTATACCCGTCATTTTCTGGGCAACCTTGTCCGTATGCAGGAAGAGATCGGCACGGGCGGTGGCGGCTTCAGATTCATCTATGCGGCATTTCTTCAGGAGACTCATCAAGCACTGGGTCTGCCCTTACTGTCGGAGGCTTCCCTGAAAATGACCGAGGCCGGCGATACCTGGCGTGAGTATGCCCTGGCATGCGCCAAAGCGGTAAAACAAAAAAGCGGTACAGCCGATCTACCGCTGATTGCATCGCTTCTGTGCCGATGCGCCGATGCGGAAAAGGAAGTATTTACGATACTCAAGGATTTGAAGAAAAGCTGAACGTCTAAAACACTTCCACAACGACAACCATATAATGCCCGCGACTGTCCCGGTTGATGTGCAGACATGTCCTTTTTTTGAATTCTTTAAAAAACAGCCCGATACACGCAGCCGGGGCCGAATCGAAATATCCATGAAGGGAAATGTGATCATAGAGTTGCGCCTGTGGAATTCGCTCCCGCCAGGCCGGTTGCTCTTCGGCCGATACGCGAACACCAAAGGAGAGAATAGCATTTTCAGGCGGATCCCACGCCGTTAACCATTCCGCGGTCTCCTTTTCACAAGAAAAATAGCGGACATCTTTGATGGCGCCAATCGCCTGAAGTTTCTGGTTAGAGACATAAAGCCAGGCACTGCCGTCTTTAAGATTATTGCCGAATCTGCTTTTCAGATTCTTTTCAGAGAAAACCGCCTCATCCACGCCACCAATCAGAAAACCCGAAACGGACTGCTGCTTCAGATCGGCCCGGGCCAGGATCAATCCGCGTTCGAAAGCGAACTCCTTGCAGGACAGGGTAATGTTCGGGCTGTCGAGTCCGAGGTTCTGTGCGATATAAAACGCAGCGGTATTCGTCATGGTGTTGATAAAGTTATAGGGCTTGGGATAGATCCCTTGCCCGAAAAGCTGGTCCAGCCCCTTTTCCGTATCCCCCACCGTACCGTTCTCGGTGGTGAGCCACAGGGCTGTAGTCTTATCCAGCGCCAGCCCGTCGGCGCACAGATGGGCGCCGTAAATCGCCATCAGGATAAAACGGTTGACCCGACGAAAGTGGATGCCCGTTTGCTGTCTGACCTCTGCGTCCAGCTCTTTGATGGTATCGTTGGACGTTTTAAGAACAACAACCGCGTTATGGACATACATGGCCTTACCCTTTTGTGTTGGCGACAACAAGTGTTGTGCAATTGCCGCCGAAACCGAAGTAGTTCAACATATAGGCGCCTCGAGCAGCGGGTCTGTTTTCGGTCTCCGGCACGATTTTCAGTGCTTCATCCGGCACTCGAAATCCTGGCGTGGCAGGAATAACTCCCCGGCGGATCGCCTCGGTGAAAAGCACCATTTCGGTGACGCCGCTGGCCCCCACGGTATGCCCCACATAAGGTTTCAACCCCGTAACCGGTGGCGGGCTGTCGCCGAATATCCTTCGAATGGCGCAGGCTTCGGTGAGATCGTTATGATAACTTCCCGTTGCATGGGCTTTGATCGCCGCAATATCCCGGAGTGAAAGGTTGGTCGCCGCCATGGCTGCCGTCATAACCCCCGCCACGGCACCGCCATCGGTGTTGTGCAGGGCGACATTATTGGTGTCACAGGCATTGGCGCCACCGAGTATTCGAAAGCCATCATGATCCGGGTTGCGGGAATCGAGGACAACGACGCCGCATGCCTCTCCCATGATAATGCCGTCCCGATTCTTGTCAAAAGGCCGGTAAGTGGTTGCAGAGAGAAGTTTCAGGGATTCAAACCCGTAAAACCCCAGTTTGTTGAATCGATCGTAGCCAATCACCAGGGCACGTTCCATTTCACCCGACCGGATTAGTGACGTGGCATACAACAACCCGTTGGCACTGGATGTACACGCGGTAGTAAATGTATGGCAGGGGCCTTCGATGCCGAAATGCCGGGCCACATTTTCGGCGATGGTCCCGAAACCCGATGCACTCTGAGTAAAATAATCTTTCGACTCCGACTGGTTGTACCGGGCTTCATAGATGGGAATATCCATGGAGGTAGAGCCGAGGAAAATGCCGGTATGCTTCAAATCGGCGGGCGACAACCCCGCATCTTCAACAGCCCTGGCGACAGTATCGTACAGTGGCTGATAAAATCGTGCCTCCACATCGCGAACCGCCTCAATGTCGGTATGAGACATAAGGTAATAGGGTCTTCGCTCATCCGGTTCGGTGATGGAAAACGGGATGGATTTGGTTCGGACCTGACCATTCAGCATGGCGCTGGTCACTTCATCGACAACATCTCCCAAAGCACAATCCACCGCTTTTCCGCGGATATAAACCGAACTTTGTATCGATTTATCCATCGTCGACGCCTTCGCTATTCGGGTTGAAGAAAATCCGCAAAAGTATTGATGGAGACCAGCACACGCCTCATCTCTTTGCTGTCTGTAATTTTCACGCCATAGTTGGTCTGAACGGCGATGGCGATTTGAAAAGCGTCAATGGAGTCCAGGGCGAGTTGAGCGTCTTTACCAAAGATCGGCGCATCATCGTCGATCTCATCAACATCTATATCGATCTCGCATTCCGCGACAATCAACTGCTTCAGCTTGTTTTTGAAATCAACATCCAGCGATCCCCGCATATCCCCCCCGCTAATTATACATATTGACCGACGACACTAAAGGCATGCTTATATTTCTAAACAAGCGAGTATGTCAAGCATGGCCTCATGGATAGAGGGCGGGATCGGAAGCCAGGGTACGTGTAAATTTCAGTTTACTGATTTTCCACTCGCCGTCGACTTTACGGTATTCGCACTCGTTCTTCCCCTGGACCCAGGCGATTTCCGGTTTGGAGAACAGCATATAGATCAGCCAGGTCCCACTGGCCGTATCCCCGTCGACAAAGATTTCAGGCTGGATGGCCATATGGCCGTCATGGCGGACATTCCCGCGGCTCTTGGCAAGTATGTCCAGATAGACTTCGGCCATCTCCGCCCTGCCCCGTTTCACACCGAAATTTCGGACTTCCAGGGTGGCATCCTCCGTAAACAGATCCAATACCTTTTCATAACGCAGGTTGTCCATGAGGTTCATATAGTGTTGATGCAGAAATTTGATTTTCTCCACATCTTCGAGGGCCTGTAGTCTTTTTGCAATTTCTTCCAGGGTCATCTCATGCTCCTTCGATATGTAAGAACTTAGTTTCCGACCAACCGAGCGTATCCCAAGCACCGGATAGTCTGTCAAGAAAATTCCACCCGGCATATTGCGCCCGCGGAAAACCTTTGATAAATCTGTAGTAATTAGATATGTATAAAATTTGATATATCTGTTTCTCCAGCTCCATTAAATTCGCCGGCTTCAGACATCACAGCCAATTTCAAAAACGTTTCGGTTCGGTCAAGCGCAAAGCGAATCGGGCAACGCGGAAACCGGATGAAATGAATCGTTTTGAAATTGGCTGTGAAGATTTTTTTTCCCCGGAATATATATAACTCACCATTAACAGCAGGGAACTATTTTGAGAGGAGGAAATCAGATGAACATACCCATGCATCGATTCAAGTACACCAAACTGACGAAAAAACAGATCGCTATCGCACTCAAGGTTACCGAGAACGGGCCGAAATGCGCATCCGAGTTTTCAGATGTTCTCAAGGGGAAATCATTAAAGATAGTGACCCAGGATGGCCCTGTTCTTGAGTACGCGTTCAAGGACAAAAGCAAACTTACTCTCTCCGAAAACGGGGGGAAAAAGATCAAAGCAGGATACGGCGCACTCACCCTCGACCAGATAGTATTCTTTTCCCACATGATTGTAGAAGATCAGAGGGGATATAACGTGTATATCGATCAGGACACCGACCTCGTCACTGTCATTGAGGTGGGTCTCTCCACCAAAAGACAGGAACCGCCGCCAATAGGAGGAACTGATCCTATTGTCGTCGACGACAGGGAAGTGCAGCGCCAGATATATTTCGGCTATATCGAGGTGAAAGGGGAAGCCCCCCCGGAAGAGCTGCACCACCTTACAAACAGGATTGAAGGTAAAGGCATGTACTGGAAACAGGACACGGGTCATGAAATTCTGGAATACTATGCCTCGGTAGCCAATACCAATTTTGTTGATCTGACCCGTCAGGCCGACGACCTGAGCTACGTCAGCCCTTCGGATTATGTACTCGTGAATGACAACACGTTCATCCATCAAAAGACCGAGTGTGAATTCTCCGGCATATTTACGTCCTTTGTTGCCGACCTGTTTACCTGCACCCAGGTGGGCGTACGCCTTGGTTTCAATGAAAAGGATGAACTGGAATATTATATGTTCAGGGGCAACGGTGAAGTTGTCGGGCAGATAGCATACCTGGAGCCATTTTCCGAGCATGGCAGGAACGGCATGGTTATCCAGGCCCCGGGTGATCCTGAAGTGCCCGGAAAATGGCAGCGGATGACATATCGACCGGCCATGACATTCAAGTACATGTCCGATGAAGAGGTTCACGAGGCGGCAGTGAAGAGCACAACGGCTTTCGGTGGAAGGATCGATGCACCCCAGATGGGCGGCAACAACAACATGCCGTTTTCCGATATTCTGGTGGGCAAGAAATTCACACTCCGTTATGATAAAGGGGGACCGGTAAGACATTATGAAATAATTGATAAATATAATCTCAAGTATATGGAAGAGGGTGAAGGCAAATGGCACGAAGAGACCTACCGCTGCTACGAAGCGGATGAGAAACTCGCCTGGTTCGCCCACATATTGACTGACAGCAAACCGCGTGCAAGCGCGATGGTCGCCCTTGACCTTACGAATGGCCTCACCACATGTATACATTCCCATATGGGGACAAAGTACTATGGGAATGAGACAACCTACTATGCCCTCTTCGGCGTGGCGGAAATGGAAGGCGTGAAAGCGCCCTGGTATGTTCGTCATGAATTTACGGATGAGCTTGTGGGCCATGCCTATTCATGGACCTATTCCGATCAGATGACCTCCATGCATATCTATGCATCGCCCCACTCAATGTCCTGGACGATATTCACCGAGGACCAGACAATGGGCGCCCAATGGTGCTCCCCCTGCATCTACGTAAAACTCCGTGACGGCATCTACATCTTCTGTCAGAATGAGGAGGCCTGTAACGGCGCGGAGATGTGCGAACTGATCAACACAAAGATTTCCCATAACTGCGGGTTTAATTTTTCCGGAAACGATAAGGGGGTCAACCTTGGCCTGACAGGTGCAATCGCCCGCCATATAGGGCAATACGATATCCGCAAATATTTCGGCCCTAAAATCAGAAAAGGAGTCTAAGATGAATCTTGCTAAATCAAATACAGAGACTATCCGGAAACAGACGGATAAAGGACGAAGGTCTTTTATGTGGAAGGTTGGGGCCGGAATGTCCGCTGTCCTGGCTGCAGCCGTACCGGCCGTAGCAAAACCCGTATTCGGCGGCGACAAAAAATCAAAGATGAGTGTGAACGACCTCTCAAAACAGGTAGCAATTCTCGAAAGTGAGAAATCAATTCGAAATCTTCATAAGGCATATGAGAATTCGCTCGATAAAGGCATGTACAGTGAAGTCCTTGACATGTTCACACATGATGCGGAAGTGATATTCAATGGCGGACTCTTCAAAGGCAACCGGGGAGTTGAACGCCTTTTCCGCGGTCATTTCAGTATTGGTCAGACCGGCAGGCGGATCGATCAGGCCCCGGGCTTTGAGCCGGATAGCGAACAACACCGGGAGAGGCTTGAAATTTCTCCTGACGGCAGGACCGCCCGGGCCAGGTTTGCCTATTCCATCCAGGTTGGTGAACCTATCGATTCGGACTCGGTGCTTGTCAAAATGGCGCGTCTCCAGGGCGAAGGCGTCAGAAAATGGTGGGAAGGCGGCATGTATGAGCTTTCCTATGTAAAGGATGCCGGGGAAGGAACCTGGAAGATAAAGAGGCTTGAATACAGGACACTGGCAAGGGCCGACTATAAGCCCGGCAGGTCTTATGCCAAGCCGATTTCCGTGAATTCATTTTCAAAAGTATATCCTCAGAATCCTGCCGGACCGGATAGGCTGATCTATCAGGCATAGAGATAGTGAAAAAGGAAATATCCCATTTGATTAAAGGAGAGGCGGATTTCTATATCTGCCTCTCCTGTTTTCCTGCTATAATCAAATATGATATGATATAAGAATTCGGAACGGATCGGATACCGATCTCACCCTGTACGGTAGTGAAAAAATGCCCATTTTCGAACCAGGCCTGTCCAGACCATACTTCATCAAACGTTCGTATGCACCGGTAGAGTCCTTAATGCCGGTTTTCGGAAGGGACAACAGCGCGATAAGTTCGCCCGGTTATGATTTCCGTTAAGATGGCGAATTTGCCGTCCATGCCGTCATGGCGGTAAATATCCATACAGATAGTTTGTTCCGTGCGTAAATATAAATTGCGTGAAGCGGATCGTAATCCCTCAGCTTTCCCGGATTGATAATCGTTTTCTCCAAATTTTCAGCCGTTATTTTTGCGTCACGGTAGTCCCGCAAATTCAGGATCTTTTGGTTCGATTGCTTTTTAAGCTCTTTTATTGCTTTTGGGGCGATCGGGCCTTGTGCTTTTGGCTTTCGTTTCAATTTAACCCCTCCTTCATCGGTTGTGATAAAACCAATCGTCAAAAAGACCGCGGCTTTTGTTAGTCTGCATCGGGACCGCCAACATTAACGATGTAATTAAAATTCCCCTCGCCGCATCTGTGGAGCAGCTTGTCCACTATTTTTCTGGCCTGATGCACCGTTTCGTTGGGTCCGGAAATATAAAACGGTTTCCCGTCCTTGCCAAAAGTGTAGGTATTCGGACACACGGAAGGGTCGAAATCCGATAACAATTGCCGGGATAATTTATAATCCGCCTGGGGCCGAAACCCCAAATCACTCGCAAACTCAACGCATCCATCGATAAGCTTTCGAAGGCACGAAGGGTGGATACTCTCCATTTCTTCATTTTCTTTGAGATCTCCAATTCGATCGGAATATTCACTTTCCGAAAGAACGGTGAAATAGGTGTTTTTCATCCCCAGGCAGAACACATCCAGCAGGTAAACGCCCACGCCGAGAAAGCCGTTCGGCATTCTTCTCGACACAACAGCCGTACCGATGCCGTCGGGAAAAAGGTCCGCCCGGACTATGCATTCTTCGACCGGGGAGTTTTTTGCCACGGCGACGGCTTTCACCCCGGACAACATTTTTTCCAATGAGGCTTTTCTCTTTTTGGCTGAAACGACTGCTTTCCGGTTCGCCTTTTTTCTGGCGAGCTTTTTCTGACGCCTTTTTTCATTAACGGCCATATCGTTATATCCTTAAAATATTGAATGTTTCGATTTCCACCACAAAACCAAACAAGTCAGTCATCATCCTTGTGTTCCAGTTGTTTCACCATCCTATCGAAGTCACTTTCGAAGAGCCGATCCTGAATGATGCGATATTTTTCAAACTCACTTTCAGCATGAGCCCTGGCAATTTCCGCCGTAACTTTCCCGGCGTCTTGCAGGATATCACGATCAGTGGCTTCAATGAAACGATTCAGACGTGTTTCCCAGTCCTGCATGGTCATCGGGATTTGCCGCATGGCCATATCTTCGGCAATATCCAGATAGGCCGAAACCAAACGCTGCAATTGCGCCATCTCGTTTTCGCTTAGGTAATTTTTGGCTACACTGACATCAAATCGCTGGATTTTTCCTCCTGGAGCATCCTTCCATGTCGTCAGACCCATGTTTTGCTTTTGGTGGTCTGCCCGATCTACAATGACTTCCGCCGCCGTCCGGCCGTGAATGGCCCAATGCAGCTTATTCTGGACCATGGCAAAGAAACGTTTTGTTGCCTGTGCGGTAACGTCGTAGTCGATCGCTGTGGCATAAATATCGGTAATTTTCTGGTAGAACTTACGTTCCGAGAGACGTATTTCCCGGATACGCTCCATCTGCTCTTCAAAATATTTTTTACCAAGGACCGTTCCGTCATTTTTCAGGCGCTCATCATCCATGGCATAGCCCTTGATCGCGAACTCCTGAATAATCGTGGTCGCCCATTTACGGAACTGCACGGCACGTTCCGAGTTAACCTTGTAACCAACGGCGATGATGGCTGAGAGGTTGTAGTGCTTGGTGTTGTATGTCTTACCGTCCGCCGCAGTTATCCGAAAATTTCGGATAACTGATTTTTCCTCTAATTCACTATCATTAAATATTTTTTTCAGATGATAGTTAACCGTCCTGATATCAACATCATAGAGCGTCGCCATCATTTTCTGCGTCAGCCAGATATTTTCATCCGCGTATACCGTCTCGACACCTCCCTCACCGGTACTCGCTATAAAAGTCAGATATTCAGCGGCCGAGGAGCGGACAATGGATGTTCCTTTTTTTCCGGACTTCTGCACTCTTTTGTTTTTGTCCTTTTTCATGTTCAGTCCTCGTTAGAATTAATCTCAACAAGACTCGGCTATTTTTCAGCAAACTGAAGACCGTTGTGTAGCAGTTTGCAGTCTTATTCACCTTAAATATCGAATAACCCTTCATCTTGACATGCTTTAAGAAAAGGTTGTTTCAAAAAATTAGCCTCTGCAAAAGGCTTCGACTGCATCTGCCTCGTCAATGTTGTTAAAAACTCTTCCGGTGTTTTTCCTCCATTTCGGCATTCCCCCAGAACCTGCTCTATCCAATATTTCCCGTCGTTTTCACCACAGCATTTTGCTTTGTAGCGTTCTTCAATACCGTAAACATCCTTCCATGTCTCAATTTCTTCTTTTAAGGTGTCAGGCCCTATGCTGAGTTCCACGTCATCAGGTTCGATGTCGGTCCAGTCCGGAGAGTTAAGCTTGATACCCACTTCAATCTGATAGGGGGTTGTTTGATAGGAATAAAATGATTTTCGCCGGATACCGGTATTTTGGTTGTGAAGCGGATCTTTGCTCAATTTGTAAGTACTGTTGCACTCATGGCATGCAGGCACCAAGTTATGAAAATTGATTGAATTGAATGGGTACTTGGACTTGGGGAGGTAATGATCATAGGCTTCCCGCCTGCTGTGATAAATCCCTTTCACATCGCTGATGCCGCAGAAAGAGCACTTGCCCTGCCGGTTAATTTGAGTGAAGTTAAGATGGTGGTCGTCGATTTCGCCGATAACCGCTTTGAGGGGAGCAAGATTCAGCAGATCCTTGGCATATAATCCTTTAAAAAACGTTGCCAACGCTTCCGCCAGCGATGGATGAAAGGCTTGCAGATCAGTATATCTGGCGATGGCCACCGCCGAGTCGTTACGGCATAATCCATCTATATCATTGTTCCCTTTGAACCATGCCTGAAGCTGATCGATCTGAGCCGGTGAAAGCATTGCGAACAAACCGTAGATCATCTCAACATGGCCATTGAAAAAATCAGCACCTTTGGCATCGGAATAGTGAAAGGCCTCCATTACGACTTTTAATTCAGGGTTGCCATTGAAGAGGTCGAAGCTGAATGGCTGTTTGCCGGGGGCCTTGCACCACACCTGATAAAAAATGAACTCAATGAATGTCTGCATCTTTTCCATGGGGTGCGGCACATAGGTGTAAGGGAAGAGCATTAGCCGTCACTCCCCTGCATGCTGTCGAGGATAGTCTTGATAAGGAGCACCTTCTCCACGGATTCGCCAAGCTGGTCATTGATCTCGTCAATCAGGGCGGTTTTGGCGTCGTCAGCATCTTCTGCTTTGACGGCTTCAAACCGCTGTTTCAAATCCTTCAGTTTTTGCTCGGCGAAGCCGCCGATGGTTTCGCGTTTGCCGAAGGTTTTCATGGTGATTTTGTTGATGGAGGCGCCGAGGGTATTGTAGTCGGGGCGATTGACGCTGACCATTCCGGTGGATCTGTCCTTGTTTACCACGAGCACCTGTTCGGGGATGCTGTCGGAGATGAGGAATGGAGTGTGGGTGGTGACCAGCACTTCGCGTCGGGTTTTTGGGTCGGCGCTTTGGAAGCAGTCCCGCAGGCGGGTGATGAATTTGGCGCGCCAGTCCGGATTGAAGTGCGTTTCGGGTTCGTCCAGGAGAAAGAGGCTGTTGGTGTTCCGATAGAGCAGGCACAGCCCCAGGCTGTGCAGGAACTGGTATTCACCGTCGGACAGGGATTTGGCATAGATGGGTTCGCTGATGCCGACTTTTTTCAATACCAGATTTTCAAATCGCATCACCAGGGTGTCCGCCGATAGCGTGGGGACGGTCTCGTTTACATAGAGGCTGTCGGAAAGGTAGAGATTTTTCTTAAGCTGATCACTCACTGAATAAAGGTTCAGAGTCAGCAGGAGTTGAAGGGACTGGAACAGATCCATGGCCGATTCGAAGTTGTTTTCAAAGGCCTTTCGGGTCTCTCCATTGACCAGATAATCCAAATACAGGGTGTCGGTTTCGGCATCGAAATACGAACAGGTGGCGCAACGCTCCAAGCGGTCGATGAGTGCGGTTTTATCTTTCGGGGCTTCCGTTGGTTCAAATTTGTGCAATATCGGGATGCGATAGGGTTTACTGCCGTCCGCGTCTTCATCCACCCGGACAAACCCCACGGGGAATTCATCGGCCTGGGTGGCGGAGATTTCAATGCTCTTTTTCAGGACGATACGGAATTGATCCAGCCCTTCAATGCCTACTTCGTCCTCGAACGGCTGTAAAATTTCCGGGGATTCAAAAAGCAGGTTGCTTACCAGAATGGCCTGATTTAAGGCGTTGTCCAGAAAGGCGTGGCGCGCCTCCGGCTTGCCGCCATAGGAAAGGCCTTCTTTCAGAGTGTGGAGATACTCGTCCAGTTGAATGAATCGCAGTTTGAAAAAGGGCAGGCTCAGGATTTCATTCTCCCCTGAGGAGTATCCCAGAACGTACTCCGGCAGAAGCTCCCGGGCATCCTGGCGGGTCAGTGGATTGGCCTCCCCGTGATCGGGATGGTTCATCCAGTACATGGCGGCACTTTGTCCGGCGATTTTAGCGATTTTGATATGGGCACTCTCGCTGCTACTGGATCGGAGACGTTCCGGCACCGGGATCAAGTATTCCAATTCAAAGGCGTTGGGACAGCGGGTATCAACTTCATCGGATTTGGAGGCAACATCACTGGCGTCGACGGCGGTCAGGGCATCGGGAAGATAGGTTAGGTATTGGCACTCCAATTGATAGAAGATGGCGGCCAGCACCTCCAGAATATTGGACTTGCCGCAGCCATTGGGACCGGCCAGGACGTAGGGAGCAAGCTCGTCGGCACGATCCCGGTCCCACTCTCTCAGAAAATAGAGTTCGAACCCGGCTTGGAGGCAACGGAACGGTTCATCAATTTTCAGCCACAGCAGTTTCATTGCTTGGTGCGCAGCTCCATTCGGTTTTCGTCTTCATTGAAATGTTGTTCGATTTGTTCATTTTTCAACTTTTCAAAAACCCATTCCTTGATAAGATTGTAGTCGGCCATTCCCAGGGGCGGGCTTTCATCATCCATATAGTCCTGGACTTTGAACTCGATCCTCGGCCAAAAATCCTTGAACGAAAAAGTACGGTTTGGCTGCCCGCTGAAATACTTTTCTACAATTCCCTGAAGCAGCCTTTCCCGTGCAGCCGGATCTGACATGGCGCCTTGATCCAAGGGGCCAAATGTAAGAGCCTCTGATACGGATACTCGTTCATTTACGTCTATCTGCAGGTCAAGTCCTTGTTTCACCGGGATCCGGCTTAAATCAAGCTTGCCTTTGAAGGCTTTTTGACTTAGGGCGCCGTATAGGTTTTCCAATCCTGTTAGGTTTTGTTCATAATGGGCTTTGACGTTTTCAGTCTTCGCTGCAATTTCAGCGTAATTATTTTGAAGGTCTATCGGTGCAATTATCAGCGGAAAATTCTTTAGCTGTGTCGAATTAATTGATGCAATCCCTGTCGTCTGTTTTGCGGCTTTTAAGAAATAGCTTTTCCCGTATAATGACCCTACAAGGCCACTTAAATAATAAGGATTAATTTCACCCAAATTGAGTACTCTTACCCTAAAAATATGATTTTGATGGATGCATTCTTCAATCTGTCCTTCCCATACAAAACCACGACCGAGTTTATCAGGGTCGCCACCCTCAGTAAGAAGCACATCATCCTGTTTCAATTTGTATTTTTCGATTTCATTGGGGCTTACCATGATAGTTTTGATGTCTTTCAAATCTAAGAAGCCATCTTGAACATTGGCGACCCTCATATAGGGGACTTCAACAAGCGTTTCCTTCTTATATTTTTTGCCTTTGGTGACCCCAGAAACAATATCTGTATATCGATTTAATTTCTCGATTTTCCATTCTTTAAATTTTCCATTCTGAATTCCAAACATTTCCAGAAAGGTGCTTTTCAGGAATACATTCAGCAGGTGAAGGTTCTCTTTGCGTGTGGCAATTAGCGCCTCCACGCGACTGAGTAGTGTGGCGATTCGGATTTGGTCTTCCAAATTTGGCAAAGGGATTTCAATATCCCTAATTGTCTTCGTTGATAAATGCTTTACCGTTGTATATATTGTTTTCGAATGGATTTCAGAGAGCGCTTGAGGTAAAAAATGAATAAGATATTTTGTGTATAGTTCTTTTGGGTTTGGTATTATTTTGCAGACTCGTTGATTTAACAGTGCTGGCCCAGCCTGCCATTCAATGCATCGGAAATCACCGTCCATACTGATCAAAATGTCGCCATTTTCAATCAAATAATCGTCTGAATAGTCGCCAGAATAAAACACGCCAGCGAATCCAGAGTTAACATCCCGAACCCTTATTATAGGTAATCCTTCCTTGTTTTGGTTGAAAAGATTCGATCTGAATGGGAACCCAGAAAGAATTTTAATTTGTGAGTCTAATTTTTCTTTCTTCATTACACTATCCCCTTCAACTCCAACAACTCCTTTACGATTCCACCTTTAACACCGGCAAGTGTCTTTTCATCGTAATCTTCGCCCACCTCACTCACCAGCAACTTATGCAAAATCACACCCGGCTTTTCATACACGATCTCTTCAAAAACCTCCTCCTTATACCGGCTCAGACTCAAATCATATTTCTCGTCCACGATTTCTTGATGGGGCACAACAAAAAAATCCTGGGTTCGGTCCTTATCTTTTCGTTTTCTTCGAGTTCTGTACTTTTCTATTATATCCTGCAAGTTGCCATGGTCCTCCAGCTTATTTCGCTTATCGTCCAAGGAGTAGCCATCGCTCTTCATGTCGCAAAACCACACCTGCTCGGTCCCTGGTTCTGTCACCTTGTCGGTCTTGTCGTACACCTTGGTGAAAAGCAGGATAGCCGTAGCCACACCGGCGTAAGGTTTGAACACCCCACTGGGCATGGTGATCACCGCTTTCAAATCACAGCGATCCACCAAAATCTTGCGCGTCTCCACAAAGGCTCTGGCCGAACCGAAAAGCACCCCCTGGGGTACAATAATGGCGGCAGTACCCCCTTTTCTGAGCATGCGGTAGATGGTTTCCACGAAGAGCAGTTCGGTCTTGGTGGTTTTGAGCGTCAACTCCTCGTTGATATCACCCTTGTCGATGCTGCCGGTGAAGGGCGGGTTGGCCATGATGATGTCGTACCGGTTGGGCTCGTTGAAGCTTTTGCTGAGGGTGTCCTTGTAGTCTACATGGGGCTCGTCGATACCGTGCATCATGAGGTTCATGAGCCCCAGACGCACCATGGTGCTGTCGAAGTCATAGCCCCACAGGCTTTCGTTGAGAATCTTTTTGGCATCTTCCGTGAGGCTTGCGCTGACAGAGGTGCGCTGGAACCCATCTTCGTCTGCGGGAAGATCCTTGACGCCTTTTTTGATGGCCAGTTGGGTGACAATGTACTGATAGGCACCCAATAAAAACCCGCCGGTGCCGCAGGCCGGATCGGCAATGCGATTTCCCAGTTGGGGCGCCACCAGTTCCGCCATGAGCTTGATAATGTGGCGCGGAGTGCGGAACTGACCATTCTTGCCGGCCTGGGCGATTTCCGAAAGCAGGTATTCATAAACATCGCCCTGGATGTCCTGGAACGCCTGCCCTTTTTCCTGGGAGTCCTTATCGATCTCCTCGAATATCTCGTCGATGGTCTTCACCGCTTCGAACAGAAGCGAAGGCTTGGCAATCATGAACACCGCGTTTTTCATATGGTCGGTGAAGCTGGATTCGCGGCCGTTAATGTCTTTCAGAAAGGGAAAGACCTTTGTCTGGACGTGGGTTAACATGGCATCGGTCGGAGAAATGCGCTTGAAATGGCTCCACCGCAGTGTTGCCTTATCAATTTCAAAAGGCTTCTCTTTTTCGGCTTTCTCCTTTGCAGCTTCCTTATAGGATCTTTCTTCTCTGAAGTGAAACGGTGTTCCGGGGGGACCCAAGCACCGACGAAGCGAGAGACAAACTTTCCGCCGGTAAACTCGGCATCATCCTGTTGTTTATAATCCAGGTCATCCAGCCGCTTCATGAAGAGCAGGTAGGTGATCTGCTCGATGGCGGTGAGGGGATTGGCAATGCCGCCGGACCAGAACTTGTCCCAGAGTTGGTCGATTTTGGATTTCAATATCGAGTTATTTTGAAGCATGGGTTTATATCCTTATTATTATTTTACCGCGAATGAACGCTAATAGACGCTAATAGAATTACAACGATTTAAAAAAAGCTTGTGGTCATACTATTCGCGTTCATTTGCGTCTATTCGCGGTTATCTTTTCTGAAGTACCACCTTTTTCCAATCAAGCTTCGGGTATTTGAAATTCAACAACAGCCCTACCTCAGATCCCGTAATGCGTAAATAGTTCAGCACCTGGCCAACATGAACATCAACAATTTTATCCACTGTTTTTATCTCCACAATCAATCGATTCTCCACATGCAAATCCGGGATGTAATCATCAACATGCTCACCACGGTAATAAACCGGGTAAACCTGCTGTTGTTCAAAATTGATTCTTTTTTGCCTTAGCTCAACGCACAATGCGCGCTCATAGGTTTTCTCACGGAGCCCATGTCCCAATTCATTAAGTACCGCCATGGCACAACCTGCCACCCGGTAAGTAAGATCACCTTCGATAATGCTGTTTTTATTCTCGCCCATTAATTTGCTCTTTGGCCCTATTTTACCGGTAAACCTATTCGCGTTCATTTGCGTTTATTCGCGGTTTTCTCTTTTTCTTACCGCAAAATGAACGCAAATAGACGCAAATATTCCATTGCATCCCGGACACCTTCGTGGTTCATCATCCTTTTTTATCCCAATGGTCACCCTTTTCAAGATTTTCGAGCAAGGCCCTGCCTTTAGCGGTAAGCCGATATTTCTGGGTCGGACTTCTGGGAGAATCCGGCAAGGGTCATCTCCAGCAGGCCGGCATCCAAGGCGGGTTCCAGATACTGATTGGAAAAATTCATCCGGTCCCTGAGAGAGAGGGCCGCCATCAGTTGGGACCGACTTCTTTCGCCTGTCGCGACATCCAAAAGGTTTCGTACTTGCCGGGTTACTTGCCGGGTTACATGCGGGGGCGACGCCCCTATATAGGTTGGCCTTGGGAATTCAAGAGTAAACATGCTGTCGAAGCGAATCCGGCCCTCGGCCTGGATAAAGGCGGGTGATGTCCCGGGTGCTCATCTTCTGGGAACCGGCGCCGTTTCGCAGGTAAAAACCTTTGGCGCAACGGTGGGGGCGATTGGCACCTTCAGGTACATGAATGACCAGCAACTTGTGTTTTGCGAGTTTTTCAATGCGAATGGCCACGGGCGGATCACAAGCGGCGGCCATGACCTCGATTTGGGCCAGGGTTTTATTGGCAAGATCGGTGCCCACAACCTGATTGCGGTCACTCACCCCGATGAGGATGCGGCCGCCCGAGGCGTTGGCCAGAGCCACAAGTTCCTTGGGCAGGTCGGCGTTGACGTTGGTCTTGAACTCCAGGTTGGTACCCTTCTCCCTCTTCGAGCATCAGGGATAGTTCTTTATCGGTGGTCTTGTGGTATTTCATGCGGCCAGTTGCTCCGTAAGCTCAAGGATTTCATCGATTTCAGACGGCCTGAAAACGCCGCGAATCCCCTGGGGATGAATGATCGTAAAGGGTGACTGAATGAGGTCGCGTTTCTCGACCTTTTCCCGCTCGATGATAAAATCCTTGAGAAGGCGAAGAAATTCCAGCTGGCGGCTGTTAAGGGTGGTGTGCTGCGTGATGAACTGATCAAACGCCTTGGCCACGGTATCGGGAAAACTCGCCAGGACTTCAATACCTAAAATATGACGAATGAACTGGATAAAGCGCGCCTTACGGTTTCGGTACACCGTGCGCAACAGGTTTTCGGTGATGTGCGGATGCTCCCTGTTGAGCCAGTTCCGCCAAAGCGTCTACCTCTGCCCCCGAGATCTCATCCCCTCTTTTGATTTTTTGCAGAACGGGATTGGTGCGGGTGAGTTCCAGCACCAGGGCCTCGACCATTTCCCGGTATCTGGAGACGTTGACGGCTTGCGTGTCGGGGGCCGAATTCCACAGACTCCTTTCGGTGAAGCGTATCGGTGAGATCGAACTGTACCGGACCCTGCCCGGGATTTTGCTGCTCGCGGAATTTCATCAGGGGCGCCAGTTTCCTCCGATAATTCATCCAATACCTCGTCCGTACAGGATTCCCAGTAGGTGTTTCGCTGAGCGCTTTGAATCAGGGCCGCCTGCCTGGCCACGATATGCACGGAAAGCGGCAGCTCGCCAATCTGCTCGACAAGCCCATCTTTTAATGTGTCAAACCTGATTTTTTCACCGCTCAACAGGGCCAGAGAGATGTCAAGCACATCCTTTTCAAATCGCATGGCTTTGAAGTCGACCTGGGATACGACGCGGAAAAGGGGTTTGATCCGGCTGCGCAAAAATTCAAGCTTCTGGGGGGTTAGACGGGTCCAGAAGTTTTTATCGGAAATCTGGTCCAGGGCCGGGGCCGCTTCGATAATGACAACGGAACTACCGGGCAGCTCTCGGATCTGGCGACACAGGATATCGATTTCCTTCTGAGCGATGTCGGATTGTTCAAGAGCCAAGGCTTTTTCGATTTTATCCAGGCGAAGACCCACCAACCGGACAGGCAATGGCAGCTGGGGCTTCAGCTCCTTGCCTTTGGGTTGGAGCTTGAAATATTCGAAATTGTCCCAACAGTCTAGGACTAAAAACATATCCTTTTCCGTGCACCAAGGCTTGAGCTTGGCAGGCTCCAGCAGACGGGTACCGCGGCCGATCATCTGCCAGAATTTGGTGTAGGAATAAACCGGTTTGGCGAAAACCAGGTTGACGACTTCGCGCACATCGATTCCGGTATCCAGCATGTCCACGCTGATGGCGATTCTCGGCATATCGCGGGTGCATGAACTGGTCCAGCAGACCGCCCTTGCCGTAAACGCGGGAATCTTCCGAAACCAGAATTTTGGCCAGTTCGCCATGGTACTGGGGATAAAGGGCATCGAAGATTTCTTCCATGCGGCGTGCATGGGCCTTGGAGGCGCAGAAGAAGATGGTCTTACCCGGCAGGACGCCATTGGCATCTTTGACGCTTTCCTCCATGAATTCCTTGACAATCAGCGTATTGGTCCCCTTGTTGATGACCTGCTTTTCGAGTTGACTGCCTTCGAAGTTTATTTCTTCAATGTCCTTTGCCTTTCAGGATGAGCTTTTTCTGGTCCTCCAGGCTGACGGTGCGTTTGCTGATGCCTTCCTTCTGGAATTTGGTCTGGATTTTCATCACCTGGAAATCACACAGGTAGGGCGGTGAACTGCCAACCGCCTCCTCGTAAGTGTAGGCGAAGGTCGGCAGGCCGTCTTCACACTCGAACAATGAGAAGGTGTTTATGGTCTATCACATCAGTGGGAGTAGCAGTCAATCCGAGATTGATCGCCTTGAAATAGTCGAGAATCTCGCCATAAGTATTGTATATAGAGCGATGGCTTTCATCAATGACCACTAGGTCGAAAAAATGTGGCGACAGCCGGTTTATATCTTCCCGAATGATATTAAGCATGGTGGGATAGGTGGCCACATAGATTCGCCGGTCCGTTGCGATAAGCTTTTCTCCGACTTTGGGCCAGCGAGGTTCGTTAGGCAGATGTTCCTTGAATGCCGTCAAGGCCTGTTCACGCAAAGCAATGCGATCAACCAGGAAAAGAACGCGTTCAATGTGGGCCGCCCTCATCAGGACATCGACCAGCGCAATGGCGGTTCTGGTCTTGCCTGTTCCGGTGGCCATGACCAGCAGGAAATCGCGTTTTTTCAACTCAATGGCTTCAAGTACGGAACGGATGGCGCGGATTTGATAATCCCGGCCGGCAATATCGGTGTTGATCAGTTCATCGGCCAGCGGTTTTTTGTTCTGACGGATATATCTGAGCCGTTCCAGATCATCGAGAGTGGGGAAGCCGATTATTTTTCGCGGGGGATAGTTTCCCAAGTCCCAGAAATATATTTCCAGCCCGTTGGTATAAAAGCAGAAGGGCAGGTCTCCGCCTTTGTCTTTACGGATATTGTAGCAATACTGTTTGGCCTGTTCACGTCCGAGGGCTGCATCCCTACTGGTCTTTTTGGCTTCCACAACGGCAAGCGGTCTGCTGTTTCGGCCTAATAAAACATAATCACTGAACTGATGCCCCCCAAATGGGGTTCGGGCCTCCGCCACCTGGGAGGGATCAACTATAATATCGTACTCCTGTACCACTTGGCCGGGATCGTCTACATTCCAGCCTGCTTTTTTCAGTGCAGTGTCGATAAGCTCTTTGCGTGTTTGCCGTTCGGTTTTCATCGCCGCTGGGTCGATTTAGATTCAGGCTTCGCTGCCTGTCCCGATTTTATCCACACGTCTATCTCTTCACGATCAAAACGCCATTGGCTACCTATTTTGCTGCCAGGAATTGTCCCATTCTGGGCCATGGTATATAGCTTGGTCCGCCCCATCTTGAGATAGGCCGCCAGTTCATCGATTGTCAGCCATTTGTCGTTGCTTGGGCTCATGTAAGCTCTTATGATGGTTTGGACTGATAGGAAATGATAAAGTACGATAAATTATGAGATTAAAAAAGGCAATAGATATTTCAAAACCTGCGGATACAGCCCGTGTGGAAAACCCTGAGATAGCCATTGGAAGATGCAAGCATTTCTGAGTCCTAAAATCTGAGATATGTCTGTAATATACAAAGTCGGAGTATAGTAACCCACTAAAGCGACCTTTACCGCGTTTTTTTCTTAAACAGATGCGAGGCTCAACAGATCAAGCGCATTCATTGGGCATGGGAAAGCGTTATTTCCAGTCACTTCTGATTTAATGACTTTTAAAAATCTTTGATCTTGAAGGGCACAATTTGGGCATAAAAAAACCCGCGGAGGTTCACTCCACGGGTCTCTTTTCCGTTACACTTTCGCCCCCGGTGCATACAGTATGGCATAAGCTTCCGGCGCGGGAAGTATTGACGCTACTGATCAACCCATCGAGGCTTGTAATTGCTTGCCAAAACTCCGCTTACGTGAAGATTTTCCGGGTGAAAACAAGGCAAACGCCCCGTCACCGGTTCGCCGTTTAGCTCTGGGTTTTCTTTTACTATCGATGTGCTTCAACTGTTTATTGGCCCCACCATTCTTATTTTCAGGTTTTGCCTGAGGCGCCTTATAATTAAAATCCGACAGGATACGTCTCTCGACGCGACTGCCGACAGCCTTTTCGATGGCCGAAACCATGCGTGTGTCCTCATCGGTGATCAGGGTAAACGCCTCACCGGTGCATTCCGCACGGCCGGTTCGGCCGATCCGGTGAATGTAGGCTTCGGGCGTCGAGGGAATATCGTAATTGATGACATGGGAGATGTTGGAGACATCGATGCCCCGGGCGGCAATATCCGTCGCCACCAGGATCTGGATTTTGCCGGTGCGAAATCCGTCAAGGGCCGCCTGGCGACGCGTCTGGGAAAGATTCCCCTGAAGCGAGGTCGAGCAATACCCGGCCCTGGAGAGCTTCTCGCCGAGGCTTCTGGCCCGGTGCTTGGTCCGGGTGAACACCAGGACGGACCCCGTGGCCTTATCCGCCAGCAGTTTGACAAGCAGGGCTGTTTTCAGGTGCGGCGCCACCGGAAACAGGGCATGGCAAACAGTCTCCGCCGGCGCTTCGGTCCCGATCCGAATCGTCGCCGGGTTTTTCAGAATATCCTTTGCCAGCCGGCGAATGTCATTCGGCATGGTCGCCGAAAAGAGAAGCGTCTGGCGGTTTTCCCGGGGAACGTGGGTTAAAATTCTTCGAATGCTCGGGAAAAATCCCATGTCGAACATCTGGTCCGCCTCATCCAGTACCAACACCTTAAGACGGGACAAATCCACAGTTCGCCGCTCGATATGGTCCAGAAGCCGTCCGGGGCAAGCCACAACGATCTGGGCGGTTTTCAGCGCCTGAATCTGTGGATTAATCCCCACACCGCCATAGACCACGGCACTGGAAAGCCCGGTCCGGTCGCCCAGGATTGTGAAAGCGTCATGAATCTGCTGGGCAAGCTCCCGGGTAGGGGCAATCACCAGCGCGCCGATTCGTCCCCGGGGAGTGCCGATCAGCCGGTTAAGTATAGGTAGCGCGAAAGCGGCTGTCTTGCCCGTACCTGTCTGGGCCAGTCCCATAACATCGAGACCTTTCATGACCTCGGGAATAGCCTTTGCCTGAATAGGGGTGGGCGTGTCATATCCCGCCCTGCGAACCCCCTCGCCAACCGAGGGGTGAAATAAAAATTTGTTAAAACTCAAACGATATACCTTTCCGGAAACCCGTTGACCGGGTTTCGATTTTCATCTCTGGATGCATCCGCATGTAAACGTATCCACCAGCCGAGTGGGAACCCACTCGAATCAATAATGTTTTACCGACTTTTTTGTATATATTCTGTTTGTATCCTGGAGAAATTCACGGAAGGAGAGCTTCCAGGAACACACTGCTTTTGTCGAGCGGTATGCCCCCTTCAGGAGATAAACAAAAAAAGATTATCTTAGCGTGACATTGGCGGCTGAAAGGCCTTTTTGTCCGTTTTCAACGTCAAACGTTACCTGGTCGCCTTCACGCAGGCTTTTGAAACCGCTTGCGTTTATGGCGGAATGATGGACAAATACATCCGGACCGGTTTCCTGCTCGATGAAACCGAAGCCTTTTTTCTCGTCAAACCACTTTACGGTACCATTGGTCATAATAACACCCTCCTTTCATAATGGATAATATTCAAATTTTAGCTGGAGGATGCTTCAGTAGAGATGGAATCGGTCCCGCAGAAAAAACGTTCCTCGGATTTCACAACACCGGGAACCATGTTGAATTTTGCTATTATACACCCTTTCAACGGAAAAGCAAATGAATTGTCAAACGGCTGTTGTCACGCTCTGACCAAGTTGCTCGATATCATCGAAAATCACTCAGTCCCCGGACCGGTCCACACTTGAAAAACTGAAAGAAGGCGACACTATTCCGGTTACAATTGAAGAAATCAACTACCCGAAAGAAAGGTCTCCCTTTCCACTGGCGATTCGGCGGAAGAAGAAAACTGGCAGGCCCATGTCGAATCCAAAGAAAACATGCACGTATACGGGGACGTACATAAATATATAAATGTTCAGGTTTTTTTATTTATGTACCCCAAAAACCGCCCATAGCATTTCATAAATTGTTCGATTACGGTTGTAAATTTATATTTTTATGTACGTCCTTATTACCCCCCAAAATGGCAATAAAAATGCGAGAATTGATTCTGAAAAAAGAATTTTTGCCTTTCTTAGTAGACCATCCGGGGCCGATGAACAGTAGAATCAACCCCTTCAGAATAGTATGCTTGAGTCTGAAATTGAGGAGAGTTTCATTAAAAAAACACGGTGTCAGCCATTTTACAGTTTAAGACGGAAAGTTCATACGGCGTAAAAGTGCCTGGAAACGGGGATCGGAACGAATCGGTTCATACGACGGATTACTTTTCAGCATAAACAGGCCACTGTCGCGTTCCTCGTAAGCCTTATCAAGCCATTCATATGTTTTCTCCAGATCCCCATGATTATCGAAAACATTGCAAAAGAGTTGGGGCGATATAGGTTTCTTTTGCCTTCTTCTCAAACTCATCCCGCAGTTGCAGGATTTTATCCCACTGCCCGTGTGCGGCATATACAGCGGCAAAAAATCCCATGTTATCATCCCACCCCATGAGGCGGGTGGCTCTGTTGGTCAGCGCTATCGCTTCATCGATTTTTGATTCCGCGATTCTAACCCAGCTGAGCACTGCGTGGGAGTTGATAGATTCCGGTTCGATCTCGATCGATTTACGGCAGTATGCATCTGCCAGACCGTAATCACCATGGATGAGACAGCACCACCCCATATTCGTGTTCGTACTGTTCCCGAAGGGTTCCAGAACCAGTGCCATTCGGGCCTCCCGCAGGGCTTCCTCTTTTCTGTCCATAGCCATTAGAAAGTAGGCGTATTGGGTATGTATCAAGCCATTATTAGGCTCGAGTAAAAGGGCGGAATGGAACTCACGCTCGGCGCCGATCCAGTCCCAGTCGTACAGGCAAAATATTAATGCAAGAGAGCTATGGGCTTCCGCCAGTTTCGGATCAATCGTTATCGCTCTCAATGCTGCTTCCCTGGCGAGAGGGAAAACCTCCCTTGGCGGTCTTGCAAAGCACTGCCCATCTTTGATGTAGCAATCAGCTAGTCCGGAATAAGCTGCCGCATAGCCGGGATCCCTGGCAATGGCACGCTCGAATAACAATCGCGCCTGATTCCAGCTATGATAGTTCAGCTTGCGCCAGTAGAACCGCCCCTGGAGATAGGCATCGTAAGCCTCGGGATCCACCTGGTGCACCCTTGCAGGTTGTTCCCGTTTGGGCGCCAGCGTGATGCTAATACTGCCGGCAACCGATCGGGCCACCTCGTCCTGCAAAAGGAGCACATCTCTCATATCGCGATCGAATGACTCTGCCCAGACGTGGGTTTCGTCCTTCGCATCTATGAGCTGCGCGCTGATGCGGACGCGCTCGCCCACGCGTCGTACACTTCCCTCAAGGAGATAATCCGCATCCAGCTCATCTCCTATTTCCCGAATCGACTTTTGGGTATTTTTATACCGGCTCGTGGAGGTCCGGGCAATCATCCCGAGCTGGTGGGGATTCAGGCCGCCAAGCTGCGTTATCAGCTCCTCGGTCAGACCATCGCTGAAGTATTCGTCCGCGTTTCGGTCGCTGTAATCATTTAAGGGGAGCACTGCCAGGCGTATCTTGTCGGGTTTTGTTCTTGTGGTGGATAATCCCGTCCGATCGGTTGCTGAAACCTGGCCCACAAAACGATATCCCTTGCGAGGCAGGGTTTCGATGAAACGCGGGTTCTCGGCGGAATCTCCCAATGTGGATCTGAGCCTGTTGACGGCAGAGTTCAGGCCGTGATCAAAATCTACAAAAGTGTCGTCAGGCCAGAGTTCCCTGCGCAGTTCCTCGCGGGTAATCAATTCTCCGGGATGCGCCAGCAGCATAGCCAGTACCTGCAGTGGCTGTTCCTGGACACTTATTTTGACACCCTTCCTGCGCAGTTCATTTGTCCGGAGATCGAGTTCGAAAACACTAAAGCAGAGGGCATGAACGGTTCCGTCGTTCATCGGATAAAACCCCCTTTATAAGAAATTTCCAGGCTGACGAATCCGGCCCAACGTTTTTAAGCCGGTGACATGTCTTTTTATTCTGAATATTTCCAAGACTATAACACGTTATATAAATATGTCAATCAGGTGATGCGCGTTGTATTGAATATGAAATCCTTTCAGATGATTCTTAGCACATATTAACTTAAGAAAGGAGGTTTACTATGTTTAACTTACGAAATTGTTTTATAGTAATTTTGGTACTGTTGATGCCAACCGTCGTGTTGGCGGGACATCCTAACCACTGCGCACAACAAAACGTAGTCGGTACGTATGCGGTGATGTCTGAAGGCACGACCATAATGACGCTTGAGGATGGTACGCAAATGCCCGTCCCTGTCGCAAGCCTTCTGATTGTCGCGATTGCCCCGGAGGGAAACGCCTCCCATTCCGGATACGTTGCTCTCGGCGACCAAATCATGCGGTTCGGTATCGAACCGGACGATCCCCCGATGGTCAGCACGATAACCCTCAATTCCGACTGCACCGGAATAGAAGAGTTCAACGATGGCATGGTTGTTGAGTTGATCGTTCAGAAGGGAGGCGCCGAAATCAATTCCATTATGGTAGAGGGGGGGCGTTAGGAGCGCCTGCCATTACCGGCCGGTGGAAGAGAATTTCGTGGGTGCCCTACATCAACGCCAACCGTTCACCGGTGTGTTCTCCGCTCTGTGTCAGGGGCACCTATGTTGCTCAACAGAGTGGTTTCAATTTCGTTCCTGAAGTTGGGCCGGTGCCGGGGGGATGGCTGGGCCACATTGTCTTTTATCATGACAATACGTTCGAGTGTCGCGGGATGGCCATGCCGGGTGGGACCCAGATGCCGTTTACCTTCGCGAACGGTGTGTGGGAAGACGGTGAATTGGAATGCACCGCCACCGGAATCGGGGATATTATGGCCTACGGAGTGCAGTACGTGGGCCAGGTTGAAAACTGGTTCGTAGTACTGGACGGAGGCAGTGAGCTCTGGGGCATTGCCCTCTCGGAACCCGCGGGCAGCCCGGTGTCGCTCGTGACGGCAAAACGCAGTTCTGTGTGGCCGATTAGTTTAAAATAGCAAGATCCTTGGCGCGGCTGAAAACATCCTGTCGCGTCAAGGAGGCAAAAAAAATCACACATCCCATTCCACACACGAAAACGAAAGACAGTTCTATCTTGATTTTTATTGCGGGAGGGGTATATTTTGAGATATCTAAATTGTCAAAGAAAAATATGATTCTAAGCGTCATTTCTCAAGGTTGTTTGGAAACCGTCAATATTCACGCTACAAACGAAAAATAAGTCAGCACGATCCAAAATCTCTCGGAAAATCTCACTATGGATTTCTGACTTTTTTGCATGGTTTCTGCTTTTATGGCCAGTACTACAATTCGGGTTATTCGTTGGACGATTCCGTCAAGAGGATACATTGTAGTGTGTACTTAACGGAGTCAAATAATGATAAAAAAGATAATCAAAAGAGTCTTAATCGGCATTGTGGGCGTATTGGTTCTTGTATCCTTGATCATCTGTGTTCTGTATTTAACCGATAAAAATCAACGATTATCCGAATTAGAGTCTAATAGCCAATTGGCTGAAACCTCAGCAGGAACAATTGAATACAAATTTTATGGTGATAAGGGGCCTCTTATCCTAAAAATGCATGGCGGACTAGGTGGCTACGACGATACTATCCCATTCGAAGGATACCGTGTCCTGGTTCCTTCCAGACCTGGTCGTTTACGTACACCTTTACAAGTTGGGGAAACGCCGGTTGAACAGGCAAAGGCTATTTCGGCTTTACTGGATTCTTTAGGGATAGAACAACTAATTGTATTCGGGGGCTCTGGAGGTGGACCAGCCGCTATTAGTTTTGCCGGGCTTTTTCCTGAAAAAACTATTGGACTTGTGTTGGTGGCCGCGGTTTCGCAAGACACTGTTGGAGCAGAAATGCCATCTTTCAGGAAATCCGATTTCTTCATGTGGATGATTTATTCCATGATGGGAAATGATAATGTTTTAAGGTCCATTTTAAGATCGATAGAAGATGAGGCAAATACACAATTAATTTTCAAAGATCCAAAAAAAGTTGAAATGTTTAAAAAAAGAATGTGGAGTTCCTGGCCGCCTTCGCGAAGGATCGTTGGGGATGAAAACGACCTTAAATCGATGAAGGCGCTTAATCTACCAATTTCGGAAGTTATAGCTCCAACACTTATTATCCATGGTTCGAATGATATTATTGTACCTGTTGAGCAAAGTGAAAAACTATCTGAGCAGATTCCGGGTTCACAATTAGAAATTATAGAAGGTGCAGGCCATTTTGTAATTCTTTCCTATCATGATGAAATCATAAATTTAATGGATAATTTTTTTAAGGATAGTAACGCCCCTGAAAGATAATAAAAAAGGAATCTCACAACAAATGGCTCAACAAAGGACTTGCTTAAAGCGCGCTTCACGTGCTTTCAGCAAGCCAAACAACCCCTTATTTAAAATATCGAGCGGTTATCAAGAAATGCTTTGCTTTTTCAAACAATAGAGAGGTAGTAATCATATGCCATCGACCAACAGCAAAGCCAAACAGCGCCCAAAAGGAAGACTCTTTGTTTGGTTAAAACGTCTGGGAATCGGTGCCGTCCTTTTTGTATTACTGATTCTTATAGGCACCTATGCTTTTCAAGCATATTATACATCCAGTGCCGTACACCGCTATCCGCCGCCCGGGCAACTGGTGGATATCGGGGGATACCGGTTGCATTATAGAAGCAGCGGGTCAGGCTCTCCTGTTGTCGTACTGGATTCTGGACTGTCGGGAGACAGCAATGCATGGTTACTCGTTCAGCCTGGAGTAGCAGAATTCACGCAGGTAATTTCATATGACAGGGCCGGGCTGGGGTGGAGTGACAGGGGACCGAAAGAGCGAACAAGCAGGCAGATAGTAAAAGAATTGCATGCGATGTTAAGAGAGGCTGAAATACCCGGTCCCTATGTCCTTGTCGGTGCTTCATTCGGCGGATTTAATGTGCGGCTGTTTGCCCATGAACACCCGGAGCAGGTTGCGGGTCTGGTCCTGGTTGACTCGCCACATGAATCGGAGTTTTTTCAGGTGCCGGAATCCATAAAGCGGGACAATGAAAAACTGTTACCATTAGTCAAAATTACGCGCTATCTCGCCCCTTTCGGGATTGGTCACCTGGTTCTCCCTAAAATGGATAAAAATGTACCCGAAGAGATAAGGGAAGTGAGACTGGCACTGCGCCTACGGACTCCCAACCTTCTGACAACCTGTGCAGAGTATCTGAATGCCAGTATCAGCAACTCGCAAATGAAGGGATGTACCCTGCCGCCGAATATTCCGATTGCGGTTCTTTCGGCATCCAAATCCCGTTGGCCTGATGCACCGCCTGATGATCAGTTGACGGCTTTAAATATCTCTCATAAGTTGCAGGGGGAACTCGCCGGCCAGTCCAGCAACAGCTATCATTACATCGTACCGGATTGCGGGCACGCGATCTTTTTTGAGAAACCGGCCGCGGTGACTGATGCCATCCGGAGAGTGGTCGAGTCGGTCAGGAACCATACAAGACTGACTGCTCCTGACCAGTAATTAAAACCAGACAGGTGGGTTGGATTGCCTCGCTTAACCCAATAAACTGCCTTTGGAAATAGATCGCAGTGAAAATTACCCCCCCTAAAATCATAATTATTACTCTGTGTTTATTATTTACACTGGCCGCGGCCGCTGGCATTTATATCAAAACTATTATTGATAAAGTTGCAAGTGATGACCCGACGGTATGGGAAGACGATATTCGAGATTTCGAAGCAAAGGATCGCAAAACTCCTCCGGAGTTAAACCGGATTCTTTTCGTTGGAAGTTCCTCAATTCGAAAATGGAAAACACTACAGGAAGATATGGCACCACTAAAAGTAATAAACCGGGGCTTTGGCGGTTCAAAAATTCCGGATATCATTTATTATGTGAATAGGATTGTTTTGCCCTATAAACCCAAAACAATTGTTTTTTATGCAGGAGACAATGACATGAGTAGGGGGAAACGGCACTCTCCTGAACAAGTCCTGGATAATTGTAGAACATTTACTAACCTCATTCACGCTGAGCTACCAGAAACAAAAATTTTCTTCATATCAATAATACCATCCAAATTACGCTGGAAATACTGGAAAAATATGAATCGGGCAAATGAGTTGATTAAGGAGTATACTCGACTTGATAACAGATTAATATCGATAGGAACTTGCCTTTTGCGCCAAATTATATGCCAGGATTTCGATATGTTGTCAAGATATAATAATCGGCACAAGATGTTGTGCCTGCCGTGAAAAGGTGTTGCGGACTTTCAAAGACTTGCCGAAAACTCAGGACAAAAACTTGATGCCCGGTAGTGAAACTTGGAATTTACGCGAGAATTGAGTAAGGCGGTCCGTCAGGCCGACAAGACTTTTTTAATACTATTGGAGCCAGTAATCGACGGCGGGTATCTGCGAATAGTCATCATCATAGGTTAGTTTGAGGATATGTGTGGGGTTCCGTGCCGGCGGGTCGTGGTTTCGAGTTTCCCAGAGGCTGAGATGTTTCAATATTTTCTTGATGACTGACTCATCCTCGATAAAGGCGATAATTCTCATTTTCCCCTGGCACTTCGGGCATATCAGGGGATCGACCTTCCCGAATCGAGTCCGGGACAGGCTGCAATTTTCTGAATCAACCTCGCCCAGTTTTGCCGCCACTCTTGAAATGGGATTTATAAACAACTACACAGTAGGCCAGACCATTACCGGGACACTTGAGAAGAGAGTATCTTTCGGCCTTTTTGTCAAACTGGTCCCCGGCGTCACCGGTCTTTTGCCGCAGTCAAAAATCACTCAGTCCCCGGACCGGTCCACACTTGAAAAACTGAAAGAAGGCGACACTATTCCGGTTACAATTGAAGAAATCAACTACCCGAAAGAAAGGTCTCCCTTTCCACTGGCGATTCGGCGGAAGAAGAAAACTGGCAGGCCCATGTCGAATCCAAAGAAAACATGTTTGGATCGTTGGGGGAAAAGCTTCAACCCCTGCGAGAAAAAGAGAATAAAAATTCCTGATCTTCTTTTAAAACTTGACTTCGACCCCAAAACTTATCAATGAGGAAAGCCCATCATCGTCCGTGATTTTCGGATTGCTCCCCGCCACATAGGGCCGGTTGTAATACCATTTCTGAGTATTATCCGCTTTTTGCATGAACACATTGATCTGTTCGACATACCAGCTCAGATTTCCCCAGGAATAATCCCTGGAATGGGTGTAGCGAAAATCGATCGTGCAAAACGACGGGAAATTTTTTGAATTTCTTTCACCCGTAATCGGGTAGTAGCGATCGTCTCCCGTCAGATCATGGTAATTCGCGTCATATTCACCGGCCACATAAGGCGTATAGGGAAAACCCGAATAATATTGAAGACGGCCGCTGAGCAAATGGTTTCCGAGCCGATATCCGCCTACCATTTTGATGTTATGGCGCTGTTCATAGGGGGACTCGGTCCACTCGTCACCATATTCGTCGCCGATCGGATTCGATTCGACCCCCGCATACCCTTCGGTGGTAGGGAGGCCTGATTTTTCCTCTGCCCGGGTATACGTATAGCTGGCCCACCCGAAGAATCCATCATGTTTTTGAAGCAAATCTTTTCGAAGCATCATTTCAAAGCCATGAGCCTTTAACTTTCCGCTGCTCAGCCCCTGGAGGTAAATGCCATCGGCTTCATAATGGGGATAAGGTTGCGGTTTATCATAGTAATAATTAGAAAAAAGCTCCGTTTTTAATGTAAAAAGCCCGAACTCCTTCTGCCCGCCCACGGACAAATGCCACGCCCGTTCGGGCGCCAAGTATCGATCTATCGCTGCAAGATCCGGATTCCTGTTGAAATAATTCGGGTTGGTCTGAAAAAAATAGCTATAGTGGCCGCCTGCCGCCATGAGGGTGATACCGCTCCCGATGCGATAACTCATCATCAGCCTGGGATCGAATGTGGTTTTGCTCATACGGGCAAGATGTTCGGAGCGTACCCCCGGAACGATCGTAAGTTTACCGAATATAAACTTGTTTTCAAGATACCCGCCGTAGAGATGGTTCACAATCGTATCGTCAATGGTATATGCGTAAAATTGGCTTTCGTCCGAAGGATCGAAAACGTCAAAGATTCCAATTGGAATGAGCGCTTTTCCCTTCGCCGAAAAATGGTAGTAGGTATACGCCAGTGCGCCTCTCAATTCGGCATGGCCCGAGAGATATTTTTTGGTGAATTTTTCCTTCACCCCCACGATCCAGGGAGTATAATGGGCACTGATATCCTTTGCCCAGTCGGCGACACCTTCTGAAACAAAATTGGTATAGGAACGGGTGCCCCTCAAACTGCTGAAAACCAGAAACCGGTTGGTAAATGTATTGGAAATGATCGAATCGAAATACACCCCCTGATTATTTGCATAAGTGTCTGAATGCAATCGGGCATCCTGAAAAAGCGGGTCGTCCCCATCATCGAGGATATCGTCATTCACATCAATTCTGATATCATCGCGATGACCGAAAAGAAGCAACGTAAGGGAATTGATTGGGGTGAAATCATACCGGGCCTTGAACTGGTAATCCCAGTATTCCGGGAAGATAGCGGGCGCTTCACCCGTGACAAGCTCCGCCGCTTTTGCGGCAAGGGTGATAAATCCGTACCTTCCGGAAGCAATGATATAACCGGCATTTTCGGCACCCTGACCAAGGGATTCGCTTTCAGGCCCGCCGACCGAGAGATCCCCCGAACGGTCCCGCAGGATCGGCGCCTTGACCAGTGCCGCTATGGACAACAGACTCAGGTCGGCATCGAATCCGAATTCGTCCACCTCATCCACCGTACTGATATTGATGACCGCGGAGGTGGCGGAGTGAAATTCAGCCGGAAAGGCCGAAGCATACACATCGATGTCCTTCATGAGATTCGTATTGATAACAGAGTGAAGGCCGCCGAAGTGAAGTGGATCGTGGATGGGAATATCGTCGATAAAATAATTGTTCGTTGCGATATCCGCCCCTCGAATCACAAGAGAACCAAATATGCCGCCGCTTGTCCGAATGATGCCCGGCAGTGCGGTCAGGGCATTAACGGCATCTCCGAAAGAAGCGGGCACCTCTTTTAGATCCACTTTGGTTAGCGTCTGACGAGATATGGCCTGAATA
Source organism: Desulfobacterales bacterium (assembly GCA_963677545.2). Taxonomy (GTDB): domain Bacteria; phylum Desulfobacterota; class Desulfobacteria; order Desulfobacterales; family JAFDDL01; genus JBECKW01. Next base: position 59,399 of record CAXXKH010000007.1, on the reverse strand, counting down.
TCTGTTTTCTTCCAGTCCGGTTTTTTATTGCCTTTTGAGACGACAGGTGAAAGCTCGTACACCGGTATGCCGTTTTCATTCCCGTCGAGGCCTTTCGGGCCGTTTCCCTGATCGGATGGGCTGCTTTCCATACCATACGCTATAAGAAGAACGGTGTCGGACGTTACGTTTTCATTGGAAACAGCACCTTCATGCTCTTCCATGCAAAACACTGCAGGGCGTAAACCCAATGTGGAAAATAATAAAAATGAGCCCCAAAGTGCAACATTTGCAAATCGAACACGATATGAACGCATCATTCCTCCGGCTGCGAAACAGAAAACGCTATTTAAAAAAACACTTAAATGCTTATACGGCAATTATAAAAATTCTTTACCAAGTAAAAATCGAGTGCAAAAAGTCCGTCAACCTATCTTAAACAGCCATTTACCGCTTGATTTTTACAGAGGCCGTAGGAACGAGTGGAACTCCCCTCCCTTGGCGGGAGGGGTTGGGGGAACTATTGCCTCATTCTCCCGATCTCCGTGGGAATGAGAGGCGAAAATCTACATATTTATTGATATACCCGGCCTTTCCAGCCGTCACCGATACCATAGGGCATAGAGGTTCCGAGCCCCCATATACCAATTATTTGTCCCTTCCTGGAATGGAAGATTTCGGAAACAGGCATGCTGTTTGGTGTGTTAAAGTATGTGGGCTGTATAGTCCCATCCGGCATCTCTACAGAAGCCAGTCCTCTGTGATTAAAACAGTAGATACCCCAGGTAATACCTTTTTCTTCATCCACAACAGGTGTTCTGCGGGGCTGTACACTGTAAATGGTCTTAAGCATGGGAGAAATCTTGCCATTCCGGCACCTGGAACTTGAAGGCATTCCAGGAGGCGGTTTGGGTGCGCCAGGGAAAGTGCCCGCGGTTACCATCCCGTTTTCAAGTCGGTAACATTCGTCTGCAAAAGGAACATCTTTATCGTCTAGGATTTTTAATGCATCAAAATACAGTTCCGGAATTCTGATCATTTCTTGGCGTGAAACACGCTCGGATGGATCAAGGAATTCAGTAAAAGGTTTTTCCGTTTTTTTGAAATTGGCAAGATTTTTTTCGTCCACATCACGAATCACGATTGATTCAGCCTCGGTTATCTTTTGATTCACAACCTTGAGCCGCAAAGAAAGAATAACAGGTTTGTCATGCTCCTTAACAGCACCTACCCATGCAACCTGACCGGTCTTAAGATCGCAGATATAGATCTTAAAATCACCCAGGCCCGAGGACGTAAACCAGAGTCCTTCGGTGAGGGGAAGTTTGATCGTGTTCTCAGTAAAAATGACCTTTTTTGCAAACGGCGCTTTTGCAGCATCATGCGCCACCATGGCTTTGAGATATTGATCTGCTATACCTTTAAGACATGTTCTGTCACATTCACTTGCAGAACTAAAACTTGTGATTGTTATACTCAGAATAGTTATAATTAATATATGCAGTTTCCTCATAATTATTCTCCTTATTTTTCCTTTGACTCGCTTTTCCAGTCTGATTCCATGGTCAACGGTTTTCCTGTAACAGGATTGTTGTAATGGAAAGGCACAATGGATGTATTCGGCCACATAGCTGGCGGTGATTTCATGGGTACATCGGGACCTATCGGATTTTCAGGATAGAGTTTCATGGGCCCGGTAGTGTCATAAATCATTTTAGTCTTTCCCCAGCCGGATTCATAGTCGGCATGCCAGAGCGGGTTATAATTGAGTACCTGGAACTTCCAGACGCCGTTTTCTTTTACATAGGTATTCTCGTATATTCCCCCTTCCCACCATACCATGGGGCTCTCTCCTTTCTCAATCGCTGCTTTGGCCGATGGGGAAGATTCATGAGCCCCTGCCTGCATGACACAGCGGAATCGTGCTTTGGCGGTTTTTCGATCCGGCGCTACATGGATCACGTCCTGCATCTGGGGATGATCGAGCAGGAAACCATAAACAGGTCCGGGCTTGCCTCCCGTGAAACCCTGAAGAAAATTCCCGACATACAGGCGACGGACACCCTGTTCTTTGCCTCGATAAACGGCTCCGAAAAAATGTACCTCTCCATCGTCTGCAAACAGATCAACGACATCTTCATAGAGACATTTGTCAATGTAGTACCCATATGCATATTGCAGGTTTCGAATTGCCTGGGTGTCTTCCAGAATTCCCAGTCGGTTGTTCATCTCTTCAAGTTTATTATTAAGTTCAGAGTTGGCATCCGTCATCTGTTCCAATTTCTCTTTAAGACCGGCGTCAGGGTTGGTGCAGGAAGCAGTAAAGATGAACATTAATGTAAGAGCGATAATCATAATTAAGGGGGAAAAACGATGTTCTGATTTTATTGCAGTCATGTCAATCTCCTGTAAAAAATGATTTTAAATGGATTCGGGCGATAACTGTTAAAACTACCACCCGTGTTTCATACCGTAAGGGGCTGAGAAAAAGACTGTATAAATTGGATCTGGCTCCTTTAGCTTGTCTACACCTGAAAAATTCCTGTCTCTTCCTACGATCTGTTCAATTTCACTTATTTTGCTATTGGTAATTCTAAGACGGAAGGAAATGAGTACAGGTGTCCCGTTTTCTTTAACAATGCCGGAGTAGCCAATTTGACGTTATCAGCAAGAGGGACACTGGATGGATCATGTTTGACCATCGAGTCGATATAACGGTCTGCAAAACTTTCAAGTGATAAATCTGTTATTAATTCCCTGGCAGATGGATTGCCGGCCTAATTAGAATATTTTTTGCACTGGAGATTCAGTGAATCTGATTTGTTTATAGGGATTTTGTTTTGGTTCGGACTATAAAACAAGTCCACATATGAGTCAAGGAATTTTGAGGGATTAAAGGCTGTTTTCCCTCTTGATTTTTAATACATTAATCCTAAAAACAAACAGATTCAGCGCGTAAATAATCGATTCAAAAGAATTTATCCCGAAAGAAACTAATACTAAACTAACATCTCGAAATATCTGGAGATACAGAATCTGGTGCGGGCAAAACAGAAACTATGTAATCATGTGACCGGGCAGTACACAGGAGAGGTTTTCAAGCATCTCAAGTGCCGTCTCCCTTCCCGACGTCCTCACATCTATGGTTCTGCAGATCCTTCCGTCAACCAGTTCTATAATATGGTCAGAACGAAGAGCCACTTCCCTGTCGTGGGTTACCATTACAAGGGTGGTATTGTTTTCCATGTTGATCTCTTTCAGGAGTTCCAGAACCCTGGTGCCCGATTCTCTGTCAAGGTTGCCGGTGGGTTCATCTGCAAAAATAACCTTTGGCATGTTAATCAGTGCTCTTGCGATTGAAACCCGCTGCTGTTGCCCCCCTGAGATCTCTGTTACATATTTATCTTTTATGTCCCTCAGGCCGACACGGTCGATTAACCTGTCGGCTTGCTCTCTCAGTGCCGGGCTTGGCCGACCGTTTTTTATCCAGTGGGGCAGAAGAATATTTTCAAACACTGTAAATTCTGGCAGCAGGTGATGAAACTGAAAGACAAATCCTATATTCTCGTTTCTGAATGAAGCCAGTTTATTGACATTGATATTTGAAAATGACTGCCCGTCAATCACTATCTCACCGGAAGTAGGGGGATCGAGCAGGCCAAGACAGCTCAACAGTGTGCTTTTTCCGGAGCCGGAAGGGCCGATCATGACAGTGAACGAATTTGTCTCTATTTCAAGGTCAATGTCGTACAGGACATGGGTCTTCACAACTCTGCCGTAAATCTTGTTCAGGCCCTTCACCCGTATCATATTGTCAGCCATTCCGTATTACCTCTACGGGCGATAGCTTTGATGCTCGGCTTGCCGGAATAACAGCAGCCACTGTTGAGGCGATAACCGCAAGAAGAACAGGAAGTATGAGATAGACGGTCTTTATTTCAAGGCCAAAAGCGATCATATCCCCCATGGCCTTTATAAAAAGTATTGATATTCCATATCCTATACCGAGCCCTGCAACAGAACCGGTCGCCCCCAGTATAAAACCCTGAACAACAAAGATCTTTGCAGAACTCAGATTCGTAGTGCCCATGGCCTTGAGAATTCCAAGCTGTCTTGATTTCTGGACGGCAGCTATTGCAAGCACGCTGGCTATGCCGAGGGATATTGAAAAAAGCACGAAGAACTGGATAGTATAGGATGATGAACTCTGGGAAGAGAGGGCTGCAAGCATCTCCTTGTTGGTTTTCTGCCAGGATTCAAGCTTTACTCTTGAAAAATAGCGGGAATATTTCCGGGCGACGGATTCAGCATCAAATATATCAGCTACCTGAACCTCAATTGTAGAGACACCGTCAATGCCAAAAAAACGCCCTTACCCTGTCCAGAGAAAGCACAACCAGGCTGCTGCCCGTGGCTGTACCCAGATCAAAGATTCCTCCCGTAATAAGAGAGATGTCCTGACCGCTGTCGTTCCTTAAAATAAATTTATCACCTGTTACCAATGCGAGTTTATCCGCGAGTTCCTTTGCTATCAGGGCGGTTTCGCCTGAAAATCTGTCACTGCCTGAAATAAGCTTTTGCCCTATTCTATAGATGTCGGGTCCATCCGGTTCCAGGAGTCCTTTTACCCGGACGGGATGCACGGTGGTTCCTTCAAGTACAAAACCGTTTCCGTTGGCAGCAGGAGATATGGAGATGATCCTTTTATCCTTTTTCAGTTCCAGTACATACTGCTGCCATGAAAATATCTCCGGTCTTTCCTCCAGTGCTGCGGGCCGGTAATCTTTCATATGGACAGAGCCCGTATCTACGGGTGCCGGCTTCCTGTCCTCAGGGGATATTATCAGGTGCGGGGATGATCCGACTGTTCTTTCGATGATACTGTTCTGCAGCCCCCCGATCAGGGAAAATAAAAAAAACTGCACTGCCACACCCATGGAAATACCAAGGATGATAAAAAGGGTTTGGAGCCGCCCCTTCACGAGAAAACCGCCATGCAATCATGATCTCGTAGTTATTCATGGACATATCACTGGTCCGCGGGAGAATACAGCACGGTATTTTCCGGAATATCCTCCAGTATCACCCATTTCTCCCCAACTTCCCGGAAGCCTGTTTTCACGGGTTTTATCCCATCCTTTCTCTCTACATAGACATAACCCGTTCCATCCAAACGCTCCAGGAACCTTGAAGGGACGGCCAGTACACCGTTAAATCTGTCAGCAATTATTTCGACATTACCGGTCATGCCGTACCTGATAAAATCATGATTATCCCTGATCTTTAATTTTACAAGACAGCTACCCCTGGAGATATCGACATCAAGGCAGACAAAAAATACCATGGCAGCCATCTTTACAGAGGGGTAGGTGTCGAGGACAATAAAGGCATCCTGTGATTTATTAACATAGGACATATCTCTCTGGTCTATATTCGCTTCAATCTCCCATTCCCGGTCTTCGATAATGCTGAGAAGCTCGGAGTTGTCTTGAACCGATTCCCCCTCTGTGAAATAAACATCTGTGATCACTCCGCTATAGGGAGCCCTGATTTTTTTATCATCAATGGACTTTTCCGAGAGTTCGATCTGTGCTTCGATGATGCGCCGCTCTATTTCAAGAGTCGCCGGTGTTCCGGAACTGCCGAAGGACTTGATTTCGATACCGGTCTGGTTGTAATTCGAGAGAGCCTGTTTGTAGTTTTCTTCCGCAACATCCAGCTCTGCATCGGAAACAAATCCTGCCTGTGAAAGCTTTTTGAGCCTGCCCAGGTTTCTTTCGGAATTCCTCAGGGTGGCGGTATCTTTCTTAAGCCGCTCTTCCAACCTCGGTAGCTCATTCTTCTTTGAGTCTTCAATCTGCAGGTTAATTGAATCCAGTTTACTTCTATTTATGATGATGTCTCTTCTTTCACGAAAATCATCAATCAGGGCAAGTATTTCGCCCTTTTCAACCCTGTCCCCCTCCGTAACATTCAGTTCTACGATATCCCCTCCGGTTTTTGTCTTTATCCTGTAAGGCTTTGGTTCACTAACAGTGCATGATGCAAGGACGGTATAATCAATATTCTGTGGTTTCAGGATGTATGTCTCCTGCTCCTTTTTATTGCAGGATATAGTCAGAACAGGTGAGACGAACAGGATAACTAAATGGAGTAAGAAATGGTAGTTGTGACGTATTTTCATGATCTTTTATTTCACAAGTAAAGTCGATAGGAACTTGCTTTTTGCGACAAATTTTATGCCAGGATTTCGATATGTTGTCAAGATATAATGTTTTCAAGATATAATAGGCACAAGATGTTGTGTCTGCCGTGAAAAGGTGTTTCTGAATCAACCTCGCCCAATTCTGCCGCCACGCTTGAGATGGCATTTCATTTTTCACGATAACTGGAATATCATCATCGGCCCCAGCTTTCTTGCGCAACCACCTGGATTTATTGCTGTAATATCCATAATAGCGGACTGTCTGCTCATACCGAAAAGCCTCCCTAAGGTCCTTTGTTGTAAACGACGGCGCCATTTGAAAACCGCCGTCTTCAAGAAAACAGCCGTCCGGCACGATAGCATGAATATGGGGATTGAAATTCAGAAAATCACCGTAGGTATGTACGGCAATACTGGCTCCGGGTGTTTAACTATCCTCCAGGGTTGCGGATTTGTGGTATGCACGGATAATATTCCACCCGCACTTATTAAACCGGCAGTCGAACCGTTACCGTTGTCCCGTCGGTTTCCGACGTTTCCATTTCGATATCGCCGCCATGGGCATGGGCCATGAGCTTCGCCGAATAGGTACCGAGACCGGTTCCCTTCGCTTTCCCCTCAGTCACATATTTTTCGAAAAACCGCTCCCGGATGGTTTCGGCGACAGCGCCCATGTTATGAACGGAAACGACGACCCTATCTTCCCTCTTCATATCCACGGTGACCGTTGACCCATCGGGGGCGGCTTCGACAGCATTGGTGATGAGGTTTGATAGCATGGAGTAGAAAAGAAGATCTTCGCAGCGGATCAGAAATTTCTCCTCAGACCTGGGAATAGTGCCGGCGAAGCGAAGGTCGAAGCGGATGTTTTTTGAATCCGCCAGGGGGGAAAGCTCGCTCAGGATGCGGCGGAGCGGGCCGGCCGCATCCACGATTGCCGGACGGTATTCGTAGCAGCCGCACTCCATTTTATACATCTGGATGCCGAGGTTGATCATGTTCAGAAGCGAGTACCCGGCGGAACGGATCTTTTCAAGCGTTTGCTTCTGCTTCTCGTTCAGTCCGCCTTCAATAATCAGCAATTCCGGATAGCCGACGATGCTGCTCAGGGCATTTCGCATGTCGTGGTGCATGATCCGGTTAACATCCTCCTTGAGGCGGCCGGCCTCTATCAGGTTCATGTGGTTCCGAACCCGCGCCCTGACGATATCGACGTTGAAGGGTTTGGTGATGTAATCGAGGGCGCCCAGGGCAAGTCCGGCGGCTTCATGGCCCTCCTCTCCGAGGACCGTAATAAAGATGATGGCGATGCCCCGGGTTCTCGAGTGTTCTTTCAGTTTCCGGCACACCTCGTATCCGTCGATGCCGGGCATGAGGACATCCAGAAGAACCAGGTCCGGCGAGATCTCCGCAGCGAGTTCGAGGGCCGTTTCGCCATCGGTGGCCACACAGACGTCATAGTCCGTTCCCAGTACGTCCACCAGGATATCGATTTCGCTCTCCACATCATCCACGATCATGATGCTGCCTCTTGTTTTCCGATCCATTTTTATTCTTCCTCCATTACTACAGGGGCAACGATATCGACAGGGCGGCGCGCTCATCGTCGAAATCGGCGAACTTTAAAGCGATGGCGCGAAATTCTTCCTGAACTTCTGAAAATGCATCGACAATATCCGGGTCAAACATGGTGCCGCTGCCTTTCTGAATGATTTGAACCGCATCGCCGTGGGTAAAGGGCGTCTTGTAGACGCGCCGGGAAATCAATGCATCGTAAACATCCACAAGGGACATGAGCCGGGCGGACACCGGAATATCGGTCCCCGAAAGTCCCCGGGGATATCCCTTGCCGTCCCAGCGTTCGTGGTGGCAGTGGGCGATTTCCCTGGCATACCGTAAGAAGCTGTTGCCCGGGAGTTTCTGTTCGGCCACCGAAATGGTGTTTCGCCCGAGAAGGGGATGCTTTTTCATTTCCGTCATTTCGTCACTGGTGAGCCGGTCGGGTTTCAGAAGAATCCGGTCCCGGATGCCGACCTTTCCAATATCGTGAAGGGGGGCGGAAAGGAAAAAATAATGTATGGTGGTTTCGTCAAGGACATCCCGAAAATTGGGGTGCATCTTGAGTGCCGTGGCCAGAACCTTCATATAGTGCTGGGTACGTTTGATATGCCCGCCGGTTTCCGGATCCCGGTACTCGGCAAGGGCCGCCAGACTTTCGATGGTGGCCTCCTGAACCCGGGAAAGCTCCCGGGTTCTTTCCTGGACCTTGATCTCGAGGATTTCGTTCTGGCGTTTGAGCCGTCTGGCGGAAAGGGCCACAAAAAGATGCGTTTTGACCCGCATTTTGATTTCCGAGATCTCGAAAGGTTTGGTAATATAGTCTACGGCGCCGAGTTCAAAGCCCTTGGCCTTGTTTTCGATTTCGGTGAGCGCCGTCAGGAAGACAACCGGGACGTCGGCGGTTGACGGATCGGACTTTAGCTTTCTGCACACCTCATATCCGTCCATTTCCGGCATGATGATGTCCAGGAGGATGATGTCCGGCCGGTTCTCCGAGACGGCCTCCAGCGCCTCGTGGCCGTTCATGGCAACTGAAACGTCATAGGTGTCCCCCAGTGCGTGGATAAGGATATCGACGTTCGCCTCAGTATCGTCCACAATCAGGACACTACAGGATGAAAGTTCTTCCATATTGATCTTTCCCTCATTCCGTTAGCCGCTGCGTCAACCGGCCAAGAAGCATCAGCGCATCCTTGTACCGGTACTTTCGAACCTGCGTTACCAACTGGTCGATCTTTGGCGCCAGATCTTCGGGCCAGGTGAGAGCGGTGATGCGCCCCAGACTGGCGGCGCAGGGTTTGGGCTTCCTGGCCCTGACATGGGGCTCGAGTTCCTGGAGCGCGACAAGATGCGCCGGCGTTGCGGACGCGGCCCCGGAAGCAGCCCCCACCGTTGTCTTCACCGGGTTTTGAGCGGCATCCGACGATTCTTCCACCGCCTGAAGCGCGGACACGACCTGCTGAAGCTCCCGGGCAAAAACGTCGATGGCCCGGGGGGAAGCATCGGCGCCGTCCTGAAAAACGGCGCTTTCCAGATCGCCGGCCGCACCCGAAAGGTCTTCCGCCCCCAGGTTGCCCGCAACGCTCTTGATGGAATGTGCCAGACGGCGGGCCTCGTCCAAAGCGCCATTTTCCATCCGCTCCCCGATCTGGGTTGCAGCGTCGGCGTAGCCGGTCCGGAACTTGATCAGAAGATCCCGATACAGTCGACGGTTGCCGCCCACCCGGGCGATGCCTTTTTCGATATCGATGCCATCGAGGGATGCCGGCAACTTCACCCGGGGTTTCGGTGTGACCGGTACGTCTTGTTGCATCCCGGGGGATGGCGCTTTTTCGTAATCGATCCATTTTGCAAGGGTCCGGATCAGGGCATCGGGGTCAACGGGTTTGGTCACATAGTCGTTCATTCCGGCTGCAAATCCCTTTTCACGGTCTCCGGTCATGGCATGGGCGGTCATGGCGATGACGGGGATGTTTTTCAGCACAGGGGATCTTCGAATGGCAGCGGTGGTGGCGAATCCATCCATGATGGGCATCTGGATGTCCATGAGCACGGCGTGAAACAGATCGTCTTCCAGTTTCTCCAGCGCCGTCTGTCCGTTACCCGCCACGGTGACCCGAAGACCGGCGGTTTCCAGGAGCTCCCGGGCCACCTGCTGATTGATTTCGTTGTCCTCGACAACCAGCACGTGGGCGCCCCGAATGCGAGCCGCGATCTCCTTCGACATCGCCGTTTCGGGGCCGGGTTCCGGTGCATTCTCCACCTTTCCGCCCAAGGCGGCAATAATGGTATTGAACAGCACCGAGGGGCTCACCGGTTTGATGAGAAAGCCATCGAGGCCCGCCTGACTGGCCATTTTCATCACTTCCTCGCGGCCATGGGCCGTAACCATGACAATGGTGGGGGGCTGTTTCAGAGCTGGGTGCTCCTTGATGCGCCGGGAGGTTTCGATGCCGTCCATGCCGGGCATTTTCCAATCCATCAGCACCAGTTCAAATGGCTCCCGAGAACCCGCGGTTTCCAGTCGGTCGAGGGCTTCGGCACCGGAAGCGGCAATGGTCACCCGGAAACCAAAGCCTGTCAGGGTTTCCGAGAGGACCTTTCGGGAGGTAGGATTGTCATCCACCACCAGGACGGGAACATCCTTCATGGCCCTTCGAAGGTCCACGGAAATCGCCTTTGATTTCTGATGCCGGCCGAAGGCAGCGGTAAAAAAGAATCGGCTGCCGTCGTCCCGGCGGCTTTCCACCCAGATGCGGCCACCCATCCTTTCGCTGAGTCGCTTGCAGATGGCAAGCCCCAGACCCGTGCCGCCATATTTCCGGGTGGTGGATACATCGGCCTGGCTGAAAGCCTCGAACAGGCCATCCTGCTGTTCTTCGGAAAGACCGATGCCGGTATCACGGACCTCGAATTGGAGAACCGCCCGGTCATCCCCCTGTTCCAGGGGGTGAACCGCCACAACAATTTCAACCGGTTTCCGTAAATTTCAGGGCGTTGATAACGAGGTTGTTAAGAATCTGGCCGATCCGCAAGGGGTCACCCATGAGATTCATGGGAGTGTCGGGAGCGATATCGAACAGAAATTCAAGTCCTTTCTCCTGGATATCGTCGGCCACCAGGTTCGAGAGGCTTTGAAACACCTCGTCCAGGTGGAAGGGAATCGATTCGATATCGAGTTTTCGCGCCTCGATTTTGGAAAAATCGAGGATATCGTTGATGAGACGCAGTAGTATCCGGGCCGAGCCGTCTATTTTTTTCAGGTAGTCGTGCTGCTTTGGGTTCAATTCCGTCTGCAGGGCCAGATGGCTCATTCCCATGATCGCATTCATGGGGGTCCGAATCTCATGGCTCATGTTGGCAAGAAAGCTGCTCTTAGGCCCGGGCGGCCTCTTCGGCCCGGTCCCTGGCCTCCACGATATCGGCCTCCATTTTTTTCATGTCCGAGATATCCACCATCACACCGAGCATGCCGCCGGGCCGGCCGCCGGAAAGACGCAGTGGTGATTTCCAGAAGAGGGTATCATGTAAGCGGCCGTCCGCAAACCGGAGGGAGACCTCGCTATGCAGTGTCTTGCCCTCCTTGAGGACCCTCCGGTCTTCGGCGTTCAGACGGCGCCGTTTTACTTCGGGAAGCCTGAGAATGTCCATGATGGTTTTACCGGCGATATCGCTTCGATGCACCCCGAAAGCCGTTTCATAGGCCCTGTTGCAACCGGTATACCGGGTATCGGCGTCGGTGATAAAGATAGGATTGGGCAAGGTGTCGATGAGATTCTCCAGGAGCATCAACTGATCCCCCAGGGCAGCTTCGGCGGCTTTTCGGCTATTGACTTCCCGAGCAAGGCGCCGGTTCCAGAAAACGACCAGGGTCAGAATGACCAGGCTCACGCCTACCACTAACGCGATTACCCGCCGGATAAAGGGCCAGTTTATATGCCACTCCACCTGGATGCCCACCCAACGGTTTTGTATGGCTTGCTTTTCCTGTTCCGGGATGGCATCGAGAGTTTTATCGAGAATCCGGGCCAGGATGGCCCAGTCCTTCCGAACCCCGAATCCGAGTTCGTCTGAATATTCGGTGGTGGCGGACACCATGACATTCGTCAACCGCAGCTTCTGAACGGTATAGGAGACGGAAATCAGCGTGTCTACATAGGCGTCGACCCGCTCCTGGGAAACCGCCCGGATGCCGGCTTCAATGTTCTCCACCGGTACGAGATTTACCCCCGGATAGTCCCTGGCAATCGACTGCTGAACCAGGTAGCCGTCCACCACTGCCAGTTTTTTCCCCTCCAGATCCTTGAGTCCGATAAACATGGGGCTGTCCTTGCGGCTGAGAAGGACATTTCGCACGGAGAGGTAGGGGGGCCGTAAACTCGAGATAGGTCCCCCGCTCTTCGGAAGGTGTAATACAGCTGATCACGTCAAGCCCCCCCTGCTCCGCCTCCCGAAGCACTTCGGGCCATGAAAGCCCCATGCGGGGGATTATCCGGATGCCCAGGCGCTCACTCACCAGACGAACGTAATCCGATGCAATGCCTTTGTATACGCCCGCCTCATCGATGTACTCGTAGGGCGGCCAGTCGGCATCCACACCAATCCGGATGATGGGATGGTCGGCAAGCCACGTTTTTTCTTCCTCGGAAAGGGGGCGCTGCCGGGGCGTTTTTGCAAAGAAGCGCAGTTCGGGATCAGATATCCAGCGGCGTTCCAGGGTGAGAATTTCCTTGTTGGAAATGGCGGATATACCCTTGTCCACAATGGAGAGAAGATCCGGACGCGAGGCGGATACACTAGGCCGAAGCGATTCCGTGTAGAGGGGGGGCGATACCATGTCCAGCTGACCGGAAAGCCCCAGCCGGTCAATCGCGGCGTGTGTCGAGACCACTTCCCCCACAAATGCCCGGATCGTTCCGTTTGCAGCGGCCAGGGCCATGGCTGAGGGGTTGTTGTAAGTGGCCAGGGATAATCCGGAATAATCCTTCTGGAGCCTTGCTTCGTAGTAGCTGCCCTCGAGGACGCCAACCCGGCCTTCGGGTAGATCGTCCAGGGAGACGGGCCCTTCCTCGGCGGAATAGAAAACGGCGGTTGCGACCGGAAACAGGGCGGATGCGGTGTCGAGGCCGGCGGCAAGAGCATCGCCTTGCACCATGGTATAGATGTCGGCTTCCTGATCCGCCACTGCGGTTGTCAGGTCCTGGCTGCTGATAAAACGAAATTCCACAGGCCGATTTGTTTTTTCAGACCACACCCGCCACAGGTCCACCAGCAGGCCGCCCGGTTCCCCGTCCCGGGTGAGCATGGAAAAGGGGGCATTGTCCTGCAGGCCTGCCACCACAAGGACTTCGTCTGTTTTCGTCTGGGCGCTCCCGGACCATTTCCGGTCAATGGCCGCTTTTTCTTCCGGGCTGATACGCGCCATGCCATCGGAGACAAGCCGGAAGAGCCGGTCGTTGCCCCCGGCGAACCGCGGCGTTGAAGGAATTCAAATAGAGGGGGGCATCGGAGAAGTAGTTGTAATTATCGAGAAGGCCCCGGTCCGACAAAAAATTGCGGGCGATGGCCGTATCCTTGACAAAGGCCTTTATGTCACCTGACGACAGTGCGTCGAACATTGTATTGTTGTCTGGGAAAAGGACAAGGGCGCTGCCGGAAAGATGCTCGTTGAGGTATTCGACCGCACGGTCGCCGGCAAGAACACCGATTCGATAGGGCATCAGGTCCGAAAGGGAATGAATCCCCAGGAGATCTTTATTGTAATAGCAATGGGTGCTGACATCCACCACGGGAACAACGAAGTCGAGAATTTCATCCCGTTTTTCACTGTAAAACAGGCCTGCGTGCAGATCCACTGCGCCGCCGGCCACCATGGAGACACTCTCTTCAAACGAAGTCGCTTTGAAGCTGATCCGGATACCGTTTTTTTTCCCAAAAAGACGCCATAAATCCACCAGCCAGCCCCGGGCCTCTCCTTCGCTGTCGACGAAATAATAGGGGGCGCTGTCCCGGCTGATGGCAATGGAGATAGATGTTATGGGATCTGTGTCGTGTTCCAATACGGTTTTGAGACCAGGCCGAACTGCAAAGAAGTATGCATATGGCAGTCAGACAGTGGAGATATAGTAACACGTTGGAACGTCTCATTATGCGCCATTTATGAAAAATATGCGACAACGCCAACCTTGTTTGCCGCAGAGTTCTTTCCGTCCGTCGTCGATAGGAACTTGCTTTTTGAGTCAGATTATAAGTCAGGATTTCGATATGTTGTCAAGATGTAATCGGCACAACATGTTGTGGCCGCCATGAAAGAGTGAGGCGGGTTTGAAAAGACTCGCCGGAATCTCAGGACCAAAAACCGCAAAAACGGTCCTCGTTTTGGATCGCGGGACCAATAGGATCAATTCAACCGTCGGAATGATAAAATCGATAGGCTTTGAATAAGGACGTCACGACGAAGCAGGGAGAAACAACAAATAAAAAAGGCCGGTTTTAAAAAAACCGGCCTTTTCTCGGTTGCAGTTGGCGGTTCACTCACAGAGGTACACAACAAATGAAATGAACCTGAGAAGCTATTTACATGCCAGCATAACCTCACCCAGATATTTGTCGGTATCGGATCTTGATATCGATCGTCTGAGACTTGTAACCATCGTGCTCGATGGTGATGGTACCGGCCAGATCCGCGGCGAGGTTTTTAAGCTCGAACTCGCCAAGAAAATCCGTCGTGGTGGTCTCTTCGATTGATCCGGCTTTGAGAGTAATCTTAACCCCTTCCAGCACAGGCATCCTGTTTGTCTTCGAAAAGCACTTCTCCGGCGATCAATTTTCCGGGAAGATTACGATAAAGAACACTGGGATTGAGATTGTATAAAGGATTCAGTTCCTCGGTCGGAGCAGCTTTCAAACTCTTCGAAATCTCACTGTTGGGATCATCGAGATCGCCGAACATAAGGGCGCCGCTGGGGCACGCTTCCACACACCTCGGCTCCTTTGCGCCATTATCAAGCAGATGCGCGCAGAAAGTACATTTCTGGGCGACATTTTGCGCTTCGTTCCAGGTAATGACTCTGTGAGGACAGTAGTTTACAATCTCTCTTTTTCCCTTTGCCTTTTCCGGATCGATGATGACGATACCATCGGGGCGCCTGTATACTTCTCCATCCGTTGCCATTTTCACACAGGTTGCATCCTGGCACTGGAGACAGGGCTGAGCGATATAGTCCACCTTGACCTGGGGACACTTGCCCATCTCTTTCTCGGTCATTTTTCATAAACGGCCTGCCATCATTCTGCTGCGCCACGGAATAAGGGGGATAATCATTTCCCGTGAATTCATCCTTGCATGCCAAAAAGCAGTTATAGCAGCCGTTACACTTGTTTATATCGATAATCATTCCATATCGGGCCATATTTATTATCCCTCCCACTTTCCTATTTCTATCAGACATGAGTTGGGCGTCATGCCCGGTACGTTTTTCGACATCATAGTGGACGATGTGAGGAGATTGATGCATCCTCCCTTGTCGACCGATCCTGCCTTGCCGGGTTCCAGCGGATCATAATTTGCCGCTGATCCATAACTGTGAACCGTGCCGGGAGGTACCCTCTCCGTCAGTACGGCAATGCCCAGAACCGTGCCGCGGTCATTGTAGAGTTTTACGATATCGTTGCTGTAGATACCGCGTTCCGCCGCATCGATCGGGTTGATCCGTACCGGCCACCACGCATAATCATCTTTCATAATGCGATGGCCGGGAATCTCATTCAACCAGTCCGTATGTTTGTCATACTGGGTGTGGAACGTAAACCTCGGATGGGGGCTGATGATCATGAGCGGGTATTTCTCTCTTATCGCGCTCTTGTGACCTTCCCAGGACTCGATATAGTGCGGTACAATGGGTCTTTCAGTGTCATCCGGCGTGTTTTTACGCAGGCTCTCGGAGGCAAACTCTATCTTTCCGCTGTAGGTGGAGAGCTCATTGGCGTTCTCTTTGCACGTTTCGGATTCATGGAGTCCGGCGTGTCACAAGGACGGCCCTCGGCAAACCAGCGAAGTGCGGGCGTGGGTTTGTAATCATCCCCCGGGCTGATGACGATATAGCCCTTTTTATCGAACTCTTCCCAGCTCATAATCTTGGGAAGATCCGATATCTCGTAGTAGGCCTTACACCAATCGAGGTCCGTTCTTCCACCGTCGGTATAGAGATCCTTCATGCCGAGTCTGTCAGCCAGAAGGGTGAGAATCTCATAGTCCGGTTTCGATTCCCAGAGGGGCTCGATCGCTTTCTGCTGTCGTACAATAATCCTGTAATTACACCCGTTATTGCCGTGGTTGCTGTAACCGCCGGCCGCGCCCCATTCGCCCCAGTCATCTCTCTCGAGGCTTGTACAGGCAGGCAGGATGATATCCGCGAAGTTCGTTTCACTGCAGTACCAGCAGTCCTGGTTCACGACAAACTCCAGTTTCGGGGCTCTGGTACATCTTCACCCACTTGTTCGTATCCGACATGGTCCCGATAAAACTTCCGCCGTACCGGTAGAACATCTTGATTTCGGAACATCCTTCCGCGGGATAGGTAAATTCCTGGAACTGCTGTTCCAGAGACTGTCCACAGAACCCTGATCCCATCCAGTGATCATGGGAGTTCAATATGGCATCCGGAAGCGTCAGCCTGTAGAGCCGCTGTTGTGTCGGGTTCGTGATCTTCGTCCGGGCAGCTCTTGTAATGGCCATTCTGGTATCCAGGTCGGCGTATCCCGGCACATAAAAGGAGGTGTCCGCCGGGGCTCCCATTGCGGTTCCCCAGATAGTATTTCCGGCCTTTCCAAGCCCCTGCATGGCCTGAAGGAGAACCATCAGTTCTTGCCCATTCTGTGTCCGTAGGCTGTTCTGACATGCGCCACCCTCGCCGCCTCTGGTTCCTGCTGCAAGAACGGTATTTTTTGCTGCCCATTCTCTTGCCAGTGCCCTGATCCTTCGGGCAGGTATACCTGATTCCTCTGCTGCCCATTCGGGTGTCTTGGGCTGACTCCGTCTTCTTCTCCCATTACGTATTTTTTGAACTCGTCAAATCCTGACGGTCCTGTTTTCTACATAGTCCTTGTCGTAGGTATCTTCTTCGATCCAGGTAAAGGCTATTGACAAGTGCAAGGGCTGCGTTTGAGTCGGGATTGATGCGGGAACCATGTTCCGTCCATATGAGCGGCTGTGTAGTTGAAAGTAAGGATCGAGGAACACCATCTTTGACTCCCTTTTCCTTCAGCCACTGTCTCCATATTACTGAATCCTGGCCGCAGTAGATTGCCCTTGTTGTATCGGGGTCGTTGGACCAGAAGACGATCATCTCTGCGTTTTTCATGGAGTCTTCAAGAAGGTCGTACTGTTCCGGCATGCCCAAGGCGCCAGAAAAATCCCCAGGCATGGGTGGCTCCCCAGTGCCAGCCTTCCCAGCTGTCAGGGATTGTCAAGTACAGGGGTGTACTCCAGCATGTCCATAAATCTCGGGGAAACGGTCCCATTTTGTAGCCAACGATACCCCAGTTATGGTGAGATGAGGTCATATCCGGTAATTGCGGACTCCGCCGTAGTTCTTCCCTGATTCTTTTGATCTCATTCGCTCGACACGATATCTAATGCTTCTTCCCAGCTTATTCTTTCGTATCCTGATTTGCCTCTGTTCTGAGGATTTCTTTCTCCGTTCGGATCAAAGTCCACCCTTTTCATGGGATATTTGATCCTGTCTGCTGAGTACAGTCTTGTCCTTTCTGCATGTACAAACGGCGCCAGGTTCGCCTTCAGCGGCGGTGAATACTGCTTTACCATCTGCCTCTATTGTCCATGGCCTTGAAATCCTTCTCATCCATGATCAAGAGGTCGTACCCTTGTAACCTTTCCGTCTTTTACGGTTACCGATATAGGGCCCTCATTCGTTAAACTCGAATATACCTTTTCCATAGCGCTCCTTTCAAAATTCGTTTTTTTCTGAATAAATCCCTAATAATATCTCTTTTGTCAATATTAAATCCCTCAATATTTTTAATATGCTGATTTCCCTTGACAACCCATAGTAATCTTGGCATGAACTCGCGTGGAAAGTCCGTTCCCACCAGCTGAAAGCCCCCGTAGCTCAGTGGATAGAGCAATGGATTCCTAATCCATGTGCCGCAAGTTCGATTCTTGCCGGGGGCACCATTTAAGCCGCAACTGAAAGTGACAATCGCAAAGGCATGTCATTAACACTTGCTTATAAACAAAGACCCCTGAAAAATCAAGGGTATTTGACCGAAATTTTGTCTTAACAGAACCAATTTCAAAATGTTCCCCCGCCACACCGCGGCGGGATCTTCGACAATTCGGTCATACGCAAGTTGAGCGTAAGCGAAATCCCGGACTTCGAGCGGGAGCGGAGCGGAAATTTCAATCCTCTGATGGCTTCCCGCACTCCTTGCACCGCCCGTCTGCCCCAATCACGCCGATACAATTCCCGTCACTGCAGAGACGCCGGTTCTCCCATTCCAAATCAAGATCTTCTGAAGTATCGAGAAAGGGCGCTTCTGAATTTTCCGTTACGGATTCGGCGACCGGCCCCATGTTCCTCGGCTTCATCCGAATCCCGCGCTTCTGAAACACCCGTTTCAGGCAGATCGCCTTCATAGGGCTTTCCACACTCCTTGCATCGCCCGTCCGCCCCGATCACACCGGTACAATTCCCATCACTGCAAAGTGTTCGCTTTTCCCACTCAATATCCTTCTCTTTTTTTCCTTTGCTCATGGGCATATCCCTCCAGCCAATTTAGCTCCGTCCGGTACCTACTTTCTATATATAGATATAGAGAACACCGTTCCGTTAACATGAAGACCGGGGAATGACAAGTGCCTATCGTGCGCTGCCGCGATTCTCCCTTGTTCTTGACACTTGTACGGAAATAGGTTAGCAGAGTCTGTTTAAGTCGGAATTTATCAAACGGTTTCAAAAGGTTGAAACCAGCGGTTTTAATACCGACACAAAAGTGCAAGTTGTTGGTCTTGCTCTCGTTTCGATGCGACGGTGTAACTTACTCGTCAGGGAGCGGACAGACTGTAACTTGCGGAGAGTATATAACGTATGGACAACACAAGCGAGATTCTAAAAAAGCGGATTGAAAAAATCCGGACGCTCAAGGATCAGGGTATTCGCCTTTTCCCAAATGATTTCGAAGTCATTCACAGCGTCAATGACATAAAAGCCGCCATTGAAAAGGATCCGTCCCGGATTACCGAAAACGGGCCGTCCTTTCAGGCAGGCCGGACGCATGATGGCCATCAACGGTTTGGCAAAAGTACCTTCATCCGTTTCCGGGACAGAACCGGACAACTCCAGGCGTATGTGAGAAAAGACAAACTCGGCGAGGAGGGGTATACCTTTTTCAAGCAGCTGGACATCGGTGACTTTGTCGGACTCAGCGGCCCCATGTTTCAGACCAAAACCGGCGAGTGGACCCTGATCGTGGAGCAGCTCACTCTGCTGTGCAAAGCCACGCGGCCGCTTCCCGAAAAATTTCACGGGCTTAAAGACCCGGAAAAACGTACCGGCAGCGTTGATATCGACCTGATAATGAATGGAGACTCCCGGGATATATTCATCCGGCGCAGTCGGATTATTCAGGCTGTCAGAAACTTTCTGATCGGCCGGGATTTCCTGGAAGTGGAAACGCCCATGATGCAGCCGATTCCCGGAGGTGCCGAAGCGACGCCTTTCGTCACCCATCACAATGCGCTGGACATGGACCTGTTTTTAAGGATCGCGCCCGAGCTTTATCTCAAACGGCTGGTGGTAGGCGGATTTGAGCGGGTATTTGAAATCAACCGCAGCTTCCGGAACGAAGGGGTTTCCACAAAACACAAACCGAATTCACCATGATCGAATTTTATCAGGCATACGCCACGTATCATGATCTCATGACCCCTGACGGAAGAAATGTTCGCCCGGGTGGCAAGAGAGGTCACCGGGTCCGACACCATCACCTACCAGGGAAACACCATTGACCTGGGCGGCAGCTGGCCACGGATTCCGCTCCTTGATTCTCTGACGGAGATCGGCGGTATTGACAAAGAGCTGCTGGGAGACCGGGAGGGGCTTCTCTCCTATGCCCGGGCCAACGGCATTAAGATAACAAAGCAGGAGCGTCTCGGAAAAGTCATTACAAAACTGTTCGATGTGCTGGGTGGAGCCAAAACTCATCCAACCGACATTTATCACCGGCTATCCGGTGGAGGTATCCCCGCTTTCCCGGCGGAGTGAAATCGACCCGAACCTGACGGATCGATTTGAGCTTTTCATCGCGGGGCGTGAAATTGCCAATGGCTTTTCCGAACTCAACGACCCGGAAGACCAGATGGGCCGGTTCCTCCAGCAGGTGGAGGACCGGGACGCCGGTGACAGCGAAGCCCATTTTATGGACAAAGACTACATAGAAGCTCTGGAATACGGCATGCCGCCAACGGCGGGTCAAGGGCATCGGAATCGACGCGTTGGTGATGCTTCTGACCGATTCGGCATCTATCCGGGAAGTGATTCTCTTTCCACACATGAAGTCAAAAGATCAGGAACGGCTATAATTCCGGTACATGATGGCTGTGGAATTTTTCATAGGCAAGCGGTATCTGCGCGCAAAACAGAAACAGGCGTTCATCTCTCTCATTACGTTTCTGTCCGTTGCCGGCGTCACCGTAGGCGTCATGGCGCTCATCATCGTCATTGCAGTGATGGCCGGATTTGAATCGGACCTGAAGTCGCGGATACTGAATGTGGATGCACATATCGTTCTTCAACGCCACGGAATCACCGTTCTCGGACTATCGGCAGGTAACCGAAACGGTGGAAAAAAACACCGGGCGTCGAAGATGCCACCCCTTTTATCAACTCCCCGGTAATGCTGCGGTCCGCCGCCGGCGTCACCGCGGCATTCATCAGAGGCGTGGACCCGACATCCGTAAACCGGGTAATCAAGTACCTGAAAGTGGATCCGTTGATCGATCACGAGGAGAAACGCCACATGGACCAGAGCCTCAGGCCCGGTATTATCCTAGGGAAGGGGCTTGCAAGTCATCTGGGCGTCCTGGTCGGAGACTCGGTCCAGCTCATTTCCCCCCGGGGCATCCTCTCGCCCATCGGCCATGTGCCCGCCATGAAGCCGTTTCAGGTCGTCGGCTTTTTTCGAATCCGGCATGTACGATTATGACCGGCAGCTCGGATTTATAACGCTGCAGTCCGCCCAGAGCGTCCTGCGCATGAAGGATTCGGTCACCGGCATCGAGATTCGGGTAACGGACATCTACAAGGCCGATACTCTTCGGGAAAAAACTCATCGAAACACTCGGGTTTCCTTACTGGGCCAGCGAGCTGGATGCAAAAAAACCACAACCTCTTTTCAGCCCTGAAACTTGAAAAAACCGTCATGTTTATTATCCTGGCACTGATCGTTCTGGTGGCGGCCTTTAATATCGCCAGCACCTTGATCATGATGGTTATGGAAAAGAGGAAAAGATGTCGCGATCCTTCGGGCCATGGGAGCCACTGATAAGCAGGTCCGGCGGATTTTTATTTTCAAGGGAATGACCATCGGTCTAATCGGTACCACCCTGGGTGTCTGCCTGGGCCTGGCCCTGTGCAGCCTGCTTAAACGCTACCAGTTCATTGACTTGCCCAGCGATGTCTACTTTGTTTCAACACTGCCGGTGAAACTGCAGGCATTCGACGTCATCGGAATTTCTCTGGCGGCGATGGCGATCTGCTTTCTTGCCACAATTTATCCGGCGCGTCAGGCGTCCCGGCTGAACCCGGTGGAGGCGATCCGAAATGCTTGAGCATCGAAAGAGTCAGCCCAATCCCCTGATCAAGGCCGTGGGGATCAGCAAAAGCTTTCAGAACGCGGGAAACCGCATCGATATCTTAAAGGATGCGGCATTCAGCCTGGAAGCCGGTGAAACAGTCGCCGTGGTAGGCGCATCCGGCATCGGCAAATCGACATTTCTTCATCTGATAGGCACGCTGGAGCGACCGGATGAAGGGGTATTGCTGTTCCAGGAAAAGGATGTCTGCAAGTTTGATGCGCTTTCACTGGCCCGGCTCAGGAACAAATTTATTGGCTTTGTTTTTCAATTTCATCACCTTTTGCCTGAATTTTCAGCCCTCGAAAATACGATGATGCCGGCCCTGATTCAGGGGATAAAAAAACCGGCCGCCGGAGAGGCGGCGGAACGAATTCTGGTCCGTGTCGGTCTTAAAGACCGCTTGACCCATCGGGTAACAAAACTCTCCGGGGGTGAGCAGCAGCGGGTGGCGCTTGCACGGGCACTGGTATTGAGGCCCCGGGTACTCCTGGCGGATGAACCAACCGGGAATCTCGATCGTCTGAACAGTGATCAGGTGCACGAACTGCTTATGGAACTCAACCGGGAGTTTGACATGGCAATGGTGGTGGTGACCCACAATGCGGAACTGGCTTCTTTTATGTCCAAGCGTGTGACGATCCTGGATGGAAAAGTAATAACAACGCAATAGGGAGGCAAGTTGAAACGTTTCTTATTTTTAGTACTAATATTATCCTTTTTCTTTCCGTCAGTAAGTTTTTGCCAGGAATCCTTGCGGGTGGCCCTGTTCCCCTTTGAGATCGTTTCGGAAAAGGACCTTTCTTACCTCCAACAGGAAATTCCGAAAATTATCAAATCCCGTTTCGAAGGGGTGGAGATTCCAACGGAAATTTTAGATGCACCGGTGGATTCAAGTGAGGAGAGCCTGAGAAACGCAGCCATCGGCAATACATGCACCCACGCACTTTGGGGGAAACTGGTATGGGAAGGGGACCGGTTCACCCTGTCGGCCTCCTTGATGGAAACGGCCTTCATCGGACCGCCCCGGGAATTTACCGCCGCCGGAGAAAGCATCGAAAACCTGCTCGGCGCTGTTCAGAAACTGTCGGACGACATAAGGGAAGCCCTGGTTCCCCGGGAATTCATCGCGGACATTCAGGTGGAAGGCAATGCCAGGATCGAAGATGAGGCCATCAAGCGAATCATCTCCACCCGGCCCGGAGATGAATACATTCCCCAGATACTTTCCAGAGATCTGAAGTCGGTCTACAACATGGGGTATTTCGATGATATTCGCATCGAGGCGGCGGACAGCACCGAGGGAAAGGTCATCACCTTCCACGTCAAGGAAAAACCCACGGTCAAATACATCGATTTCAAGGGAAACGACCGCATAAAGACCGAAAAACTCGTGGAAAACGTCGAAATCCACCCCGGCGCGATCCTGAACATATTCAATATCCGGAAAAACATTCAGCGAATCGAGCTTCAATATCAGGAGAAGAACTTCCACTCCGCGAAGGTTTCCTACGAAACCAAGGACCTGGGGAACAACCAGGTCTCCCTGATCTTCGTGATCGACGAGGGCAAAAAGGTCCGCATCAAGGAACTCAAGATCGTCGGGAACAAAGCCTATTCGGACAGGAAGTTGAAAAAAATCATGAAAACATCCGAAAAAGGATTCTTTTCATGGCTCACCTCTTCCGGTGATTACAAGGAAGAGGATATGGAGCGGGACATGGCCATGCTGGATGCCTTTTATCAGAACAACGGCTATATGATGGTGCGGATCGGCGATCCCGAGGTTGAAACGCGGGACGGCTGGTTCTATATCACCATCAAGATCGACGAGGGGCTTCGCTATAAAGTGGGCAACGTGGCCGTGGCCGGCGACCTGATTCTGCCGAAAGAGGAACTGGTCAAACCGTTCAACCTGCCCAAAGAAAAATATTTCAACCGGGATGTTCTGCGGGAAGACATCCTCGCCCTCACGGACCTCTACTCGGACCACGGGTATGCCTTTGCGGATGTCCAGCCCAAGGTTCGGCAGGACGCCGAAGATCAACGGGTGAATCTCACCCTGGAAATAACCAAAGGCGAGCAGGTATACTTTGACAGGATCAATATTTCCGGGAACACCAAAACAAGGGACAAAGTGATCCGCCGCGAACTCAAGGTCAAGGAACAGGGACTCTACAGCGGCGTGGACCTGAAAAAAAGCGTGAGAAATCTCGAACGGCTCGATTTCTTCGAAGAGGTCAAAACCAACTCTTACCCGGGGCCCGGCGACAACACCATGATCCTCAATGTCGAGGTGGAGGAAAAACCCACCGGCAATTTTACGTTCGGGGGCGGGTACAGCAGCGTCGAGCATGCCTTTTTCACCGCGTCCATCGCCCAGAACAACTGGCTTGGGAAAGGCCAGTCACTCTCCGCCCAGATGCAAATGGGGAGTACTACCCAGCAGTTCAATGTCAAGTTCATCGAGCCGTGGCTGTTTGACATTCCGCTCGCCGCGGGTATCACCGCCTACAACTGGACCAGTGGATTATGATTACTTACGACAGGGAGAGCATGGGCGCCAGCCTCTCCGCAAGTTACCCCTTTTTCAACGAGGATTTGCGCCTTTTCACCAACTACCAGTATGATATCGGCAAGATATCATGGTATAATTCCAGGGATGCTTCGGTCCGACATACTGGACTTTACCACCAGCCAGGTTACCAGCAGTCTTACATTGGGCGCGTCCTATGACACCCGGGATAAAATCGTCAATGCCACCCGTGGGCAGGACCACCGCTTTTCGGTGGAATATGCAGGCCTCGGGGGGGATATCGGTTACACCAAATTCCTGGGAGAGATGTCATGGTATATCCCGATTTTTAAATGGCTGGTGGGATTTATTCACGGAGAAGTCGGGCATATTATAAAAAATGAAGATAAACTGCTCCCGGACTATACACGTTTCTACCTGGGCGGCATCAACTCCGTCCGCGGGTTCGACTGGCGGGAGCTTCACCTCCGGGACGGAGGATGGTGCGATGGTAGGCGGTATGCAGAAGGTCCAGGTAAACGTCGAGTTGCAGATCCCCGTTTTGAAATCCGCGGGCCTTCTGGGCATCCTCTTTTTCGATACGGGGCAGGTTTTTGACGAAGATGCATACACTGATTATGAATTTGTATATAATGATGAGGGCGGTGCTACTGATGTCATAGGTGTCAATCCGGCGGATTTCGATTTCGGCAGACTGCGCGAATCCTGGGGCTTCGGCGTCCGATGGAATTCACCCATGGGGCCCATTCGTATAGAGTACGGAATGATTCTGGATCCAAAGGATACTGGACAACACCAGCGGCCAGTGGGAATTTACCATGGGAAATGCATTTTAGATATATTTAATAACCATTAACAGGGAGATTCACATGCGATTTTTCAAGATTGGCGTTACCATTATTTTTTTTATGTCGTGTCTTTTCATCTCAAACGCATTCGCCGCCGATGTGGCCAAAATCGGTCTCATCGACATTCAGAAGATACTGAGCACTTCGGATGCGGGGAAAGTGTTAGGTGTTAAATTCACGGCAAAAGGAAACGAACTTCAGGAGGACCTAGAAAAAAAAGGCACTGCCATTGATGAAGAAAAAGCACGTTACGAGCGGGAGGCGTCGGTCATGAGTGCGGAGGCACGGTCCGAAAAAGAGCGGGAGCTGAAAATCAAGGTGCTCGACTTCCAGGATCTCAAAAAAAAATATGAGATCGACTTTAAAGCCTACAACCAGACACTGATGAGCCAGTTCAGGCTGGATGTCCTGACGGTTGTTGAAGATCTTGGAAAAAAAGAGGGGTACCTGCTCATTCTCGAAAAGCGTGAAAGCGGCGTGGTATACAACCCGAGTACCATCGATATTACCGACAAGGTTATTGAAAAATATAACGACGAGTTTAAGAAAAACCAAAATGGATAACGCTGAGAACCGCACGCTTGCCGACATTTCGGAATTGGTGGACGGCGAGGTAATCGGCGACAAGGGGAAAATCATCTCGGGGGCGGCCGCCTTCGAGATTGCCGGACCAAACGACATCACCTTTGCCGGACAGGCCAAATATATCAAGCAGATCGAGTCGTCGCCGGCCGGCGCCGTTCTGGTCCCGATGGATGTTGCCTGCAAGGGGAAAAATCTTGTTCGGGTTAAAAATCCGCAGATCGCGTTCATCAACGTTCTGGGATTGTTTCATCCGCCCCATAGGCTTGCCAAAGGCATACACCCGTCGGCTGTTGTCGGCAGCGGTTTTGCCTGTGGGGAAGAGATCGCCGTGGGACCCTGTGCCGTCATTCAAAACCATGTAACGGTGGGGGATCGGGTTCAGATTCATCCGAATGCGGTAATCGGAGACCATGTGGAAATCGGGGACGATGTAGTCATTCACCCCAACGTCACGATTCTCGACCGGTGCAAAATCGGCAACCGGGTCATTATCAATGCCGGCGCCGTCATCGGCAGTGAAGGGTACGGGTTTGAATCCGACGGAGAACGGTACCATAAAATTCCCCAGCTCGGCTTCGTTCAGATCGATGATGACGTGGAAATCGGTGCAAACAACACCATCGATCGGGCGGCGTTTGATAAAACCTGGGTTCGCTCGGGTGTAAAAACCGATAATCTCGTGCATATCGCCCATAATGTCGTGGTGGGAGAAAATACGGTCATCGTCGCCCAGGTGGGAATATCCGGCAGCACCACCCTCGGCAGGAATGTGGTCCTTGCCGGGCAGGCCGGTATCGGCGGTCATATTACCATCGGTGACAGGGCAATTATCGGGTCCAAAGCCGGCATCAGTCAGTCGGTCCCGGACGGTGTGGTGCTCTCCGGTTTTCCGGGCATCCCTCACAGGCTCTGGCTCCGGGTGCAGCGCGCCGCCGGCAAGCTGCCGGAACTGTTCAAACAGGTGGGCGCTCTGGAAAAAAGAGTCACGAAAATTGAAGCGGATTCGGACTAAGCAACCACAGGAAGGAAACGCATGGAAACACAATACGATATTCTGGATATCATGAAATACCTGCCACACAGGTATCCGTTTCTCTTGATCGATCGTGTCATGGAAATCGTACCCGATGAAAAGATCGTGGCCCTCAAAAACGTCAGCATGAACGAGCATTTTTTCCAGGGGCACTTTCCGGGAATGCCGGTAATGCCCGGCGTGCTGATCGTGGAAGCCATGGCCCAGGCAGGCGGTGTACTGTTCACATCCTCCGCACCGCCGGAACAACACGGTGCGGTTATGTACTTCATGGGCATCGATAAAGCAAAGTTCAGGAAACCGGTCGTTCCGGGGGATCAACTCATTATTGAGGCAAGGGTCCTCAGAAAACGTGCAAAAGCGCTCAAGTTGTCGGGAACGGCAATGGTAAACGGCGCTGTGGTGGCCGAAGCGGAACTCATGGCAACCATCGGGGAGAAAGTATGATCCAGCATCCAACGGCAATCATAGACCCTAAGGCGGAGGTCGACGATAGCGTTGAAATCGGGCCTTACGCCATAGTCGGCCCGCACGTTTCCATCGGTGCCGGCACGAAAATCGGCCCGCATGCCGTTATCGAGCCCCATGTCGCCATCGGTCCGGATTGCACAATTTTTCAATTCGCCGCCATCGGCGCTATCCCCCAGTCTCTAAAGTTCAAGGGCGAGGAAACCGTTGTTAGAATCGGGAAAAACACTATTATTCGGGAATTCGTTACCATACACCGGGGAACGGAGTTTGGCGGAGGCATCACGGAAGTTGGAGACAACTGCCTGTTGATGAATTACACGCATATTGCCCATGATTGCAGAGTCGGAAAGCAGGTAGTCTTTGCAAACAATGCAACATTGGCCGGTCATATCACTATCGGCGACTATGCCACCGTCGGCGGATTGACGGCCATCCATCAGTTTGTCCACGTTGGCGATTACGCCTTTATCGGCGGCAAAGCGGCGGTCGTCAAGGATATCCCGCCATATGTCATCTCCTCCGGAGACAGGGCGAAATTGCACGGTCTCAATGCCGTCGGCCTGAAACGACATGGATTTTCGCCGGCAACCCTGTCACAATTGAAAAAAGCCTATCGGATTATCTTCAGAATCGGTCTCACCATGCATGAAGCCGTGGAACGGGTCAAAGCGGAAGTTGAGCAGAGTCCGGAGGTCGTTAATTTTGTCAATTTTATTCAGTCATCGGAACGGGGAATCACGCGGTAAGGACCAGGGGTCGGAGGTCAGAGGTCGGAGGTCACCCCTGCTGTCGGGAACCGATAGCGCTCGGGTTTATTAGAAATGTAGATTTAAAGGTGTCGGGTTTCAGGTGTCAGTCAATGCAGCCATTGCAGTTCCTGACACCTGACACCTGACACCCGAAACCTATAATATGAAAAGAATAGGACTCATAGCGGGGAGCGGCCAGTTCCCCCTCATTTTTTCCAGGGCGGCAAAATCGGCCGGGTACGATGTTTATGTTGCGGCACATCTGAAAGAGACGGATCCGGACATAGAATCGTATGCCGCCGGCATTGAATGGCTGCATCTCGGCCAGATAAAGCGCCTGCTTCGATTCTTTCAGGCGAATCAGGTTAGCGAAGCGGTCATGATGGGCGCCATAAAAAAAACCAGAATGTTCAAGGATGTTCGGCCGGACACAAAAGCATTGGCACTGATGGCCGGTATGCGTCACACCCATGACGACGGTATCTTGAGAACCTTCGCCGGCTTCCTCGAAAAAGAGGGGATCGCCATAAAATCCTCCACCATGCTGTTGCCGGAGATTCTGGCACAGCCCGGATGTTGGAGTCGGCGAAAGCCGACCGCCGCGGAAATGGAAGATGTGGCACTGGGATGGCGGCTGGCCAAAGAGATCGGCAAGCTCGACATCGGCCAATGTGTTGTGATAGGCGGTGGATCGGTATTGGCCGTGGAAGCAATTGACGGCACGGACGCCACGATCCAGCGGGGCGGACGGCTCGGCCAGGGAAAAGCCGTCGTTGTGAAAGTGTGTAAACCCAATCAGGATGAAAGATTCGACATCCCTGCTGTCGGAGCGGAAACAATTGAAACCATGCACCAGGCAGAGGCAAGGGTGTTGGCGGTGGAGGCGGGCAAGGCCGTGGTTTTCGACCGGAAAGAGATGATCGACCTTGCGGACCGTTACGGCATCGCGATTATGGCGATAGATAAATTATGAAGAAACTCAGAGTAGGTGTTGTGGGTGTCGGCTACCTCGGTAACTTTCACGCACAGAAATACGCCGCCATGGATACAGTGGACCTTGTGGGAGTAGTGGATACGGACAAGGGCCGGGCGGAAGAAGTGGCAAAAGGACTGGGAACCCGGGCGTTCGATAATTATAAAACGCTTTTCGGAAATGTGGACGCCGTGAGTGTGGTGGTGCCGACCCAGGACCACTACCGCATCAGCCGGGATTTCCTGGAACAGGACGTGGATGTGCTCATTGAAAAGCCCATCACATCCACCCTCGATGAGGCCAACCGGCTCATCGAGTGTGCCGAATCACGGGGGCTTATCATTCAGGTAGGGCATCTGGAACGATTCAATCCGGCCGTGATGGCTCTGGAGGGAATTGTCAGCGAGCCGCGGTTTATTGAATCCCACCGTCTCAGCATATTCAAACCCCGGGGCCTCGATGTCAGTGTT
This sequence comes from Desulfobacterales bacterium, assembly GCA_963677545.2. Lineage (GTDB taxonomy): Bacteria > Desulfobacterota > Desulfobacteria > Desulfobacterales > JAFDDL01 > JBECKW01. The sequence continues at coordinate 30,117 of CAXXKH010000007.1, read as the reverse complement.
GTGCTCGACTTGATGATTCACGATATCGATATCATTCTGAATTTCGTAAAATCCGGCGTCAAACACATTCATGCAGCGGGTATACCGGTCATTACCGATGAAGTGGATATTGCGAATGCCCGACTGGAATTCGAGAACGGCAGTGTAGCCAACGTGACCGCCAGCCGTGTCTCCATTAAAAACGAACGCAAACTCCGCATGTTTCAAAGGGATGCGTACATCTCCGTCGATTTTGCAAATCACGACATCACGGTTATCAACAAAGAGGGCGGCATGCCGGGCAACGGTCTTATTCCCGGTATGAACGTAAAACAGCTCTCTTTCACAAAAGGGGACGCCTTGGATGATGAAATCAAGGCGTTCGTGGATTCTGTCAGCCGAAGAATCGCTCCTGAAGTCACCGGGCAAGTGGGGCGCAATGCACTTGAAATTGCACTCAATATCATGGATCAAATCAACACCGCCAATGGCCGACTGTTAAGGTAACCACACAAACCATGTCACCTGCCGATAAAAAATGTGTCATGATCATCGCCGGAGAAGCGTCCGGCGATTTGCATGGGGCAAAGGTGGTCACCGCCCTGCGCCGGAAATGTCCGGATATATCCTTTTCAGGCATCGGCGGCAACGCTATGAAATCGGCGGGGGTTCATATCCTGGTGGATGCACACCAGCTGTCGGTAGTGGGCATTACGGAAATTTTTGCCAAAGGCATACCGCTTCTGAAAGGCATTTCCGCCGCTAAAAATCATTTGAGGCGCCTGCGGCCGGATCTTCTGATTCTTATCGATTTCCCCGATTTCAATCTTCACGTGGCTGCCACGGCAAAAAAGGTCGGGGTTCCGGTTCTCTACTATATCAGTCCCCAGATCTGGGCCTGGCGTGCCGGACGCGCTAAAAAAATCAAACGCCGTGTGGACCACATGGCAGTCATCCTGCCATTCGAAAAGGACTTTTATCACCGGTATGGGGTTCCGGTGACCTTTGTCGGTCATCCCCTGTTGGATACTTATTCGCCTCAGAATACTCAACCCGTACCGGACCACATCCCCCCTCTATTAGATACCACTTCCGAGGCGACAACGCGAACCGAAGACAGCACGGAGCCCCTGAAACCGGTTGTCGGCCTTTTACCGGGCTCCAGGGATAAAGAGGTCGAGCGCCTGCTTCCGGAAATGCTTCGGGCCGCCGCCATTCTGAAACAGAAAATACCGGGGGTGGAATTCCTGCTTTCGCTGGCATCCTCCGTAAAAAGGGAACTCATTGAAGAGATTCTGTCCATCCACGGCGAGGGGCTGGACTGTCACATTGAAACCGGAGGCGTTCACAAGGTATTCAGCAAAAGCAGTCTGCTTGTTGCCGCATCAGGCACCGTAACCATGGAAGCGGCCATGGCAGGCATCCCCATGGTAATCATCTATAAAGTTTCCCCCATTAGTTACTGGCTGGGACGGGCACTTATCCAGGTAGACTATATCGGCCTTGCCAATCTGATCGCCGGGCGGGAAATTGTGCCGGAACTGATACAGCATGAAGTCACCCCGGAAAATATTGCCGGCACGGTTCTTCACCTGCTCGACGATCCGAAGAGAACTGGCCCGCTGCAAAGACGCACTGCTCAAACTCAGACATGAGCTGGGCGGCCCGGGCGCTTCTGATCGGGTGGCCGATATCGCCGTTCGCATGCTGGACATTGATAATGACGCCGAAAGAAGGATCCTGAGCCCGCTGATGAGCCGAAAGACAAAAAAAGCGTTTGATGAGTTGAAATGGAAGCTGGTGGGCCTGTTCGGGAAATGGCTCATCGACGTCCTGTTCATGGGATCCCGGATTGAATATATCGGGCTCGAAAAAATTCACTCTTTGATCGAATCCAGAAAAATCATTTTTACGTTCTGGCACTCCCGGATTCTTCTCATCAGCTATATTTACAAAGGATTGAATGCCGTTACGCTGGTAAGTAAAAGCGATGACGGCGAGATCATCGCCAGAATCCTGCATTACCAGGGACAGTTCTCCGTAAGGGGATCCACCGGAAAGGGAGGACTTAGAGCGCTGGCGCAACAGATTAAGCTATTGAAAAGCACCGGCAATCCCGGGGCCGTGATTCCGGACGGCCCCCAGGGGCCGTGCTGTAAAGTCCAGCCCGGCGTCATCACCCTTGCGCAGAAAACGGGATTTGCCATCGTACCGATTACCTACAGTGCACGGCGGATTAAAGTATTCAACAGCTGGGACCGCTTTATTCTGCCGGTGCCGTTCACACGCTGCCGGGTTATCTATGGAGAGCCGATTCACATTCAAAGCGACGCCGACGCAACCGCCCTGAAAAACTCCCGGAAAATTCTGGAAACGGAACTGCGCCGGATTACAGCGGAAGCCGACAGCTTTTTCGGCCATCACATCTATTGAAAGCAATGTGCTCACCAATGAAATCGATCTTTAAGAACAAGCTTCGGCAACGGCATTACGAATTGCTGGGAATGATCAGGGGACACCTGTTCAAGTTCATCATCTCGATGCTCTGCTCCCTGCTGGTCGCCGGCTGCACCGCCGCGATCGCATGGCTCGTGGAACCGGTCGTCGAAGAAATGTTCCTCAATAAAAACCTGGCCATGATCAACCTGCTCCCCCTTGTCATCATCGCTGTTTTTACCCTTCGGGGCATCGGCGTCTTCGGTCAGGAATACCTCATGAGCTATGTGGGGCAGGATATCATCCGGCAGCTTCGAAACCTGCTCTACGGCCGAATTCAGGACCTCCCCATCTCCTTTTTCCAGAAGGAGAAAACAGGGGTGCTCATGAGCCGCATCACCAACGACGTCAACCTCATCCGGGCCATGGTATCCGATATGGTCAAGGCATCCATCCGTGACATTTTCACCATCATCGCCCTGATCGTGGTGATCTTCTACAGGGACTGGCAGCTGGCCCTGATCGCTATGGTCGTACTGCCGGTCACAATCATCCCGATTTCAAGATTCGGCCGCCGGGTTCGAAAGGTCAGCACCCGGAACCAGGAGACCATGGCGGAACTCAACGCCTTTCTCCACGAGACCATCTCCGGAAACAAGATCGTCAAGGCCTTCGGTATGGAGGCCCATGAAAAGAGACGGTTCGGCGAAACGGTGATGCGCATCCTTCGCCTGGAGCTTAGAACAGCAAAAGCAAAAGCCCTGTCGCCGGCAGTAATGGAATTGATTGCCGGGCTTGGCAGTGCATCCGTTTTCTGGCTTGGCGGTGTGCGGGTCTACCACGGCACATCCACCCTTAGCGCTCTGCTATCCTTTCTTACCGCGGTTCTCCTGCTGTACGAACCCCTGAAAAAACTCACCAAGGCCAACAACATCATTCAGGAGGGATTGGCGGCGGCGGACCGGGTGTTCGATATCGTGGAGACCGAAACCACCATCCAGGAGAAAGAAAATCCCATCACTCTCTCACGGTCACCTCACCAGGTCGTGTTTGAAAATGTTTTTTTCCGCTATGACACCGAGGATGTGCTAAAAGATATAAACATCAACGCCGCCCCCGGAGAAACCATTGCCCTTGTGGGCATGAGCGGCGGCGGGAAAACCTCCCTTGTCAATTTGATTCCGAGATTTTTCGATGTCTCCCGGGGTGCCGTTCGAATCGACGGCAACGACATTCGGGATCTTTCGATCAAATCCCTTCGGCAACAGATTGCCATTGTGAGCCAGGAGCCGATCCTCTTCAACGACACGGTCCGAAACAACATCGCCTACGGCAACCCCGCCGCCACCGATGAAGAGATCCATGAAGCGGCCCGGGCCGCCTATGCCTATGATTTCATTCAGCAGTTCCCAAAAAAATTCAACACCACTATCGGGGAGCTGGGCGGAAGGCTTTCCGGTGGCGAAAAACAGCGCATGTGCATCGCCCGGGCCTTTTTGAAAGATGCACCGATATTGATCCTCGACGAAGCCACCAGCAGCCTCGATACGGAATCGGAAATGTGGGTTCAGAAAGCCCTCGGCAATCTGATCAAGGGCAGGACCACTTTTGTCATCGCCCACCGGCTCTCCACCATCGCCAATGCACACCGCATTCTGGTACTCGTGGGGGGGAAAATCGTGGAACAGGGCACCCATGATGAACTGATGGCGCTGAATGGAGACTACTGTAAACTTCACCGAATGCAACTTACCAATAGTAAAAACAAGCCGAAAGAATAGCCGGCTGCAGATATAACAGAAGGACAAGATGAACCTGAACACAATACTATCTTTTGATCAATCGCTCTTTTTACTGATAAACCGAACCTGGCAGAACGCTTTTTTCGATATGCTCATGCCGATCATGTCGGCCCTTGAATACTTTTATATTCCCATCGGCATTGCCTGGCTGCTGATGATCATCAAAGGCAGTCTGAAAACTCGCATCGCGGCGGTAGCCATCCTGCTTCTCATCGGCTGTACCGAATTTATCAGCTCGGATGTGCTCAAGCCCGCCATCAACCGGCCCCGGCCGTATCACCAGCTCTCGGAGATCCGTTACTACGATCGAATGCCGAAAACCTGGTTTGTCTCCCCGGAACTATCGGCTCCCTTATATGGGAAATCCCAGTCCATGCCATCCTCCCACGCCACCAACATCTTCGCGGCGGCTTTTTTCCTGAGTTATTTTTTAAGGCGAGGCTGGCCGTTTTTTTACCTGATCGCTCTTCTCGTAGGCTATTCACGGGTATATCTGGGGGATCACTTCCCCCTGGATGTCCTCGCCGGCGCATTGATCGGAACGGGTTGCGCGTATCTCTTTGCAAGGCTTTCCGCGGGAACGGCCCGTTTCTTTGAAACCGGACGAAATACTCCAGACCCAAAAAAAGATCAAAATGACGCTGCCCGAAGTGATAATAAGCTTCACATAAATAAAGACATGAAACTATCCATCGTTATTCCGGCCTACAACGAAGAAGACAGAATCATCCCCACCCTCGAACATGCGATAGACTACCTCTCCGGACAGAATTATGAGAGTGATATTCTCGTGGTCAGCGACGGCAGTCTGGATCAAACCTGCGCCGCGGTGCAGAAATCCTTTTCCAATCATCCCCGGATATCGGTGCGGGCCGTGGAATATCATCCCAACCGGGGCAAGGGATATGCTGTCCGCTACGGCATGCTCAAAGCCACGGGTGATTACGTCTTGTTCATGGACGCGGATTATTCCGTGCCCATGGAAGCGCTGGAGAAAGCACTGCCGCTGATAACCGCCGGCCATGATATCGCCATCGCCTCCCGGGCCATATCAGGCGCCACCATCACCCGGAGACAGAATTTTTTAAGATCCCTCTCCGGAAAACTGTACACCGTCATTCAAAACAACTACCTCGACCTGTCGTTCAAGGATACCCAGTGCGGCTTCAAGCTGTTCACCCGGGAAGCCGTCCAGTATCTGTTTAAACGCCAGAAGCTTCACAGCGTTATCTTCGATCCGGAAATACTCTGGCTGGCAAAACAGAAGGGCTTTAAAACCGCCGAGTTCCCCGTCACCTGGCACCATCATGTGGACTCCCGGATCCAGTACAATTCTCCCGGGAAGTATCTCTTTATTTTTCAGGAGCTGTTCCGTATCCGACGGATTCATCCACTGGAAAAACCGGAGGATTAGAGGTCGGAAAAGCAATTCTCGCGCAGAAACGCAGGGACGCAGAGGACATCCATAATAAAAAAAACATCTCCCGGTATATTGATGTTATCGCGCTACTTCAAAAAACATGTGCTCTTGTTTCTCAACCTTTTGTTGCAATAGAGAAAAGCACCGGGCAAAAGGCTTAAAAAGCGTAGCGAATATCGAGATGCCCATTGAGGGCGTAAAAATCTTTCTTCATTTCGTAATCGCAGCCGAAAGAAAATGTCCAGGAGGAGTGGGTCACAATGGCAAGCTTCGCGCCAATGTTTCCGCTTGACTTGGGGGGAGCGGATCCCTTCGTGACAAACGAGGCGTCATCACCGGTAAAAGCGGCAGTCGCCTGCTGCGCATCACCGATAAAATCGTATAGAAATGATGCATGCAGTTCCGGAACAAACCGCATCTCATTATATTCCATCGGGAAAGCTATTTTTGCCCCCAGGCCGGTCTGGAAGAGAGTATAGTCCTGGCTGTCCACCTTCAAATTAAGCGAATCGGCGTTCGTCTCGGTGAAATCCTCCAAATGGAGACGCATGGCCTGAAGTGAGACGGCCGGTGTAAAGACAGCCCCGTGGCCCTGGAAGATGTATCCGCCTTCCAGGAAACCGGAATACTGCTCTCCTGCGTAATCCCCCCTGGCCGTGCGGTCGATGGTTCCAAAAGCGATATGCCGTGAGGCATTATATCGGTTCCAGGCAACCGAAAGAACGGCGCCGAGATAATAGGCCTCCTTCGCCATGCTGCCATAGAGACCGGCCTGCCGGCTTTCGACATCGGCTCCGGTATTCGTATCCTTTGTGGTCACGGTATTTTTCGCATATCCGCCGCTGACGCCCACCAGAATGCGATCGGAAAGAGAGCGGTCATACCCGAAGGAAACACCTCGGAGATCCGCCTCATAGCCGTCGCTGGTTCCCGTTGCGTCCTGGTGCAGAGAACCGCCGTAACCCCGGGCCCAAAGACCGCTCTTTTCAGGCGCATCGGCCATGGTTCGGGCCGACAGCACCTGCCCCATACGCCCCGCGACAACGCGCGCGTATCTGCCCGTTGTGCCGAAACTTGTCTGCACAAGGCTCTGATCCACAGCGGGTTCCATATTCCGGGCGAGGCCGGGATCGCCGGAACGATCGAGAACGCCCAGAACCTCGGCCATATCGCCTGAGGACATGTCGGCAATCCGGTCGAGAGCAGAACCCAGGGAAGCGTTCCCGCTGAGTCGTGTATAGTAACTGCTATCGCGCCCAGCGACAAGGGAGAGCCTGTTTCCGCTCTGGGCAGCGGAAAACGAGATCATCGGAAGGGAGCCGTCGTTCCGGATAACAAGCCGGGTCGAATTGGCGGAAAGGGCCGCGGTGTCTGCGATCAAAAACCGCTCCTGGCTCCGGATGTTCTTCTCCCCGGTGACCTCAACTGCGAAAACAGTATCGTCGGCAATAGCGACCGTTTCGGTATTGAGCACCAGGGCGGCGTCAGCCGTATCCCGGTTGAGCGTGACATTGAACATCGCGTCCGCCGCACCCGATACGATGAGCGTGTCCGCGTCCGCTCCCAGATCGATCACGCCTGTGATCTCTCCGCCGTCGACAGTCACGCTGTCGCTGCCCGATCCGGTCCGGATGGCATAGCGGTCGCCTGCAATCACACCGCTGTTGATAATCCGGGTATCCCCCGCCTCGGCCCGGATGGCGGTCCCGGGGCTTTGAATGGTCCCGGTATTGATGAGGCGGTTCACGGCGCCTGCGGTGGTAATGGGCGTGCCGTAATCCGTGCCGGTGTCCCCCTTGAAAAGAACAGCAATATTTTCCGTCTCCGCAATGCCGAATTTGTCGGTGGTCCCGCCGCTGATATGCCCGTTATTGACCACGTCGTAATTGAGAGACCAGACCAGGATTCCCTGGCCGCCGGACACCTCCCCGCCCTCGGAAATGAGGATCCGGTTCGGCGGGGCGTCGCTGACATTTTTCTGGAAGCGATGCCCCGCCCAGACGGTGTCGCAGCGCCCGTCGATCTTGAAGCTGGCGAAACCGTTTCCGTAGGCGGCGTCATCGGCACTGCTGAAGACACCCCCGGCATTGCGGGTGTAAATGTAGGAGGACGTCGCGTAGATGCCGTAGATTTCCACCGGGCTCTGCCCGAGAATGATGAATTCACTCATCCCGTTGATCTCGTCCAAAGTCTCTCCATTCCCCCAGAAAAAGGTATACCCGAGCTGTGTCCAGGGAAAAGCATAAGAGCCATACGCTCCTGCCATCCAGCTATCATAATAGGAGGTAAAATTGTTGAACGCCTCGTCTCTCATCCCGGCCGGCTGGACAAAAGGAGCGTTCGTGCCGTACTGCTCGGGAAGATAGTATGTAATATCGGGGTTTCGCGTCGGCCGCATCAGGTACTCTGTATCGACGGCATACTCCACGATGGCGTCATGGGTATCGGTCGCGTTCATCCCCAGGCCCCGTTCCAGGAGGGTCGTCACATTGTCTCCGGTCACCCCGTTTTCCAGAAGAAATCGGGTCGCATCGTTTCCGGTGGTCACCCATGTGGCGTCCCCGGATGCCGACCCGTAGATCGTGTAATCGCTCTGGGCGACATAATTGGACTGGAAATACAGGGACTTGGTTGCTGTCCGGACGATCAGCTTCCCGATATCGTAGACCAGCCCTCCGGTGGTCCCTGCTGTCGTATCGGGAATCACGACAAGGGTCGACGGTGTCCATCCGGAAGGGTCCGACGCGTGCTGGATGGCCTGTTGCATCGCTTCGGAGTAACCGGGGCTCAGATCCGCAGCATACAAATTTGCAGCAAATACCCAGCCTACAAGGCTTAACATCCAACCGTACACGTTCACATTGCCTCCCTACGGGGCTGGATAAAGTGTCCTCAGTTTTTCCGCCATTTGAGGGCTCAGTTGTTTGAAAAGCGTTGCATTGTACGAGCAGGAAGGAAGCATCGGCACGATGGTCGGATCGGGATCGGCAGGATACCCGACACTGGTCGGATCTGAAATGGTAAAGAAATTCAAAAGCTGTTCGGTAGCAGAAACGGAGGCGGCGTCAAAATCGTCCGGCATGATATCCATCCTCGGGTCGGAATCAAGTCCCGGGCCGAACGACCAGTCGCCATAGCCGTACCGGCTGTACCGTGAAACAGATGACATCTCGCTTTTCTGAAGACCCGCCGCTATTTCGGGGAATGCGATGGTCCTCTGGGCCGTCGTTTCCACGTCGGTATCAATCGGGTACCCTTCGAGCCGGCTTTGATCGCTGCCCGCACTGTCATTGTCCGAGCATCCCGACAAAGAGAAAAACAACATGTTTGTTAACACAAGCAAACAAAATAGTCTGAATTTATAATATATTTTCATGATATCCCCCTCTGTAATATTCGATACGCTTATCCGCAGCAACCGCGGGGAATATTTTTGCATCAGGTCAATCAACCCCCTGACCGTGCCGTGGGTCCACTGAAAATTTTCCTCCGGCCGCACGGGCAAATAGACCGGCCGACCGCCCATCCGAGCAGAAAAGGCCAAAAAAACACTGAAGTTAGGTACGGCGGATAAAAAGGCAATGTTGTCCTTGATGAATACTCTTGAAATGTGGTCAATCATGGATTCCAGACCGGCGCTGATCACGAACCAGGACGGTTCAAGGCCATGTTGATCGGCCAGGTGGTTGCGCAGAAGGTTGTATTGGTTGTCCGGGTAGTCGATCAGGTTGGCCCTGGACAGGCCCACCAGGTCGGCCTGATCCATGACCTCTTTGATCAGTTCCGAATATCCATCGCTATTCCGACCAATATCGAAACGGTAAACTCTGTCCAGATTGTTTTCTATCTTGAGCTTTTCGATCAGGGCATATTCATCGGTATCTTTGCTGACGTAGTCCTCATTTGCCGCCGCCAGGGATCGGCGGGTTTCAGGAGTAAAAAGCCTGCTAATATTCATATCCGCTCCGGTTTAAGGAAGAATCCCCCGGTCAGGGCATGCGTTTGAGCAGTATATAACTGCGCCGCCGGCCGTCAACCTTATAGGAAAAGAGTTCAACAGCCTGCAAGCCCCGGTTGTTGATATATTCGTCAAAAACCTCTCTGGTCCCCATTCGCCACCCCAGCATCTCGGCTTCATCCCGGGCTTGAATCTCCCGCAGGTTGCCCGGTATTTCGACCAGCACTGCCTCTACCCGGGGCAGGCTGCCTTTATGGAAGGCACCGTTAAGCCATCCCACCCGAGGATCCTTCATGCTCATGGCACCGAGGGTTATGGGGGACATGGTGTCCCGGGGCGGCAATCCGCCCACGATGGCCTGGAGTTCAATGAACTCGTCAATTTCATGCTTGTCTATTTCGCGGTACTCGAATTCCATATATAACCTTTTTTGGGATCATAATGTAAGGTTTTGCCGAGAAAGCCGGCGATCGTCCCCCTCACCTCTTCCGGCTCGATGATACCGGCTGTTCGAAACATCCCCTGCACACCGCAAACCGTTCACCGTGCACTGCTCACTCCGATTCCCCCCCTAAAAACCGAACCGCCATCATGGTAATGTCGTCTGCCTGGGGCGCATCTCCTGCAAAGGCAAGAACACTTTCCATAACCCGGTCTACAATCCCGGTGGACGACGGCGGCCTTTCGCCCGAAAGCACATCAATGAGCCGCTCGTCGGAGTAAAGATTCTCGTCAACGTCCATGGCCTCGGTAACGCCGTCCGAATAGATAAAGATCCCCTCCCCCGGTGCCAGCGTCAGGCGTTTCATCTCGTAGTCCAGATCGTCCATGGCCCCCAGCAGCACCCCCCCGGTCCCCTCCATATAGACGACCTCGCCGCTGTTTCGGAGAAGCACCGGCGGATTGTGGCCGCCGTTGGCGTAGAGAAACTCCCCGGTGCGGCTGTTTAAAATGCCGCAAAAAAGGGTTACGAACATGCCGGCGTCATTGTCCCGGCTGAGCTGGGAATTGACTTCTTTCAGGATCTCATGGGGTCCCAGGCCCTTTGCAGCGGTCATTTTCATCAGGGTCATGGTGACGGCCATGAACAGGGAGGCGGGTACCCCCTTGCCCGACACGTCCCCCAGCACCAGGCAGATACGCTCGTCGTCAATGCGGTAGAAATCGTACAGATCCCCGCCCACCTCCCGGGCCGGTTGGATCAGGGCGTGAAGATCAAGCCCTGTGATATCCGGAAAGGGCGGAAAGATCTTCGGCACCAGCCCCATCTGGATCTCCCGGGCGATGTTGAGTTCACTCTCGATGCGCTCCTTGGCGGCATTTGTTTCCAGAAGATCCCGGATATGGTTTTTCAGGGAGTCCTTCATGTAATTGAGGGACTCCGCCAAAACCCCCACCTCACCGCCGCGCGTAAGATTAGGCACTTCAATTTCCAGGTTGCCCGTGGCCATCTCCCGGGCCACCCCGGAGAGGGCGGTGAGGGGCCGGGTGATGGTCCTTGCCACCAGCCAGACCACTAGAAAGAGCAGCAACAGGCCGCCGCAAAAAAGAAGAATCCCCTTTCGGTTGAAATCGCTAAGATTTGTCATCAGCTCGTCTTCGGGGAAAAAGATACCCAGAGACCATCCGTCGGCACTCACGGGGGCGAAGTAAAGATACCCCTCTTTCCCCGACACGTCGCCATTGAAGGGAACGAACCCGGACTCTCCGCCGATCATCTGTTTTCCGATGCTCCGAAGCGTCATGTCGACACGTGCCTCGGCGACGCTGAAAATAGTTTCGTTCATCACCCATCCGGCTTCCGGATGCACGATGAAATTGCCACTGCCGGAAATGATGAATCCGTAACCGCTTTGAAGAATATGAATGCCGCCCACAATATCCTTAAGCCAGTCGAGGGAGATATCCGCCGTAACAACGCCCGCCACCTTCTGCCCGCCGCCTTCTTTTTTGAAAAATGGGGCCGAATAGGTGCACATGAGAATATCGCCACCCCCCTCGTCGAAGTACGGTTCGCTCCAATAGGCAAGTCCGGTTTCACGGGGCACTTGATACCACTCCTGCTGAAAATAGTTATAGTCTTCACCCCCAAGCCAGTGCAGGCGAAAGTCTTCACCCGACCGGGAAAGGTAGGGGGAAAAGAAACGCTGGGAGGCATCAAATCCGTAAGGTTCGAAAGCAATCGCTGCACCGTAAATATTCGGAGTGTCGACAAGGGCGTTTTGAAGAACATTCTCAATCTGCCCTTCGGTCAGGGCCAAACTCTGCAGAACCCCGGCCAAACTCTCCGGCATTTTCTCAACCGGTGAGAGCACCGACTCGATCCGGCGGACCGTCTGCTGGGCCGTGTTCCGGGCGTTCGATTCAACCTCCCGGAGGATGGTCTCCCGGGATTGAATATATCCGACGGCCAGCACCGCCATAAAGATGAGGGCGGCGCCGGCCAGCACCGGGGCGCCAAGCCTGAAGGCAATTCCACGGGTCTTTTTCATGGGGAAACACCTTCTTTCTTGAAAAATAATTCGTAGGCGGGGGCGGTCCGGATCCGTCCGGTCTTGTTGAGCGTATCGGCAACTGTCCGGTAGTCTTCTTCCAGCAGCACGCCGGGCAATTCTCCACCGTCGGCATCCATTGAAAGGTCGCGAATCCTGTCCAGCATCCAGCGCTGGTGCACCCGGTTTGCCGGAAGATGAGCCTCCTCCATAATGGAGACAATGAGGTCCACAGCCTCCCCGGGGTGATCGAAGGCGTAGCGCCATCCTTCCAGGGATGCGGCCGCAAAGGCATAAGCGGTTTCGGGATCCTTCTCAAAGGTCTCCCGAAGCAGATACATGCCGTCCTCGGGAAAATTCAGCCCCACTTCATCGTAAAAAAACAGGGTCATCTCCTCGGGATCGAGCCCGGACATGATCAGGGTGTGATACTCGTTGTACCACATGAGGGAGACCACCTGGACCCCATCCCGGAGAAAGAGGCTCACCGGACACTCGGTGATGACCTCCCGGACCCGGAGATCGAATTTCTCGAAAAGCGCCCTGGGCAGTATTTCAAACTCCCCCGGCCACAGGGAAATCTTTTTCCCCTCCATGTCCGCGGGGGTCTTGATCCCCGACCTCTTTTTCGAGGCCAGCATCAGGCCCGAACGCTGAATAAGCTGCCCCACGTTTACTACGGCGGTTCCGCGGTCCGCAAGCTGAAGTGCGGACGAGAGCCAGAGCGTGACCAGATCCGCTTTTCCGTCCGCCAGGTATTCCGTTGCCGGACGCTGCGGGCCGCCTTCGAGAATGGTAAGAGAGATGCCGCGCCGCTCGTAAAATCCCTTATGAAGTGCCATGTAATACCCGACAAACTGGGCCTGGGGACGCCACTGGGGAAGCAGGGTCAGTTTTTTAAACGAGCCTTCGGCCCGTATCGAAGGAGTTCCGAATCCCGCGAGAAGCAGAAAAACCGCGGCGAACCAGATAATAATTGGTTTACGGGTCATGCGACACTCCCTTTTCCGGGCGAAAGTGAAAGACGGAGCTCAAGGATATTACGCCCTCCCTTCCGGCGGTAGAAAACCGCGTCCATGAGGTTTTTTACCAGATGCACCCCCAGCCCGCCAAGGGGACGGTCCAAAACATCCGAATCGAGATCCGGCGGCGGCGTTTCGGTGACGTTAAAGGCCACGCCGTCATCCTCTATGCTCACCACCAGATCCTTCTCCGCCTTCTGGCAGGTCACCTGCACCATTCCCTCTTCTTCCGGGTAGGCGTGGGTGAAGATATTTACAAGCACCTCTTCCAGGGCCAGCTCGAGATCGTTTAATCTGTCTTCGCCAAGGGATAGCGTTCGGGCGGCGATCAGCACCGGCGAGACGAAGCGCGACAGATTTTCGAGCCGGGCGGGAAGCAACACACACACCGGCGGACGGGTCGGTTCAGAACTCTTCAAGGGCGGCATCCTTCGTGTCGAAGTATTTGAACAGGGAGAAAAACCCGGAAATTTCAAACACCTTCTTCACCGGGCCCCGGGCGTCCGCCAGGCGAAGTTCTCCGCCCTTTGCCTTCAGGGATTTGGCCGCCGCCAGAATGACCCGAAGCCCCGCGCTGCTGATATACTCCAGTCCGGAAAGCATCAGAACCCACCGGTTTTTTCCCCGTCCCAAGGCCTCGGTGAATGTCTTCTCCAACTCGGGTGCGGTTACTGTGTCCACCCTGCCCCGAATCGATGCCACCAGGGCGTTTCCATTTTCCTGAAAATCAATTTCCATTACATCTCTCCCGTGTCGCGCCTTTCCGGCCGACGGTTTCAATCGTTATACGGCGCAATCCGTCCTGCGAACATCAGCGCCGCGCCCAGCACACTCGCACCGGCGCAAAAGCAATAAAGGGGTGTATAGCCGAACCGGGCCAGCAACGGCGCCCCGACCAACGGACCTAAGAAAAATCCGGCCTGGAACATCTGAAGCCCCAGGTTGATATTGAACGCCCGGAATTTCGGGGCCGATGCATCGAACATGAGCCCGTTGAATACCGGCATGGCAACACCCCATCCCAGTCCGAAGATGAGGCCCAGAAAGAAGAAACCCGTTTTCCCGACCACAAAGGCCAGAGCTGCATAGGCGAGACCCAGTCCGATCATACTCCAGGCGGCCAGACGTTGCTTGCTGATACGGTCAAAAAATGATCCTGCCACCAAACGAATTCCGATTTCACCAACGGTGGAGAGAGTCAGGAAAATCCCCGCATAGGCTACCTGAATGGACTTTCCGTATCCTTCCAGAAAGAAAAATACCATGGCGTGTCCGGAATAAAGAAGCAGCATGGCGGCGAGAAGTCGAAGAACGCGGATATTGTGTAAATTGTCCATGACATCCCGAAACGTCAGCGTTGCGGACCGGCTTTCCGATTTCTTTCCCCGCTCTCCCCCCGACGCCGGGGATGCCAGGGGAAACAGAAGAAGCGACAGCGCCGCAAACAGTAGCAAAACCCGGTTGAAGCCCCCCAGGAGGCCGTCCAGAACGGGCAGAAGGGGAGGCACCAGGGTGTTGGGCAGCAGGGTGACCACCGCCAGGTACCCGAAAAACCGGGCACTTTGGCCCTCTGGGATGACCTCCACGACAAGGGCCATGAGAGCGGTTCCCAGCACCGCGAAGGAAATTCCGTGAAACACCCGCACGAGCAACATGCCCCAGTAACCGCTGACCAGAGAATAGGCCGAAAGGGAACAGACGATCAGGACCGCGCCAAGGTAGAGAAGCGCTCTGGCATTTCCGGCGTGGAAAAACGGACTGATGACCGGACGCACGATCAGGGCCGCCGCCGCGAGTGCCCCCACGAGCAAGCCGTAATCCGCCGCGGCGATGGGGAGGGTTCGCAAATGGTCCACGAAACCGAAAAAGACGGAGACATTGGCGTAGGCCAGAAAAGCCGCGATCATCAAAAAAAGCGATCCCCTGGAAAAAAAGGCCTCTGTAAAAGCGTTTTTATTCTCCGTCCCCGTCGGGGGTGCCGCATCCGTCACAGGCTGCCTCCCTTCCCGAATTGCAGCCAGTCGGCCTGAATTTTTTCCAGCATCCGCCGGCATCTTTCCGTATCCAGATGAATGCCGTCCCAATCGGGAACTTTCAGGATTTTCTGCATCAGCAGCCCGTCGGAGCCAAACCACAGGGGCAGCACCCCGCCCAGAAAATATCCGCTCTTTTGCAAGCTTTCCACCGCCTCACTGTTGGCCGGATCGGCCAGGTTCAGCCAGGCCTGAAACACCACAACGCCTTTTTCCTTCAGCGATTTTTCCAGTCGCTCCATGCGCTTTGTAAAATCTCCACCCACGGACCGTACCGCGATCCGCGCAACCCCGGCAAAATCGAAGACCTCATGGGTGATGTCGGAAAGGCCTTCCACCGGGCGCCCGGTTTCGGAAATCGAAAACCGCACCTCCCGCTTCGTTCCCTCATAGAAAAGCGGAAACACGTCGGCATAGAACCGGGGCAGGAAAACCTGTTGGGGCACTTGTGAGAAAATCCGGAAGCTTAGCAGCGCCGCCACCCGACCGGTGGCACTTTTTTCAGCCTCGTAGGCTTCGGCGGGCATGAGATCCACCTCCAGAGCAGTGACGATAAACCCCATTTTCGCCGTGAGCTTCTGCATAAAGAGATGGTTACAGACCGGCTCACCCATCACGGCATCCAGCCCGATGGTCTCGGCAAGTTTGAGACCGTGGGCCACCACTCGGGCGCCGATCCCTTTCCCTCCCCGGTAAGCCTCATGCACCAGCCCGGCACCGCTTTCATAGAGATTCGGATTGGGCGCGCTCCGGAAAAGGGAATTGTGACCCACCACATCCCCCCTAGGGGTGACGGCAACACTGGAGATCACCCGAAGGGCTTCGTTCTCACTTCGTAGAAGCTCCGGTGACATATATGTTTTCACCGGATATCCATCGCCATAGACTGAACGAAAAAGCCGAACAACACCATAGGCATCCCGGGGCTCGAAACGGCGAACCGCACATGGTTGGCCGGGTTCTATGTCAAGGGGTTCCGTCATCTGCTGCCTCCTGAAGAGAGCGTTCCCAGTCCGCTTTTACTTTTTCAACAATCGCTGCACTCCGATCCGATGCCGTCAGTATCCCTTCCCAGTCGGGACGTTTTCGTACCTTTTGCATCAGCAGGCCATCTGTCTCAAACCAGCAGGGAAGCACACCGCCAAGAAAATAACCGCGCTTGCGCAGGATATTCACCGCGCCCCCGTTCCCAGGATCGGCCAGGTTCAGCCAGACCTGAAACACGATCACGCCTATTTCCGTCAGCTCCTTTTCAAGAGAGATTAGTTTTTCCGAAAAATCTCTCCCCACGCTCCGAACCGCAATCCTTGCCACCTGCGCAAAGTCAAAAACCTGATGGGTGATGTCGGAAGCGCTGTCGGCCGGCTGTTCCGTTTCGGAGACAACAAAACACCGGTCCCGCCCCAGGTCTTCGTAGAAAAAGGGGAGCTCTTTCGAATAGGCCCGTGGCGGAAATACTTGCTGGTGACGTTGCCGAAAAATCTTGAAGGAGAGCAGCGTCGCCACCCGGCCGGTTACCGTTCCGTCCGTTTCGTAAGCTTCGGCGGGCATGAGATCCGCTTCCATAGCGGTAAAAACATATCCCAATTTCGCGGACATTTTCTGCGTGGTCGTATGGTTGCAGACCGGTTCTCCGAACACCACCTCCACCTCGGGAAGCGTCTCGGCAAGGTGGAGACTATGGAATAACAGTTTGGGAAACAGCTTCAATTTACGCCGGTAAGCCGGGTGGATCAAGGTGGCGCCGGATTCATAGACGCCCGGGTGGGGAGCGCTGTTGTATATGGCTGAGTGCCCGACGATATCCCCCCGGGATGTTCTGGCCACGCTGGAGACAACCCGCAGCGACGCATTCTCCCGAACGAGCAGATCCGGTTCCACATAGGTTCGAATGGGGTACCCGTCTCCATAAACAGCGCGAAAAAGGCGGGCCACGCCTTCGGCGTCCTTCGTCTCGAGCCTGAAGACTTCCCAGGGCTGGCCGGGTTCTATGTCAAGGGGTTCCGTCATCGGTTTTCCTCGCTTTCAGATGCGAATGCGGTGAGAAGCCGCAGCATCAGGTTTCCGGCCACCCGCCGCCGGTACTCGGCGGACGCCCGGACGTCGTCAATGGGGGAAAGACGCTTTCTGACGGCGGGGATCACCGCATCCAGGCTCTCCCGGGAGAAAGGCTTACCTGTCAGGGATGCTTCGATGTCGGGAAACCGCAGGACGCCGGGCCCCACGCTTCCCCAGGCGAACCGGGCCTTCTCGATCGTCCCTTCGGGGGATACGCTCACGACAGCCGCCAGACTGGCCACGGCGCAGGCCATAGCCTTCCGGAGTCCCACCTTTTCGAAGTGCTGAAGAAGTTCTATTTCCGGTTTTGGCACAATGATCGCCGTCAGAATCTCTCCGGGCAACAGAGCGGTCTTTCCTGGCCCCTGGATGAAGGCGTCCAGGGGAAGGCGCCGGGTTCCGCTTCGGGATGCCAGCTCCACCCGGGCGCCGAGGACATACAGCGGGGGGAGCGTGTCTCCGGCCGGAGAGGCGGTCACAATGTTGCCGCCAAGGGTGCCCATATGCCGGATATGAGGGGACCCCAGGGTTTTCAGCGCCTGGGTCAAAACCGGGAAGAGGCGGGCGATCACCGGGTCTTCCAGAAGCGCCTCGTGGGTCATACCGGCCCCGATCCACACCTCCTTTGGATGCTCAACAATTCCGAGAAGGGCTTCGATGCGGGAAAGGCAGATGAGGGCCGTCGGATCGATTTTTTTACTCCGCAGCCAGACCAGCAGATCCGTTCCGCCGGAAAAGACCTGCGCCGCAGGGTACTCCGCCAGGAGCTGCCAGAGCGCCGCCATGGATTCCGGAAGAAATACCGGCCGCGTTCTTTCTCCCTTTGGATGGACGCTGACGGATATCGGGGATGTCGGGTCCGCGGTGTTATCCCCGGACCCGTTGCCGGTAATCGCTTGCTTCGGGTCCACGGAAAGCACGGCATCCAGGATTTTTACGTAGCCGGTGCACCGGCAGAGGTTTCCGCTCAGGGCCGCCGCCGCTTCCGGTCGTTTGGGCGCCGGATTCCGGGAGAGGAGATCCACAGTGGTGAGAACCATGCCCGGGGTGCAGAATCCGCACTGGACAGCCCCCTTTTCAACAAAGGCGTCCTGGACCGGGTGGAGCGTACCGTTGCCGGAAAGCCCTTCAATGGTGGTGAGGGCCTGACCGGAGAGCTGGGCCACGGTCATCAGACAAGAGAGCCGGGCACGGCCGTTTATCAACACGGCGCAGGCCCCGCACTCCCCGGCGCCGCACCCCTCCTTCGCGCCGGTGAGGCCGAGATCCTCCCGGAGGAGATCCACCACCCGCCGGTCGGCCGGCGCATCCAGACATACGGCCTTTCCGTTCAGTTCAAATTCAATCTTCATGGGACATCCTTTTTCATGAGGGCCGCCAGAATCCGTTCCGGGGTCATGGGAAACTTGAGGAATCGAACCCCGCAGGCATCAAACAGGGCATTGGCGACAGCGGGCAGGGGGATGTCGATACCGATCTCCCCGGCCCCTTTGAGGCCGAATGGCCCGGCCTCATCGGCCAGGGGCACGGCCACGGATTCGATATTCGGCGCGTCCAGGGTTGTGGGAATGATGTAGGTGGTAAAATCCCGGTTTACCATCCTGCCCTTGTCGGCAATCACCTCTTCGGAAAGGGCGTAGCCCAGTCCCTGGACCACGGCCCCTTCCTGCTGGCCCGAAAAATTCCGGGGATTCAAGATCCTTCCGCAATCGCTCACCGCAAGATATTCCGGCACCGAGACCTGTCCGGTCAGCATGTCCACCTCCACCCGGACCAGGTGCGCCGCATGGGAGAAGATGAGATGGGGAAAACCATGGAGCCGCAAATTCGCATCCGGATGGGGCGGCTCACCCGAGACAGGGGCGCGATAATGATATGTGGCAACGCGTTCGGCCGGATTCAGGAACATTCCCAGACGGGAAAGGGGCATCTCTTGTCCCGTGGAAAGATGCCGGACCGCTCCGGGAACAAGAACCAGCGCCGAGATATTCGAAACCATGAGGGCATCAGCGGCCCGGGCAAAAATCCGCTCTTTGAGGGCCGTTGCCGCCCCGATCAGGGCGTTTGCATACGTGAAAGTGGTCCGGCTGGCCGATGAAGATCCGCAGGGGAAAGTCTTGTCCGTATCGGGCAGAATCGCGATCAGATGTTCGGGCGGCTGTGAGAGTATATCTCCGGCTATCTGGAGATAGGCGGCAACATTTCCCTGCCCCATATCCACGACGCCGGCCATCACTTCAAACCGGCCGTCATCCATAAGGCGGATACCCGCCGTGGCGGAGTCGGGAACCGTGGGGCCGTACCCCATGCCGTGGGACATGCAGGCGATCCCGGTCCCGCGCATTTTAAAAGGCCCCGCCGACACCTTCCAGTGGTCCCTCTCTTTCCATAGCGGATGAGCTTCCAGGGTTTTCAGACATTCCAGAAGGCCCACGGAGCCCTGACGGGTCACCCCGGCGGGGCACCGGTCCCCACGGACAAGGGCGTTTTTCCGCCGCAGGGCCAGTGGACAGATGCGGAGTTTTTCCGCTAGCATGTCCATCATGGATTCCATCGCCCCCGCTACCTGGGGGACCCCGAATCCCCGGAAGGCCCCGGAGAGGGGGTTGTTGGTATAGACGGCCCGGGCCGCAAGATGGGTGCTGGGAATCCGGTAGGCCCCCCCCGCATGCTCCAGCCCCAGAGCCGCCACCACGCCCCCCAGATGGTCATAGGGTCCGGTATCGAAATAGAGCCTGGCCGACAGGGCCGTCAGGGTGCCGTCCTTTTCGGCCCCGAGGCGATAGTAGAGGCGGGCCGGATGACGCTTGGCGCCGGCCAGAAAGCTCTCTTCCCGCCGCCACCACATCTTGACCGGCACACCCGGACACGTCAAGGCCGCCAGGGCCAGCAGGCTCTGGACCGTGATCCCGTCCTTGCCGCCGAAGGCCCCGCCGCAGTGGGGGGCGATAATACGGATACGATCCGGTGAAATACCCAGGGCTTCAGCCGTTTCCATGCGGTCACGGAAGGGAGTCTGGGTGGAGACGGTGATTTCGATGCGGCCGTGTTCGTCGGTGACGGCCCAACCGTTTTCCGTTTCCAGAAAGGCATGGGCCTGGCGGGGGAGTTCGAAACAGGCCTCCACTACCGCCGGGCAGCCGTCAAAGGCTGTTTCCACAGACCCTGTACGGACTTCGGCCGTAAAAAGGGCGTTTGCGCCGGGATGCTCCGGGTGGAGCACCGGCGCCCCCGGCCTCAGGGCCTCCTCGGGATCGAACACCGCTTCCAGGGGGTCGAACTCCGGCACGATGGCATCCAGGGCCGCTGAAAGCGTCGCGGGGCTCTCGGCCACCACCAGGGCCACCGCATCGCCGCAATGGCGCACCCTGTCGTCCGCCAGTACCGGCTGATCTTTGCGAATAACGCCTTGCCGGTTTTTTCCCTTTATATCCCCGGCTGTGAGAACCGCCCGAACACCCGGCATACCAAGGGCCGCCGCCTTGGAAATATGTATAATTCGAGCATGGGGAATCCCGGCACGCTTCACGCCGGCCCAGAGAAAATCGGTCCCGAAACCGTCAATGGCGTAGGTCTCGTCCCCCGTCACCTTGGAAAGGGCATCCGGCCGGATTACAGCCTCCCCGACTTGAAACACGCGGTTATCGTTCATGGGTCAATACCTCCGGGAGTGTCTCCAAAAAGTAGTTCATCTCATCGGGAAAGCCGACGGTGATCCGTATCCAGTTGGGAAACCGGAATCCCGACATGCTCCGCACCAGAAGGCCCCGCGCCATGAATTTCCGGTAGGCCAGGGTATCGCTTATGGGAAGCCGAAGCATGATATAATTCCCCTCCCCGCAAACATGGGGAAGCCCGAGGGCCTCGAATTCCCGGCAAAGCATCGCCTTTGCGGTCCGCACCATCTCCCGGGTGGCCGGCACATGGGCAACGTCGTCAAGCGCTTTCAGGGCCGCCTCCTGGGCGAGGCCGTTTACCGAATAGACCACGCAGGTGCGCCGGATGATGTCCACCACCTCCCGGCTGCCGGCCAGATATCCGATGCGCAGCCCGGCCAGGGCGTACATTTTGGAAAAGGTCCGGAAAACCACCAGGTTGGGATATTCATCGAGAAGACGCATGCCATCGGGGAAATCCGATTTTTCCACAAATTCACAATACGCCTCGTCCACCACCACTATGGCCCGACCCGCCACCCGGTCCAGAAAGCATCGGAGTTTCTGCTCGGACCAGTAGGTGCCCGTGGGGTTGTTGGGGTTGCACACGAAGAGAATTTTGGTTCGCTCGTCCATGCGGGATAGCATTGCCTCGTCATCGAAGACGTAGTCCTTCAGGGGGACCAGCCGGGCCTCGAACCCGGAAAATTCAGCCACCCATTCGTAAACGGCAAAGGTCTTGTCCGCCGTGATGATATTGTCCCCCTCCCGGCAGAAGGCCTTGATAACAAAGGCGATAACTTCGTTGGCGCCGTTGCCCACCAGAAACTGGTCCGGATGAAGCCCGAACAGATCGGCCAGCCGTCGTCGCAGATGGTAGGCATCACCGCTGGGATACAGAGCAACCCGGTCCGAAGGAAATGCGTCAATCACCTTTCGGGCCGTTGCCGGCGGCCCCAGGGGGTTTTCGTTGTTGTTGAGGCGCAGGAGGCGGTCACAGCCCGCCATGCGCATCAATACGTCGTCGGGCTTGCTGGGAATGTAGGCGGTAAAGCACCGGATATGGTCCGGCACGAGCCGATCGAAGTCCATCTGCCGCATACTGCCGTCCATCTTCATAAGTCTGCTTCCAGTTCGAAGATGACCAGGTCCGCGGTCCCGGCATAGGGAAGCACCATGCGGGGAACAAATCCGAGCGCAAGCAATCCGGGTGTAAACATCGTCTGATCGGACCGGCCCAGGTCCATTTCAAAGAAAATGGAGGTGATCCCCTCCCGGCGGAGCAGAGCCGCATGGTCCGAAAGGTTCTTTTCGGCGTCGGCGCCGGGCCAGACGGGACGAAGGTTTGCCCGGCCAAGGTTCCGGTCCATTTCGGCGCTCAGGACGGAAAAAGGCTCCGGGGTTTCACCGTTTGCAGCCGTCTCCTGGATATCGCGGGGAAAAACCATCCGGCGGTATTCGCGCCTGAGAAATGCCGCCAGTTCCGGGTGGCACCACACCACGCATCCCGGATCTTCGTGCATCATCCGGAAACGCGGACCCGGAACATCTCCGGAACCGTCACCGGCAGTGAGCGCCTCCAGATAGCCGTCCGGCAGAGAGGGTGGCGGCATTCTGTTGATCAGGGCCAGGGCCGGGCTTCGGGCTGCATCGCCGATGCAGGCCTCCAAAAGCGCCCGTGCCATATCCGGATGGTTCTCGTCGTGAAACACATAGGGGCCGAACATTTCGATGGTCTTTTCCCCCTCCCGCCGCCAGGCAATACCACCCCCCATTGCCCCCCCGGCACCCAGGGCCAGACGAAGGTGAAAATCCCCGGCCGACGCCATGTCCACCACCTTGCCGGGACACCTGAAATCCGCCGGGAACAGGGCGGTCTGAACACACCGGCTCACCCGCCGGAGGAACCACTTGATCTGCGCCGCATCCGGCGTCTGAAGGGTGAAGTCGGAAACGGGAGACGCCGACGGGGTCACCGGCTCGTCCGGCGAAATTTCAGGGTATGTTTTCTCCTTGACCAGGCGCAGCAGCAGGTTCCCACCGGGAGCGCGGGAAATCTGAAACCGGTCGCACATTCTGGAGGCGATCAGAAGCCCCATTTGCTCCAGGCAGGCCTCATCCTCCGCACAAACGGCGGCGGTCATGTTGAAGGCCTGAAGCTGTAGATTTCGAACCGGTAGAGCGATATCCGTTTCCACAAAATGGCTGCCCGCAACACAGCGGATCTCCAGATCACTGTTATCCGGATTTAATCCGACGAGGTAGGCCATCACCTCTTCGGTTGCCAGGGAAAGGGCATCGGCTCCTTCGCTGTCCAGGCCAAGTCCCCTGGCCCCCTGGGCCACAAACGCCGCCGCCAGTGGAATGAAGGCTTCGGCCACGGGAATGACGGTAGTAATCGTTCGCTTTTTTTCTATAGATATCAACGCGATGATCTCCCTGTCGACCTTTAAATCACTGTTAATATAAAAAATGGTATCTTTCAACATTTGGCAAGTCAAATGTCCTCTTCAACAATACTGCCCTTCCAGCATCACGGCCACGGACTCGTCAAAAAGCTCCCGCTTCTGAACCCGGTCGAAGCTGGTCATCAGGTCGGGAACCCGGACCCGGCGTTTTCGCTCGTCCCGGTAATCTTCCACGACCTCACCCCGGTGCATCATAATAATGCGGTCCGGCAGATCCACGGCCTGTTGCATGGAATGGGTCACCATCAGGGCGGTGAGCTTTTCCTTCTCGATGATGGTCTTGGTGAGTTCCGCGATTTTGGCGGCGCTCTTGGGATCAAGGGCCGCCGTGTGTTCGTCCAGAAGCAGAATTTTGGGCCGGTTCCAGGTGGCCATGATCAGGGTCAGGGCCTGGCGCTGCCCGCCGGAGAGGGTCCCCATGGGATTTTCCAGCCGGTCTTCGAGCCCCATTTTCAGGGTGCGCACCCGGTCCGCCACCTCGTCACGAAATCTTCGGGTCAAGGCCATCCCCAGTGAACGGCGCCGATCCCGCTTCATGGCGATCACGACGTTTTCCACAATACTCATCTCCGGCGCGGTGCCGGCAAAAGGATCCTGAAAAACCCGGCCGATGAGCGCCGCGCGCTTGTATTCGGGCCAGTCGGTGATCTTGCGCCCATCCAGTTGAATAGTACCGGCATCCGGCATAAAGGCCCCAGCCACTGCATTCAGGAGCGTGCTTTTGCCCGAGCCGTTGGTGCCGATGATCCCGGTAAAACTGCCGTCACCGATGGTGAGGCTGACCTTCCGAAGGGCCCGGACTTCATTGACAGTGCCGGCGTGGAAGGTTTTTACGAGCGCGTCAATTTTCAGCATGACGAAGGCCCCCTTTAATCTGTTTGCTCAGCCGACCGAACCACCCGGGCACCACCAGTGCGGCAAACACAAAGAGCGCCGTAACCAGCTTGAGGTCATTGGGGTTCAGGCCCCAGCGAAGGGCGATAGCGATCAGGAGTCTGAAGAGAATGGTGCCCAGAACAACCCCCACAAGGGTCACCCCGATGCCGCCCCGTCCCACCAGCGCCTCTCCGATAATGATGCTGGCAAGGCCCCAGACCATCATGCCGATGCCCATCTGAACATCAGCAAACCCCTGGTACTGGGCCAGCAGGGAGCCTGCGAGGGCCACCAGGGCGTTGGCAAGGGCCAGACTGAGTACCACCATGGTGTGGTTGTTGACACCCTGGGCCCGGACCATCTGGGGGTTGCTGCCCGCCGCCCTCAGAGCGGTGCCGTAATGGGTCAGGAGAAAGGTCCGCAGGGCGATGGCGATAAGGGCCACGATCAGCAGACTTGCGACAAACACCGCCAGGTCCCCCACGGGTACCTGCCACCCCAGGATATCGATCCGGGAGGCGCCGCCGGTGATTTTCTTCAGCACACTTTCCGCGGCTGAAGAGACGGTGGACACATCCAGAAGGGGGATGTTGCTCCGGCCCATTACCCGCAGGTTGATGGAGTAGAGGGCGGTCATCATCAGAATCCCGGAGAGGATTTCCTGAATTTTAAACCGGGTATGGAGAATACCGGTGACGAAACCGGCAAGGGCCCCGGCCAACACCGAGACAAGCATCGCCAGCCAGGGGGAATGCCCCCGGGAGATAAGCACCGCCGTGACGGCGGCCCCCAGGGTGATGGAGCCATCCACGGTGATATCGGTAAACCGGATCATCCGAAAACTGATCAGCATACCCAGGGAGAGAAGCGAGAGAATGAGCCCCATGGTAAATGCGCCGATAACCAGACTCATGAAAGCACCTCCGGATTTTGAAGAGGGGAAAACCAGCAGCCCCCCCGAACCAGCGCGCTTTCCCCCAGCCCCACAATGGGGCGATCATCCGCCACAAGATGCATCACGGAAAGGGGCGACGGCCCGTTGAAAAATCGTTCCACCGCCGCCGCCAGTTCGATCCTTCCATTCGGGAGAGGCTGATAAGGGAACACCGCCCCGTGAATATGGGCAGCCGCGCCGTCCGCCATGGGTAAGGGCGGAAGAAGCGGGCCGCTCTTGTCTGCCACGACCCCCACCAGGAGGGCTTGCTGCCGTCGGTAGCAGCGCTCGCCGCAGAATGTGAGCCAGTCGCGTATCTCCGGAAAATCAATCTCCCGATCCGTCTCTATCGATCCGGGGGAGCGAATCAGGGCGGTTCCCACCAGCCCTTCGATCTCGCCCAGGATGACGAACCCGGCCGGGCTTCCGCCCGTCCTGACCAGGATGTCTTTCAGTAAAACGGAGAGCGCATGAAAGGGGAGTTCGTCCGTGGGGGCGAACCGGATCAGGTGCCCCATCTCTCCCGTTAAGCACAGGGCCTGGAGGCACTGCATCCGGGGCGTGAACTCTTTTTCGGCAATCAGGTAATCCGGCGGATTCTCACCATCGGGGGGCAGATAGACCACGTTCCCGGCAACGGCCAGAAACTCTCCGAAATGACGCCGGGCCTCCTCTGCCGAGGCGGCGGCACTGCCGATGCCCAGGCCGTAGCTGTCCCGGGGAAAGGAAGTGGCGACACCCCTGTCTTCGTCCACGGCCTGCCAGGGGCGCCAGTCGCCCGGGGTTGAAACGCACAGGGAAGCCGCTTCGTTCATCACAAAATGCCGGATCCGAGCATCTCCACCGCCCTCTTTCCCCGGTCCCGCTGACGGCATATCCCCGGGGTATCCCGCTTCGAGCCATGTTTGAAATCCGCAGGTTCGCAGGGTCCGATCCACGAAATCGGTGGCGTTGACAATGGAGAACCGGCCGCTTACCCCGGCAAGCGCCTTGTGGATAATCAGAAGGGAGCGTATGCCGGCGGAACTCAGAAATGCCAGCTGCGAGGCATCCATCACCAACTGATGTCGGCCGTTTCGGATCTGGTTCAGAAGGGTATCGGTAAAATACTCCGCCCAGGTCGCGTCCAGCCGGCCGTTTGAATGGATAAGCAGATATTTCCCCCGTGATTCAAAATCGATTTTCATCAATCATCCTGTTCAGTTTTCGGGTGTGAAGATGACGGCGTTTTTCTTCAGTTCTTCCGAAATCCTGAGCCCGTAACGCGCCGCCAGATCCGGATTCAATATCAATTTTTCCGACCGGGTATTGGAAAACGGAATATTCCCGGGACTCTCTCCCCCCAGGACCCGAACGGCCTTTTGCGCCGCCGCCAGCCCTGCATCGTAGTAATCTCGTGCCAGGCAGATGGCGCCGCCTTCATTCATCTGGGCGCTGTCAAACACGTACACCGGCAACTCCTTCTGCGATGCTTTCCGGGCGATCAGGGCAAAGCCGGGACGCGTCAGGTTGTCCACCACCTGGGCTACGGCATCGATGTCCTGACCGCAGAGTTCAATGGCGCACTGGGCCACATCGGCGCTGGAGGTGACGGGAACAGCCGCAAGTTCCAGCCCCTCCTTCTCCAGGGCCTGCGCGAACCAACCTTTATAAAGCACGCTGTTTATCTCCGCCGGGGTAAAGAGGGTGCCCACCCGCCGGGCATCCGGCAGGGTCTCCTTGATAATCCGCGCCATGCCGGCAAAAGGCGAACGGGTTGTGATGCCGGTGACGTTGGGCAGATGGTCCGTTTCGCTCTCCCCGGCGCCGGCCCGCACCCCGTCACCGACGCCGGTAAAAACGATGTTCGTATCTTCCCCGGCCTGGCGCAGGGCGGCCTGGAGTGCCGGGGTGGAGACCACCGCCAGCAGATCCACTTGGTCGGCTTTAACGGTGGTCATGATGCTCGAGAGTGTCGACATATCCCCCTGGGCATTGTAGTTCGTGAGTTTGTAATCCACACCTTCGGTATAGCCTGCCTGCCTGAGACCATCGAGAAACCCCTCCCGGCAACGCTCGGCAAATTCCGTTTCACTGTAAAGAACGATGCGCAGCTTGAACGGTTCTGTTCGTACCGGGGCGACTTTTTCAGATTCGGGCGCAAGCGGCTTTTGTTCGGAGATCGTTTTCTGCTTTGCCAATAAGGTTTCGACCGTCGGCGTTATCCTCCAGTTGCCCTTCAATCCGGCAAGAACCGACCAATTGAGGTTTAACTGCTCCGGGATGACATCGTCAATCCGAAACGTCGAGGGACTTTTCCCTTTCAAAATGGCCACAGCGATATCTGCCGCGTACTGCCCAACGGTGTGGTAATCAGCTCCCAGTCCGAAAAGCGCCCCTTTTTCCGTATCCATGGGTGCGTTTGTAAAAACGGGAATCTCCGCCTTCCCGGCCAGATCGATGATCAGCCCGATGGAGGCCATCGCCACGGTATCTCCCCCGACCCAGACGGCATCCACGTCCCTGGCAATGACCGCCCGGGCCGCATCGGAGACCTCAGAGGTGTTGGCCGCATTGGTCTCGACGAGCGCAATGCCGAGCTCCTTGCAGATCTTCCGGGCCTTATTCAGGCAAGCCTCCGAGCATTGCTCGCCGGGGTTCCATACCACCCCGAGACGTTTGAGCCCGGGATTCATCTCAGAAGCGATGCGGATCGCGCTTTCCACCGGCTGGAAGGTACCGACACCCGCCATATAGGACGGGTGCTGATCCGGCTCCGGGCCGATGATCCCCACACCCGCGCCGTAGGGGTCCGTCACCCCTCCAAAGACGTGCGTTTTTTGTGTTGAGGTGTTGGCCTTGGAAAATACCTGCAGCGCGACCGTGCTGGCGGTGATGGCCATATCGTAGGGGCCGGCTGCAATGTCCCTGGCCATTGCAGCGGCGGTAGCAAAATCCCCCTGGGGATTATAGATCTTTATATTTTTGCCGTCCGGCGCACGGTATCCTTGTTCCGCCAGCCGCTCGAGAACGCCGGCCACATAGGAATCCAGCACGGTGGTGGAGGTAATCTGCATCACCGCAATGGATGGGTATGTGTCCGCCTGTTTCCGGACATTCCGATTTCGCTGCTCCCGGTCCGATTGCAGCAAGATAAGAGACGTTGCCAAAATGAGCGCTGCAACCAGCCACAACTGTTTTAAAATCTTCATGCTTTTCCCTGTGCCGGTACAAGCCCCATCGTCCTCGGGGCGTTATTTTTCCGCAATCTTTCTTTTCGGTTTAGCCGCTGGAAGGCTTGCGGGGACCCACCATGGGACTTTCGTTCATCTCTTTTTATATCGGCTAGGATTTGGGAAACTGAACCGGCTGGAAAAATAGGTTACCCATGATGGAGTTGGGGACATTATAGAGCCCCTTATGTCAATAAGGAACCACCAATTATTCCTTATCCAGGTTAGAAGTTCAGAGAGAGGCCCTGTATTGTCCCTTCCCTTGAGCTGGACCAAACTAAAACGTTTTGAAATTGGCTCATTAAATAGAATCTTTGCGAGGCGAGAGATCGATACTTTCTACGAGTCCATCAATGCTGGAATCTTATGCACACCATTAAAAGTTAATTTGTACTCACCCGAATATCATTCTCATTGGGCGGAAGCCAATGAATCCCCCCTTTAAAACCGTAGGCACGGAATAAATAATAGGTTTTTACGATTTCCTGTTCTTGTGTAAACGGCCGCGTACGATAAATCATCACCGCCTCGGGCGGATCGACTCGCTCAAAAACCTGGGTTAGCCGGGTTTGATAATCACGTTTCTCCCGCACCACCCCAACCGCGTCCATGCCCATCAGTTCTTCATCTTTCCACCAATAATCATAGACGTTGGGTCGCATCCAGCGGTTGATGGAAACGGTGCGTGGGTTCCCCGGCACATAAAAAGCAAGTTCAGAGGCTATCTGGTATCTGAGCCCGAAAATAAAGGTGTTCTCCGGCGTCGACATCTCTTTTCGGGCATCGTCTACCGCCTGCCCCAGTTCGTCCCACCCCAGAAGCTCATAGGCGGTCCGGTCCACCGAAGCCGGAATAGGCAACACCGGCCAGACCACCTGTACCAGTACCAATGCGGAAAACAGATAGGCGGTCGCAATGCCCCATTTCCATATTTTTCTTCCGTTGAAGAGAGCGGCAACAAGAACGGAACCCGTCAGAAAAGCCGCCGCCGGCCAGTTGCCGTAAATCCGTGTGTGAAAGCTCAGCACGGCAAAAAACGCAAACATGAAAAAAGAAGTATAAAACAGATAGGAGTATATCCACTCAGTCGTGTCATATTTTTTCCAGAAAACCCGATGCCATGCCCACAAAACTAGTATAAAGACAATGGGAGACAACAGGGCCGCCTGGGAGCCCATCAGATCCCCCAGATATTTCAAATGGATCGAAAAGCCTTCATTTGCGCCGCCGATATAGGCCACGTGCCGGGCCGAGTTCCACCCGTTGGCGGCGTTCCACCCGATAACCGGCAGGAACATCAAGCAACCGAGCAACACTCCCACATAGGGCCGGATACCGGCGAGCCGATATCGGTGACGGGAACTCAAAAGGCCGTAGAGAAACGCACCGGGCAGAAACAGGACCATGGTATACTTGCTGAGAATACCGAAACCGAACCAGAACCCGCCGAGCAGCCACTGCCGCCAGGCGCCCGCTTCGTATCCCCGGGCCACATGGTATGCGGCCCCCGCCCAGGCAGCCGCCTGGATACCGTCACAGGTAGCCATCAGCCCCCCGACATTGAATTCCAGTATTCCCTGGGTAAGCACCGCCACAGCGAAAGCCGTCCGGGCGCCGAACCAACGCGACGCCGTTGCGACGAGATATGCCGAAGCAACCGCCATGGCCAGGATGGACGGCAGCCTGACGCCGACGTGGGTATGACCGAAAAGCAAGGTGGATAACTTAATCACCCAGGCAATCATGGGCGCCTGGTCGTAATACCCCCAGT
>CAXXKH010000006.1:0-214306 GCA_963677545.2 Desulfobacterales bacterium | reverse complement strand
TTCTCCGAGAAGTGATCCGAATCCCCATTCCACTTCAGTAGTTGAGTCATAGTGTTCCTGGGTTCCCCAGTAGCTCAAGCGGAGTATGCCTTTGCTGACGTCATCTTTAAGCAGGCCGTATTTTTCGGCCCACCTTGCGGCGCACTTCGGCCATGTCATCACCAATGCCTTTTCGGTACGCCATGGCATCCATCAGCATTTTCGCCCAGCCCGGTGAATTCATATTGTCGAGGGGCAGGTCACACTCCATCAGTTTGCCCTTGCCCACAAGTCCCCGCTGATGAAGGCTACTGAGATAACTCATTGTCGGCATCATCTGCCAGTGGCCGAAACCGTATTTTTGCATCAGATCATTGTCTCTTCGTGAGTCCGTCGGGTTTCCTCTTCCGCCGAATCCCCCGAAAACCATCGTTCCGGCGCAAACCGATTCATTGCTGTCGGCGGTTGCCGTTCGCATACGGCAGCCCCTGGGGCATGATGCACAGGCGGCCGCCCGGGCAGGAATCAGCGGCAGCCTTCCATTACTGACATTTCCGCCACTGGGTGCACCGCTGATGAGACTATATCCCCTTTTCTCGAATCGTTCGGCTTCCCGGGGGTTATCGACATTCCACTGAAACTGTCTGTACCACAAACGGGCTTCCATAAACGCCTGCGGATCGGCAATGGTGACACCGCCGGTACCGATGGCACTGATGGCCTTGAGGTTTTTTGAACCAAAAACCCCGCCAAAACCGCATAGCGCTGCCTGCGATCCGGGACCGTGGAGCAAAGCGCCAAGACGGCTTTTGTTTTCTCCCGCCACGCCACAGGTCACAACGGCGGGTACCTGGGTTGTGGCATCATCGTCCGCGACTTCCGCCCATTCGCCCTGCCTCATACCGGGGATGACACGCCTTGCGATTTCATCCTGGGTTTCCCAGGTGTCCATGCCCCATATTCCTTCAGCACTCTCGATTACGACCTTGTCGTTAATGATATTAATCCAGACCGGTTTGTCTGCGGCGCCTTCAACCACGATGCCGTCCCACCCCGCGAATTTCAACTGGGAGGTGAAGCGTCCGCCGAAGTTGCTGTGTCCGAACCATTCGATGGGATACAGCATGGGACCAAGCCCCTGCACCTCGCATCTTCCCGAGGCCGGTACGTTGGTGCCGGAGAAGGGGGATGTCATCATTATAATCAAGTTTCTGGGGTCAAAGGCCTCAAACGGCAGCTGATCACCGACCAGATCGAAGAATATCGCGGAACCGATGCCGTGGCCGCCGCCAAATTCGATGTATTTTTCCGTCGGTATGGTGCTGATCGATTTGTTGCTCAGGTTTACCCTTAATATCTTACCTGTATATCCACCTTTCATATCGTCCTCCTATCCTCTCTCTTTCTTCTCGGTTTCCGGCTGTGGCGGGGGGGCCAAATGTGGGCATATTTTTCATGTCCGGCGGTACGACCCTGCTGTCATCAACCAAGCCGAGGTTCAACCAGTGATCATTGCGAAGGTTGACATCGTAACCGTCCCTTTCCGTTTGGTCCGGTGTCTCCTGAACAAACTTGATGGCTTGCATGGGACACGATTCCACACATGCCTGCTTGCCGCCGATTCCGCCTTTTTCATTCCAGTATGGCGTATCGAGGCAAAGATCGCATTTGGAGGACTTTCCAGCCTTATGGTTCCATATCGTTCGATGGGGCTGCTGAGGACACATTTCAATGCAGGTTCTGCAGCCGATGCATTTTTCTTCATCGATTCTTCTGATATTGCCATTCTCCGTATCGATATAGGCCGCCCCGACGGGACAGTTTTCGACACAAACCGGTGTGACACACTGTCGGCAGACCGCTATCTGGAGATCTTCGGGAAACTTACCAAAGGAATCCTGTATGATCTGAATGCGTGAAAGCGACAGGTTTTGCTCTCCGTAGTGAACCATCGAGCAGCTCAGCATGCAGGTGGTGCAGCCGATGCATTTTTTGCTGTCGTACACCAGATAGCCTTTGGATTCCGGATGCGAGACCTCCTGGGCTTCGGCTGATGGGGTTTTAACTCCAGGGGTTGCCGACATCAACAGGTCGGCAGCAACTACTGTACCGCTGATCGTCAGGAAATCCCTTCGCGAATACTTTTTCTTTTCTAAATCTTCTTTTTTGGGGTTTTTCTTGTCTTTAGGCATTCTCTAACTCCTTGTTGATAGTGGGTCAGTTAAATATTTATCAATTATCAGATCTCCGACGGCATCGAAAAAGAGCACCTCGGTTTTGTTTCAGAGTGACAAGGAATTTATAGGTTGAATGAAACATTGCTATAATAGGTCCGTCAAAGTGTCAATTTGAGACTTTAGCAAGCTTTTTGCCTTTTTCCAAGCTTTGTAACAAAGGGAAACTGTAAAAATATGTAAAATAAGGGGGAATATCGTCCTTTGGACATTGACAAAGATCGGCAACAGCAATAACATTTTTAACAAAAAGCCATTTTCAAAACGGCGCACAGATACGCAACAACGCGATAATTAAGCGCAAAAATCGGCCGAAAAGGGACGTTTTGAAATTGGCTGAAGTAAGTGCCTTTGACACATAACAGTAATTGTTACCCGCCTGTACTCCGGTAATATTATTTTCTATCAGCACTCTTGAGAAGGAAGGTATGGCGCTAGGTTAAGAACCAGGTTTTTAGAACCCTGGCTTTCAGATGAAAGGCAGGGCATTAGGTTAAATACTGAGTTTATAAACCCTGACTTTAAAATGGAGGAAAAGGCATGAGGCTACCTACTAAAATGGCTGCGGCCCTGTGCGCTGTGCTGTTTTGCGGTCTTTTGATCGCATTCGCTTCCACAGACGTGCTGGCGGCAAATAAAAAAAGTCCGATCATTACGGTATTGAATCCGCTGGGAACCCCCCCGCCCATAACGTTGTCGCCGATGGCGCCCCGCCTGGATACGCTGGCGGGTAAAACCATTTATATTGTAAATGATGGTTATCCCGGATCGGGTATACTGCTGGGAGAACTAACAAAGGTGATGAAAGAAAAGTATCCCGGAACCACTTTCGTTTATAAAGACAAACCGGGTGGAATGGGTAGTGAAGACGCCGGCCTTTGGAAGGAGATGGCGGACAAGGCGGATGCAATGATCATCGCCCTCGGGCATTGAAGTGTTTGTGCGCCTGGGGTCACCAAGCTCTCGATAAATTTTGAAAAAAAGTACAATAAACCCGCCATACCAATCGCCGTATCAAGCTTTGTAGATCAGTTGAAAGATGTTGCCCTTACCAATGGAATGCCTGGGATCAGGGTTCAGTACATCCTTGGTCCGATCTGGGGAAAAACAGCTGCCCAGCTTCATAAGGATGTCGCTCTGGGCACCAACCCCCTTACAGGGGTACCTGTTGTTCAGGAGATCGTTGACAAACTCACCAAACCGCTGACGGCTGAAGAGAAAAAATCAGGGGAACTCGTACGCGATAAAGGGCCTGAGACCTTTACCGGAACAGCCGACGAGCTTCATAAAATGTTTCTGGAAAAGAGATACACGGATTTCCTGCCGATCGTACTTCCGACCAGGGAGCGAGTCGATGAAATGCTGGCGGGAACCAGTCACGATCCCGACGAGAAGCTGGGGGAAATGGCGCCGTTCAAACCTTCATTCGAAGCCTGGTCTTACACCGTAAAAACGGCTGCCATCAATGCGGTGATGGCGGGGGCCAAACCGGAATATTTTCCGGTTATACTCGCGATCGGTTCCACGGGATCGGAGGCAATGGATGTTTCAGACAACGGTTTCGCCACCGGGGCCGTCATCAACGGGAACATCCGGGACGAAATCGGTCTCAATTATTCCTACGGTGCAATGGGTCCCTATGCCCATGCCAACACCACCATAGGACGGGCCTGGACCCTCTTGTCCATAAACGGCGGAAACTGCGGCAAGCCCGGAACGACCTACATGGGGACGGTCGGAAATCCCATGAACGGGCTCAATATCATTATTGCAGAGAATGAAGAAAAATCGCCGTGGGACCCGCTCTCCGTGAGAATCGGCAGGGGTGAAGGGATGAGGACTTTCCCTGGTGCGTCCGCGCCCAAGCTTGAAAAGTTCAAGAAAGGCGAGAACGTCGTTACCCTGTTTATGGGCTGGGGCGTTCTTTCCGCCAAGAACTGGTATGCGAATGTCTGGGGGGATGATATGAACTATCCCCAGATTATCAAGGATATCTATAAGACCCAGGACGGAACGCTTTTCGGCACCTGCGCTGTTTTGAGCCCGCCGATCGCCGACTTCGTGAAGCGCGACGGATTCGATACCGTTGATAAATTCACGAAATGGGTCCAGGAGGCCCAGGGGAATGCCAAACGTGATGGGATATACATCGCACCGCCGGGCGGTCAGTTCACGGTCATTGTTACCGGGGCATCCAACAATAATTATTTCAGCATGGGCGGTTTCAGGCCCGGTGCTTCTGTCAGAATTGATGACTGGCGGTAGTTAATTCCGGTTACTCCTTGACAATTATCGTCATTTTGGCACATAATCGGTTGCCGAAAGAAAATACCTTGTTTTATGAGTGACAATGTAAAAAAGTGTAAAAGATATTATCAACGCCACTTTTTTGTGCGAAAAGATAGAAACCGTCACCGGGGGTGTTCTGGGAGATCCTGAACGTCGGGGTGGCTGATTAGACAATAGCAGGTAATGGAGGTGTCCGACATGACCAAGGGTAAAGATGAAAAATCCGTAACCGATCAGGCCGAAAAAAAGAAATTATCAAGACGTGCTTTCCTGACAGCCGGCGGAGCTGCTATCGCAGGCAGCGCTTTAGCGGCGTATTCTCCTAAAAAGGCGGAAGCGCTGCCGCAGGAGGAGTATCCGCTATCAACCAGATATCTGGTTTATGACAGCAAGCATTGCGCGGGATGTTATGGATGTATGATCGCATGCTCGCTTGTGCATGAGGGGGAAGTGAATCTTTCCCTGTCCAGGATTCAGGTACACCGGGCAGTGCTTGACGAATATCCGCTGGATATCCAGCATAAAGTATGCCGGCAATGTCCGACGCCTTTATGTGTGGAGAATTGTCCCACCGGGGCCTGCCACATCAGCGTTGAAAACGGCAACATTCGAATGATCGATGCCGATAAATGTATCGGTTGCAAAACATGCATCGAATCCTGTCCGGTCATTCCACATCGTCCCATATGGAACCATAACACGGGAAAAGCCACGAAATGTGATTTGTGCACGGACACGCCCTATTACAATAAAAAAGGGGGCGTCAACGGTTCACAAGCCTGTGTGGAAGCTTGTCCCGCAAACGCGTTGAAGGTTGTGACCGAGCTTCCGGATCAGACCGATATCAACGGATATGACCGGAACCTTCAGCCACCGAGAAAAGCCAGCCCGGGGTTTCCATTTGCCGCTCCGAGTGAAGGGCACTAGTCTTTAGGAAAAAGAGAAGGAGTAAAGTTATGGCGACACCAGGATTTGCGGGAAAAATATTGTTGGTCAATCTCAGCAGCAAGGAAATTAAAGCGCTGCCGACAGAAAAATATGAAGAATTCGGCGGTGGTCACGGAATCGCCACGGCGCTTTTCTGGGAGTATTGCGTGGTCCCCGGCGGCTGGGATCTCCAGGACGCTTTCGACCCCAGGAACATGGTTTCCCTTATCACCGGTCCCGTAAGCGGAACCGGGGTTCCATGGGGAGCCAGGACAAGCGTTTCAGGATTGTCCCCACAGTGTTATCCCATACAGTGGTTTTCACACAGCAACTTCGGCGGCATGTTCTCCACTTTTATGAAAATGGCCGGTTGGGACGGTGTGGCGGTTATCGGAAGAGCGGAGTCTCCCGTCTATATCAATGTTGTTGATGACAAGGTTACTATAGAGGACGCCAAAAATTTATGGGGCCTTACGACGTGGGAATGCCAGGAGGAGATATGGAAGAAATCCGGCGTTCGTTACGGCCAGGAGTGGCAGGATCTTGGCGATAGATATACGCTCCAGAGACCGGCGATCGTTACCATCGGAGCGGCCGGCGAAAATATGACCCGGGTGGCATCTCTGGTGCACGGCGGAGGCAGCGGCGCCGGTCAGGGTGGTTTCGGCGGCGTGTTCGGATCCAAAAATTTGAAAGCGATCGCTTTTCTGGGAACACAGAGCATTAAAATAGCCGACCCGAAGGCATTGAAGGAGGCTAGGGACTGGTATGACAGAACCTGGCCGTCGGGGCCGGGTTTCGGCGGGTTCGGCAGTTCGACTGATATTTCGTCCTGCTGTATCGCGTGTGGCCACCAGAGAAAGTGCCATAACCGTAACAGAGCCCATAGCCAGGACTCGGATGATTGTGCAGAATCCACATGGTTCAGCCTGACCCCTTCGGATGCCGGTGGACTCGACCCCAGAGGGCCGGAAATAAGCAGAATGAACCGGAAGGGAACCGATATCGTCCAGCAGCTCGGTATAAACGGCATGGAGACCTGTTTCCAGGGCCCCATGTCTTTTCCAACCGCCCATAACCCGGATTTTCCGATCCAGCCGGAGGTTCCCGCGTATTCGGCACTGGGCTGGTATATGAAGAAGATGTATGACATGGGCATTATCGGGCCCGGCACAAAGTATGATATGGCCCCGCTCAATATGGACAAGTTCGCCACAATGGAATTCATGGAAATCTACGGTATTGCCCTGGCAAACCGCTATGGTATCGGCGATCTTCTGGCCGACGGCACCGCACGTTTTGCCGAGAAACTGGGGCGGACGGATGACTTCAGTACCCTGTGCCGGCAGACAATGTGGGGATATATGGATCACTGGTCCATGCCGGGCGTCGACTGGGCCTACGGCAACCTGATGGATTCCCGGGATATCAACAGCCACGATATGGGTATGGGGAAACCTTTCGGCGGCGGCGGCGCTAACTGGACCTGTGAAAAAGTGGTGAACGTTAAGGCCGAACGTACGACTTATAACGATCCTTACTGGTTCGATTTCAGCTGGCAGGGCGAACAGGCATATAAAACCGGCATTTATTCAAAACATAAGGCTGAATTTGTTGCCTGGCGTCAGCATTACTGGACCTATTATAAAGAATCGGTCGGGTTCTGCGACTGGGGTTACGCCAAGCTCTTCGATCCGAGTCATCCCAAGGGATACGGGCATACTTCCGAAGCTGAGCCGCGGTATCTGAATGCAGTCACCGGAAGAAATCACTCCTTCAGGGATGGACTTGAAATAGGGCGTCGTGCCTGGAATTTAAAACGGGCAATTTTTGCTATTCAGGGAAGGAACCGGAAAATGGAGAAATTTACGGGATACTATTACAAGCCCGGTGCTTCCTATTGTGGATATGCCACTGAACTGCACGTATATGATGGAAAGAAGTGGGATTGGCAGAATTGCAGGGAGCTCTATTTCAATGAGGACGGGGTGGAACAGTGGAAGACCCACTTCTATGATGTTGAGGGATGGGACAGGGATACCGGCTATCCAAAACGCAAGACACTTGAAGAGCTGGGAATGAAGGATGTTGCGGACGAGCTGAAGTCCAGGGGTAAGCTGGGGTAGGTTTTTAAGAAAAAGGCCTCTCTCCGTCAGGAGAGAGGCCTTAGTTCTTTAATACACACCGTACTCTTTTGTCACCTCAATCATCGCCTTGATATTCTCAGGATTTGCCTCGTCGAAAAAAGCGCCGTTACACATGATAAATCCGCCGTCTTGACCCACCGTGTCCATGAGTTTCTTGCAATAATCCTTGACTTCTTCGGGTTTGGACAGCAGCAGCATGGAAGAGGAGACATTGCCGCACAGGCAGGCCACCTGGCCTAGGGTCTTCTTGGCTTCGAAGATATCGGATTGATCCACCATCCACATGGTCCTGCCCTTGGGCAGATCCTGGAGTACCGCCAGGCGGGAGTTCCAATACCCTTCCAGGGCCGGCACCGGTATGACACCGGCATCGATCAGGCCCAACAGGACTTTTCGAAACGGAGGCCAGTAGAATTTCTCAAACTGTTCATCGGACATGAACCCGTCAGCCGCTTTATGAAGAGGCATGAAAAGAAACGGGTTGCCATTTTGCTGCATGGCGGCGACACCCATGTCGATGGCAATGGGAACGATGACTTCCATGGCTTCGAGCAGCTTGTCGGGCTGCCGGTACATGTCCATCATGATACCCGTAGTGCTTCGCATGGTATCGCTGAGAATATCGTATGGTGCTTTGGAAAATCCGGCGGCAAAACAATTGGCGTATCCCAATGATTTCAATTCGCCGCCGGCCGCACCCATTGCCATTGCCC
This sequence comes from Desulfobacterales bacterium, assembly GCA_963677545.2. Classification (GTDB taxonomy): domain Bacteria; phylum Desulfobacterota; class Desulfobacteria; order Desulfobacterales; family JAFDDL01; genus JBECKW01. The sequence continues at coordinate 206,017 of CAXXKH010000006.1, read as the reverse complement.
ATTTCAATGCTTCGGCGCCGGCTTCGAACAGTTTTTTATAGGTCTCCTGAACCGGCGGCAGGGCGTAAGGGATAAAATTACCGGCCACGCCGTACATTTCCAGAATCCCGGGAAAGTTAGGCAGCATTTTAAAACCTTCCAAGGCGCCGAAGCAACGAGGCAGGTAGTGGTTTGTGAAGTATCTGCTGGGATCTTTAATGAGCAGGTCATACTCGTCGGCCTTCATATAGTCTTTCTCAACGGCCTGGTAACTGTGTTCCGGAGGTACGCCGTGTCCGGGCCACTGGTAGAGCTTGTAGTCCATAATCTCATAAAATTTGCCTGGTCCCGGCGTTTCGGGTCCAAGGTTCAAATCGGGCTGGAATTCCAGAATGAACTGCTTGAAGGCTGACGTGCATGCGTCATAATCGTACATGGCCTTTTCGATGGTGATGCCGGCATGGTGGAAGGGAAACATGCCCGGAAATATGGCCGTTGGAATCTGGTCAGGGGTTTTTTTCATCTGAACAGCGTCCTTGATCCGAGTGATTCTGGCTTTGTAAACAGCCTGGGCCTCGGAGTTCTGGAACTGCATGTCGTTGCCTTCCGCATCCTTAGGCGCTATCAGTTTTTGAAATGTGGTTTCCTGCTTTTCATCTACAGTCATTTCTTCCCAGGTTTTATCCATGTGCGGCCTCCTGCTTTGTTGATGTTATAGTTAGAAATGGTTAAAAACATTTCGTGAAATCAAACAAGCAAACAGAGCGGTTATCTCTCTGAGACAAGCGACAAAATGACGATAAATTTTAGTTAAGGCGTTGTTTATATCTAAACGGCAGTATGCATTATTCGATGTTCGACGTTCGATCCGCCTTCGTTAAAACTATGGCGGGATAAGTGTTCAACGTTCATTGGCATGTGTTCTATCCCCTGTCCCACTCCTCGCCCTGATCGAGACCCCAGATTTTGAACAGGCTGTTGTAAAAATCCGGGCGCGGGAAATCGAAAAGCATTTCCCTGGACAGTTGGGGATAACCCATACCCATTTCGTAAAACGGCCGCAACCCTGTCACCAGTTCTTCGAGACGATTGCCGGGCACCGACAATATAATCTCGTTTTCATCGGCCGCCGCGCGTTCATATTCTCCGGGGTCAGGTAGTGTCACGCGGTATTCGCCTGTCTGGAGCGGCGGAACACAGGCATAAATGCATGAGTCGATAGCGTCGAGCTGGGTTGTGACGATTTTGCCCGTTGCGCTCTTCACGGCCCACAACAGGCTGCGTAGCTGTGCGTTATTGCAGTATATCAGGACAAGATCCGGCTCAAAAGTGCTCAGGCCAAGCGGCGCCGAAACGATACCGATGTATTTGTTTCGCGGCAGCATGGGGAAATGCGCAAAAAATTCCCTGGCGGTATCGAGATCTTTGAATCCGAGTTTTCGGCAGACCAGATCAAACGCTTCCGAGCCTTCCCGGCACTCAACGAGACCGAGGCCGATCAGGGGCGCCCAGCACCATTCGGAGTGTTTGTCCATATAAATCGTTTTCATGTCGCGCCGGGTTTTCGCGAACGCCTGACAAAGGGCCATGTGTTTGCCCAGGTCGCGTTTCGGGTATATGGCCTCTTTTGGGACTTCTTTTTCGTCTTCAATCATTTTGATGGCGATGGGTTCATATCGCAGAATCAGCTCTTTCCGCAGTTCAGCACTATACTTTGTGTTTTTTTCCACTGAAGTCATCGGTTTTTCCACTCCCGTTGTTCGGTGTTGATGCCGGCATTTTTATCTGCTGAATTCATTTTTTTCCGCTCCCGTAATTCGGCGCTGTACTTAGTGTTTTTTTCCACTGAATTTATATGTCTTCTCCAATGATTATGAGATACTCAATTTTTACGCGCGGTATCCGCCACTTAAATTGTACGTTTTGTAACCCCGGGTGTTCAGAAACAGACAGGCAATATAGGCCCGGTACCCGATGCCGCAGTATATGATTATGTTTCAGCCGGATCAAGCCCTTTATATCGTTTTCTAAGATCGTAAACCGGCAAAAAAACAGCTTTTGTCATGATGACTTTTCTCGACGGGAACTTTTTAAACTAACGCTAATGATTATATAATTCAATTGTTATTTTAAGCTTGCGCCTTGACAACCTATCGTAATTTAGCAATATATTAACCAAAAAGGAGGACCCGCCGTGTCAATAAAAAATATTGAAAAATATCTGATCAGTAAACCAGCCTATGAAGTAACCCCGGATTTCGAAGTCGAAGGCCGTCTCTCACCGGCCATGACCATGCTGAGCAATAACCTGATCGCCGATTCGAACAACTATGTCGAAATAGGTTGGATCGTGGGTATGCCCGATCCCAATCCGCATATCGGTGAACACGTCCATGAATATGATGAAATTGTCATGCATATCGGTATCGACCCCAATGATCATGAAGATCTCGGGGCTGAAATCATCTTCTACCTTGATGGTCAACCCTTGACCATCAACAGGACATCGACGGTTTTTGTACCGAAGGGGGTGAAGCATGGCCCCTTGATCTGGAAAAGTTTCCATCGCCCGCACCTCGAGATGACCGTCATGCTGGGGGCGGGCAGCTTGATGGAGGCTGACCCGGGCGGGCATAAGGCCAGGGAAGGTAAAAAATAGAGGCGTCAGAAGTAAGTCGTCAGGTGTCAGCCGATGCAGCCATTGCAGTTCCTGACACCTGACACCCGAAACCTATAAGAGATCCGATACGAAATCAGGAAGGAATTAGAGATGCAGTTAGACGAAATGACCTATGATGTCATATTGAAATGGATGCAGGACTATTTCGAGGATTTCAATGCCTACGGGCAGAACCCGGACACCATTCACCGCATGGATGCGTATTTCGCGCCGGATTTCGAATTTCTGCCTTATATTGCCTTTATAGAACCGGTGAAAGGCCGGGACGCCTGGTATGACGTTCTGTTGTCGCACCCCTCCGGTATAGAGGTCTTTACTCCCGAAGACTATATCATCGATGATAGAAAAAAGGTCGTTGTGGTCAAGATAAAAACGGATGTTGTCGACAGGGAGACGAAAAAAGTGTTGGTGACCAAGCGATATTTCGCCCGCTATCCCCTGGTGCTCGATGAGAACGGCGAGATGAAGATCAAGAACCTCGAGTTTTTCTGGGAAATTCTTCCCGAAGGCGCGATGGAGATCGATGATGTTTTTGATCGGGACCGTAAAAAAAAGTAGAGGATGTCAGATAAATTAAACACTATTTAGCGCTTTTTTAAATCGGGCCATTCAGGATATGCCGCCACAATTCCCAAATGGCCCCGGTTTACATTTTGTTTACGGCACCTGCTATCTCCTCTTTTTCCCGCTCAAAGACCCTAACGATAATTCTGTTTCTTGAGTAGTCTTGAATGATCCTGTCACACCAATCAAGCGCTTCATTCGATTTTCCGGCTTTATTCAGTGCATCAACCACTTTCTTAAGAGGGTCTTTCATCCAGTTTGTCGGGTCTTTTTCATATGAATCGATATAATATCTGGCGGCATTTTCCCAATCGCCATCCTGATAATACATCTGCGCAAACGCAAAGAGAAAATCGGCATTTCCCGACAGATCTGTTTCGGCTTTTTGATAATAGAACTCGGCCCTGTCCACTTTTCCGCATATCCCGTAGAAATCCGCCATAATCCAGTATGTTGATGCAGGGGACATAAAAAACATAAAAGCGACAGCGCAGATGGTTCCGATGTTAAAACCAAAGGCCGCAACTCTTGTGGATGTTGTCTTTAATTTATCACGGGCCGCGGATAGAACCATTTTAATGGTCAGAAATAATGGTACCCCCGATAGCGGCAACATCAACAACGGATATAACCAGGTGGATCCGATTGTCGGCGGATAAAACGTAAGGACAAAAAAACCGCCAATCCCGATTATGAATCCACTTATAATCAATAAAGCGACGATATTGTCCACTTTAATCGATGAGGCATCAACACTCTTCGCCTTCTGCTGAATGTCACGCTTCTCATTTTCATTGATTTTGCCGGAGGCAATCGTTTTTATAAGAGATAACGCTTCATCCCCATTCCGGAACGAGCTCTTGGTTAAAATAACCCGACCGTTTGTGCTGTTCTTTCTCTCATAAACAATCTTCAGTCCCTTTTCTTTTTTAAATAAAGGAATAGGGGATTTGCCCTCCGTGACATTCACAATGCTATCCCATAAAATCTTCACTTTCCCAAGCGATCCGCTTGTATAGTTTATGAAACCATCGTGTTTTAGGATTAAAACGGGCGAACATACCCTCACGATTAAGTAGACTTGAAATGCACAAACAAACAGCATTAAAAGAGGCAAGACAATTCTACCCTCAACAGGCAGATCACTATAGACAATCCCTTCAGCCCAGAAGGCCAACGCAAATGCCGGCAATATCGTTAAAAAAGCAATAGTTGACACAATTCTTAAAAAAAGAGAGAGATAATATTCTCGAACGACATCCGTCCGCCCAAGCAGTTTTTCAGCGATAGCATTGATATCATCCTTTTGCTTAGGGTGAGTTTTTTCGTACCCGCGATTCTTCATCATATGTCACTCCTATTCACCAATCAAACGCCATTGTCGCTATATTGTCCGCCACGAATTCAACTCAACCTGCTCAAAGATCAACAGTTGTTATGGTAAATATGGAACTGTACGCATTATATCTGAACTGCAGGGTTAAAAGTAAAACTATTTATAACCCTTTTGAGGAATATGATACTGGTTTAGAATGAATCGCATGCACTTATGGTTTTTCTTCCTCAAGCGTGTACTCGCGGGTCATGCCCAGCGTGAACAGAATAAACGGACGGTCTATCCGGTTGAATTGTATCGGGCAGTGTTTCAGGCTTGGCGGCACCCATACCAGGCTGCTTTTGGTGAAAAGGTATTTCTCTCCACCCAGCCAGAACTCGATCTCGCCGCCCAGATCGGTTACATCGTTTCGATCCGTGCCGATGAATCCGAAAATTTCTCCCCAGTCATGGCTATGCTCCGGGTGATTCGGCCCCTTCTCGTCTCCACTCCAGAGGTATACAAAATCGATGTAAGGCGCGCCTTCCGCGCTATCCAGATCGAGATACCGCATCCCCTCGACCGTTGAGTCTCTCTTTTTGGCCCCATCATCCCATTTCTTGAGCGTCTCCGGAGAGATTTTATCCGGATTGACCCCGTAAGAAATCAATTTCTCGTAATTCCGTTCGTCCGCATGTTCATCAGAAAATTCCGAGGGTGTGCGTGAGTATGACGTCACCATTCCGCCTGTAAAGAAAAGAACCGGCTTTCCTATGCGTGTAAACCGTATCGGGCAGTGTTTCAATCCTTTCGGCACATAGATAAGGCAGCTTCGGGTAATCATGTATTTTTCACCCCCCAGCCAAAGTTCAATTTCCGAATCCAGATCATACGGATCCTCACGATCCGCTACGCCGATAAATCCTATAAATTCGTCAAAATCATGCGTATGCTCGACTTCGGCGTAGCCTTTGGCGGCGCCTTCCCACAGCCAGTGAAAATCCAGGTACGGAGCGCCTTCGCTCCTGGTCGTGTCCAGGTTCATTAGGTGGGTTGAATCCACCATCGACTGCTGTTCTTCATGTTCCTTTCTGATTCTCTCCAGCTCTTCCGGGGGAATGTCAAAGGGTTTGACATCGGTAAAGATGTATTTAGCGTAGGTTCCTCCAAGGGCTGGAGATTTGCCGGATTCACCCTCCGGCTGCGTTTGTTTCTGGAGATCGCAAGCGGACGCCAACAATAGACACAACAGGGCCAATACGACATATACTTTTTTAAGCATGATCGATTTCTCCTGTGTAAAGGTGGCGCTTTTTAGGTCAGCACCGAAACAGCCAATTCGACTACTTGAAGAAATGTAAACCCGGACAGTCTTTTTGTTGATAAGAAAATGCTTGATAGGAACTCGATTTTTGAGAAATTATACTCAGACTTCCGATATGCTGTCAAGCCGCAAATAACATAAAGTGTATGGAATACACACAAAAGCGCTATCGGACAGGTTCAAATCACTGTTTTTCTTCCGCTGATTCTTTCACGGGGATGGGTAAATCGTTCCAGTTAAGGATGGCGTTGTAGACGAAGGGGTGATCATGCAGATTCACATGACGATGCATGGGATTCCATGAGAACATGACCACTCGCCCTTGTCCCAGGGCGACATGGAGAAGTGCCGGCGATCCGTCGATCATCTTCTCCCCGCTGATAATACCCCCTGATTGGACAAGGGGTGTTTCTTTGTCCTTATCTTTTTTGGGGCCATTCTCTTTCTGTTCAGCCAGGGCTTTCTCCTCGGCAAGTTCCCGGGCCGTTTTTGTAACATCTTTGGTGCCGAACTGCATCGCGACCAGATATCTGTGCTGATCTTTAACGCTGTAAACAGGTCCGTTTCCCCGGAAGACATGAGTCAACTCCCTGAAACCGTAGGTCAGGGGAGATGCCGCATTCGTTACTTTTGCGGTCACGACTGAACCGGGGGTATTAATCCCGGACGTACTGATCCTGCTGACCTGGCGAACGATGCCGCTGTCCGTCACGAGCACCCCACCCGCACGCAAGGTGATCAGGGTGCCCCCGGAAGTGATAAACGCTTCTATGGCGGCCATTCCTTCAAATCCGAATCCACCGGTGATATCTTCTGAATTCAGGATGTGCCCTAAATTGGGTGTTTCCGGGGTGGTCTTGTACGGGAGAGGCGACCATTTTTTGTCGATGCCGCCGATCAATGCCGCTATCCCCTCCCCGCCTCCTGAATCGGGCATGAGGATGACGTCAAAATCATCTCTCAGGGAGCCTTTTCGTAGCCGCTCCTTTTCGAGCAACGTATAGGGGATTCCCGCTACGTCGAGGCTATATCTCACCCAGCCCGCATTCTGTGTATCCGTCCAGGTATGAAGAACGGCCAGACGGGGGAGATCCAGTTCATGGGTTTTCACCTTTGGGAGCTTTTTGAGGGATGACACCGTCAGGCAGCTTGCGCCCAGCACACGCTTCAATTTTTCTCGATCCGTTTTCTCCAGATCAAAGAGCAGGCTCCCCGCAAGAAAGACTTTCTTGTTCGATTCAAATGCTTCTTCCACAATGAATACGGGTGCGTTACCCAGGGCAAAACGGACCGGCCCCAGCTCCTGCTGTCCATGGTTGGCGATGGCCCATATTTTTCCGCCGCAGGGTAATTTTTTCGGCTTCCAGAAGATTGTGTCTTTGTCGAGCGGGGTCGAGGGTCGAGGGGTGTGACAAGACCTCTTTGTCAGCCACCCCCTGGACGGTGACGCCCCGCATCAGGCCCAACGTCCAGGCCACATCGTCATAAGGTGGAACGGGAGCATCTTCCTTTGGGAATTTTTAGGTTTCCAACAGGTTCCTGGCCAGAGTGCCGTAGAGTTGGTCCAGTTTGACAATCACATCCCCTTTTTCAACAACGGTTTTTCCATAGTTCCCGGATTTTTCCGATACCTGAAGTTCAATCCCGTGTTTCCGCAGGACATCCAAAAGGCCCCATTGGCGCCCTTGGGATCGGTCTGTTCTTTGGGGATCACAAAAGCGTAAGGAGGGGTCTCAATAGCGGCAACCAGGCTGTTGATTCCCTTTTTATAGAAATTTTCGAGGAACATTTGTCCGTTGTGCGCAATCATCTCCAATGAAGCCAGAACACAGGTTTCCATATAATTGGTATTGTTCCTCATGGACCAGTCAAAAACATCGGGTCCGTGGTGGCTGCTTCAATGGCCTGTGTGGAAGCTTCATAAATCGGGAGGGTGCCCAGTTTCTCCTCGGCTGAAACCTGAATCGACAATAAAGAAACGGCAAGTAGAAAGCTTAACATGGTTTTCATGATTTTTTTCTCCTGATCTCCTGAAAAAACATTGATCAGAATTAAACCAAAAAAAGGTAAAAACTGCAAATGTAAGCGAATGAATAAGCGAATGGGGACAAAATTAAAGAAAGTCTCGTGATGGTTGACAAGCAAAACGATTCTCAGTCAGGAGTTTAAGAGATAATCCATCCAGCCGCGTCTATGCCCTTTAATATCGGCACTTTACGCCACACCATACCGTAAGACCCATCAGCCCTTACCGTTTTTCCATCCAACAACCCTTGAAAAATAAGCCATCGCGCTATTTTTTACTTGACATGTAAGACCCTACTATATATGCTGTCTTCATGGCTCACTTCCACGTAAAGACCAAGAAGGGAAGACCCTACCTCTATGTCCGGGAGATCGCACGGGTCGATGGCAAGCCCAAGGTCATTTCCCAGACTTACATCGGGTCTCCGGAAAAGGTCGCCGGCTTGGTTCGGGGACAGGCTGAGGACGCAGTGACTCTGAAGGTGGAGGAGTTCGGGGCGCTGTGGCTTTCCTGTGAGATCGGTAGGGACATAGACCTTTGCGGCCTTATCGACGAAATTGTTCCGCGTGCGGACCGAGAGACGGGACCTTCCATCGGCGAGTATTTTCTGTACTGCGTCCTTAACCGGATGGTGCAAGCCGTCAGCAAGAACAAGCTGGCATCCTGGTATCGGAGCACCGCTATTCAACATATTCGGCCCGTTGACCTTGATGAGCTCACAAGCCAGCGCTATTGGGAAAAATGGGACCGGGTATCCGAGGAAGATTTGCACAAAATCGCGAAAACGTTCTTCGAGCGCATCTGGCGCTTGGAAGCGCCGTCGGCAGACTGTCTTTTGTTCGACACCACCAATTATTACACTTTCATGGCCAGTCATACCGAATCGGAGCTTGCTATGCGGGGGAAAAACAAGGCGGGTCGCCACCACTTGAGGCAAATCGGCCTGGGGCTTCTGGTGGCAAAGGATTCGCGACTGCCGCTATATTACAGCGTCTATCCGGGCAATATCCATGACAGCAAGCATTTTAAGGCAATCATGGATGAGATGTTCGGGGTCGCGTGCGGCTTGAACAAGACAAAAGAGCGTCTTACGGTGGTGATCGACAAGGGGATGAACGCAGAGGACAATTACGCCTGGATCGACGAGCACTCGCGTATTCATTTCATCACCACCTATTCCACCTATTTTGCCCAGGATCTCGCCGCGACGCCCCTGGAGCAGTTCGAGCCGGTGGATACGCCGGGAAACAGGCAGTTCATGGCGCAGGGAAAGCAAGCCGAATGCCTTTTGGCCTACCGGACCAGAGGAGAATACTGGGGAAAGGAGCGGGCGGTGATCCTCACCTATAATCCATCCAGCCACCGCAAGCAGGATTACACCTTCAATGCCAAGTTGGAGGTGATCCGAGAGGAACTGCTTTCCATACGGGCAAAGGTAAGAGACAAGGCGCCCCATTGGAGAAATGAGGAGGCCGTCAAGCAACGCTATTTGCGGCTTTGCGTGAGAATGCACATGCCGCACGAACTCTACGAACTCACCTTCGTGCATTCGGAGGGCGGCCTCTCCATGAATTTCCGAAAAAACGCCTATCTGGTCGGCCGAAAGCAGACCATGTTCGGAAAGAGTATCATCATTACGGATAACACGGATTGGACAACGAATGACATTGTTCAGGCAAATCAGGACCGTTGGCAGGTTGAGGATCGATTTCGTCTAAGCAAGGACGACGATTTGGTGGGGGTAAGCCCTGTACGCCACTGGACGGACAGCAAAATAAGGTGTCACCTGTTTACCTGCGTCGTGGCTATGACATATTTGCGCCGGATCGAGCTAAAGCTTGCGGCCTCGGGCATAAACCGAACGGCCGCCGATATTATGGAGGACATGCAAAGGCTGCATCAGGTGTTGAGTCTGAAGAAAGGGGAACGAAAGCCTGCCCGGCGCCTTGAAACGCCCAGTAAGACCCAGGCCGAAGTCCTATCGGCGTTCGGCTACCGCATAGACGTCGGTGGGGTCTTACAACAATCCGACCGATAAAACCCCTCCTGGCGAGGGTTTGGGGGCTCCGTTGCAGTTTATCTCTGAAACTCCTGTCAGTCAGTTGCACAGGCTCCAATTGAGCTATTTCTGACTCTTCAAAGCCGCCTTTGCGACCCCTGATTGTTGTCTTGGGAACAAAAACCACCAAATTGCCAAATCTTCAGCAGTTCATCAGCTTGTTTTCTTTGGTGGTGGTGGAGGCGGTGGAGGTTTAACACTTGTGGCAGGCGGTGGATTGACATTTCGACCATTTTTCACACCTTTTTGAAGAGTAGTTGGTCTAGGTGGTGGCGGATTTGAAGCTTTTTTACCCATCATTAACCTCCCATGTTTTTTCCATAAACTCAACCATTTTAACTTCTTTTACATCAATCATAATTTTATCTACACCTGTAAGGGGAAGCTCTGTTTGCTGACCAGATTCATTGATGATTAGCCAAGATGCCTGAACTAGAACAAAATGCCCTTTTTCAGTTTCTGATGGCCACTCAATTGGCCAACCATAAATCCTTCTTTCACCATCCAAGTGAAGGACAACAAAAGTAACATTTTTTAGAAATGCACCGAACCATTCTGAAGGGAATGATGTTTCTCTTGTAATACCCCAAGTGCGTAGTTTTTTGTGTACTTTGTCATTATTTGAATAGTATGAGAACAAAATACCAAACAAAAGCGCAATAACAACTGACCAAATGAGATCTGAATGTGAATTCCAAATAAAAACCGGATAGTTGTTTCCTATAAAAAACAACATGTTTTTGACTATGTAGACTCCCCCTTGCACAAGAATAGTAAAAATTAGTGCTTGTACTACCCTTTCAAACTGAGACGGTTTTGGATGTGATGTTAAGCTATATAGCACCCAGGCAGCAATAAAGCCCGGTAAAAGGTATTGGAGTAACGTAACAAAATCTTCTGCAAATGTTTCCATAAGTAAATACTCATACCTTCCGTATGGATTCGTTTATATCATTATTACAGGACAATTCACCAGCATAGCCCAAAACCTTTCCTTATTTACGCTCTCATTTTTTTAAAGTTCACAATTAATACCTCTTTTAACAGTTCAAAGCGTTGTCTCTGTGAACCACCTTATAAGCGCCTTCAATAGGAATTTCATGAACCTTTCGTTTCGTTAATGTGTTTTCTATTAAAAAACCAGGCAAATGGACTGATAGGTAACAGTTTTCATAGTCATATTTATTTGAAGTCGAGTCAAAAATGATTTCTCCAACAATTAAATTTGAACGCAAATAAATATTATAAATGGACACCTCAACAATCCATATATATTTAGGCATATTCATTGAGAGATATTTTGATTTTACATTATCATTTATATCAGATTCAACCACTTTCTCTTTATATTTTCTTGATTTTATAAAAAAAGTTCTTAAAACAACAGGGTTTTCTGATTCGATTAAAAGAGAAGATAATAATTCTTTTGCGAAAGGGTTGCCTTTTGTAGAAGCAGTATGGATGCTCTTTTGATTCTCTTTTATTAGATTAGTTGCGAGATTATAGGCATCCTCGGCTAGAAAGTATATTTTATCTGGAAGAGGCAAAATGACAGATTCAATATCATCTACTGTTGTATAAGGCCTATATCTTTTATACTTATCATCAACAATTGCGCTTGGAATAAAGTCTTCATATTGGCCTTCTAATTTTTTAAAATATGGATCATCTATTGGAAGAAGTTTATAAATCCCCTGTTGATCATCGTGAATAATAAATGCGTCAACAAATATGGAAGTTGATATTATAGCGGGATGTCTATATTCATTGTCCCCAAGATTTTTTCTAATTTCCTTTTCAGTTTCTTTTAAATCATTAAGTGCTAAATCAATTTCTGGATTCTCCTCTTTTTCAATGATTTTGTGCCCTACAGTCACACACACATGGTTCTTAAACGCTATCAAAACAGGCACCTCGGACTCTATATATGGATATATATATTCTACTGGTTTCCACAGAGCGTCTTCTTTTTCAAAGATTTCTTCATCCTTATGATAGTAATCACTTTCGTTAGGTTTATATTGAAAAACAGGAAAAAATCCCATGCTATTCAAACCATGAACCATTTGATTTGCAGTAAGACCATTGGAGGGAATCGACCTGCCTAGATAAGAAAAAGAACTTGTGGCCTTATCTGTAATTTCATAGGGAAGGGTCCTTGCATGGGAAAAAGCATAGTGCATATATTTCGCTGCCATCCAAATCGTGGCCTGAGCACATGTTATTACCATAGAATCTTGTTCAATAAATGGCACTCCCTTAACTTTTAATGTGCGTCCTAACAGGTGCACCTCACGATCCATTATGCACAAATAATAAAAGTTAGGTAATTTTTTAGGAGCTAATATTGTTCTGCCAACCTTCCCAACAGATATTGGCCTTTTAACTATAAAACCAACATACTCATCATCAAGTTGGTTTTTACTTAGTTTGTTCGTCAACTCATTTAGATCTTTCAGCCTTTTCTTGAAAAAATGTATTCTTTGGCAAAGACCATGTCTATATCTAAAAGTTTTTGAGTATAAATTGCTCAACTCGTTTGAGAAGTCTTTATCAATATAATTTTCCTCAACGAGAATTGTTTTTATGTTTTGATAGTTTTTTAAATATTTCAGGATTTGAATGAAGGTTTTATCAAAATCTTTGTTAATATCGAGATATTCAATTGCAGAATCAACAGAGTCGAAATCAAAAGGAGGATTTAACTGGCTCATTTATATCTCCATTGCTAAAAAACAGGCAGTATTGAACTACAATACTGCCTGCTTTTTTAATATATACTAGGGCTAAAGCTATTATCGCATAACTCTACCGCCCCCTCTAGACATTGAACTGGCTTTGAACTCATCATGGGCTTTTAATTTTGCAGTTAATAAAGCCCTGTCTCTTTGTTTCGATGCATGGCCAGCAGTTCCACTGGTTTCTCTTTTTACGTATCTTTTCATTGTAGCATAGGACTCTTCGCTATTAATAAGCAACTCCATCCCTTTAGCTTGTTTTACATCTTTTCTATTGCGTGCCATATTCAAACCTTTCCATAATCGCAAAAATAATAAATACGTCTAATTTGATTAGCCATAAATTTTATTCTTGGACAAGACACATTAAACTCACATATAATATATTGTCTCGTTGTCCTAAGACAAGAGCAATTCAACAAATTATAAGATATCACTTATAAAAAAATCAATTCAGGAAATTTATGCACTTCAATCTTTTTTGTCACAACCACCGATATCAATACGAACATTGTGATACTCTAATCATTTCTTACAATGCTATACGAAATCATACATGTCTGAAATGACGTTAGTATCAAGATCGTTTGAGATGCAAGAATCATGCTATACATGAAATTTTTGAAATCAAAATAATATCAGTATGTTGCAAGGCAGCTGATTTTGTTGAGCACAAAAAAATGACAAATTTGGGAAAAAAATACCCAAAATTGGCATTTTTTATTACATATCGATCCAATGTGTTTGTTGGGCGCATTCAGTTTCGTAGAGATCACACTCCGATTTGACATCTGTATAGTCAGTTAATGAGTAATTCTCCTTGATTTTGCCTAACGCTTGGACCTAACTCGTATACTATAATTATACAGAATTTCTAACAAAATTCAAATTACATACGTAAAATTTTAGTATATTGCTCGCTTGATACACAATTTGTTTGTGAATATCAAGTGGTAAATCGTATATTTTCGTTCAAATTTATAACTTTTCGCCTTTTTTACTAATTAAAACCCATTACGAACCCTAATCCCAAAAAGTTTTGTTTTTAAGCCACCTATCCGTTATGCTATTATCGGCATTTGGTCAACGATCTATAGATAGTTTTGAAGGTAGTTGATAGTTTTTTTGATAACTTGATCGGATGAGTTTTCACAAGGCTGGCAATTATCAGTCCACTACCCCCCCTTGTATGCAATACATCCCACCGTGACCGAAGCCCTAAGCGGACGGCATTTGCGCACGTCATGATTTCCGAAATCGCCCCATTCCGTGAACTAAACGACACAGGTGATTTCAGATATCGAATTTTTTCCAGGATTGCCTGCGAGTGTGTCTGTAAAAACTTCGTTACATTGATCTTTAGCTCGAATGTTGCGTCACGCATATACCGAATTGGTTTGAATTGTCAATATGTTTAGCCTATTGAGGTCCAGTTGCCGATTTTTTGTGGAACTCTAATTAACAACTAATTTGCAGTCCTCGAACTTTTAAATGGATTCAAATTATAGCCAAATTTCATAATCGCATCCCCATTCGATATCTCATATCATATGTGCCCTAGAGAGTTTTTTGCATAGTGGATAATCAATTCATCGATCATGGATGTTTTTCGAGCTGATATTTTGACAAATTGTCAAAAGTATACCCGAAGCTGTGATAACTCTTTTTATGATTTTTGGGGACGAACTGGGACACCTCACCAGCACGTTCCAGGTATGTAGAAAAACGTTGAGGACAGCATAGCAATATCGGCCCTTCTTATACAATTTCAACTCTGGGAGAGGGCATTCCTTAACCCACTTCCTCAAATTCTACACAAATTCAAGTCATTAATCAGGGAGGGATGTAGATCTATCAATCGTTAGTTGAATTCAGTTTATAATGTTTTTCCCAATTTATCATTTTTCTGTCTAAAGCATAGACGCCATCGACTATCCGCATAATAGAAAGAATAGTAGGCTCATTCTTCGAAGTTCGAAGTTGGACGTTCATTAGTTCGTTTTTTTGGCCTCCTCCGAGGACTTGTACAACCAGCCTCTCTGCGGATTATCACTGATTTCTAATTTATGCTATTAGCTCTTTTGCGGGCCTCTCGCCGATGCCGGCGGCGCTGTTCTTCATGCACCTCCCGCACGGGGTCCAAGGGCTCATCGGGAATGGCGGCGATAATTTCGTCGAATGCCTCCTGGAACTCTTCTTTAAACTCCGGGTGGGGTATTATATGGAAATCGTTTCGGCGGATTCCCCGCAGGACCTTTTCGCCTACTTCGACCGGATCCATGCCGGTGGGCAGGACTTCCCGAAAGAGTTCGCCGGTGAAAGCCCGTTTTTTCCGGATGGTGTCATCGAGGGTTCCATTGTAGCGTGCGGGCCGATGCTCTTCACTCTGGTGCAGGTTGGTGGCGACCGTTCCGGGGCACAGAACCGAGACGCCGATGCCATGGGGGGCCATATCGTAACGCAAGGATTCCGACAACCCGCGGATGGCAAATTTTGTAGCAGAGTAGATACCGTTACCGGGACCGGCCACGATACCGGCGATGGAGGAGGTGTTGACGATATGGCCCCCCTGCCCGTGCGCCTTCATACGCGGAAGAAAGGTCGTCAGACCGTTGATGACACCGCCCAGGTTCACGCCGAGCAGCCACTCCCAGTCTTCATATCCGGCTTCGTCCAGGGGGCCGATGATATTGATGCCTGCGTTATTGCACAATATGTGAACGGGACCGAAAGTATCCTCAACCTCCCGGGCTGCCCGGGCCATGGCATCCCGGTCTGAGACATCCAGGACAATGGGGTATACGGGTTGGTTGACGATACTGAAAAAGGCCATGGCCTCATCCAGGTGATCCGGTCGCAGATCGGCGATCACCACCTGTATGCCGGCCGCGGCAAACGCCTTGGCCATGCCCAGTCCTATTCCGCTGGCGCCGCCGGTGATAAAAGCGGTTTTTCCTTCAAACTCTCTCATGATGTTTCCTCTCCTTATTTACTGCGTACCGCCGTCATCATGATCTCCACCAGCCCGTCGGCCGGAATGCGGGATACTTCCAGCACGGCCCGGGCCGGGAAATTCTTTTCAAAATATTCCTTGTAAATGGCATTGAATGCCGGATAGTTGTTTAAATCCGTCACGAATACCTGGCACTGCACGACGTCTTTCAGGGAAAAACCGGCGGTTTCAAGGATTGCCTTTTGATTTTCCAGGGCCTGTCGCGCCTGGGCTTCAAAGTCCTGGCCCGCAAATTCTCCCGTTGCCGGGTCCAGGCCCAGTTGACCGGACAGAAACAGCATGCCTCCTGCTCGAACGGCCTGGGAGTAAGGACCGATGGCGGCCGGCGCCTTTGGGGACGAGATAATCTCGCAAAGCGCATCCTGGAAAAAACATCCGGTAATAACAGCTATAAAAAAAACAGCAGTAATCATTCTTTTCATTTTGGTCCTCCGCGTTTAAGATTCTAATACACCCGAAAATGCCGGCGCGATGTCTGTTGCCGATGGCTTATGATGTAAAAATTGTATTCTATAATTACCCATTTATTGTACGTTACAGATATAGTATAAGAAAGACCGTCATCATTCACTTGATACGCGTCAAGCAAAAGGCCTTGCGATAATTATAAAAGGAGGGGTGCGTAATGCAAGCTTTAAATCAAAGAGATTCCGGGACAATGGACAGAAGAAATTTCTTGAAAATCACGGGAGCTGCAGTAACAGGAGGCGCCCTGTCCCTGGCCCTGTCGGGTCAATCGGCAGCGAAAACTTCCCTTCCCATAAACCCCGATCTTCCGGATAAAGCGTTTTGGAAAACTGTTCAGAATCAGTTCCTTCTTGATCCGAAGCAGGTATATATGAACATCGGGACGACCGGGGCCATGCCCCGGAAGGTTCTTGACAATTATGACAGGTATAACCGCCTGGTCGCCCGTCATCCCATGGGGTTCATGGATGAACTTGGGTGGGAAATGGGAATTCCCAAACAGCGGGAGAAGCTTGCCGGGCAATTCGGTTGCAAAATGGATGAAATCAGCCCGTCGCGAAACACAACGGACGGTCTGAACACAATCCTTTTCGGCCTGCAGTTTGAAAAAGGGGATGAGATCCTGCTGACCCACCATGAACACATTTCCGCCCTCTCCCCTCTCTATGTCCTCCAGGACCGTTTCGGGGTGAAACTGATCGAGGTGGAAATCCCGGTCCTGGATCTTACAAGCGGTGATCAGGTTGTCGAGGCGTTCAAGGAAAAAATTACTAACCGGACAAAGGCCGTGGCTTTTTCTCATATTCCGTATAAAACCGGCGTCCGTCTCCCCGCCAAAGCGCTTTGCCGACTGGCGCGGGATAACGGACTGATTTCAATCGTGGACGGCGCCCACTGCTCCGGCATGATCGATCTGGATTTCCACGATATGGGCTGTGATTTCTACGCCGCCTCCGGTCACAAGTGGCAGTGCGGCCCGGGCGCAACCGGACTTCTCTATATCCGCAACCATGGGGATCATCTGCCGAAACTCTGGGCCCAAAACAGTGCCGTGTATCAGATGCTGGCACAACCCATGGATAGTGATCGTTCCCGGATCAAAGACATCTCCACTTTGTTCGTGTTTCGTGGCCAGGACAATTATCCCGCCCTTCAGGCCCTGCTCGATGCCTGCGATCTGTGGGAAGAGATCGGCCGGGATCGTATTGAGGCTTATGACTGTCAGTTGAGTTCTTACCTCAAACAGAGAATAATGACTGTTTTTGGGGATTCCGCGGTATTGTTCTCTCCGGATATTCCCGAACTCACATCCGGGCTCACCTCGTTCAATCCCTTTCCCGATACGGGCGACCAGAAAAAAATAGAGGAATTTGTCGATCGTTTGAAGATGGAGGCGGGGTATGTGATCCGGTTTACCGAATTCCATCTGCATATGGACGATCCGAAGCCGACGTTCGCCCTGCGGATTTCCACACATCTTTTCCACGACCGAACCCAGATCGATGGTGTGGTGGATGCTATGTATGGACTTTATCGGGAGATGGTGTAGCGGTATTTTTTTCAAGATATGCCCGAACCCGCCGATAGATTTCTTCGACCCGGCCGGATTTTACGGAAAGGGCATTCCGAATGGCCTCGATGTATCCCTTTTCCAGGATAATTCGGAATGACCTCGGGAAGTTGATATCATATACCCACCCGATTTGAAGCAGTTTGAAATCGTTCAATGTCCTGAGATCCGTCATTTGTACGGGTCCCCCGTGCATGAGCGCCTCGCGGATCGGATCGGAAATGTCTTCCGTGTCGGGCAGGTCCAGCTCAAGGGCCTGGTTTCTGTTGCCTGACGAACTCCGGTAATATTCGGTTACTACCCGCCAGATATCGAGTTTGTCCGCGTCCCGAAGCATTTTCAGAATCATGAGAAACCGGGCATCCCCTTCGGCCGGAATCGCGAGCCTGTTATGACACGCTACCGCCCTGAGTATAATGTCCGCCAGGGCCGGATCAACCCCATCCAGCAACCGGTTCTCCCTGATAATTTTCACACCAAGGGCGGCATGGTTTTCGGACTTTTTGTCAACGAATGTCCGGTACCGCCGGTACTGTTCGAACCGGCCGATATCATGCAGCAGGGCGGAAGTCTCGGAAAGCATGAGATCCAGTGGCGAGAGATCGAGGCTCTTACCGATGTCCAGGATATTTTCGCAGACCCGGTGGGTATGGAATGTCTTCAGGTCCATGTTTTTCTGAACATCCGGGTCTGGGGAGTCAAACCCGCGGACATATTCTTCAAACCAGGTTTTCAGGTTCCGTAATGTGGTTTCCAAGCCTACCTTCCTTCTATTCCTTCCGCCTGAAGCCGTGCTCAGTCAAATTTGAGGAGTTTATGATAATTGTCATAAATATGCTCCAAATAAAACACCTAATTCTCGCGCAGGGACGCAGAGGCGCAGAGAACGCCTTTAAAAAAGGAGAAAAAAAGATGGAGTTTTTGAAGTAACTCCATAATATCAACTGGATAAAAATTGAAAGAGCTGTATATTGGAAACACCATGCTACCAAAATCATCAAAAAGCAGACTGACATCCAGGCAGGCATCCCGGTTTCAGGGGGATTCACTTTTTGACAGGATTGCAAGGGCTGTTTGCAATGCCGGAATGCTTCCGGCCAAGGAGCTTTTCGAAGCATGGGAAGTGGCGAGACGGATCCGCAGAAAATTCCGGGGGGGCAGAATTGTGGATATGGCCTGCGGACATGGTCTTTTATCGCATATAATGCTTCTGCTGGACGACCGCTCCGAAGAAGCCCTGTGTGTTGATTCAAAATTTCCCAAAAGCGCAGGTGTTCTTTCCGAGGCGATGCTTGGGGCCTGGCCGAAACTGAACGGGCGTATTCACTATACGGAAACGTCTATCGAAAACGTGGCCTTAACTGCCGGCGACCTCGTCGTTTCGATTCATGCCTGTGGCGCCCTGACCGACACGGTGCTGAAAAAGGCGGTTACGGCAGGCGCGCGGGTGGCGGTGCTTCCCTGCTGCCACGATGTTGAATGCAGTGAAACAGGCGGGCTCAAAGGGTGGCTCGAAGGACCACTGGCGGTTGACGTCATGAGAGCCGTGCACCTCCGTGCCGCCGGATATACGGTCATTACGCGCACGATCCCCGAGGATATTACCCCGAAGAACAGGCTGCTGATGGGGTGTCCCGATGTTTAAGGCAACCGTATTTGCATGTAACATTGAATTCTTAATCAGAATAGTTGCTTATTTACTTTTTTTTTGTAATATATGGGCACAATCCGGTAAAAATAGACCAAAAATAGATATAATTAATTTATATTATTGAGTCATTTTCAAAACAGTCCGCCGACACGCAACGATGCGGTAGCGCGACACAAAAATCGGCCGGAACAGGGCGTTTTGAACTTGGCTGTATCGATAAAGAGTTTGATTTGAGCGCACTTGGCTGAAATCGGAAAATGAGGGAAGGAACAAGTCGTCATGAGTGATAAAGTGATCAGAACGGCATGTAGAGGGTGTCACGGCGGTTGTGGCGTTTTAGCGACGGTGAGAGATGGAAAGGTTGTCAAAATTACCGGTGATCCGGCATCACCCATCAATCGGGGCTATCTGTGCATCAAAGGCAAAAAGTACCACACCATCACACACCATCCGGATCGCCTGACCCGTCCTTTGAAAAAACAGAACGGTCGGTTTGTTCCCGTATCATGGGATCAGGCGCTGGACGAAATTTCGGAAAAATTCCTAAAGCATAAAGAGGAATTCGGTGCCGAATCCCTGGCAATGGGATACGGAACCAGCCGGGAAAATGATCCGTTTGTATACCGGTTTGCCAATCTTTTCGGTACGCCCAATGTTCTCAATGCGGGTAACTTCTGTTATGCGCCGAGGGTCACTTTTGGAAGATGGCTGGCCGGTACCCACACCCTTGTGGATTACGAGGGAGAACCCGAATGCGTCATGGTCTGGGGTGCGAACCCGCTGATTTCGAACCCGGATGAATATAAGGCGGTCGAGCTTGCCGGATGTTTTCGAAGGAAGGCAAAAATCATATCCATCGATCCCCGACAGACGACCGTTGCCAAAAACGCGGATCAATGGTTGCGAATAACGCCCGGGACGGACGGCGCCCTGGTGTGGGGAATGATCAATGTTATCATCGATAAGGGGCTGTATGATGAAGATTTCGTAAAAAATTATTCCCATGGCTGGAAAGAGTTCCGCGAGAGGGCCAAAGAGTATCCATTGTCCTGGGCATCCGCTAAAACAGGGCTCAGCCCTGAGGAAATCACCGAGGCGGCAACGACTTACGCAACCACCAAACCGGCGGCGATCCATTGGGGTGTTTCCGTGGACCAGTCCGTGAACTGCAACAGTACCATTCGCGGTCTGCTCTCGCTGATGGCCATGACCGGCAACCTGGACCGCCCCGGGGGTAACGTGCTCTTTTCCAGGAACCCGGTCATCGGGTTTCAGCACCTTACCGCCGTTCGGGAGCTTTCCCCCGATCAGAACGCGAAACGCCTTGGCGGTGACCGCTTCCGGATGGCGAACCGGTATATGCTTCTTAATATAAAGACGGTCTGGGACGCAATACTGGAGGAAAAACCCTATCCGGTAAAATCTCTTTATCTTGTCAGTGTGAATCCGCTCATTACGCGGGGCAATGCCCGGGAGGTAAAAAAGGCTCTGGAGAAAGTGGATTTCCTGGTGGTGCAGGATTTCTTTATGACCCCCTCGGCAAAAGAGGCGGACTATGTTCTGCCGGCCTCTACCTGGCTGGAGCATAATTATATCGGCGATATGTGGAAACGTCATGGCAGGGTGCTTGCGCGTCAGAAAGCGGTTCAAGTGGGGGAAGCCCGGTCCGATTACGATATCCTCAACGATTTGGGCAAACGCTGTACGGATCCGAAATTCTGGTGGTCCGACATCAAAGATGCCCTCAATGAGATTCTCCAGCCGACAGGCATGGAGTGGGAAGATTTTTGCAAAAGAGGGTACCTGGAGGGAGAACGGCGGTTTCGCAAATACAGGACGGAAGGCTTCAGAACGGCAACGAAGAAATTCGAGTTCTATTCTACCGCCATGGAAAATCTCGGGTATGATCCACTGCCGGGGTATGCCGATCCTCCTGAAACGCCCTGGAGCAATCCGGAGCTTGCGAAAGAGTACCCTTATCAATTGATTACAGGTCCGCGGATCAAACCATTTTTTGCGTCTGAAAACCGTCAGCCCGGTCCGCTCCGTGACAGCTATCCCGACCCGCTGGTGGAAATCCATCCGAATCTTGCCAGGGAAAAAGGCATTGAAAACGGCGACTGGGTCGAGATCACGGGCCCCCGGGGCAGTGTCCGGCAAAAGGCGGATGTTACCGATCGGGTCCCGGAAAATGTGGTTTCCGCCAATTACGGCTGGTGGTTCCCGGAAGATGAGGAAGATCTCGGATGGGACAAATCCAATATCAATATTCTGACGGACAACGATTTTGACACATGCGATCCGGTTTTCGGGTCTGAAAACCTTCGGGTTTTGTTATGTGATATCAGAAAAACAGATTAAAATTATATCAAGGGAGGCAACGTTAATACAATGGACGTTACAGAAGAACAAAAACAGAAAATTGAAGAGCTGGGATCAAGAGAGTGGGATGACGAAGCACTGGCCGCCAGGGTCAGGAAATTCGCATCGGAAGGCATTCCCCAGAAGAAACTTGAAAAGGAATACCTGATTGCGCACAAGGAAGAGATTCTGGAAAGTGTTCAGAGAAAAGCCGAAGAATATAACTATATCACCAAGAACTGCTCCCAGGGGACAGCCCTGGCACTCCTCGATGAATTCGGGATGGGCAGTATGGAGGTTATCAAGGGCCTTATGCTCTATCCGGGTATCGGCGGGACGGGTGATATGTGCGGGGGGGTAACGGGATCCCTTGTCGCTTTCGGTCTTTATTTCTTTGGAGATGACCCGCTGGATCTTTCAAAAGTCGGGGACCTGATGTTTCTGGCACAGGACTTTATGGCCTTTTTTGAAGGTGAAATAGGGTATTATTATTGCGCCGATATCCAGGAGAAGATCATATTCGGGGAAAATATGGATCCCGGGTCCAGCGAGGAGAACATGAGTGTTTTCGCGGCGGCAAAAGGCTTTGAAAAGTGCGGGCTTCCTCCCGGAATCGGGGCAAAGCTGGCTGCCGGATTTATGATTGATAATTTCGATATGAGAGCCAAGTCTTGATTTAACATTATCCGCCGTTCATACTGCCGGCCAGGCGTCCCTTGGCCATGGAAAAAATCGTGCCAAGCAGGCTCAGGGCACTGAACAGGAACAGGCTGGTCTGCATGCTGTCGACGAATTGGGGGATATTGTCATGGGTAACGGCTTGATCGCCCATGTAGATCGACAGAATCACGGCGATGGCAGTCGTGCTGAAGAGCATCCCCGTGGTTCGCATGGTGGATACCAGGGAAGCCGCCGTTCCCTGATGTTTTGCCCCGACGCTGTTCATGATGGCGGTCATATTGGGCGTGGAAAAAAGCCCCAGGCTCATTCCCAGCAGGATCATCACGAAGATGATATAGGCAAAAGAGGTCGCCGGATTGATCAGGGCCGCCGCCACGAGGCCGATGGTGCAGAACGCCATACCGATAGTGGCGATGCGGGACGGCGGGAAGGCATCGGAAAGCCGGCCGGCGATCGGTGCGAGAACGGCCTGGACAATCGGCTGCACGATCAGGAAAATTCCGGCCTGTTGGGGGGACAGGTCTTTGACATACTGCAAATAGAGGCTGAAGAAGAAGGAAAAGCTGGAGGCCGCTGAATAATTGAGAAAGGTCGCCATATTGCTGAATGTAAAGGGCAGGTTGCCGATTAAAAGCCGCAGGTCGAGCAGGGGAAAGGCGACTCTCCATTCAATAAAGGTAAATATACCCAGACCGATCAGGCCGCCCATGGTATTCCATACGGCCATATCATTTTTTGTCAATTGAGACGCACCGAAGATCAACAGGCAGAGTGCCAGAAAAAAGACCGTTGTGCCCAGATAGTCGAAGGGTTCATTCTTAGCGCTGGTCCACTCCCCTTTCAGCCAGATCAAGGTCATCAAAAAAGCCAGGAAGATAAATCCGGCAACAATGAAAAAGACCCAGCGCCATCCCATGTGATCGATAATGAAACCGGAAAGAGTGGGGCCCAGTGACAGGCCGATATACACCATGGCGACTATGACGCCCATGGCGCGTCCCCGATGCGCAGGCGGATAAACGGCGGTCAGGATAGCGATACTGGTGGAGAGGATCAAGGCGCTGCCGGCGCCCTGGACAAATCGAAGCACCAGGAACAGACGGATGGAACCGGTCAATCCCAAAACCAGCGTCGATATCCCCATAATGATGACACCGATGATAAAAATGCGTTTTCTGCCATGGATATCCGCGAAACGGCCCGCTGGAAGTAAGATTGCAGCCGTGCCCAGCACCATAACGGTCTGGATATAGCCCAATTGTACAGCACTGGCATTGAGGTCCCGGCCGATAACGGGGAGAGCGACGCCGATGGCCGACATGAGAAAAGGAACCAGGAATTGAACGGTGGATACCACCCACAAGGTAATAAGGGGTGATGCAGCGGACGAGGGAATTCGGTCGTTCTTCATAATACTCATCTTGTCGCGTTCATGGCATTCGCGATCATTCGATTCATCAACCCGAGTATATGTTCCATATCTTCTCTGGAAAAATCCCGGGTAAACACATTACTGGCGGTTTGAAGCGTATTGTAAAAATGTGTCTGGATACTTCTGGCTTTTTCGGTGGCATACACCAGCTTCTGGCGGCGATTCTCCGGATTGACCCGCCGCAGGACAAACCCGTTCTGCTCCAGCTGGTACAAAGCCCGGGCAGTGGCGGCCTTGTCGATGACAAGGGCGGCGGAAAGCTCATCCTGGGTGACCGGGTTTTCGTGGTGGAGCAGCTCTGCAATAAAGGGCATCTGGCTGGCCTGAATCCCCAGTTTGCTGATATCCTTTTTGCAAAGAGAAACCATCAATCGGTGCAGTTTTGCGAAGTGATACCCAAAACGCGGATTGTTCGTGGTCATGGCAAGTCCTTTGGTTGCACAGTCAACAGTTGACAAGGCGACTTATAGGAGATGGAGGTATTTGTCAAGTTGGGGCTGGGAGATGGCCAATGAAACCGTATTTAAACATGGCACTGATATCTTATCTTAAAAGATGAACGTTCAACATCCAACATCGAACGTCCAACGTTGAATAAGGCATGCTGCCGGTTTTTAATTTGTTTATTATGCTCTTCTTCACAAATGCCAGCAAGTTACCATTATTTTTTTTTCATTAACGATGGAGCGAAGCGATCACCACATTCGACGTTGGGAGTTGGACGTTCGATGTTCGACGTACATTTTTTTAAAGGCCACTATCTCACCTTCACATCCTGAGTATACTTAGCCCCCGGGCCGGTGGCGAAATGAAAAATTGGTTTTTCGACCCTGTGGATGACGAGGGGGCAGTGATAGGTGTTTTTTGGAATGAAGAGAAGGCAGCTCTTGGTGAGGATGAATTTTTCATCCTCGATCCAGAATTCCAGCTCGCCGTTCAGTTCATCCGGATCGCTGAAATCCGTTCCGAAAAAACCGATCGTTTCGTCGTAGTCATGAGCGTGGGAATTGGGTTCCGCCGTTTCCGGGTATACGTCCCTTCCACCCGGCCACATCCATACCGCCTCGGTGTAAAACGACCCCTTTAGAACGGTATCGTCCAGACTCCTCATCTTTTTATGGGATTTCGTGTCGGAAACCTCCGATGGATCCAGTCCGGGCGGCAAATATGCATCCCGTGAATCGCGTTTGAGTTCGGTGAGAATATATTTGCCGTATTTCGATTCGGCCACTGTGTAATCCTCCTGCTATATTGATATGTTTCCGACAAGGTAGGTAATTGCACGCCCCCCAATCTCGACCCGGTCGTCTATTTGCCTGCAAATAAGCTCCCCGCCGCGCTCGGAGAGCTGCTTTGCCGAGAGCTGTTTTTTGGCCAGTCTTCCGGACCAGTAGGGGATGAGAACGGTATGGGCGGAGCCCGTCACGGGATCTTCCGGTACGCCGACCTGAGGGGCAAAAAACCTTGAGACGAAGTCGACATCGACACCGGGGCTTGAAACGATGACCCCCCGTGACGGGACTTTCGAGATAAGGCGTATGTCCGGCCGGAGTGAGAGGATCTCCTCCTGGGTGTCGATGATGACAAGGTAATCGTCCCGTCCCCTGAATATTTCGCGCGGTTCAACGGAAAGCCCGTCAATCAGATGTTCCGGCGGATCAACCGAAGATGGTGTGTCGGCCGGAAAATCGAGAAACAGGTATTCACCATCTTTCCGGACATGCAACGGACCGCTCTTGGAAGAAAACGTCACTTTTTCACCCCGAAAGTCGAGATGGTTAAAAAGCACATGGCCGGCAGCCAGGGTGGCATGCCCGCACAAATCCACTTCCATGGCTGGTGTAAACCACCTTATTCGGAACTGCCCGTCCTCTTGAAATACGAATGCGGTCTCCGACAAATTGTTCTCCGCGGCTATCGACTGCATCAGGGAGGCGGGGATGTCGGTTTCACAGATTACCACGGCGGCGGGATTTCCTTTGAACAGGCGTCCACTGAATGCATCCACTTGATAAATGGTCAAGTCCATAACGATTCCTCATCTAATCAGACAGATAATATACAACCGTCGATACCACCCGAACCTTTTTTATGTGCGGGTTGTTCTTATCTCTTGGGTTTATGCTGAACTGGCCCTGGGAGGCGCGTTTGATTTTTCCAAGCCTGCTTTCAGAGTCAGCGGCAAATTTCTGGGCAACTTCCCTTGCTTTTCTGGTGGCTTCCTCGATCATCTCCGGTTTTACATCATTCAACCTCGTGAAAATATACTCCGGCCGAGTATCATAGTTGTTGCCAGTAAAAACAATCCCCTTTTTCCCGAGTTCCGACAGCGTCCCCATTATCTCGCGAACAGCGCTGACATTTTCTGAATAGACCGTAACCGTTTGAGTCGCCGTGTAACGGAACTCTATGTTTGCATTACTCACATACTGCTGGGCGGATTTGTCTGTGATGGCCGGTGTGGAAACGGAAATTTCGCTTGATGCAATGCCTTTTTCCGTAAGAAATTTTGATATCTCCAACGTGTTGGATTCGATCGAATTATACAATTCGGTCAGATCGTTGCCTGCCTGGGTGAACCCGATGGGCCAGATGACGATGTCCGCATCATATTCGCGTTCGGACAACCCCTTTGCTGTAACAGTCCGTTCATACTCTTTAAATTTGATCGCCCCCCTGCTTAGAAGAATACCAAGAGAGGCCAGCCCCAGAAATATAAAAATTCCCAATATGAATGCGTTGACTTTTGTTTTTTCAGACATGGGATTCTCCTTTTTTATTTGAGTTTCAGGCAGACAA
Organism: Desulfobacterales bacterium; assembly: GCA_963677545.2. Taxonomy (GTDB): domain Bacteria; phylum Desulfobacterota; class Desulfobacteria; order Desulfobacterales; family JAFDDL01; genus JBECKW01. Next base: position 179,357 of record CAXXKH010000006.1, on the reverse strand, counting down.
GTTCCCCCTCGGCGCTTCGTGCGTAGAGATGGTCTCCAACCAGAACCGGGACGGCCCAGCAGAGCCCGTCCAGAATCTTCTTCCGGTAGGTCTCCTTGAATTTCGTATCGATCAGGTCCCCCCAGATCAGTTCGCCCTTCTCATTCAGGATAATCATTTTATCGCCGATACCCATCAGGTTACCGAATTCGAAACGCTTGTCCCAGTATAGGCGTTTTCCGGTTTTCGCGTTCACACAGTGCAACCCCTTGTCAGATGACGAACGGCCCTTCGATAAAAAATAGATATTGCCGTCGTGAATCACCTGTGTATTGAATGCGTACCACTCGTTCGGATATTTACCGTCTTCGGAAAGCCAGTCCTGGGTCAGGGTGTTCCCTTTCAGAGAGAGCCGCGCCATGCCGTGTGCGCTATGAAACAGATAGATACCGCCGTCATACAGATACGGCGTGATCGCATTGCAGTTGGACTTCTCCTTCCAGCTTTTTGAATAGGTGGCCAGAGATTTTCCGGTAGCCGGATCGAGAATATAAAACCCCTCGTTTGTAAAAATAGCCACGGCCGGACGATTGAACAGGCTTGACGGCAGCGGTTTGGGCGTTGCATAGGCAACAACGCCGCCCTCGCTCTTCCAAAGCGGTTCCCCCGTCTCTTTATTGAATGCCATCCCTTTTGTGCCAATGTTGAAAATCACCGCGTTCCCCATGATTGTAGGGGATGCCGCAAACCCCCACCAGGGCTTTTCCGGTTTGTACTGCTCGGCGGAAGCCTCCCAGATCTTCTTGCCCGTTTTGGCATCGAGGCAGAAGATGTGGCCGAACTTGCTGAGGGTATAGACGTTTCCCTCGTGAATGGTCGGCGTTGAACTCGGCCCGCCGGGATGCAGTCTTGGCTCGAGTTTGCATGGATAATCGAACGTCCATTTTATTTCGCCGGTTTTTGCGTCGAGGCAATAGACAAGATCTTTTGCCGTGGCCTCATCCTTTTTTGTACCGTCATTCCCCATGGTGTAGAGAAGTCCATCGGCGATAGTGACCGTGCACATTCCGGTTTTAAGCTGTACCCGCCACACTTCATCGGTCGTTGTCGCCGTAAACACCTTGAGCTCGGGTTTCAGGTCGTTATTAGGTCCCAAATAACTCGGCCAGTCGGATGCGGCATACGCACCTGCCGGAAATGCCAATGCCATACAAACCAGAATACCCAGGCGAATTTTTTTTTTGCCGATAAAACCAGTAAGCTGTCTCATAAACCATCTCCTTCTGGGTAATTTTTGACAGGCAGCGGGTTCCACCCATCAAGTCTCGAAACTGGGTAATGTAAGGTAATAAGTGGTCGCTTTCGAAGGTTAAAGTGTAGGAATTTTGATTTTTTGTGTCAAGCGAAATAGCGGTGGAGTGTGTTTCTGAGCAAAAATCTTGTATCGATTTCATATTTTTCCAGCATCTTGCATAGGTGACTCTATGAAGTCACACTGCCAGCCCCGGATCGAATTATTCCTGATGCTGCCGGTTATTTTGCTGCCCAGAATTATTTAACGGTCGCCGGAAAATGCTTTTGCCGCAGCATTTCAATTCCAATCCAAATTAGGGTTACGCAGCACAAGAATATGAGTAGCGGAATTGTGAATCGAAATCCAAGATGAACAAGAAAGAACGTCGGTATCCATAAAATGCCCAGTATGAAGAACAGGCAACCGGGAAGCCGGGCAAAAGATGCCGTCGTCAGTATCGCACATCCGGCAAACAGACAGGCCCATCCATTTGCATGGCCTCCCGTAAAATGAAGGCCATGCGAAATAGCCCAGAATGCCCTGAAAGCAGAAAGATCCCGGGTTGGTACAATCGTTCCAATGCTGTTGATATTGACAATTTGTTCTGTAATCCAGATGACTGTGGAAGCCGACGATGTCATCAGCATCATTTTGCTGAGATAAGGCGCATTGGCGTGCATACGCTCGTGAAGTGCTGCAAACATGGCAAGACCAAGAATGGAGCTCACCATGAACATCAGGCAAATCATATAATACTCATTTGAAACAGTCGACATCGCAGCCATTATTTTTTCCGGGTTGTTCCCCATGTCGGATGGTAGAATGAGGCTGCTATATACTGCACAGACAATGTAAAGACCTACGGAAACAAGTGCGGCAATTCCGCCGAGCTTTTGAAGTTTCATAAAACCTCCCCGGTTGAACCCGACTTTCTGAGTGAATCATTTGGCGACATAAAGGTGTAATACAAGCTGTATATTACAACGGATCAAAGCCGGCTGCAACCGGAAGCGATTCTCCACCGTCAATTACCGGAAGAGCATCTTAACTAACTCTAAGTGTGCGAAGGCATAGGCGTAACCTATGTAGTCCCATGACGCGACAAGGTGATGCCTGCCGCGTCAAGATCGTCCTACTCGAAGCTTGTTGGCCACCACGAACTGCGTTTCAAAGTTAATAATGCTACCGGATTGCCGGTGGGATCCTCAAGAGCGATGCCCCAGAGCTCACTGCCCCCGTCCAGCACCACGAACCAGCTCTCGACCTGCCCCATGTATTGCACCCCGCCAGCCATAATATCCCCGGTTATTGTGCCGGTGCATTCCAGCTCACCTTCTTCCCACACACCGTTTGCGAGGGTGAATGGCATCTTGGTTCCAGCAATCATTCCAGTCCCGCTCATCTCCACCGTATCGTTGTAATAGATGGACGTCCGGCCTAAAAATGCCCCCGGTACCGGCCCAACTTCAGGGATTATATTTATACCCCTCTGATGAGCGACATAGGTGCCCCTGGTACATAGTGGCGAACACACTGGTGAGTGGTTGTGGCTGTTATAGGGCACCCAGGAAATTTTTTTCCACCGTCCGGTAACGGTGGGGGTGCCCAACCCGCTCTGGGTCATTATGGATGTGATTTCGGAACCGCCTTTCTGGACAATCAGTTCGCCGGCGGTGAATATCTCCCCTTCGTCATTCTTCCAGGCGATTTCCCCCGTACAGTCCGTGTTCACCGTTATGGTCCCGGGTGTCAGTGGAGAATACTGGGCTACGCCACCGACAACCATATATCCTGCCGCGGAGACGTCACCTTCCGGATCGATCGTGGCAATAGAAAGACCTGCGACAGGGGCGGGCGCTTGGGTACCGTCCTCAAGGGTCATTGTCATTGTGCCTTCGGCAGCCACAGCGTAAGTACCGACTACGGATTGTTGCTTACAGCGGCATGATGGTCCCGCCAGGGAGACGGCCGGGATCAACATTACCAGAAAGACGATAGAGCAATTTCGTATCGTAAACATAATGATCCTCCTTTCCTGAGAAGCTTACGGCTGCACCTGCAGGAGGAGGGACTTCTAAATTGCCCTTCTGTCCTCGGGGCTCCCGCGGCTTCCGATTAAGTAATTATGCCAACTTGCTCTGAAACAGCCCTGAATCTTCGATCGAAATCCATGCGCTACAAGAATCACCCAAAAAGATTTTGCGTTCAATGCACTACACCTCACTTGCTTGACAATTTTTTATAACGCGGTTAATAATTGAAAATATTTAGATTAATAAGACATGTCCCTTGCTGGAATATCCCGGACTGGATTCGTTTATGGGCCAACTCTTTGGGAAAGGGGGATTCCACATGATGGAAGATAGAACCGCCCAGACCCTCTCCTTCGGCGCTTTTGAACTCGATCTTCGGACAAAAGAACTTCGCAGAAAAGGTGTTAAAATCAGGGTCCAGGAAAAACCGCTGCAACTGCTGACGGTGCTGTTGGCGCATCCGGGAGAACTGCTTACCCGCGAAGAACTGCGCCGAAACCTCTGGCCCGATGATACTTTCGTCGATTTTGATCACGGCCTGAACACAGCCGTTAACAGGATCAGAACGGCATTGGGGGATTCTGCCGCGAACCCGCGTTTCATCGAAACGCTGCCCCGTAAGGGGTATCGTTTCGTGGGCCAGGTTTCCGTGGCTGGACGGCCGAATGTGCCGGCCGCTAAGAGGAAATCCGACAAGATCCGTCTGGCGGTACTTCCATTGAACGATTACAGCGAGGGAAGCAGGACCGAATATTTTAGCGACGGGCTGACCGAGGAATTGATAACGCAGTTAGGCGGACTGAATCCCCTCAGACTAGGCGTGATTGCCAGGACCTCCACGAGCCGGTATAAAAATACTCAGAAATCGATTCGGGAAATAGGGCAAGAGCTGGAGGCGGATTATATTCTCGAAGGGAGCGTGCGGCGTGTCAGCCGGCGTGTCCGGATCAGCGCACAGCTCATTGACGTAAGGGACGAAACCCATATCTGGGCCCAGGCTTTCGAACGAGACATGCGGGACGTGCTCCTACTGCAGGACGAGGTCTCCAGATCTGTTGCCGACAGTATCAGAGTCACGCTGGCGCCTCGGGAACGGGAGCAGCCTGCAAATTCCTGTCAGGTAGATCCTGAAGCCTACGATGCTTATCTCCAGGGGCGATTCTACTATCACAAACTGTGCGGTTACGGTTTTGAGCAGGCTCGATTGTGCTTTGAGAGCGCCATTGCAAAGGATCCGGGCTATGCGGCACCTTACTCCGGCCTGGCCGATTACTACTTCAAACAGGCACAGTTTTACTATCTGCCGCCAAAAGAGGCCTTCACGCGGGCCAGAGAAGCAGCGTTGAAAGCGCTCCAGATTGACCAGACACTGGCCGAAGCGCACGGCTCGCTGGCATTAGTTATGTGCGGGTACGACTGGGACTGGGCCGGCGCAGAGCGGGAATTCCGTTCCGCCCTGTTGTTGGGGCCCAATATCGGCCTACTCCACGCCTGGTATTCCTGGTTCCTTCTGGCTATGGGTAGAAAGGAGGACGCACTCAGGGAGGCCCAGTTGGCGCTGGTGCTGGAGCCCTTCGGAAACATCACGAACACCATGATGGGGTGGTGGTATCTTGTCCACACTGACATCGGCCTTACGGATGTGTACTGCCGGAAAGCGATCGAGATGGAATCGGACTCTTTTCTCCCCCATTTGCTGCTCGGTTTGGCCCGGGTTACAGAATCCAGAATCGAAGAGGGGATTGCGCTGATTAACAGGTCTATTCAGCTCCTGGGGAATGACTACGGTGTTGGCTTTCTTGCTGCTGCGTACGCCATGAGTGGTCAGCGCGAAAAAATTGCACAGCTATGGGAAGAACTGACCAAGAGATCCGAAAACACCTTTGTCGGAACAGGGGTATTTGTTATGTTGTCAATGATTATGGGGGATCTGGCGCAGATGTTCGAATGGTTCGATAAGGCATATGAGGATCGTGACCCCAGCCTGGTTTTGCTGAAATGCAATCCGGTTTTTAAGTTGATTCGGTCCGATCCCCGTTTCCATGCCCTATTGCGCCGTATGAAATTTCCATCAGAAGATTGATGTTTTTTAAAAGGATGCCAAAATTGAAACAAGAAACTCCCGGATTTTTCCTATGGACGGGATATAGAGTTTCTCATCGGGAGAATGAGCATTTTTGATGTCAGGTCCGAGTGAGATCATGTCCAGCCCGGGATATTTCGAACCGATCGTGCCGCACTCGAGCCCCGCGTGGATTACGGAGACTTCCGGTTCCTTTTCGTAGAGATCTCTATATGCTTTTTGAAACTTTGCCAGCAGCGGCGACGCCATATTCGGTTCCCAGGGCGGGAATTCTCCTTCGTTTGTCAAACCGGCGCCGGCCTTTTTCGACAGCGCCTCTATTTTTGAGGTCAGGTCGTCCATTTTTGCCATGACGGAGCTTCGCATAAAACAGAGAATGGTCATCGTCGTTTCGTTCAATGCAACCGTAGCCACGTTATTGGAGGTTTCCACCAATCCCTCGATATCCGGGGACATGCCGACAACTCCATCCGGAAGGTCGGATAAAAGTTGTATCGCGATATCCGCACTCTCCTTAACAAGAGCGGTAACAGGGACATTTTCGGGACCGGCTTCGGAAAGTCCGATGGATATCGAAGGATCGGAATCGGTATATTTCCGCCGAAGTGTTTGTTCGAATTCCGAAACCACTTTTTGTAGTGTTTGAAGACGGTCCGATTCACAGGCAATGACGGCCTCGGCATCCCGGGGAATCGCATTTGACAAGGAGCCGCCCTTTATGGACAACAACCTGATGTCTGTTTCATCTTTTAATAATGCCAGTGTTTCCGCGAGAATTTTATTGGCGTTTCCCCTGCGCTCGTGGATATCGACGCCGGAGTGTCCGCCGCGCAGACCGCCGACTTGAAGTCGATAGGCGCCAAGAGTATCAGGCCGTGGTTCGGTGGAAACCGAATACTCGATCAGAAGCATCCGTCCGCCGGCGGACCCGACCGTAAAAACCCCTTCATCCTCCGAATCGATATTGACCAGAAACGTACCTTCGATAAATCCCGGTTCCAAAGATTCGGCGCCTCTCAACCCCGTCTCCTCTTCCACGGTGAACAGGAGTTCAAGAGGAGGATGGGGCACGGTTTTGTCGATCGCTATCGAAAGGCCAAGGGCGATACCGATTCCGTTGTCCGCACCAAGCGTTGTCTTGTCGGCCTTCAGCCAGTCTCCGTCATATACGAAGGAGATGGGGTCTTTTGAAAAATCATGGGTCGACGCCGGGGTCTTTTCGCACACCATGTCCAGATGTCCCTGAAAAATGATCCCGGCGGCATTTTCGTACCCCTCGGTGGCGGGGACTTTTATTACCAGATTTCCGACCGAATCAATTTTATATTCCAGACCGTTGTTTTCCGCCCAGGTCCCAAGCCATTCAGCGATATCCTTTTCATGTCCTGAACACCTTGGAACAGCACTGATCTTTTTAAAAATATCAAGTGTCTCGCGAGTTTTATCATCCATCCCGGCCTTTTCCTCCTTTTTGATGTTTCTTTCTCAGGTGAAGTGCTCTTAATAAGGATAGTTTATTCGGCAAAAAAGTGCCAGTTTGATTTTAGCAGGCGTAATCGAACGGATGAATCGGCTGTTCCCGGTGGTGAATCCAGATCGATTTGTTTTGATGCCATTTCCAGCACGCGAGTCCACAGGCGCAGGCGGCGACATAATGATCGGTCGGGTTTGAAATATCTCCGATATCTCTCAAACCCTGTTGAGTCAACCATGCCAGCAGGTTCCATCGAGATTGTTCATGGCGTTTGAAATCAAGAACGTCGGATACCGGCGCCCCTCTCAAAACCATAGCGGCGCCGGGGTGGACCTCAACGATTTTTATTTGGGGGCTTGTTGCCAGGAGCATCCTTGCGATCGAGACACCTCGAAGCGTCAGATAAACCATCCGTGTCATTGTCGGAGGCATGACGGAACCTGGCTTGAGACCCGCGGAAACAATTTTTTTCCGCAGATCGGCGTCCCCGGCACGGTCACCACCGCCGATATTGTATGACAGCGGCGCGTCTAATCCCACAACGATATCGCCTTCAAGTTGAAATCGTCTGATTGAATATAAAATGTCGTAATCATCAGCCCCGAGCAACTTTTGACGGGCCGATAACGATCCCTGCCCGGAGGCCTTGAAGGCGACCAGGGCTGTTTGCTCACTGTTGCTTGGGCCTGAGAGATCTATTCCGATATAAAACATTGCTTAAAATGGTATGTTCCGGGAATGTTCTCATTTCAAAACATCAAAGAGCGTTACAGCAAAAAGCAAAACCGAGCAGGCAATCAATGTGATGCCGATAATCGTTTCAAATTTTACCCATCCTTTTCCCTGAGTTCGTGAAATAGGCCTGGCGGTCAGAGTATATATCCCGAAAGCTGAAAAAAAGATAACATTGAAAAATTGATATGCATCTTTGCCAATTTTTAGAACCGCGAGAATAATAAAAAACGTCAGGACCATAATGAGCGACATAATTACCGGATTGTCCCAGTTGACTCTGGCTCTTTTTCTGTGAATTGAAACATTTTCCGGAATGTTTTGTTCTATTTGTTTTATTGCTGCTTCCATATCTTCAAAGCCAAAAAGGGTAAGCCGCTTTTTATTTGCAAAAGATAATTTTATAGCAGCAACCTCTCCCGTGGGATATTCGGTGATTTTAGCATTGAGTATCTCTTTCCATAAAAATGTCTCTGTTTGCTTCCTTCCCTGACGCACCAGCTTGTCGGATAAAATAGAAACGGACAATTCCGATAATTTTCGAATTGCTCTGGATGCCGTAAAATAAAAGGTCAATCCGATTATAACAAATGAGATAAATCCGATAGTAATGGTGACAACAGGGCTTAAATCTTTGCTCAAGGGGTTTAAAATCATGAAAGCAATGAGTATCACCGGCAACATGATCGCTAATGTTACGTAACGTTTTTTCGCTCGGCGAATCCCTTCCGAAAAGCTGTAGGCTGTCGATTGTTCCATAAGCATTTTCCTTTCCGCTCCGCAAGCCAACTTAAGTTAGTAGCATTGGATTTTACTCAGAAAGCCCCCCAATCCTGTTTCCCGGGAATATAATAGCTGGGGCAGATAAAACGAAACATTCCGGCAATCTTTTTTGCCTTTTCAACCTTCTCCCCGCTCTCTTCATGCATCGTTTTCAGTTGCTCGCCAAAGATGTCCTCGAAATAATCATTTGCAGCAGCTCTTCTTTCGTCTTCTGAAGAATACTGGCTGCGTATTTGTCCCAATTCACCGGCATCCAGCCAGAAGCCGCCACAATTCGGGCACTCATCAACTTGCACTTCCCGTTTGGGGCTGAAAAAATGGCGCATCATCGTTATGCCGTCACACTTCGGGCATTGGAACCTTTGTGAGGGATCGGTTTTAACACTTTCTTTTTTTTTCACCCGCAGGAGGCTCTCCCCCGCGGATTCATGAGGCTCATCCACTTTCTGCAGTTCAAACCGGTCAAACCAGAGCCCTCCACAACCCTGCTGACAAACATCAACCGTGATTTTTTCAATAACCAATTCCGCCATTTCAGATTTACATGCCGGGCATTTCATATGGTACCCTCCTTTTTTGTTGTGAAATATGTTTTATGGTGGTGTGATTTTAAAAGGTGTTCGAGCATCTGTTTCTCTTTATCGGTTAGATTATCGGAAGCCTGCTCACGCATGAAATTTTCCATAGCATTTTGAACCGCTACCCTGCCGGCTAAAAAGCTGAATCCGATCATTGTAAAACCCTCTTATGAAAGGCGTTTAATTAAAAGTATTCCGCAAGTGTTATAAAACCAGAAGCAAAAGCAAAATGTTTTGAGAATATCTTAAAATACTGAATTTGTTTGGAACCATACATTAATCAAAAAGATTTAACAAATCAGCCGGTTTATTTAACAGACAAAGCGGCGAATGCTTTTCCAGTTCGGATTCGGAGCCATATCCCCAGAGCACGCCAATCGATTTGATTCCATTTTTATGGGCGGCCACGAGGTCCACATCGCGATCGCCAATCATAATGCAGTTTTTGTCGATTACGCCTTTGGACATCAAAGATTCGATTTGTTGCCACTTATGAATGCCAACGTCGCCACCGCTGATGAATCTGAAGTAATGCAGAAGGCCGAACAGCTTTAATATCTTCTCCGCAAAATCCTTCCTTTTGGAAGTGCAGATTGCCATGGGAATGTTTCTATTCGACAGTTCATTTATCGATTCCCTGATTCCCGGGTAAAGCACGTTTTCAGAAAAGCCGATATCCGAATATCGTTCACGGAATTTTGAGATGAAAGAGTTCAACTTGATAGTATCGTTGATGCCGGTGATCTCTTTGAAAGATTCATCGAGCGGCGGACCAATATATTTTGCGAGATCGGGAACCGGTATCTCTTCCAGTCCATAAAATGATAGCGCATAATTGATTGACCGGGCGATTCCATCGAGCGGATCGCTAATCGTCCCATCAAGATCAAACATAAGGAGAGAGTTGTTCATAATCATAACATTCATAATGATTGTAAAACATGTTTCGGTTAAAACACATATTTCTCGCGCAGAGTGCAGAGACGCGGAGAACGGCGAAAACAAAAATTTGAGGGATAAAAGTTTGTGTTTATTAAATACCTCAATTATATTCATGTTTTTAGGATGTTATTTTTATTGTTGTCCTCAGCGTCTCAGCGTCTGCGCGAAAATTGCTTTTCAATACCGATATTCAACATGCTATTCAGCATGAACAATCGGAATGTTATTAAGATAAATGCTGTAAAGGAACTACAACCCAAACGCCATGCCCATCAGACCCCCGATTACAGCGAAGACAATACCTATCGCTAACATGATCAGAAACCAAATCAGAGATGCTATACAAAAATTTTTCCTGTTCACATTACCGGAGCTACTGAAGGCCCAATATAAATACATGATAATGTTTAAAAGAGGAATTGCCAAAACGAGCAGTGTGAGCATCCAGTCAACAACCGACATTGGCCGAGTATCTTCCATTCAAATGCCTCCAGATCTTTGAAAAGGTAGCAATTTAATCAGCAGTTCGGCTTAATCAAAGGTACGTGCTGATCGAAGTCGCTTTCCCGTACATTTCGGAGTTCAAAGGCCATTTTTCGTTTCCACAATCGGTAACAGCCGGGAATCTTCAGATGCTGCCGTTCTATGCCCCAAACCAGCCAGATACTCGTTAAATACGAACAACAGAGACCCCTGTTTTTTCCAGCTTCTCTATCCACATGTCTGTGAGAACCTGCAGCTCTTCATCTGGATCTGCTTCAGTCCCCTCTTCTTGATTCAACGTATCGAGTATTTCAAATTCAAAGGCGGATTCACCAGTTGAATCCCATATCTCCTGCAGTTCTTTATTTCGATGGTTTCCGAATTTTAATTCAGCTTTGTGCCGATTGAATCTGGCTTCTAAATCGTTAGCGAATCCGATAAAAACCGTATCGTTTTGCGAATTCCTGATCCTGTACACTCCCATCGGTCGCTTGGATTGTTTGTACGCTCTTTTCAGTTCTGATTTGTCCATTTTTGATGCTCTCTCTACCAAATCTGTTCCGTCCTGTTGTAAGCTATTGAGTGATGCTGAGATTTTTTGATACATCAATCTTCATTGTAAACGGATCGATCAATCTGCATCAACTCAACGGGAGCGCCGTTAACTTCTATTATCGCTACAACGACTCCCGGACTCGGACTATTGGGTGCTATAACAATTTTCTGGTTTTTTATCGAATCTTCCAAATCATCAACCTCAAACGCAACATGAGGGATGGTTTTAACAATATCCGGATAGGGTGCGTCTTCCCAGTAACGCATCCACTGAATACCAAACGGGTTGTTTGTATGATCGCTAACCGTGATTTTTAAATGCGGAATATCTATTTCACCCGTAAACCTTTCCGTGGTTGGTATTCCTATATGGTTAAATTTCATAAACAATCGTTCCTAATCCGGGCTTCCGCAAGTTCTTGATGATTCATTTACTCTCCTGCCAATACCATTTTCAATGTATAGCATCCAGGCTAATGTTATACCACGCCCAGCTGATTTGCTTGGCGTGACATCACCATAATTTTAACCGATAAACTCGATGGGGCAGTTCATGAAAAATGGTTTCCTTTTCAAATTGAAAACCATTTTTTTCCGCCACCCTTATCGAGGGTATATTAACCGGACCGATAAGAGATATCACGGATTTTTTTGACAATTTATCTTTTGCGTAGTCAATACATCCTTTTGCCGCTTCCGTGCCGTAACCGTTACACCAAAAGGTATCTAACAATCTGTATCCAATTTCGGACTCGACTTGCCCGTCGATTTCCTGGTTTATGACACCGCATATACCCAGAAACTCTTTATCAGCTTCAATCCGTTTCGATCCGTATCAATTGTGTCCTGCCGGCAATGAAGGGCAGTTGATTGATTTTCAGCAGCGCCGCCTGAACATCAGCCTCAACCGCCTCATGGGTAGTGATAACGATATTCACAGGTTCCTCCCCCCTGGTCGTCTGCCCTTTCTGGATTACCGATCTTACACTGATGCGGTTTTCCGCCAGGATCTTTGAAATGGAAGCGAGTACTCCCAGACGGTCCAGCACATTGAACCTGAGATAATATTCAGATTTAATTCGGCTCATGGGTACGATGTCAACCGGCTGCCATTTTTCCAGGGGGATGGAAAAAGGAGAGATCGGACGTTGCTGGCCTGTGAGAATATACCTTGCGGCTTCGATAACATCTCCTATCACACCGACTGCGGAAGGGCCGGGGCCTGCGCCTAGTCCCTGAAGATTGGCGGGCCCCATGAACTCGCCAAAGACCGATATGGAGTTGAATGCCTCGTTTACGGATGACAGGATGTGGCCTTCGGGTATCAATACCGGGTGAACATGGGCCTCCGTACCCTGTTCGGACTTCCGGCACTTGCCAATGTGTTTGATCGTGTAGCCCAGTTGCTCTGTATAGTTGATGTCAACTGCTGTAATGTTTGTGATACCTTCCGTGTAGAGCTGTTTAAAATCGAACACCCCGTTAAAGGCGATGTTCATCAGGATTATTAATTTATGGGCAGCGTCAATTCCCTGGATGTCCAGTGTCGGGTCGGTTTCTGCAAGTCCTGTTGCCTGAGCTTTTTGAAGGGCTTCGTCAAAGCTTGACCCGTCCTGTGACATTCTTGAAAGAATATAATTGGATGTACCGTTCATAATTCCCGAGATTTTGAATATCTCATCTCCTGCAAATCCTTCCCGCAGCGTCCGTATAATAGGGATAGCTGTCCCGACACTGGTTTCAAATCCAAAACAGCCCGCGGCATCATGGGCTGCCTGGAAAATGGCCCTGCCTCTTTCGGCCAGCAGCGCCTTGTTTGCAGTGACAACGGATTTACCTTTTTCCAGTGCTTTTAGAATAATGGTTTCAGCCGCATCCAGCCCACCCACAAGTTCCAATACAATGTCAATATCAGGGTCATCCAGAATATGACCGGGATCGGCACTCATCTGAATGTCGGAGACATCGATCCCCCTGTCTTTTGCAAGATTTGAGACCACGACTTTTGTGATCCGAACCGGTTTTCCGACTCGTTTTTCAATTATTGATTGATTTTTTGTAAGCAGCCGGGCAAATCCTTTGCCCACGTTGCCCATTCCAAACATTCCAATGGTTATTGCGTTGCTCATTTATCCTTTTCCTTGAAATGGTTGTAATCTCCTATTTCTAAAATCGCCATGGCTTAAAGGTGCTCATTCAATTGCTGTCGGCACAAATACATTCACCCCTGATTTTCTATAAAATTTTTTAAACAAAGCAGGCAGTCCCCTGCTTGTCCTTTTTGGGCGATTTTGATTATGGTTTCCATAGTGTCCTGATTGAGTTAAACATGGAACTGTGCTGCCCGGCTTTTCGGGCCGGCACCGGTGAGGGGTTATCTTTTTTTCAGTTCTTTTTTAAATAATATTTTTGGATCATTCTCACGAAGATAGTTCATTACTACAGGCATTCCATCCACAATTGAATCCCCAGGCTCTATTGCAAAACCCATACGCACTTAGATCCCGGCCACCCCACCATTGTGGCATTACATCAATTATCATCGGATGATCAGATGGCTTCGCATTTCTAATTATAATTGGTTTTGACCTTTCATTTACTCAATGCTTCCTTTTCAACAAATATTGCCATTAATATCTCTTGCCAACCGCTTAATGGGCGCCAAATGTGGCTTTTGAAAAAGCCACGCTTTTGCATCCGGTGTCTTTGGTGGTTATAAGCTCCTTTAATTATAAACATAATCAGTTTTTGACAAAAACCGGATAGCTTGTTACATTATGTACAATATGAACAATTTGTAAACATTAATTTTAGAGGTACATTATGTTAAATAAAATAACAACTGCTGATGCAAGGAAAAAATTTGCAAATATTATTAACCGAGTAGCGTATTCTGATGAATCTTTTGTACTGACTCGGCGTGGTGAGCCTATTGCCGCTATTGTGTCAATAAAAGAGTTGAAAATGCTCCAAGAATTCGAAGACCAAATAGATATTGAAAACGCATGGAAAGCTAAAAATGAACCGGGTGAACCTGTTGCATGGGAAGATCTGAAAAAGGAACTTGAACTTTGAAATATAGGGTAGAGGTCAAGCGATTCAGACCACATCTCCAAAATCAGAAAAAACATCAACCGCCTGATCACCAAAGACGATTTAAAAAGAAGGATTGAGAACGGTTGGTGGACGCCTGCCTCGATTAGGGAAAAAAACCGGGAAAAAATCTGAAAATGACATCAAATGAAATAAATGGAGGCGTTTATTATATGCGTTACTCTGTTAGCAAATCGATGCTCCAGCCACAGCACGCTGCCAATATGTAGCCGCTTCAATTGCTTAGTAGTTTTTGTAAGAAGCTTTCCCTCGCCCTTTATCTCTCAACCCCTGACAGGATGCTCTTGGGCAAATTTCCGGCCGTATACGGCCAGTTCATCCATGACAATGCTGTTGTTCCATTCCCTGAAGCATATTCCGTTTGGAATGGAGGGGTAGAAACGCCCACCCGGGCAGTAGGTGTCGATGGCACGTCTGACTTCCGATCGGATTTCCGCTTCGGTGATATTTTCGATATCGACCTTGGGTCCGTCAATGCCACCGACCATCGCCAGCTTCCCCTTTGTGATTCGCTGAATCTCTACAATATCATTCTGCGCGATAACACCCTGCCAGATATCCACGCCGATTTCGACCATGTCCTCAACGATCGGCTGACAGATGCAGTCCGCATGGTGCATGTAGAGAATGCCACAGTCGTGGATCGTATCGGAGATCTCTTTTTGCAGCGGCTTGATGATATCCCGCCATACCCGCGGCGGCAGAAACAGATTCTGTTTGGACCCCCAGTCATCGTGATAGAAGATGATATCGGGCCGATATTGCTCCGTGATCATTTTGATATAAGCGATTTTGTAATCGGCGATTTTTCTCAGAAGCTCAGCCATTTCATCCGGATATTCCAGGTAATTCATCAGCGCGTCTTCAAACCCCATCAAGAAATGGCTGCGTTCGAAAAGACCGCCGGGGCAAAACGATCCGACCAGTTTCTCTTCCCGGTTTACGGCCGCGGCCTGTTTTTTCGCTCCGGACCAGTCAAACCCGTCGAGGGAAGGGACGGCGAGCTGTTCTTCCCACCTCTCGATATCTTTGATGACGAGATTTTCCGGCGTCAGATGGGGATGCGGCCCCGGAGAGCCCGGCAGGAACAGGCGTACGGTACCCCATGAGTCCTTATGTTCCCTGCCGTCCTGGGGAACCAGATCGCTTTCAAAAACAGGGTCCATGATGAGCTCGATGGCCGGCATGATATCCCCGTAGTAATCGGGCTGCTCACCATGATAAATCGCCATCACGTTTTCTTTTAAATTCATCACCGCCTCCGTTGAGAATGCTCAACTTAAAATGCGTCTCTTTGAATGTCAAACGGAAACAAACCCGGATTCAAATTCAATTTGACAAACCCGAAAACCTCTATTAGTGTTCCAAAATCGATGATGATCGCCGTTCTATTGCCTGATACGGAGGCGTAAATTAGAGTCGGCGGCGTTAGCGATGCTTTTTCGGTTCCGGGAAAATCTCCCGGCTAAGAGGGAATCCTGTAGAAGCAGGAGCGGGCCCGCCGCTGTGATCCCCCCCCCTGATAAAGGGAACCTTTGCAGCAGAAAATGCCACTGTTCCGATGGATCGGGATGGGAAGGCGGCTGTGAAGGCGGGAGAGCCAGAAGACCTGCCGAAACAGTTACTTTTTTGCACGGGGCAGGTGTAGAAAGTAGAAAAACCAGAAGCCTAAAACGGGGCTTTCATATCTTTCATTCGAGATATGGAAGCCCCTTTTTTTTTGAGGGGTGAATGCCGGTTTCAATTGATGAGGAGCAAAAGAATATCATGAAAAAAATTTTCGTATTTATCCTTACGGTTCTGCTGCTGATCGTTATCGTAACGGTCTTTCGAACAAATGACTCCGCGGAAGCCGAACGGGATGTACTGACAATCGCCACGGGGCGGGACGCCACCAACATCACCAACTATTCGCCCAAGGGCATGTGGGAACCGGCTGCGCTGATTTACGAGACCCTGGTGAACCTGGACGCCGCGTGCAACCCGGTGCCTTGCCTGGCCGAAACATGGGAAGTGTCCGACGACGGGCGGTCGTATCTGTTCCATCTGAGAAAGGGGGTTGTTTTCCAGGACGGCACCCCGTTTGACGCCGATGCGGTGAAAGAAAATGTCGTAAAGCTGAAACATGACAACTGGTCGACAATAGGAGAGCTTCTCGCGCATGTGAATGTTATGGGCCCCCATACGGTTGAATTCGTACTCACACGGCCCCATCCGACACTCTTCACGGAGCTGGCCGCCTCCACCTGCGGCATCATTTCACCCTCTGTTATCGTGCCTGAATCGGAATCGAAAAAACCGGCAATGGAGATGATGAAGGAGAACGCGGGGAAAAATGACGGGAACAAAATGGCCATGACCGAGACGTCTTCGACGCCCGCGGATCCCGGCCATATCGTATCCCGGCCGGTGGGAACCGGCCCGTATGCCTGGAATGAAGATCGGCATCTTCGAAACAGATGCTTCAGCGTGATACGAAACGATAGCTACTGGCAGGGAACGCCCCGGTTCAGCAGGATCGACTGGGAAGTTATCCCCGACGCATCGGCCCGGGCCATTGCCCTGGAATCGGGAAAAGTCGACCTCACCGGCGAAACCCCCAACGGCACCCTGAATCTGGAAAACATCAAGCTGCTGAAGAAAAACGAAACGTTCAGCATCACAACGGCGGACAACTGGGGAGCGCGGCTCGTGATCGTGAACCATACACGCCCCCCCTTTGACGACCCGGAAGTGAGAAGCGCCCTGAAATACGCCATCGATGTTTCGGCAATCCAGAAGCTTCTGGGGGATACGGCCACCATCTGTCCCGGCCCGCTGGGCCCCACCTCTCCCCTGACCGACCCGTCGCTTTCGCTGTACGAATATGATGTGGAAAAAGCGAGGTCCATCCTCGACGCCAAAGATATCGTGGACACCAATGGGGACGGTATTCGGGAATATGGCGGAAAGGAGCTTTCCATCTCCATCGTCTCCGGAAAGGTGCCGACGGTGTCCGTCCTGATGCGAGAGTTCTTCCGGGAGATCGGCATCGATCTGACCATCGATCAGAAAGAATCCGGCAGTACGTTTCAGGTCCTGGCCCAGATGCAGTTCGATATCGCGACCCACAACAATATTCCCTCCTTCTATCTCAACCTGAGTCAGCAGTTTTCGAAAAACGGCGGCAGATGGTCCCTGAACATCGACGATCCGGATCTGGAGAGAGCGATAGAGAAGTACGAAAAGAGCACCGACATGGAGACGTACAGAAAATATGCATGGGAAATTCAGCGCCGGGTGCATGAACTGGAGATCATTCTCTTCGCTGTAAATGAGCGGAAAGTGGCCGCCTATCGGAAAGAGCTCGGAAATTTCATTTTCCCCCCGGAAGAGTGGGTGGGGGCCGATCAAAATCTGTGGAACATGAAATGAGAAAGGTATCCTGAGGTAACCCCATGGCCGGTTTTCTCATCAGAAGACTCTTGAACGCCCTGCTGGTGCTGGCGGGTGTGGTGACCCTCACCTTCTGCCTCATGCGCTTCACGGAAGGCGATCCCGCCACGATTATCGCCCTGGATAAATACGGATCGGTGCTGATTTCGGGCGAGGTGATCGAACGACTGGCGGAGAAAAACGGCCTCCATGATCCGATTCACATCCAGTACCTGAACTGGTGGCGGCGGGTGCTGCACGGAGATCTGGGGAATTCCCTGCGAAGCGACGCGCCCGTGTGGGATGAAATTATGGAGCGCTTTCCCTATACGCTTCAACTGGCCGTGCTCTCCATTTTGATCACCTCTCTCATCGCCGTTCCCCTGGGGATCTACGCGGCGGTCCACCGGGGACGCCTTGTGGACCGGATCACCCAGTGGATCGCCTCGGTGACGGTATCGGTCCCGGATTACTACCTGGCCATTGTCCTGATCTATGCCCTTGCGGTAAAATGGACACTGCTTCCCGCCTACGGCTGCGGCACCGCCGCCCATTTTATCCTGCCGCTGCTGGTGCTGGTAACCGCCAAAATCGGGTATACCACGCGTATCGTCTCCGCCACCACCGTCGATCTGCTCTCCTCCCAGTATGTGGCCTATGCCGAACTTCGGGGGATTCCGAAGTGCCGGATCTTCTATGTCCATATCCTGAAAAACGCGATGATCCCCATTCTGACCCATATTTCCCTCCAGTTTTTGATGGCCCTGGAAGGCTCGGTGATCGTAGAGAGCATCTTCGCATGGCCGGGCATCGGCAAATGCATGACCGATTCCGTGCTGGGACGGGATTTCACCATGATTCAAGGACTGGTGCTGTTCATGGCGGTTCTCATTGTCGGTATGAACCTTGTCGTCGACCTGTTCTACATGTTCATCAATCAGCGTGTGCAATACGACGGAGGGGGGGCCAAACCGTGACCCTGCTTAAAAAACCCTACGTTCTTTTTCTTCTGCTCCTGATGGTGCTTGCTGTCGGAGGGGACTCTTTCGCACCCAATGATCCGTTCCAGACCCACATCGACCAGCGGCTCTCCCCCCCGTCCGTCGACTATCTCTTCGGCACCGACGAGCTGGGGCGGTGCATGTTCAGCCGCCTTATCTACAGCGTACGGATTTCCCTGGGGCTGGCGGCCTCGATTCTGGTAATCTGCCTTGTCACCGGCACATGCATCGGGATGGTTTCCGGCTATTTCGGGGGCCTTATTGACGAGATTCTCATGCGGACCACGGACATGATCATGGCCCTTCCGTCGTTTATCGTTGCCATGGTGCTCATCGGCGCACTGGGGACCGGCCTCGGGAACATGATTTTTGTTTTCGCGCTCACCGGCTGGACCCGGTATGCCCGGCTTACCCGCTCCCTGGTGATCAATATCCGAAACGAAAATTACGTGGTCACGGCCCGGCTCACTGGACTTCAGTCTTTCTATATATTGAGAAAATATATCCTGCCCGCCATCGTCCGGCCCCTTATCGTTCTCGGAACCCTGGGCATGGGCATGATGATCCTGATGACCTCTTCCATGAGTTTTCTGGGCCTGGGCATCACAGAGCCGACGCCGGACTGGGGCGCCATGCTGAGCAACGGCACCACCTATATTCGAACCGCCGCCTATCTGGCAATTTTCCCGGGCATCCTGATCTGCCTGACGGTACTTTCTTTCAATCTCCTGGGGGAGGAACTCAAGGGAGAGAAGAAATGAAAAAAAAGTCCGTCATACTGGATGTCGAAAAGCTTTTCGTTTGCTTCCACACCCCCGATGGCCTGGTCCGGGCGGTTCGCGGTATCTCTTTTCGGGTCGAAAAGGGAGAAGTTTTTGCCATTGCCGGAGAAAGCGGCGCCGGAAAATCGGTGATCTGCCGTTCCATAGTCAACCGGCTGGAGGCATCCGCATCGATATCCGGGAAGATACGCTTCGATGGTCACCGGATGCTGGAACTCGAAGAAAATGCGCTTCGAAAGATCTATGCCAGGGAGATCGCGGTGCTTCCCCAGCACGCCACGGCCCTGAACCCCCTGTTGACCATCGGCGAACATTTGTCCGAAACCTTCCGGGCACATTTCCCGGAACTAAAAAAAAGAGAGATTCGGGAGCGGTCGATTTATCTGCTGGATACGTTCGGTTTCCGAGATCCGGCAGGGATTTTCCGCACCCACCCGTATCAATTGTCCGGGGGTATGAAGCAGCGCGCCCTTCTCTCCCTGGCCTATTGTTGCGACCCTGTACTGGTGATTGCCGACGAACCTACCAAGGGTTTGGATCCGGTTCTCAAGGACGAACTTCTGGAGACGCTTCTAGAGATTAAAGCTACCCGCGACACCGCCATGGTGCTGATCACCCATGATTTGAAGGTGGCCCATCGCCTGGCGGATCGTATAGGTATTATCTACAAGGGACGCTTTATGGAAAAAGGCCCCTGCCGGCAGGTGCTTGAAAAAGGCGCTCATCCCTATACATCCATGCTGATCAACGCCATGCCCGAAAACGGCATGGCGGCGGATGAGGACATGTCACTTCCGGCGACAGCCCCGGATGAAAAGAACGGGTGCCCGTTTCAGGGAAGATGCCACCGGGGAAGAGGAGAGACACCTCACCTATATGAGGCCAAAAACATAAACAGCAACCACACGGTATGGTGCAAGTATGCTGACAGTTGACCATCTTTCGAAAGTGTTTGACACGGGCCCGTTTTCAAGGAAGAAAACCGAGGCACTCAAGGAGATCTCCTTCGATCTGAATCGGGGCGAGGTGCTCGGCATTGTCGGCGAAAGCGGCTCGGGAAAGACCACTCTTGCGAATATCCTGCTTCGGGCCGTGACGCCCGACAGCGGCCGGGTTCTTTTTGACGGAAACGATCTGTTTGGAAAAAACCGGATACCGGAAAGAGTGTTTCGAAAACGGGTCCAGATGATCACCCAGAATTTTTCCGACGCCCTTCATCCCGACATGACCGTTCTGGAAAGCATGAAAGAAGTTCACCGACTTTTTGGTAAAAAAGCCTACAAGTCGATCACGAAAGAGGAGGTGGCCGGGATGCTCGAAACCGTGGGATTGGGTGAAGAGCTGCTTTTTCGTCGTCCGGTCCAGCTCTCCGGCGGACAACTGCAACGCGTGCTCATCGCCCGGGTTGTTTCCATTCGACCGGAACTGATCATCGCCGATGAACCGACTTCCTGCCTGGACACATCGGTCCAGGCCCGGATTATTCGGCTCCTCATCTCCTTGAAGGAGGCGTACGCATTCACTATGATTTTTATTTCCCATGATGTGGCGCTGACCGCGGCGATTTCGGACAGAATTGCGGTAATGCACAATGGATGCATGGTGGAGTTAGGCGACTCGGCCCAGGTGGTAAAATCGCCCCGGGATGCCTATACCCGTCGTTTTGTTCAAAGCGCCATGGATGGTTTTTTACCCCGAAAGGATCCGATATGTCTTGCCGTTTAACCTTTGTCTGTATTTCAAGCGCTGGCCTGAAATATGTAGACGAAGTGATTTCACATTTTCGAAAATCACCGGACATTCAACCGTCCCCCCTGCGGGACATTCATATCTCCAGCTTTTATGTGGGAGAGGCGAAGGACCATTCGTCCAAATTCGAAGCCATCAAAAAAAGCATCCTCGATTCGGATTTCGTATTCCTCGACCTCATGGGGGCCGATCCGGCCACGGTGGGAATCATCGAGGAGACGGTCCGGGAGTATCGCAAAAACCTGGCGCTTGTGGGAAGCGGCACGGAATACCTGAGAAGCCGGACAAAGCTGGGGGCGTTCGAATTCGAAAAATTCACCAAAATGATGGAAAAAAAAGCCGGGGGAAACGCCTCCGGCATGGGAAACATGAACCTGGACCGGATGATGAAGATGGCGGCGGTAGCGGGAAAGATGAGTAAGTCCGTCCGGGGCATGCATGACTGGCTTCTGCTGCAGCGTGCCTGGAGTTTTGCCGGCTTTGACAACATCCGGAACATGTTGCTGCTGGTGCTTCGGGAGTACTGCGGAATGACCTCTCTCCCGGCACCCGGACCGATCATCGACTATTCCGACGTGGTCCTCTTCGACCCCCGTACTCAGACGGGTTACAAGACGTTCCATGCGTTTCGAAAAGAGGCGAAGTGGGATGATGCCCGGCCCACCGTGGGTCTCCTTTACTCCCTCAGGAACTACCCGTACCACACCTTCAACATCGTTGCCGACATCATGGAGAGGCTGTCGGCATCCTGGAACGTGGTTCCCCTGGGATCCTACACGGGGGAACGGAAGTTCGAACTCATCGAAAAGCACATGGCCGAAGGGCTCACACTTGATGTTCTCTGGGATTTTCTCCCCTTTCGGTTTGGCGCGGGCCCCATGGGGGGCAGCGCCGAGGCCGGGATTTCCGTGTTCCGAAATTTCGATGTGCCGGTGCTGCACCCCATGTTCATGAATCGGCGAAGAATCGAGGAGTGGAAGGAGGAGCTGACGGGCTTCGGGCCGGCGGAGCTCATTATCGGCATCATGCTGCCGGAACTGGACGGCGTTCTCGACACCATCCCCATCGGCGGGCTTCGGGGCGTCCCGAGCGAGACCATACCGGATCTTTCCGAACTCACCCTGATTCCGGACCGGTTCGACAAGTTCGAAGCGAAATCGAAGCAATATGTGTCGCTGGGGCGAAAAAAGAACAGCGACAAGAAGCTGGCCTTCATCCTCTACAACTATCCGCCGGGGGAGGCCAATGTGGGGGGCGGCGCTTTCCTCGACACCTTCCAGTCCGTGGAGCACATCTGCGGTTTTCTCAGGGAGAGCGGATACACCGCCGACGGCGTTACCGCGAGTCGCCTGGAAAAAACCTTTATGGACGGCGGTTGCTGCAACTCGGCCCAATGGTCCGTCGATCCGCCGGAGATGATCTTCTACGGCAAAGAATCGTTTATGCCGGCTGAAAACGAGCGGCTGAAGTCCGGATTCCTTGAAAGGACCACCTCCGAATGGGGAACGCCGACGGGCAGTATCATGGCGGATGGAAAGCGGTTTTTCATTCCGGGAATCGTGGACGGCAATATCTTCATCGGGCTTCAGCCCTCCCGGGGAAGCTTCGAAGAGCCCGCCAAGAACTACCACGACAAGGTGATGCCGCCCCAGCACCAGTACACCGCCTTCTATCAGTGGCTGAAGGAGGAGTTCAAGGCGGATGCAATAATCCACGTGGGTACCCACGGCACCCTCGAATTTCTGCCGGGAAAGGAGAGCGGCATGTGCGAGGAGTGCTTTCCGGATTACCTCATCGGAAGCTGCCCCCATTTTTACTACTACTATACCGGCAATCCCTCCGAGGCCACCATCGCCAAAAGAAGAACCCACGCCTGCCTTATCTCCTACTCGGGTCCGGCGTTCAAACGATCCGGCGCCTATGGAGATATCCTGGCGCTGGAGGAACTGATCGCCGATTACGAGACGGCCGGCAACCTCGCGCCGGTCCAGAAAAAAGATCTGCACGAAAAGATCCTTCGAAAAGCCGAAGAGATGAAGCTGATCGTGGATGATCCGGACGATGTGGATTCGGTCTCCTCGGAGCTGATTCGAATGAAAACCGCCCTGATGCCCCTGGGACTTCACCGGATCGGGAAACCGTTTTCGGAAGAGGAGAAGTGTTCCTTCATTTCGGCGATCCTCGGCTGGAAGCGGGGGGAGATCCTTCCTCTGCCGGAAATCATCGTCTCCTGCGTGGAAACGAATATTCCGGCTATCCGCCGGGAAGAGCGGGCCTGCGAGATCGCCGAGGAACTGGTGGCGGATCACTGCTTCGGCACGGGCAAATTTGTCAAAAAAATTCGAAAGCAGCTGCCACGAAAACAGGCAGGGGCGCTGAACGACTCCCTCAAATTCGGCGAGGAGTGTCTGGAGCGACTTGGGAGCAATCATGAGTTTGACGGCCTTCTGAAATGCCTTGACGGCAGGTATCTCGAGGCGCATATCGGGGGCGACGTGATCCGGGATCCGGAGGTCTTTCCGACGGGCTTCAATATGTTTCAGTTCGACGCTCGGCTGGTGCCTTCCGAAGTCGCGATGGAGAGGGGTCGGGAGATCGCAGAAAGCACCCTCGCTTTTTTTCTCAAGGAGAACGGGCGCTGCCCCGAAACCGTCTCCCTGGTGCTCTGGGGACTGGAAACCTCCAAAACGAAGGGGGAGTCCATCGGGCAGATCCTGCACTACCTGGGGGTGAAAATCGTTCCCACCCAAAACGCCTTTCAGAAGAAGTTCGAACTGATCCCCCTTGGGGAGATGAACCGGCCGAGGATCGACGTGGTGGTAACCATCTGCGGATTTTTCCGGGACATGTTCCCGAACATGATCCACTTCCTGGACGAGGTGTTCGAGGCCGTCTGTACGGCGGAAGAACCGGAAGAGATGAATTTCATGAAAAAACATTCTTCGGAAAGGGAAGCGGAGCTTCGTCGGGAGATGGCGGAGGCAGATGCAGTTACACTTTCTCGGGGAAGAATTTTCGGGCCTCCGGAAGGGCAGTACGGCACGGGCCTGACCACCATGATCGAAAACAAGGCTTGGACGGATGAATCGGAAATTGCCCAGGGGTATCTGAGCGCCCAGAAGCATCTCTATACCCGGACCCGAAGGGGAGAGGCCCGCCGGGAACTCTTCGAAAGCAACCTGAAACAGGTGGAGGTGGTTTCCCAGGTGCGAAGCTCCGTGGACTATTCCATTACCGACCTGGACCATTACTACGAATATTTCGGGGGCCTGTCAAAGGCCGTCCAGGAGGTCCGGGGCGAACGGCCGGTAATGCTCTACACCGATTCGTCATCGTCGAAAATCTATACGGATGAAGCCGGCAAGGCGATCCAGATTTCCGTAAGGACCCGGCTTCTCAATCCGGAATACATCAACGGACTTCTTGCCCACAGGGTGCACGGCGCCCAGCACCTGGCGGACCGGGTGGAAAACCTGGTGGGGCTGAGCGCCACCACGGGGCGCGTGGAGAGCTGGATTTTCAGCGCCGTGAAGGAGACGCTTCTCGATGACCAGGAGATGCTTGAAAAACTGAAAGAGAACAACACATATGCGGTCGCCGATATCATGCAGCGCCTCTTCGAAGCGGAGAAGAGAGGATACTGGGAAGCGTCGGAGGAGGAACTGCAAAGCCTTCGGGAGATGTACCTCGAGATCGAGGGGGAGGTGGAGGCAAAAACGGAGAATGGCGTTTGAACCATCTTGTTCTTGCTCTTAATCTTGATCCTCAATAACGGAGAGATTAAGATTAAGAGCAAGATTAAGATCAAGAATCAACCGATTAGAAGGTGATTTCCCCACCCGCCCAGAAGTATCGGTCGGGCCCCAGGTTAGAGCCGTGCACCTGGTAATCTTCACCCAGAAGATTATACATGGCGAATTTGAGCTGGCATTTTTCCCGGATTTTTAGGCGCAGGGTCAGGTCCACTACCGTGAATCCATCCAACTGCTCCACCACCGCATCGGTCATATTGTCCACATAGGTGGTCTCGCCGCTGTACCTTGCGTTCAACGTCGTGCTCAGGGAGATATCTTTCCCCAATTTATTTTTCGATGTAATGCTGAAGTTGGCTTGATGAAGCGGCGAATCGGGCCGGCGGCCTTCTCCCGTTTCGATTGAATGTGCGTATGTGTAATTCAAATTGAAGTTCAGCCAGGAGGTCAGCTTTCCCTCGATGCCGGTTTCAAACCCGTCGGTTTCAACTTCCTCCAAATTTTCATAGATGCGTACGGTCTGCCCGTCGATAACGGCCGGAGCGGTGTTGATGAGATCCTCCGCTTTTGAGTAGAACCCCGTCAGGAAAAATTCGATTTCGGGAGAAAGTTTTATCGTGGTTCCCATGTCATAGGACCAGACGGTCTCCGGTTCCAGATCGGGGTTGGAATAGAAGAGATACATCCCCATCAGCCAGGTGGGCTGGTACATCTCCGCAAGGGTCGGCGCCCGGAAGGCCTTGCCGACCGATCCATGGAGATTTATCCGGTCGGTCATGCTGTAAAAAAATACCCAGTTTCGGCGAAAAGGCGTTGTCCGATTCCGTGTTGGCGTCGTACCGTCCGCCAAGGGTGAGGGTCACCGGATCCAGGTTGATTTCATCCTGGACGTATACCGCATAGTTGGTCATGGTTTTGTCCAGAATGGCATCGATGACCTCGCCGCTCTCGTATGTC
Source organism: Desulfobacterales bacterium (assembly GCA_963677545.2). Lineage (GTDB taxonomy): Bacteria > Desulfobacterota > Desulfobacteria > Desulfobacterales > JAFDDL01 > JBECKW01. Next base: position 153,652 of record CAXXKH010000006.1, on the reverse strand, counting down.
TCTTTCCAATACCCTTCCTTGTAATTCACGTCGATGCCGGAAGTGATGTAGTGCCTTTCGGACACCTTCGCGTTTGCCTTCAGTTGAAGACCATTGTTCCGCCCCCAGAAATTCTGGTGTCCGAAATTATATGAAGCGCCCATCCCCATGCCACCGGCAATTCGCTGCTCCTTGTTGGTATCCCGCTCATCGTAGTTGGAATAGAGCTGTATGTCCGCCTTGAAATTCTCCGAAAATTTGGTACGCCCGCTCAGGTTCAGAAACAGGGTGTTCATTTCCCTGTCCCCGAGATCGCGGGTCACGGATAGATTCTCGCTGTCCCCCAGGTTGAGCTTGCCGGCCGAGTAATTCCCGGACAGGGTGACACTGGTCACGTCATCCACCTCATAGTCGAGGCGTGCAAACAGCTTCGACGTTTCCGAGTCGGCGTCCTCGATGTCCGTATAGACCTTGGTATATGTGACGGCGCCCATTCCCATACCGCCGCTTCTTTCATACTCCAGTTGCTCGTCCCGTCGATAACGGTTGTCGAGTTTCTGATAACTGCCGTTCAGGGAGAAGGTGATCTTACCCCTGCGCCCGATGATGTTCGACCCCGCCTCCAGATAACCGAAATCACCGGCATTGAACCGGGCGGTGACTTCATGGCCGTCGTGTTTCATCTTTTTCGAAATCACGTTGATCACGCCGCCCATGGCATTGCTTCCGTACAGGGAAGAGAAATTTCCCTGCACGACCTCTATCTGGTCGATAATACTGAGATCGATCCCCGAAGTGTACGAGAGATCGGACAGGCCTGAATTGAGGGGAACCCCGTCGATCATCATCAACATCCCCCTACTGCTGTCCACGCCGCGAATGTCCGTCGAAAACCACCCCCCGGGGCCGGTTTGCCCACGGTTGTCGAGGCCCGGAATACCACGAAGCAGATCGACGACGCTGTTACTCGAAGAATCTGAAATCTCTTCGCTGGAAATCACCTCTACCTCGGCATATATTTCGGCAGCCGATTTTTCCGATCGCGTCGCCGTCACAACAATTTCATCAAGAAAAACCTCAGCCATCAACGGATTATCTTTATTCGTATCATCCGCTGCAACCGGGTCTTGAAAAAGAGCAAACGACATGCAGATCATGAAAAAAAGAAAAAAAATACTTCTACGCCTTAACCCGATAAAACATCGTCTCATTCTGAAATTCCTCCACTCCAAGAGTATAATTTGTGGCCGGATCGAATAAAAAAACCCGAACCGGCATGTTGTCGGTTCGGGATTTCCCGATTTTATCCATAGAACCGCTGTGAAAAAGTCTTTTCCACGAAGACTTCTTCTGAACAATCACATGGGCAGGTCTTCTGGCTCTCCCGCCTCTACGGCTGCCTTCCCGTCGCCTGTCCGGCGACAGTGGCATCTCCTGCCGTAAAGGTTCCCTCTATGAGGGCGGGATTACAGCGGCGGGCCCGCTCCCGATTTTCACGGGATTCCCTGTTAGGTCCTTGCGGACACCCATATGAATATAAAGTTAGCTGGCGACGTCCATGGCCCCCTCGATCTCGCCCTCCACATCCAGGTAGGCATTTCGAAGGTCCTCTTCCATCTGTGCGTCGGCTTTCCACATACCCCGGCTGACAGCCTCCAGAAGTTTGTCGAGGATGTTCTGGAGGGCGTAGGGGTTCACCTCTTTCAGCCACTCCTGCATCTCCGGATCCAGGGCGTAGCTGTTGGCGATCTTCTCGTACATCCAGTCGTCGATAACCTCGGCGGTAGCGTCCCAGCCCAGCACGATGTCCATCACATGGGAGATGTCGCCCGCGCCTTTGTAGCCGTGGCGTTTCATCCCTTCCAGCCATTTGGGGTTCACCAGGCGGGAACGAAGCACATGCTTGGCTTCCTCGAAGGTAGTACGGATCTTCACCCGCTTGGGGTCGGCGCTGTCGCCCATGACGGCAAACGGCAGTTTTCCCCGGACGGTCTTTACGGCCACGATCATGCCGCCGTAGTAGTTGTAGTAATCGGTACAGGACATCATATCGTACTCCCGGGTGTCTTCGTTCTTCACCGTGATATCCATGCGGGAGAGCTGCTTGCGGTAGACATCGGGCTTCTGATCGCCGTAGGTTCCCCGGCCGTATGCGTGGGAAGAGTAGCGAATATAATTATTGCCCAGATCCTCCTGGGTCTTCCAGTTCTTGGATTCGATGAGCTCCGCCACCCCGGCGCCGTAGGTGCCCGGGGGGCAGCCGAAGACTCGGAAGGTGGCCTCCCGATAGGCATCCTCTTCGCTCATGCCCTGCTTCCGGTACTCTTCAAGGTCCTTGTAGACATTCCGCCTCAGGAAGTTGGATTCCGGGGGCTCCTTCAGGGCCGCCACGATCCGCACGGCCTCGTCGATTCTCTCCACGATGTTGGGAAAGGCATCCCTGAAAAAGCCGGAGATCCGCGGGGTCACATCCAGCCGGGGCCGGCCCAGTTCCGAGAGGGGAATGACTTCCAGCCCCCCCACGTTACCGCTGCCCCGTTTCCAGACCGGCTTGAGTCCCATGAGGTAGTAAATCTCGGCGATATCGTCCCCGCCGGTGCGCATGGCGGAGATGCCGTAGACCAGGATGCCGATGTTGTCGGGGTACCGGCCCGTCTCCGAGAGGTAGCGCTCGAGCAGGGCGTCCCCCAGTCGTTTGCCCACCTCCCAGGCGGCGGGTGTCGGAATCTTGTTGGGATCCACGGAGTAGAAGTTCCGGCCTGTGGGCAGGATGTCGGCCTGGCCCCGGGTGGGGGCCCCCGACGGGCCGGGGGGTACGAAGCCGCCGTCAAAGCCCAGCAGGCTGTTGTCGATCTCGTCGGTGCAGCGCCGGACATTGGGCACCAGTGTCTCGGCGATATAGGTGAGGGCATCGGTGATGGGCGCCACGGGACGGCCCAGATACTTCTCGACAATTTCGGCCGCGCTCTCCTTCCGGTAGCCCTCTTCCGACAGGGACCCCACCAGGTCCAAAGCTCTCTGGTGCGCCTCCCGCACCACCTCGCCGCCGGTGCGGTCCCCGAAACGGGCCTTCCGGACCCCCTGATTTTCCAGCACCTCGTCATAGTCGAGCCCTTGAAAGGTCACCAGGGACTCCCGTAGGCTCGGCACATTGCCGTTGGCAAGCCGGGTGAGCTGGACCACGAACTCGGTGAGCCGGTTCCCCTCGGGGGACGTTCCCATGGTGTGGAGACCGTCGTTGATCATGGTATCGGAAAGCTCCTGGAGATAAGCGTGGAGCCTTTCCATGAATGTATCAAAATCACCCAGGGCTTCCGCCTCGGTAATCTCCAGGTCCTTGTCCAGATCCGCCCCGACGGCCGCTTCCCAGATCATGGGACGCAGGATATCCACCTTTCCCGGATCCGCGGTGGTGGCGATGGCGTAGTCGTTCAGAAGACCCTGCACCTTTCCGAGATCGTCGTAGAGATCGGCGTTGGTAAAGGCCGGAGTCATGTAGTCGATGAGGCAGGCGTAGGAGCGCCGCTTGGCCTGGGTGCCCTCGCTGGGATCATTGATGACGTAGGGATAGACATTGGGAAGCTCCATGATGGCAAGGTCCGGGTAGCACTCTTCGGAGAGCCCCAGGGCCTTTCCCGGGAGCCACTCCAGGGAGCCGTGGGTCCCCACATGCATCACCACATGGGCCTTGAAGACATCCCTGATCCAGCGATACTGGGCCTGGTAGTGGTGGGGCGTCGAGAGGTACATGTCGTGATAGATCGCCTCGAGATTCTCGAGGTACCCCCGCGGGGGCTGGATGGTGATAAAGACGTTCCCGGTCAGCATCCCGGCGAAGTTCATTCGGTCCTCGTGAACAAACAGCTCCCCGGGAACCTCTCCCCAGTCGTTGACCATCTTCTCCCGTATGCGTTCGGGTATCTCTTTGTGCCAGGGGACAAAAAGGTCCCGGCCGGCATAGGCCTCGGCCCGCTCGGCCATCTGATCCGGGGTGAGCCAGTGCCGGTCGCAGGTCATTCGGGAGAGCATCTCCCGGGCCAGCGCTTCGCCATCTTCAAATGTCCGGGATATCTGATAACCATCTTCTATCATGCGGTCCATGAGCAGCTTCATGCTGGCGAAGCTGTCCAGGCCGGCGGCGCAGCCGATGCGGTCGTTTCGCGGGGGGTAGTGGTGAAAAATAATGGCCACCCGGCGCTCCTCGTTGGGGGTCCGGGAGAGGCGGGCCCAGTTCAGGGTCAGCCGCACCATCTTCTCCATCCGCTCGGGAATCGGCATATTCCGGGCCAGAAGCGCGCCCGTGACCGGGTCCACGGTCTCCTGCTCCCTTGTTGCCACCGGCACGGTGATGAGAGCCCCGTCGAACTCCGGCTGGGCCGCCGAACAGGAGACGTCCATGGTGGACATCCCCTGGATGCTCTCTTTCCAGTTCTGATAATTGGAGGTGCTGGTCATGGCCTGGATGTAGGGCACGTTCAATTTCGACAAAAGGTCGTTATACTCCGGCGCCACCTGGGTCATGGAGAACATGAGGGGGTTGATGAGGGCCTGGATTCTGGGTTTGTCGCCCGCCATGAAGTAATGTTCCACCACGTAATCGGCGCCCTTGTTGCCCCGCTCGACATCCTTGTAGCGCATGTGAAAGACCGGAATGACGTTGGCCCCGGCCGCTTCCACGGCACGAATGATGGCGTCGATGAAGATCAGATCCCCGTTGACCCAGTAGATCTGGTAGAACCACAGGCCGAGGGTGGGTTTGTCCGGGTCCACTTTTTCGGCGAGGTATGCCTCCAGTGAAGGGATGCCGGGCATGTCCGGATGATAGATGCCTTCATCGGGAAGGGGCTCTGGGGCACGGCAGGGAATATCGGCATCGAAAAGGCGTTTGTGGAGATAGATCAGCAGCTGGTGAAAGTTCACCTGCCCCCCCTGGTTCAGGTAGCGCTGGATCTCGTCCCAGGTCGGTGTGCCGAAATCGGTGCTGAACTCCCGGGCAGCTTCCGCCGACTCCTCGTCCCCCCCGGTGGGGTGGACGTGAATGTATGGCCGGGGCGCATCCTCCGGAAGGTTTTCAAGGGCCTCGGAAAGGGCGTCAAAGGCCGGAAAGGAGGCCTTGCCGCCATGAAGACTGATAATTACCGCTTGGGATGCGAGGGCCTGGGCCACGAAGGCCTTCTGCCGGGACTGGTCGAACAGCTGGGTCTGGGTCCGGGCGTGGACCGTGATTTCGAACCCCTCTTTCTGGAACCCCAGGACCCCGGCGCTCAGGCTGGGCATTTCGATGGATGTGGCGGAAAAATAGCACAGGGTATAGGGCGTGGCCGTCATAATGCGTCTCCTTCTTGTGCGGAGAGAGGTTTTCCGGTTGTCTCCCCGGTAAATTCGTGATCGATGGCCTCCAGAAGCTCGGCGGAGGAAGCACAGCGGATAAGGGAAGCGCCGTTTCCGGAGGTCGAATGGGTAGAAAGGCCGTTTTTCCGAAGGGTCAGCATCGGTTTTCCGGTCTGAAGGGCGGCCTCTATCAGGGTCATGTTCTCCCGGTTCAGGGCGCCTTCCTCGAACCCGCAGTCGATAATAAACCGACAGTCGGAAAGGCCCCGGGCGGCAGCGGCCACACTCTCGGCATCCACGGCCTCCATGGGTTTGCGGGTGATACACTCGGCCCCCAGGGAGCGGGCCACGAAGTAATCCAGGTCGTTCTCATGGAGCACCCCGGTGGAGATGGCAAAACCGCGTTTTGCCAGCATGCGGTACACCTGGGCGCCGGTGCCCATGCCGGCGACGACGAAAGCCCGGCCCCGGCGGCCGTCACCCCGCAGCTCGATGCCACCCAACTGGTTGCAGAATTCAGCCTCCCGGAAATCGTAAAGGTCGGATACGGCCGGACCGGTAAGTACCGTCTCCGGTGGTCCCCAGTCGCTAAGTCCCCCGGATTTGACCAGGGCCACCCGGTCCGAGACCTTGGCAGCGATATCCACATCATGGAGAGATGCCACTACGGTAATTCCCCGGGTGCGACAGAGATTCCGCAGGATGCCCAGGACCTCCACCCGATGCTTCAGGTCCAGATGGATGGTGGGCTCATCCAGAAGCAACAGGCGGGGTTCCTGGGCAAGGGCACGGGCCACCAGGACCTTTTGCCGTTCGCCGTCGCTCAGGTCCGAAAAGGGCCGGTGGGCAAGCTCTTCGGCGTGTACGGCGTACAGGGCGTTTTCCACCGCTTCGATGTCCGCCGCTTGAAGTCGTCCCAGAAAGTCCGTATGGGGGTACCGCCCCAAGGCCGCGAATTCAAAAACGGAAAAAAGGGGGGGCGACACCTTGTCCGTAAGTACCACGGCCATGAATTGGGCCATTTCCATGGCGGTGAGCCGGGCAAGGGGTCGCCCCATCACCTCGATTTGTCCACTAATGGGATCGAGGTGTCGGGAAAAGGTCCGGAGAAGCGTGGTTTTGCCGGCGCCGTTGGGCCCCAGCAGGGAGATAAACTGTCCCGCCTCGAAAGAGAGGGAGATGTCTGAAAGAATGACTTTCTCCTCATAGCCGACGGAAAGATCCCGGCAGGTGAGAACACTGGTGGTGGTTGTTTTATTCACAGTTTGACCCTCCGTTTCATAAGCAGGCCGATGACGATCGGCGCCCCGAAAAAGGCGGTGATGGCGGACAGGGGCAGTTCAACGGGGGAAAGCAGCATCCGGGCGATGAGATCGCAGAGACTGGTAATGGCCGCCCCCGTCAAACAGGCCCCGGGAATCAGAATGCGATTGTCCGAGCTATGAAAAATCAGCCGGGCCATGTGGGGCACCGCCAGTCCCACGAAAGCCACGGGTCCCGCCACCGAGGTGATCATACCGGCCAGGGCACAGGCAAAGAGCAGAATGAGGATGCGGAACTTCCTGATATTGACCCCCATGGAGGCGGCGTACTCCTCCCCCAGCAGAAAGGCGTTGAGGGGCTTGCTCATGGCATATGTCATAATGAGAATGGCGCCCCCGCACACCAGCATCACGAAAATCTCGCTCCATTTAAAGCCGGAGAAACTGCCGAGCTGCCAGAGGACAAAACCTTTGATGGCCTCCTTTTCCGCCAGTGCCGTCATGACGGCGGTAACCGCCGAACAGAGATAGCCCATCATGAGACCCACAATGAGAAGGGTGATACCGCTTTTCACCCGGGCCGCCACCGCCACCACGATCATCATTACCCCGTACGCACCGATGAACGCGGCCACCGTGGTCATGAAAGGCGTCAGCACGGTCATCCCCACGGTGAGGGTGGTCAGCATCACGAAGGAGACCATCACTGTAGCCCCGGACGAGATCCCGAGGATGAAAGGCCCCACGATGGGATTCCGGAAATAGACCTGGAGCAGAAGCCCGGCGACCGCCAGGTATGCCCCCCCCAGCACCGCGGCGATGGCCCGGGGGATACGGATCGCCCAGATAATATCGGTCATGGCGGCGCCTTCACGGGGAGTCAGGATCGTCTGCCAGATCTCCCCCGCCGAAAAAGAGACGGACCCGATCCCGACATTCAGCACCGCCAGAGAAAGGGTGACAAGTGAGAGAAAGAAAAACCAGACACCCGGTTTTCGCCAGAATCCCGTTGTGGTGGGTGCTATGGCATGGACTGCCGTTGTCATGAGATACCTCCTTGTTCAGGAGGATCGGTTTCGGGAAGTTCCTTAAAAAATTTCTGTTCAAACCCCGGATAGCATTCCGGATGAAGGATCGCGGCAATTTCCGTAAGGATTTCGTCCAGCCGGTCTCCGGACTGGCTGTAATGGGGGAGCGGCGCATAGACCCTCCCCGACTTCAGGGGGCGAATATTCGCAAGAAGGGGATTCAACCGGGCAAGGGACGCTTTGGAAGTAACGCCGGTTTTTTCGGTTCGGTAGGTAAAGTAAATATCGGCCTCCTCACCGCTGTAGAGAAACCGCTCGACGGCAATTTCAATACAGGAGGTGCCGTAGACATCATGGAAAAGATAGTCGCTCTGGGCAAGCCCCACCAGTTCCCCCACCCAGGCGTTTCCGGGTTCCACATATACCCGCTTCTCGTAGATATCCCCCCAGATCACTTTGGGCGTCGGACCGGCATTGGCGGTTTTTTTTCGAATGGTCGTAAGGGTCGTGTTCACCCGGTCAAAAAAGGCATCGGCCTCCTTTTTTTTCTGGAAAAAGGGCGCCAGAAACTGGACGAAACGCATTCGGGCGTTGAGACACATGGCCGTGGGGGTGGAGGTGATGGCACATGGAATGCCCAAATCATCGAGCATGGGGATGATGCTGTGGTCCCAGGTAAGCACCAGTTCCGGCTGCTGCTGTCTCAACTGCTCGAAGTCGATGCTGCTAGAGTAGCCCAGGAACGCGATCCGGCCCGCTTCTATCCCTTCACGGACCTCGTCGACGTACCATTCGTCGGCCGGGGTGGTTACTCCCACCAGGACCTCTTCCAGAACCCCCAGGGCCTTCATGGTGGCCACATCAAAGGCGCCGTAAGCCGCCACGCGTTGTACCGGCACTCGAACAACCCGGCAGGGTTCGATGCCGTCGGGATCGGGCGTGCCGCGGGGGACAAGTATCAGTTTTCTGCCGGCACCGTCCCGCACTTCGGTAATATCCTCCGAAATCCGGTTGACCGTAAAATCGCCGACTTGAACGAAAGAGGAACCGCTGCCGCCCTTACCGTCGCAAGCGAAAAGCGGCAATAGAATTACTAATAGTGCCAGGTATTGAAATTGTTCTCTCCAGCATTTCATAATGTTTCCTTTTTGTTTTTTTTATAAAAAACCCGCTCTACCAGGTACATGACAAGCCCCACCGTAAACAGAAACATACCGGGAATATAGAGACGCACCCCGGGATCCCGGCGGAGACTCAGGTCGATGCGGGTTCTGCCGGACATACCGCCGCTGCGCATGGTGGGGTTAAAATTCTTGAGGAAAATGCCGTACCCTTCGAACCGGACCGGCCGGTTGTAGGCCAGTACAGCAGTGGACACGTCATCGCCGCGGGTCAGGGCCAGACGGGCCCGGGGCATCAGCACCCGATTTTCAAAGGCGGGAAGCGCATCGCCTTCATAATAAATCGGATCGAACGCATCGAAGGTGATAGTGGCGGCGGTACCGGGAAGGGTCATGGCCCCTCCGGGAACAAGCGTTCGGCTATCCAGTACCCGGGCGAAGAGATAGGTGCCGAGATAACCGCTTAAAATAATAAGGACCGCGTAGTGCATCACATGGGGCGCAAGCCTGAAAAAAAATCTTCGGGCGCCCATTCGGGAACGAGCCGATACGAGGCCGAGTACCCGGTCCGTGGTGCAGGCAAAGGTGTTGAGACCCAGCAAAAACAGCAGAACCAGGAGCAACATCAGCCACAGGGTATGGGACAGGTTGTGACGCCCGAAGGTGGCGATCCATTCCACAAGACCGATATCGTTCAGAGGTTCAAACAAATCGGCATGCCGGTTCAGGCAGAAGTACCCCCATGCCGAATCCGCCGTGATCATCAGGCACAGGGCGACGGTCAGATGAATGCTGCAGATTTTTTGCCATATGGTTTTAAAGAGTGTCTTCATAATTGCACCACCCACCGAAAGGGTCCCAGGTCCGGCGGCAGGGTCAGGCCCAGAACTACCAGTGCCCCCGCGGCTGCATAAACTCCCCGGCTCCTGGCACTCCAGGCACCGGTCAGATGGAGATGCATCAGGCAGATGTAGAAGAACCATGCGGCCATGGTGGTGGTGATGGCCGGTTCGTCCCACACCACCGGGGTTCCCCAGCCCAGGTAGGACCATAGCTCGCCGGTGAACATGGAAAGGGTCCAGAAGGAAAACCCCCAGACGTTCCAGTGAAAGGAGCGGATCAGGGACAGGGGAGATCGCTGTGCTTCTTCCAGGGAACGTTTTCCGGTCAACCCGTCAATCGCCCAGGCGGCGCCCATCAGAAAACACGCCCTGCCCAGGGTACCGAACAGGAAGAAGAGATGTGCGAACAGGGACTGGGACTTGAGAAAGGGAAGGTAGAAGTCCTTCGGAAACAACGCCGCGATTACGGCCGAAAGGGCCGTAAAGGCCAGTGCAATGCACCGCGCTCCCCCCCGGTCGCCGTTTCGACCCGATACGAACAGAGCAAGCAGACAGAGCACCAACGGCAGGGCCACGGGCCCGAGGTACATGGGCATCATGGGCCATGCGGGCATGTAGCGAATGGCAAGAGCCGCGGCATTGGCGGCCAGTGCCGGCAGCAGAAAAGCCGGCGCTACCAATCGCCGGCGGGGTAAAAACACCCCTGCGGCAAACCCGAGTATGTAGAGTCCGGTAGCGATATTGAAAAACTGCGAGCTGGTCATTTTTGTTTCAAATCCTTTTCCGTTTTCTGTTTCCGTGGTTCGGTCTTTCCATCCGCATCCGCGATGAAGACGGTGGTGGGCCGATTCAGCAGCGTCAGGGCAGACTTGGCATCTTTTTTCACGGTTTTGAAATCTGTTGCGTGTTTAAACGCCTCCCTGGCGGCGGTAATATCGCCCGATTGCCAGGCGGCGTATCCGGCCATCAGCCAAGCGCGCCCGGCATGGGACGCATCCGCATCGTCTTTCGCGGCCCGGCGACAGACCGAGGCGGCCGCCTCGTATCGTTTTAATGCATATAGAATCTCCCCCTGCAGAAGCATCAGTTCCGCATCAGGATCATCTCGGCAGAAATCCCTTATACAATCGAGCCCCTTTTCCGGATCACCCAGTTGTCGATAGGAGATCACCAGGCGTTTCAGCATCCCGGTGTCGGGCTTTTCTTCCAGACAGTTTTTATAAACCGGTGCGGCCATTACCGGAATTCCCAGTTGAAGGTTCAGGTCCGCCAACAGCGTTTTTTCTTCCATGGAGAGAGGAGAGAGATAAGAGTAAACGATCATGGCGGCCAGTGCATCTTCATACTGACCGGCATTCAGTTGGATATGTACCAGGGCTTTCCACCAGGCGGCCTTTTCGGGCGCCTCCCGGGTCAGGTCCAGGGCCATGTCAAGCGCTTCGGTGATCATCTCCAGCTGCAGGTATTGATAGAGAAGTATCTCCTGCCAGCGGGTTTTTGCCTCCCCGGTATAGACATTGATAAGGGCTTTAATATGGGGCAGGGCGTCCCGGGGGCGGTCGGCGGCCAGCAAGGCGTGCACCAGCTGTTCTCTCCATTCAGGCAGAAAGGCATCGGAGTGACGGGCCAGCAACCTTTCAAAAATGCCGATGGCCTCTTCATATCTCCCCGCCATGGTCCGGGCAGCGGCGCTGTAATAGAGAATTTCGGGTTTCTTTTCCGGATCGATCTCGTACGCCTGTTCGAAACAGCGGCCGGCATCAGCGTATTGATTTGTTTCATAGTGAACTCTGGCCAGATGCAGCCAGGCGAAGCTGTGGTCCGGGTCCCGTGCCAGTGTCCGTTGATATGCTTCTGCCGCCGCATCGTAACGGGACTGAAGCAGATAACAGTTGCCGAGGGCAAAATAGATCTCGGGATGATAGTATCCCTTGGGGTCGGGGGATTCGGCATCGAATGCTGTTTTACTGCGGCCCTGAAACGCAAGCAGTGTTTCCTCGGCCTGGTCATAGGCCTCTCCGGCCAGCAAGGGGCTCACCTTGTTTAAAACCATCAGCGCCGGCAGCGGAAGTTTTTCAGTGGTTTCAGCCCTGGGCGTCGCCGATGGAAGCAACAACAGTATTGTTGCGAGCAGGCCGAAAATATGTCGAAAAGGTGCGGACATGGTACTATTCCTCCCCCGATGCCAGATGAAACTCGATAGTTGTTTCTACACGGGCCCTGACCGGCGCGCCGTCCACCGTGCCGGGTTCGAATCGCCAGTTCATGACGCAGGCCTCGACGCTTCGCTCAAAAACACCGGCCGGGTCGGCATCCAGAACGGTGACATCTTCCACAAAACCGTTTTCATTAACGGTTAAAATCACCTTCACCCATCCCTCGACACCCCGTCGCCGGGCCTGAAGGGGATATACCGGCGGCACCCGGACCAATGCCGTGAGCGGGGCATCCAACTGGCTTTCACCGAATGCATTCGGAAGATTCGCGTACGAAAGAGGAACACTTTTCAGGTCCGGCAGCACCAGGTCGCCCGGACCGGCGGGGAGACGCGGATTCATCTCGAACGGAAGAGTCAGCTCCCTGGGCGTCATTCGTTGTATTTCGTTTTTAGGCTGCTCGACCTTTTCTTCTTTCGGTGGTTCAGGCGGCTTCTCGGTTTCCCGCTCGGTTTCCGGTTCCCGGTAGCGAATCATCCTGATCTGGGGCAGGAGCGTCTCCATCGTCGGTTTCGACGGAGCCGAATTGATGAGATAGGGCATCAGAAGAAACAGTCCCAGGTTCAAACACACCGCCACCCCCGCGGACCAGAGCCAGGTTGTCCAGTTGGATCGGGACAGTACCTGGAAATATGTTTTGTGAGCCGATTCCAAAACGTCCCATTTCGGTCGATCTCTTCGTTGGTCGGAAATTTCAATCCTCGGAATACTCTTAGTATGCGTGCCGCAGGTCCCGATGGAATCGGGAGAGTTGAAATTTCCGATCCGCCTTGAGCTTGACCGAACTGAAACGTTTTGCGAATGGCTCATTTGTTCCGTGCTATCCGTCATGATTTCTGACTTCCGACTTCTGACCTCTGACTTCTTAGCCGTAGTAAAAGCTAATAATTACGATGCCTCCGGCACCGCCGCCGCAAGTGAGACGTTTTCGGCCCCGGCCATGCGGCAACCGTCCATCACCCGGATCGTGACGCCGGTGTTGCTGGCCGCGTCAGCCACCACAATGACAGCGCCCTCGGGATTTTCGGCAAGGGCCCGTTCCACATTGGCCCGGACCGCCCGGGGATCTATCTCCCGCTGTTCCATGAAAACACGATTGCCGGCGTCAATGGCGATCAGGATGGACGCCTTGTTCTTGACCACTGCCGTGGCAGCCGTGGGCCGGTTCACATCGATGCCGGTTTCCTTCACGAAACTGGTATTCACGAGGAAAAAAATCAGGAGGATGAACACCATATCGATAAGAGGCGCAATATTCACCTCACTCTTTTCCCGTTTGCCGCGACGTGCGGCGCTTATGTTAAGCATCGATTCATCCTTTTATTCTACAATTGCCGCCTCAGGTAGAACCCCACCCGGGCGATATGCTGCTGAAGATTTCTTGCCCGACGTTCCAATAACCCCTTCATATACAGACCGGGAATGGCCACCAGAAGACCGGTCTGGGTGGTAATCAGCGCCTCCGAAATGCCACCGGCCATTCCCCGTGCGTTTCCCGTGCCGAAAATGGACAAAATATCGAACGTGTCGATCATGCCCGTAACCGTCCCCAAAAGCCCCAGCAGGGGCGCGATGGCGGCCAGCACGCCGATCACCGCCAGATAATTGGACATGGATCTGCCCACGGTCAGAACGGTTTCGTCCAGTATGAGACGGTCCAGCAGGCGATCATTGCTGCGCCGCTGCAGAAACCGCCCCACCAGCAGCGAAACGGCCCCCCGGTATTGAGCGGGGTCCGGCATGCGGTTGTTCCGGACATGCTCCCAGGCCGCATGACTGGACATATTTTTGCGATAGAGACGCCGGAAAAAAAACGCCCGGTCGGCAATCAGCAGCCACATGGCGAGACTCACCACCGCCAGCGGCGCCATGATGGGACCGCCGGAACGGAAGTACTCCGCCAGCAAAAGGAATTGGGAGACAAATAATTCCATTACCCCCGATCCCTGTGTTTGTGAATGAGGTTAACCAGGGCTACTGATTTTTCTTCCATCTGCCCGATGTTTCTGTCCACGGCACGATTCAGCAGGGTCTGGGCCAGCATCAGCGGAATCGCCACCGACAACCCCAGCATGGTGGTCACCAGGGCTTCGGAGATACCGCCGGACATGAGCCGTGCGTCCCCGGTGCCGTGAAGGGTGATCACGTGAAAGGTGTCGATCATGCCGGTAACCGTACCGAGAAGCCCCAGCAGGGGCGCGATGGCGGCCAGCATTCCCAGGGTGGAGAGAAACCGTTCCATGGGCGGAATCTCCTTCAGGATCGCCTCCTGGAGGGCATTTTCCATCTCTTCCCGTTCCAGCCGGCAGCACTCCAGACCGGCCTGAAGCACCCGGGCCAGGGGCTTTCGGGAAAATCCCCGGCAGGTTTGACTCCCCGCTTCCCAATCGTTTTCAGCACAGAGGCATTCGATTTTCTCCATAAACCGGTCGGGGTGCATGCGTTTTCGCAGCAAAAAAACGACCCGTTCGATGATGATCAGAATCCCGACCGCCAGTACCAGCAAAATGGGCACGACAATGGGACCGCCATGGGGGATCTGCCCGATCAGCGACAGGGAGTGCATGAGCTGCTGCAGGGCGCCGCCCGCGGAAATGTCCATGGGAACGGCATCACTCTTTCCGTCCATGTACCGGGATATCTGCTTCTGCATATGACCCGGCGGCAGATGGGAAAGGGCGTAAAGTTTGCCGTCGGCCGTGACATAATTGAGAAATCCCGTCTCCCCATCGGTCCGGTAGGTGGCCGTGAAAGGGCCCAAAAAGAGCAGTTCGGCCTCGGTCTCCCGGCCGCTTCGATCCACGATGGATCCCCGGCGCAGGGTGACCGATCCCGTAACATCTATAAGATTTAAAAGCGCGTCCGACATGTCCCGAACATCTTCCATTCCGGGAAACCGTGCTTCACCGGCAATAGCCGTAAAAAAAGTATCCCCGGATTCCAGTGCGGTCTGAAGATTCCTTGACAACAACGCATCGATATCCTTGGCGTTGATGCGGATACCCCCCACCAGCTCCCGTACCACGGCATCGGTTCTGGAGATCTCTTCCGAGAGTTTTTTCTCCCTCTCGCCCAAACCGCGCCGCAGTTCTTCAAGAGCCTTGACATCGGCCGCGATCGCCTTGTTCTCGATAGAAAGCTTCGAAATGGCGCTTTTTAGAGCCGTCCTGTCCGAAAGAATGGCTGCCCGGCTTTCGGCCGCGGCCTTCTCGGCGGCATCTTTTTCGGCCGCCGCTTTCCGGTGCAATGCTTCCCTGGCATTACGAGCCTCGGTGGAAGTCTCCCGCATGTCAAGGGCCGAAAGAGGGGTGGCAAAACAGGCTAACAGCAGAAGAGATACGAACAGACGATATAATGTGTTCATGGCGCCACCAGCCTTCCCACCGGCAGGTTCAGCAATTCCACCGATTGGCGTTTGGCCGCGATATCAACCGCGGTGGAAACGGCGTTTTTATGGGCGGCGGACAGGGGCTCCCAGCCATTTTTCGCCACATTGTAGACACCGTACTCATCGCCGTCCAGGCTCTGGTAAAAGAGGCTGAGGCGCCCCAGCCGGAAGATATTCACCAGAAGGTCTTTACCCGCGACCCGGATGGTTTCCTGGTTGACTTCGGTAGTAAAACCGTACTCCGCCTCCACCAGAAGGGCCTCCATGATTTTTCGGTACTGCTCACTCAGGGAGGTTTCGGGATCGGCCAGAAGCGCTTCGAGTTTTTCGATGCGATTACGTCGTTCTTCCATGAGAAACGGCTGTCCATGGGAAAGCTGCGCTTTCAATTCCCCCATAAGTTCCGATAGAAACGGTACCATCCGGGTCTCTATCTGCCCGATATCGGCCAGTTGTTTCTCTTTTTTCGTAATACGGGTTTTGGCTGCATCGGTTTGGTCCCGAAGGATCTCCTTTTGCCCCAGAAGCACTGCCTGTTCCTGTCGAAGGGCCTCGAACCGGGCGGTCAGTTTTTCCTTTTCAAGACGCCAGGACGCCTCTGATTCCTGGGTGGCCTGTCTGGTATCGATGGCCTCCCGCACCGGTGCATCGACGCGCTCTTCGGCCTTCACCATGATTCCCGGGGCAAGAAACAGGCAAAGCCCCGGAATCAAAAGGTATAAAAGTATTTTTTTCCGCATTCGGCAATCTCCAAAAAAGTCCTTTTGCTGTGACAGGGCCAAAAAAAATCCCGGATCGATTTGAAATCGATCCGGGATGTCCCTTTTTTATCCACGGATATACCGTCGAGGCACGACGCCGTCCACGCAGCCGTATCCTCTATGTGTCCAGGCAGGTCTTCTGACTTCCGGATCATCCTTCGGCTGCGCCTTCCCGGCCTTGCGGCCAGTGACATTCTGCAGCCTTCGTCCCCGATTACAGCGGCGGGCCCGTCCCCGAATCTCACGGGGTTCCCTGTTCGGCTCCTTAGGAGCACCTGAACAAAGAAAATTTATATAAGGAGATAAAAAAAACGTCAAGGAGAAATTACGGCGCTTTTTCATTTGCCCCCGTGAAAAAATTCAATAGTAAGAATCGAACACATCCTCATCATACGGATCGTAAACCCGTCCTTCACGTCGTCCATAATACTGGTAATGCAAAAATGCTTCTTCTTGTCCCCACGAACTCGGAAGATCTTCATACAACTCCAAATAGGCGGTTTCATCAAACGATGCGATACGTCCCTCCGCCTTCCCGTAATTTACATAATGAGCATACGCCTCTTCGTAGGTCCAGTCCCGGGGGAGGTCGGAATAAAGTGAAAGGTATTCCTGTGCATCGAAAGCAAGAAGACGCCCTTCAAATTTTCCGTACAGATTGTAATGGCTCAACCCTTCCGCAAGGCTCCAGCTCCTTGGAAAGTCCGGGTTGGCGGCGAGGTATGCTAACTAATCGAACCCTTGTTGAGTTGTTACTGAATCAATGGTGAATACGACCTTTCCGGGACTCAACTCGGTGTCGACGCTATCAACAACAGTATCGGTGTCGGTGTCCTGGATCAGCACTTCCGGGTCGGTCTGGTTGCAGATCCAGAGCAGGCCGTTCATGTCGGCGTAAATGCCCGATTCCATACCGGCGATGTCAATTTTTTTATTCGCGAATAAATCGTCAAGGCACGATGCCGTCCACGCAGTCGTATCCTCTATGTGTCCAGGCAGGTCTTCTGACTTCTCCGCCCGACGGACCACCTTCCCATAGATTTTACTTGACCCCCATGAATAAATTCAATAGTAACGATGGTGTATTTTCAGGTGCTTGTTTCAGCTTAATAGGGAACCCCGTGAGATTCGGGGACAGGCCCGCTGCTGTAACCCCGGCCCCGCCGTTGATACGGACGGGAACCTCGGACGTCTTTGTATGCCACTGTTTGTAATGAATGGGAAGGCTGCGGACCGAGGCGGGGAAGTCAGAAGACCTGCCTGAAAAGATGTATGTGTTCCCGGGACGGAAGTGCATGCAAAGTGGTCTTGAGGATAAAAAGGGACATCCCGGATCGAATCGTTTATCGGTCCGGGGTTTTTTTATCTTTCCCCGGACGAGCCATCTTTTATTTTTATTTGAAGGAGGATCTCATGAAGGGGAAGAGCTGTATTCGATGTTTACTTGCGGGGTTTTTGCTTTGGGCGCCAACGACTTTCGCTCAAGCCGATGACAATGCGGAACCCGCGGTCTCTAAATCCGATACGATGGTGGTGACCGCGGGAAGACTGGAAGAAAAAAAAGAGGATGTCACCGCCAACGTCACGATTGTAACCGGAATCGATATTCGGGAATCGGGGGCCCAGGACCTGGGAGAACTGCTGGCCAAGGAGGGGTTCATGATCCGGGAGTATCCCAACTCCCTGGTATCGGTGGGCGTCCGGGGGTTTCGAACGGAAACCCATGGCAACGATCTCTCCAGCCATGTGCTGATACTCATTAACGGACGCCGGGCCGGCACCGGCAACCTGGCGAAAATCCTGGTGGACAATGTGGAGCGGGTGGAGATTGTCCGGGGACCCGGATCCGTTCAGTACGGCGCTTCCGCCATGGGCGGTGTTGTCAACGTGATCACCAAGCAGGGCAAAGGAAAACCCGCCTTCGAGGTGGGGCAAACCCTGGGAAGTTACGACTACCTGAAAACCGCCGCCTCCGGTTCCGTGGAAATCAGCGATTTCGATTTTTCATTCTCCGCATCCACGGAATCCCAGGACGACTACACCACCGCCGACAGTGTGACCTATTACAACACCGGCTTCGATTCCAAAGACAGAATCAGCTTCAATGCCGGGTATTCCTTTCTTCCGAAAAACCGGATCGGGATCTCCTTTTCCAGCTACGACGGCGATGGCATCGGTAGCCCCGACCGCCTGGCTGAAAACGACCTGGACAATTATGTGAACACCTCCATCCGGACCACCGATGTGACCTATGACGGTCAGACGGACAACGGATTCATGATCTGGAACCTGCGCTATTTTTCCGGAAAGGACGAGTATGAAACTTACGACGACAGTTACTATTTCCGGGACACGGACCAGCAGGGGGCCCAGGGGCAGTTCACGGTCAACTGGGACCATGCCCATATCACTACCGGTTTCGACTGGACCCACTATGAAATCAGCAACTCCTATTCGATTCCAGGCGGCGAGAACACATACGACAACCCGGCGGGCTTCCTTCTGGCCAAAATCAAGCTGATGGACGACAGGCTGGTACTTTCCGCCGGCGGACGGCAGGACAGCTATGAAGTGGAGAGCGATGAAGGGGAGGGCACCGATGAAACCAACTGGTCCAGCAGTCTGGGGGGTATTTACAAATTTGCACCGGGAATCAGCGTCCGGGTCAATTATGCGGAAGCGTTTAAAATGCCCACCGCCGATGAGCTTTACATGTTCGACGACTACAGCGCCTGGGGATTCGGCATCTATTCCGGAAACGCGAATCTCAAACCGGAAGAGAGCAAAACCTGGGAAATCGGCATGGACGCTGCCTACGCCGCCTTTTCCGGTAGCCTCACCTATTTCCAGACAACGTTCGATAACAAGATCGACACGGTCTATATTCCGGAGGAAAGCCTGACCACCTATGAAAACCTGGAGGGAGCTGAAATTTCCGGTTTCGAAGGAACCCTGGATTTCGATTTCGGCGCCCATTACTACTGGACTTGGGAACTCGCGCCCTATGCATCTTTCACCTACCTGACCGAGCGCAAGGACGAATCCACGGGCGAGGACCTTCAGTACACGCCCGAATGGACGGCCTCTTACGGCCTTCGGTTCGCAAACCCGGAGAAAGGATTTACTTCCCGGCTCAATCTCTCCTATACCAGCGAGCAGGATATCACCGACTATGCGGGCACCGGCGATCCCACGTCCAAGGCCGTCACCGTGGCGGACCTGACAGTCTCCAAAACCCTTTTCTCCTTTCAGAAAACCGGGGAGATTGTCCTGAACACTGAGATCCGCAATCTTTTCAACGAAGATTACGATCTGGTCCAGGGATATCCGGCACAGGGACGGAGTTTCTTCGTGAACTTGAAGTATGTTTACTGATGCTTCAGGAGCCTGCAGTCATAAGTCAACCCAACTGTTCCGTCGATTTTTGGACGGGATTTGATCAGTAGTGATACTTCCGAGGTGTCAGGTGTCAGGCAAAGCGGTTTGTGCCGTTACTGAAACCAGACACCTGACACCCGAAACCTTTTAGGCGGCAGGATTCAGAATATGGTGGGAATTGTTTTGAAGGTTATTTTTATTTTGGCCGGGTTGCTGCTTCTGATGACGGCCGCCTCTCCAGCGGCGGTATTTCCCTTTTGGGAAACCGATGCCGTCGGCAGCAGGGTATCCTTTACAACCGTGCCCCAACGGGTGGTATGCCTGGCGCCCTACATCACCGAGATGCTGCCGGCCTTTGGCCGGGAATCCATCCTGGTGGGGCTGACCCGCCAGGACTTGATCCTGAACAGCGGACTTCGGGCAGTCAATGTGGGGGACTACTTCTCCCCCGACATCGAGGCGATCGCCGACTGCACTCCGGACCTGATCATCGTAGCACCGTCCCACGAAACGGTAATTCGTGCCTTCAGGGACCGGAGTGACTGCCGCTTGATGGTGATGGAGGCCCACAGCCTGGAGACGGCTTTCTCCCACA
This sequence comes from Desulfobacterales bacterium, assembly GCA_963677545.2. Taxonomy (GTDB): domain Bacteria; phylum Desulfobacterota; class Desulfobacteria; order Desulfobacterales; family JAFDDL01; genus JBECKW01. Next base: position 133,751 of record CAXXKH010000006.1, on the reverse strand, counting down.
TGGAGACGATGGGCAGGATCTTCGATTGTGAAGAAGAAGCCACGGCGGTGATCCGGGACAATCGAAACCAACTTGCCCTCGCCGCAAGAAAACTTTCGGCGGTGCCCGCCGGGCGGCGCCCCCGGGTCTGCCGAGTGATGGCGGGAAAAACCCTCTCCTGCCCGGGGGACGACTCCTTCCAGAACGAAGTGATCGCGGCGGCCGGCGGCCTCGTCCCCGCCTGGGGCAAAACCGGGTTCGCCGTTCCGGTGGAACCGGCCGCCTGGCACGAGTTCAATCCCCAGGTGGTCTACGGGTGCACGGACAACGAAACGGCCGTACGCACCCTCCTGGACGGACCGGAATGGAAAGAGGTGGACGCCGTTCGAGACGGCCGCATTCTCATGTTTCCCTGCGACCTCACCTGCCGGGTATCGGTCCGGGTGGGGGCTTTCGTCCAGTGGCTGGCGGCCCTTCTCCATCCGGATATCTACTCGACCCCGGAAAAAGCGGTGCTGGAAAACACGGTACTCTCCCGAAAACCGGCGGCCGTTTCATTTGACTATGTGGACCGGGCCGAGGTCGTGGCCCACCGGGTGGCGGATGCGACCTACAAGAGCGTGGTGGTGCGATTCAAAGAGCCCGTTACCGTGCACTCCACCCTTGAAGGTGGCCGTACCGGCATTCGGGCCGTGGGGAATTCCTACGTGCCCATGCACGCCAGCCTGGGACATATGACCCGAGGAATCGACACGGTCCGCAAGTCCATCGCCTCAAACCTGGGCTACACCGGCGCCGAATACGCCGGCCTCATGACCGGCGCCGATATGGCCAACCTATCGATCCAGACCCGGACCTTCAAAGAGTTGACGGTGACGGCACTGGTAACGGCCGGGGTCCGGGGAAACGCCCTTCGCATGAGCAGGGACACCGGGGCCTATTACGAGAAACCCGGCACCATCAATATTATCCTTCTGACCAACCGGCGACTTTCTCCGGCAGCCATGGCCTGGGCCGTTGTGACCGTCACCGAAGCAAAGTCCGCGGCTCTGTCCGAGCTGGATATCCGCAGCACCTACTCCCCCCGGGCGCACGGCGCCACCGGGACAGGCACCGATACCGTTCTGGTAGTACAGGGGGAAGGGGCGGAAACAGCCTATACGGGCGGACACACAAAAATCGGTGAACTCATCGCCAAAGTGGTTCATGCCGGGGTTACCGAGGCCATCGCCCGGCAGAATGGAATTCGGACGGACCGGGACCTGCTCCAGCGACTCGTGGAACGAAAACTCGGTCCGGACAAGGTGGCCGCCCGATACACCACACACATGAATGAAAAGGTCCTGGCATCCCGACTCGCCGAACTGCTGCAGGGGCCCTATTATACCGCTTTCATGGAATCGGCCCTGGCCCTCAGCGATGCGTACGGGAAAGGCCTGGTAAAAAATCTGGATTTTTTTGACGATTCGTGCCGGTCGGTTAGCGTCCGGCTTTCGGGGGATTCAAACGCCCTGCCGGTATGCAGCGACAACGAAGAGACGCTTCCGGTAGTATTGCAAAAAGCCTTTGATGCAATAGTGGGGGGGATTGTTAAAGGAGATGCTGTTCCTTAGAAGGCAATTCCTTAAACTTAGTGTAGCACTTCAAATACGAGATGAGCCATTTTCAAACATTTTGAAATTGGCTAAGTTGTTTCTGTCATTCTGACATTTGAATTTTGAATTTTCGTCTTTGGCGAATTTGGGAAATGGAGACGCTTAATGGCAAACCTTCTATGTAGATATACAATACTTTTGATTACAGTGCTTACGTTGTGCCTGTCGTCAAACGCTGCTTTCGGACAGCACCACGGCTCATCCGGCCACGGTCATGGTCACGGAGAGGAAGCAACCGAACTGGAAGAAATAGTCGTCACCACCGCACGGCTTCAGGGATATCTTGAAGCACATCCCCAGCAGGTGGAAGTAATGTCCCGGGCTGAATTCAGGGAGGCCGGTTATACGGATCTGGACCAGGTCCTGAACGCTATGCCCGGCGTGGAAGTAAAACCGAGCGGAACCGGACTCGGGTCACGGCTCTCCATCCGCGGTTCCGGGGGCGGCGGGAAAATACTCGTTCTGATCAACGGCCGTCCCATGGGCGGCAGCCAGTACGGAGTGGTGAACCTGGACAGCATTCCCCTGGATATGGTGTCCCGGGTGGATGTTTTCAAACCGCCGGTGCCGGTCTGGCTGGGGCCGGGGGCCACCGCCGGCGCCATCAACATCGTGCTGACGGACAGGGGTGACAAAAAAACCGCCGGGGAGAAACCGACCCGCATCGGTCTCTCGGGTGGGTCCTTCGGTAAAGTAGGCGTCACCGCATCCCGATTGTTTCATCCGGGGGAGCATCGGCTGCGGTTGTCCGCCGCCGGGAACCACAAGGATGGAAGACGTGAGAACAGTGACGGCGACAACGGCAGTTTCAGTTTTCAGTGGGACCTTCCGAAAAAGAGCGCCATCACCTACGATATAGGCGGACGCTATTACCAGTCCGAGCACGGTTCCCCGGGCCCCCTGTACAACCTGACGCCGGATGCCCGGCAGTCCTACCAGAACGGCCAGTTGGACGCCCGCATGCAGGGCGCCGTCGGAAAGACCGGCGGATACGATCTCAAGGCCTACCTGGACATCACTCATTTGAAGGATGAAGCCCAGGCAGGATTCACTTCCACCCTGGATGCCCTTACGGCGGGACTGAAAAACGAAACCAACTGGAGCACCGAAGACAACCGCTGGGCCTTCCGGTTCTCCGGCGGCCTCGCGGCGGACCGGATCGATCACACCCTGACCGGCGACCATCACCGGGAACACACGTCCGTCGGGCTCCAGGGAGACCGGAATTTCAGCAGCGTCATCGCCACCCTCGGGGGACGTATGGATTACAGCTCGGACTACGGATTTCAGCCGGCTGCCGACGGTGGCATCAGCGTCTCCTTTGGAAGAAACCGTCTGAAGCTCAACTCCGGATACAACGTCAACATCCCCTCCTTCAGTCAGCTCTACCAGCCCAGCCACGGCTCCATCGACCAGGTGCGGGGCAATCCCGACCTGACGGAAGAGAGCGTCTGGACGATATCGGCCGGTTTCAGTCGCAAGATTGCCGAGGGACGCAACTTTGAGATTACGTTGTTCCACGAAGACATTGACGACAAGATCTCGTACGAGGATGGTGAAGACGGCCTCAAACGACCCGCAAACATCGAGGGTTCCTGGCGGCGGGGGATTGAAACCATCGTAAACTGGAAGCTCTCGAAAACCGCAGCCATAGACATGAGCTGGGTGTGGCAGGAGAGTGAAAACCGGGACAACAAAAAGGAACTCACCTACGCCCCGGATCAGAAATTCAAGACGACCCTGCGATGGACCCTGCCCACCGGCACCCGGACGGAGACCACCCTGAACTGCGTCGGCAGCCATTTCAGCGACATCGCAAACTCCCCGGAAAAAAAGGTGGATGGATATACGACGGTAGACCTGAAACTCATTCAACCCGTCACGTTTGCCAAATCCCGAATGGAACTCTCGGTCCTTCTCGTAAACCTGTTCGACAAGGCCTACGATGTCCACTACAGCTACCCCGATGATGGGTTTCGGGTGACCGCGGGGGTCACCCTCGATTTCTGACAGGCAGGAAGAGGGTTATTCCTCTTCCAGTTGAATCACCACCCGCCGGTTGAGCTGCCGCCCTTCCGGGGTCGCGTTATCATGTTCCGGCCGGGATTCTCCATATCCCGTGGTAATCAGACGTGTGCCGTCCACATTGAAATTCTCGATCATGTAAGTTTTTACACTCTCAGCCCGTCTCCTGGAAAGGTTCATGTTGTACGCTTCCGATCCGAGGCTGCAGGTATGGCCTTCAATCAGGGCATTCACGTCGGGATGTCTGTTCATAAATTGAACGGCCTGTTCGATCTTACCATAATACGCCGGGTCCAGCGTTGCATCGTCCAGTTTGAAACGAACTGTCAGTACCAGGGTTTCCGGTTCCGGCGCCACGACCGGCGGCACTGCCTCTGCCTCGGGTTCCGGCGGTTCCACCACCGGCACCGGTACCGGTGCCGGCGGCGGGGCCACCGGTTTCGGTTTCGATCCGCCAAACTGAAATTCCAACCCCACATTGGCCATCATGTTGGATCTGGAATCATCAAGCAGGAAAATGTGACGAACATTTGCCTTCAGGGCGACATTGGGAGTCATGAAATATTTAATACCGCCTCCGTAATTCAACGTGCCCGAAGAGTCCCCACCGGTATTGTCGAAATCGAGATCCGTGTATCCGGCCCCGGCCGCAAGATAGGGAACAAACCGGCTGCCCGGCCACAAATGATAGACAAGGTCCGCCTGCAGAACCGAGGCATCGACATCCTCGGTGACACACCCGCAGGTATCGAAGTCCCAATAGGGATGGTCAAACGTTCCGAAATGCCCGTACAGCCGGACAGCCCAGTTTTCAGTGAAATTATATCCCAGGCCCAGGCCGAAAATCGGCCCCTCTTCGATATCCTGATCGGAATCGAACACATAGCCCCCCACCAGGGGACTCATGGTAAACGCCCCCGGCCGCACAAAGGTTTCGCCGTTCTCCTCCGCTTGAACATTCTGTGAGAACACCAGAAGAACAGCCGCAAGAATCATACTTGTCAACAGGGAAAGACGAACACGTTTTTTCCGGCCGCCGGCGGACTGTCTCTTCCGTACATTGCATATTACAGCACCGAACACGGCGCAGAAAAACAACAGCGCTGCAAACGGGACGTAAATGCCCCCGGCGCCATTGTTCCCTTTCGGAAATACGGATGAAATAAAACATCCGCCTCCGGGATCGCAGTCTCCACTGGGACACTCTCCGTTATCACCGCCATTCGTATCCTCGTCACTAACGGTAATTGTAAATGGCTGGGTATCATAGGCCACCGGTTCGAATGTTGAACGAATTTGGTCCGAGGCATAAAGATAGTACTCGATACCGGGGTCCAGGACATCTTCGGCCGGAATCTCCTGAGAAAATGAATACACACCATTTTCCCCTTCCCCCAGAACAAGGGGCAGGGATGTATATTCGGCGGCGCCGGCCTGGCGATAAAACAGTTCCGCGGTCAGCACCTGGTCCGGGTCTTCGGCGGCATCCATATCCGTAACATCTCCCGAGATGGCAAGTGCCGTGCCCGGTGCCTGGGTTTGGTTGCCGAGTTGCTGGGTTGCCCCGTCAAGAGTGATCACCGGCGTGAAATTGGCCGTGTAAAAGCCCGTACCTGATCCCGTCCCATATTCAACGGTTACGGTTCGTGTGGTGCCGTCCATGACGGGGTTGTGCGTCGTATAACAGAGGGTATAGATAAATTCAGCCCGGATTCCGGAGGCAATGGCATCATAGAGATCGGCCACATTTAGCGGGGACTCTGTATAGTAGCACTCCCCACCGGTAAGCTGCGCAATATTTTCCAATATGGGCGACGGGGAATGGAACGCGATGGAATAAACGATGACCCCTGCATTATTGGCTTTTTCAATCAGGGAGTTGATACCATACATCCGGTCATTGTTCGTAATGCCGTCGGAAAAGACAATGACCGCCTTGGGACTTGGTTCCTGAGCAATGCTGTCTATCGCCATGGCTATCCCATCGAAAACCGCGGTCTTTCTGCCGGAAGACCGCAACTCGTTAATAGCGGCCACAATATCCGGCTCTTCGTTGCCATCGGAATCCGTGTTCACATCACCCACGGGGAATACGACTTCTTCCATTCCGCCGCTGGAAAAAGTAACCAGGGACACCCGGTCGGTTCCATTTGAATTACCAATAAATTCGGCCGCCACATCCTTGGCTTCCACCAATCTGGTACCGCTCATGCTGCTGCTGATATCCACCGCGATGGCAAAGGAAATTCCGGCCCCATCGAGAACCGTTTCATTAAAACATGTCAGCTCCTGGAGCGTCGCGGTTGTCTCGGTGGTGGATTGTTCAAGCACATTGAGATCATCCGCCGTCAGCCCCCCGATGGAATAACCGTTTGCATCGTGCAGGCTCACGGTCATTGTAATGTCCGGAAATTTCGAAGCATCCGGGACGACGGTGACGGTGTATCCGCTTTGGTCCATACCTGCCGATTCCAACGCCTGAATATAAGGTTCCTGAAGTGCTTCCGAGGATAATGCCGTCCGCGTCAGATTTCCGTCGTCGTCGTCATATACTTGCGCGGAAGCCGTCGCAAAGCTGGTACATGCAAACACCATGATAACACTGACAATCCAAACATTTATCCGTTTCATAAAACCTCCGTTTTAAAGAAGTAATCCGTTCTGTTTCGTGGCTCAACATTTTAGATATGTTGAAATACGGGAAAAATCAAGTCGGCTTTCAGGGTCAAAGTGGCTTTACGAAACTCCCGCCGGATTACTATTGACAGGATCTGAAAAAACTGATTATCGTCCGGGACACATTCTCAGGTGCAGCGCCGCCGAATATTTTGGTGGTGTGGGTAAAAGGAAAGATGGTGTAAATCCATCGCAAGCCAGTCATTGCTGTAACCGGGGACGAAAACCGCACGATGCCACTGGCCCTGCCGGGAAGGCGCGGTGATTAGGACGATCCGGAAGCCAGAAAGCCTGCCTGTGAAATACCCGTCTTATTGTGAGGGTCCACGAATGCGCGCTGGATGCGATTCGTAGCTTTGGACTGCTGCCTGGCAACTCGCAGCACTTCCGGGGGTACGTTCGGAAGCATCCGGGACGCAGGTGGGCTGCCCGCCTCTCCTCCTTCGAGCCGTTTCTCCGAATAGCTATCGTGTTTGACTAAATATGTTTCTAAAAAACTTTTTCTCGCGCAGAGACGCCAAGACGCAGAGAAAAACGATAAAAACGGAACATATTAAAACATGGGTTGATACCTATTGGACCTCGTTAAAACACGAGTTTTTTTATCTTTTGTTTCAAGTTGTTCTCTGCGGCACTGCGTCTCTGCGCGAGAACTGCTTTTTAATACCGAACGAAGGAGACATTTCATGATGATGGAAAAAGACAAACTCGTGGGGGATTTCATAGGCCGTCTGATCCAAAAGGACGATCTCTCCCGGGAGGAATCGATGGAAGCGTTTGCCGCTCTCATCAAAAATGAGATTACGGAGATGCAGCAGGGCGCCTTTTTAGCGGCCCTTACCGCCAAGGGAGAAACCGCCGGAGAAGTGGCCGGCGCCTGGGAGGCCATCTACGTTCTGGATACTCAAAAAGTGACGGTAAACGGCGGTGGGCCCCTCGCCGAAAACAGCGGTACCGGCATGGACACCATGAAAACCTTCAATATCAGCACAGCCGCGTCCCTCCTGGCCGCCGCGGGCGGGGTGCGACTGGCGCGTCACGGCGCCAGGGCCATCACGTCGGCCCACGGCACGGTCGATATGGCGGAAGCCCTGGGGGTGGATGTGACGTGCGGGGTCGATCTGGTGGCCCGCAGTATTCGGGAGACCGGCATCGGGCTGTTCAACGGCATGAGCGCCGAGACACATCCCCGGGCCCTTTTCCGCATCCTGTCGAACATCTGCTTCGGCTCCACCCTGAACATCGCCGCCTCCCTGGCGAATCCCGCCATGCCCAGGTATGCCGTCCGCGGTGTGTACGCGCGGGAACAGATCATGCCGGTGGCCGAAGTCATGCATCAGATCGGTTACAAACGGGCCATCGTGCTCTATGGCGGCATCGACGGATCGGACCTCGGCATGGACGAAGCCTCGGTCTGCGGCCCCACCCGCTGCGTCGAAATAAAAGCGGACGGCGCCATGGAACAATATACCTTCCACCCCGCCGATGTCGGAATGGCGATTCATCCACCGGACGCCCTGTCACCCGAAAAAGCAATAAAAGCCGAAGCCGGACGATTCGTGCGCCTGCTCAAGGGGCGGGAGGAGACAGCCCGCACCGACGCGACGGTTTTGAATGCCGCCCTGATCCACTATGTCACGGGCAGGACCGATACCATCGGCGGCGGCGTCGAACTGGCGAGAACAGCCATCGCCGACCGGTCGGCATATGAGCTGCTTGAAAAATGGGTAACGGTCCAGAACCGCCATCCGGAGAAAGGGATGGCGAGATTGAACGCGCTGAATTGAAGACGCAACTTTCGGGGGACAAGGAGAACGCATTGATTGAACTGCTGATTATTAAATCCGGAGAGAAGTATATCCGATGCAGGGAGGGGGCGTATTTCCCCTCTTCTCTCGAAAAGGCCAGCGTATTCCCGATGGAGAAACTCGAACACGTCCGCGATATTCTCTCCGATCTTCAATCCCGGGGATTTGCGGACATCTCTTTGTGCAAACTGATTGTGACTGAAGAACCCTTTACCGACGACCCGGAGTTAACAGTCAGCAGCAACACCAATTTGTCGCGCAGGGACGCTGAGAAAAACCGATAGAAGATGGAAGACCGCTCCGCTCGGACGATGGAAGATATAGATGTTTCACCTTCTTCCATCATCCCTCTTCAATCTTCCATCGCCGTTTAGTCTTTATGTAGTTCTCATCGTCTCATCGCGCGAATTGCTTTGTTTTTAAATTAGAAAGGCAACTCCATGCGTTTACAACTGACAGGGTTGAGAAACCTGATCCCCGTATCCGACGAACCATACACTCCGAAATCCGGTTATAAGTGCCTCAGGGTCCTTTACTGCGCCGTGTGTAAAACCGATGCAAAAATGTGGAACGAGGGCCACCGCGACCTGGTGCTGCCCCGAGTCCCGGGCCATGAGTTCGTGGCTGCCGATGAAACCGGGAGCTGCTACACGGTCTGGCCGGGGAGTGCCTGCGGTGCGTGCGCCCACTGCCGCCGGGAGCGTGAAAACCTGTGCGATGAGATGAAAATCACGGGATTTCATCACGACGGTGGGTTTGCCCACCACGTCCTGGTGCCGGAATCCGCCCTGGTCCCCGTACCACGGAGCGGCAACACGCATCTCTACTGCCTTGCGGAACCCGTTGGATGCGTAATACACGCTTTGGAAAAGCTTCATCCCGTCCCCGGAGAGCGAATGATCATCTTCGGCGGCGGCACCCTGGGACTGCTGACGGCCCTGGTGGCCAAAAGCAGGGGCGTCGATCCCCTTGTAATCGAGAAGAACAGCGCCAAAATAGAGAAAGGCCTGCCTTTTCTCGACAGGGCCGGAATCCGCTGCCTGAAGGAGAGCAACGAAAGCAATTTCGATCTGGCCGTAAACGCCTGCCCCGATATCATTGCTTTCAGCCTCTGTCTCTCCAAACTGGATAAAGGGGGGCGGCTGGCCTTCTTCAGCGGATTGAAAAAAAACGAAACCCTCGAATCCAACCTTGCCAACCTGGTCCATTACCGGGAACTGGCGGTTTTCGGCGCATACGGGCTCACGCGCCGGGACATCATCTCCGGGCTGGATGTCATTGCCGCCCATGAAGCACTCCTCGAACACCTCGTGGAGGCCATGCTCCTTCCGGAAGAGGCCCCGAATGTCATGCCCCGTGTGCTTGACGGCGGGGGCTTTAAATATATTCTCGATTTCACGCAACCCGTAAGCAGTTCGGCAGCGATCCCGGTAAGCAAGTCGCTTTCGGAAGGGAAGATCGAGGTGTTGTCGAAAAATCCGGTTTCAAATCCGGAGATTCGCCGGGTTCTTTCCGCCCTGCCCCGTCCCGTTTCTCCCGTGGATGGCAACCTTCGCGCCCGGGCACAGTTCAAGATCGACGACAAGGCAAAACCGCTGGGATCCCTCGGCAAACTGGAACATCTTGCCGTTCGTCTGGCCGTCATTCAAAACAACCTCACCCCCGAGTTGCAAAGAAAGGCCCTCTTTGTCTTTGCCGCCGACCACGGCATCGCGGAATCCGGCGTTTCCGCCTACCCCGCCGAGGTGACCGCCCAGATGGTGCGGAATTTCCTGAACGGCGGCGCCGCCATCAATGTACTGGCCCGCCGCTTCGGCATCGACCTTGCCGTTGTGGACATGGGCGTCCGGAACGATTTCGCCCCCCATCCCATGCTGATTCAGAAAAAGGTCCGCGAGGGCACCCGGAACTTTGCCATTGAACCGGCCATGACGCCTGATGAGGCGATCCGGGCGCTTCATCACGGCATGGCGGTCTTCCTGGAGGCCGACGCCGTTCACCCAATCGATATTCTCGGCCTCGGCGAGATGGGCATCGGCAACACCACCTCGGCCTCGGCCATTATCAGTACCATCACGGGCATTTCACCCGGAGATGCAACGGGAAGAGGGACCGGCGTGGATGACCACGGCCTGGAACATAAACGGGAGACCCTGGAAAAAGCCCTGGCCTATCTGAACCCCGACCCTTTAAACGGCTTCGACATTCTCTGCAAGGTGGGCGGTTACGAAATCGCCGGCATAGCGGGCGCGGTGCTGGCGGCCGCATCCCGGAAAACCGCCGTGGTTCTGGACGGTGTCATCTCCACGGCCGGCGGACTCATTGCCTGGCTGTTCTGCCCGGAAGTCGCAGGCTACCTGATTGCCGGTCATAGATCCATGGAAATCGCCCATAAAACCGCCCTGGATCACATGGGCCTCGAACCGCTCATCGACTTCAATATGCGATTGGGCGAGGGCACGGGGGCCGCCCTTGCCATCGATATGGCCGATGCTGCCTGTGATATCATGGCGCACATGGCTACTTTTGATGAAGCGGGCGTGTCAACTAAGAAAACAGGTTATTAAAAAATAAAATAGTATTATGAGATCTTCCGCCTGATAAAAGAAAACAGGCGTTTCCAATCCTGGAGGCACAGCGAGAAAAAAGCCCCGATTGTTCCGGCGGATGCCAGGCCGACCGGGCACCCCTGTTGCCCGCAAAAGGGGCAAACGGAAAACATCGCGTACAGCCCCGTAAAACCAAACCACCATCCGATAAACCTGAACAGATGACCAAAGGGTGAAAGCCTGGCTTTTTTCTGCGTGGTATCGGTCATTTCCTGATGATTGCTTTTCATTTAAGTCTCATTTAAAATTACAGGCATACAGAAGTTTTCCCGGAACAGGGTTCTTTCATATTATTACCAGAAAACCTTCCAAGGGGAAAGGCCGCTCTTATTATACTACTGTCCGCCAGTAACTTCACTCCTCTCGGGCAGGAGATTCCATGGAAACTTACCGGGGACTTAGACCGGGGGGGGAAAGATAACACACTAAAATAACTCCTATAATATGGTTTAATTGCGATATGGTATTCATTTTGCTTATAAATAGACCAAAGATATATAGTCATCGCTCAGTGCTTTTGCGGCACAGGGCGTCTTGGCTGCAATCTGGAGCATGACGATGAATAAGGACGAAAAATGAACAAAAATTTAAAAAAATCCCGCAAAGAAGGCGAGTTTGAACTCGACACGGTGGATTACATGAAAGCAGCCCTTAAAAAAGGCCATAAAAAAACATCCCGGGAAAAACAGGTCCCCGATGCATTGCAACCCCCTGAATCAAAAAGTAAAAAGCCCCTGAATTTCAAAATATTATCGATATGCGCCGGTGTATTATTGGTCATAGCTGCCGGATTTGCAATTTTACATAGTCAAGAATTCTCATTCTCCTTTTTATCCGACACTCCCCAAAAGGCGTCAAATAACTATCTGAGCATCGGCCCGATTTCTACCACACTTTCAGATAACAATATCATCAGGTTTTCAATGGATATCGGTCTCGAAAGCGAATCTTCCAAAGAAAAGCTCGCCGAAAAGACAGTTTTCGTGAAAAATCAAATCATATCGACCCTTACGAAACCAAGCACGGCAGAATTGATCGAAACACGTCAATATGATCTCATTAAAGCGAAAATTCAGGAGAACCTCGAAAAGACGACAGGTGAAACCGTGTCCGATATTTATTTTTCAGAACTGCGTATATTTTAACTTGGAATATTTCGCATTGACTTTGCAGAAGAAAATGATATCGATCCTGCCATGGAAACTCAATTCGACCCTATCGACATCGACGAATCGTTCCGGTTCGGCTGCCACTCCGGCGTACCGTGTTTTAACGCATGCTGTCGGGACCTGACCCAGTTCCTGACTCCCTACGACATTCTTCGGCTGAAAAACCACCTGGGAATGACCTCGGACGCTTTTCTCGAAAAGTACACCATCCAGCACGACGGCCCGCAATCCGGCCTCCCTGTGGTGACCCTGAAGCCCGGCGACATGGATCGGAAAACCTGTCCGTTCGTCACCCCTCAAGGGTGCCGGGTGTACGAAGACCGCCCTTCATCGTGCCGCATCTATCCGCTGGCCCGGGCCATCTCCCGGAACAGGGAAACAGGAAAGATCACCGAACATTTTGCCATCCTTCGTGAAGGCCATTGTATGGGATTTTCGGAAGAAAAAACCCAGACTGTCCGGGAGTGGATCGAACACCAGGATCTTCCCGAATATTTCGCCATGAACGACCGGCTGATGTCGATCATCAGTATGAAAAACCAGCAACGGCCCGGTCCCCTGGACCTGAAGGAACGGCTTCTGTTCCATACGGCCCTCTACGATCTGGATGCGTTCCGCCGGCAGGTGGTCGACAACGGCCTCCTCAACCCCCTTGGCATCGATGCGAGTACACTGGAAACCATCACGAAGGATGACAGGCTTTTGCTGGAGTGGGGGCATCGGTGGGTGGCGTTTGCGCTTTTTGGAGAAACAATAGTGAACTGAGAACTAACGATGTCCACGAAAAAAGCAAGTTTCTATCGACTAATCCCGGGAAACACCGTTACCTCCCGCCAGCACCTCCCGGATCATTTTCGCTATCTCCGCTTTAACCACCGGCTTCAATAAAAAGCCCTTGATTCCAATGTTTGCAGCACGCTCCTCATCGAGCCATTCGCTGAATCCGGTGCAGATGATGATAGGGATATCGGGCCTGATTTCAATCAGCCTCCTGGCCAATCGATCACCGGTCATGTTCGGCATGGCCATGTCGGAAACAACCAGATCAAAGGCATTCGGTTCGGCGCTGAAAGCTTTCAAGGCCTCCGGGCTGTTCAGACACATCGTCACTTTGTAGCCGAGTCGCTCGAGCATCTGTTTCCCGACCTTTGCGATAGACACTTCATCGTCGATCAGTAAAATCCGTTCCGTGCCGGTTTCGACTTTCTGCGGAATTTCATTTGGGAGATGATCATATGAACTCTCCATCAAAGGCAAGAATACCTTGACGGTCGTGCCCCTGTCGATTTTGCTGTAGATTTTGATGTCGCCGTGATGTCCTTTGACAATTCCGTAAACAACTGCAAGCCCAAGTCCTGTTCCTTTACCTGTTTCTTTGGTCGTAAAATAGGGCTCGAATATTTTTTCCTTCAGGGATGGATCGAAACCGCAGCCTGTGTCCGAAACCGTGATTTCCGCATATTTACCGGGTTTGAGTTCGGGATCGGATAATTCCTCACGGCTCAGTTGCGTTTCCTTAAGCGTCACCGATATTTTCCCGCCGGTTGCTTCCAGGGCATGATAGGCATTGGTAATCAGGTTCATAGCGACCTGATGCATTTGTGTCGGGTCCCCCATGATCATACCGCACTCTTTTTGAATATTGAAATCGATATCTATATACGTCGGAATCGTGGAGCGGCTCAGATTGATTACTTCTCTCAGGATTCTCTGAATCTGTACCGGTATCAGGCGGTGATCGGATTGACGGCTGAACGCCAGAATCTGTTTGACAAGATCGCTGCCTCTCCTGGCGGCTGTAAATATTTCTTTGGCGCTGCTATACGTCTCGCTTTCCGGAGGAAAATCTTCCATCAACATTTCGGACATACCGACAATTGGAAATAAAATATTGTTGAAATCGTGGGCGATCCCACCGGACAGGGTTCCTATGGACTCCATTTTCTGAGCCCTCAGCAAACTCCTTTCGAGCCTTTTCTGGGCGGTAATATCATGAAAAATCGTAATGACTGAGGATTCTCCCGAAACGTCTATCAATCTTGCGAACATCAGAGTTTTGAGTACTGATCCGTCTTTGGTAATGAAGTCCATCTCCAGACCATTCACCTGCCCGAATTTTTTAAGCGCATCAACAAACCGGATTCTGTCCTTTTGGGAATAAAATCCGACTTCTGTTGTTCTTCTTCCGACAATTTCATCCTTGGCATAGTGGGTCACTTCACACAGCTTGTGGTTCACGTCGACCAATCTGCCTGTTTTCAAGTCGGTAACCGCGATCGCCTGGGGAGATAGATTGAACAGACTCCGGAATTTGTTTTCATTCTGCCGGACAGCATCCTCGACACGCTTGCGCTTGGTGATATCACGGCCCACGCCAATAATTTCCATGACTTTTCCATCTTCGTCCAGCACCGCTGTATCGACCCATGCAAGCCACCGCCAGCCGTCTTTCGTCATGGCCTGTTGTTCGATGTATGCTGTATGGGGTGGAGTATAAAGCGCTTCCATGGCCTTGGCGGTAAGCGCCCGGTCATCTTCATGCACCAGCGGCATAAACTGCCGGCCCAGCAGTTCATCCTCTGTTTTTCCGAAAGTCCGGCAATACGTCGGACTGACAAACAAAAACCTTCCGCTGGTGTCCACCTTCACGACCATGTCGCTCTGGTTCTCAACAAGCAGGCGGTATTTTTCTTCACTCTCTTTCAACTCCTTTTCGGAACGATGACGCTCGGTCAGGTCGATGCCCAGGCAAGTTAAGTCGACAATCTTTCCTTGGGAGTCCTTTGTCAACACGTTGGACCATGCAATGTTCCGAAGCTCGCCTTTTCTCGTCACGATCTCGTTCTCATTGGACGAAAATTCGGTTGTCGTCTTCCGGTCCATCAAGTTTCGGAATAATTCCCGGATCTCATCTCTGATAGCTTCCGGGATAAAAATGTCGAACCAATCAGCCCCCAGCACCTCCTTCTCGCGCCAACCGGTCAGCTGCAAAAATTGTCTGTTAACAAAAACGATTTTCCCACCCGGATCCAACGAAACACCAATTTGAGGGGTGTTGACGAGAATTTTTCGCCATTTTTGTTCGGCCTGAAGCAGTGACATTTCCGATTGCTTGCGTTCGTCAATGTCACGGGTACTGCCTTGCAGTCCAACAACAGTGCCATTTTCATCCCTTACCGCCCTGACGGACACCTCCGTCCAAACAGTAGTACCGTCTTTCCGATACATTTCCAGTTCCAGAGTCCGGTCCGCCCATCGTTTTTCCATGGGTTTGCTGTTCTCTTCCTGGAAAATGATTCGAACAAATGACATGCTTTCAGGTGTCAGTGTCTGTTCCAATGTAATCTGATCGGCCTCCGATGGTGTATAACCCCGAAGTTTTTCGACCGAAGGGCTGTGGTAAAGAAACGTACCGTCAAGACTCATCATCCATATCGTGTCAGTCACATTTTCCGTGAGCAGTCGGTAATGCTGTTCACTTTTCCGAACCGCCTTCTCCGACAGATCTTTTTCAGTGATATCCCACCGGGCGCCGTGTTTAAAGAAGGCCCTATAATAATTTCTTACTCCCTCCAGAACCTTCACTCTTTTTTCAAGGCGTCGAATTCTTTCTTCCATATTTTTTTGTAATTGGGTACCTGCCATTATTTCCGCCTATGTTTTTATCAACCGTGTTCGACTATATCAGAAAAACATGTTTATTCTCAATATATTATCGGGTTTTAAACACTTTAGGCACTGCTGTTCCCGCGGCAAAAACCGGTTGACTTGAACGAACCGGAATGCCATAAACCTCTCTTGAAAGCGGCCATGGGCCTTAAAAGGGAAGACTGTGAAACTCCGTCGCGGACCCGCCGCCGTAACTCCGCCCCGCCCAAACGGGTGAAGGGAACCTGATCGACAATCAAACCGCCACTGTTGTATTTTCAAGCAATGGGAAGGCCGCCGGTCAGGCAGAGAAGCCGGAAAACCTGCTTTCAGCAAATCAGTCTTGTAGTGATCCTCGGGAATATAGGAAAATACAAGCGCTTGCGGGATTGAATACGGAATCCCCGGCTCCTGAATATGGGGCCGGGGATTTTTTATTAAAAACGGAGAGAGACCCTGAAACGGATTTTTTTAATCAGACACTGTGAGTCGCTACACGCGGGGAAGCGGTACATCGGCAGTACCGACACCCCCCTCACTCCCCGCGGGGAAGAGCAGGCCTGGAGACTCGCGGCCAGGCTGGAATGTATTCCCGTCGACTGTATGCTGGCAAGTCCCTCCCGGCGCGCCCTGAATACCGCGGGGCCGGTTGTTGAGAAAACCGGGCTTTCCATCGAGGTGAACGAGGACCTGAGGGAGATCGATTTCGGACAATGGGAGGGACTGAGCTTCCAGGAGATTGAGAAGAAGGACCCGGATATGGTGGCGGAATGGGCCCGGGGAGAAATGGATTTCCGCTTTCCGGGCGGTGAGAGCCTTTCCACATTCGAGGAAAGGGTCCGGAGAGCCGGGGAGCAATTGGCAACGCTTCCGGAAGAGAGGATTTTTGTCGTGACCCATGGCGGGGTCATCCGGTTTCTGTTGTGCCACTTTCTCAAGCTGCCGCCCCGATCGCATTTCATGTTCGAAATCGATCGCGGCTCTATTACCCGGATTCATTTACATGAGGGCCATGCAGTCCTCTCGGGTCTGAACGACTGCTGTCATTTGGAGGACATTTGATATGGCGGGAATCACTTTGATTACGGGGGGGTGCCGGAGCGGCAAGAGCCGGCATGCCCAGGAACTCGCGGAACAGGCGGGTCGGAAACGGCTGTTCATCGCAACGGCCCCGGTTCTGGATGCCGAAATGCGGGAACGGGTGGAGAGGCACCGGAAAATGCGGCAGGGTCGGGAATGGAAAACCATGGAGGAACAGATCGACCTGCCGGGATGTTTGCGCCGGGCGCCTGCATTTGATGTTCTCCTGTGCGATTGCCTGACCCTCTGGGTGAACAACCTGCTGTTCGATGCGGAGAAGTCGGGAACACTTATTACCGAAGACCGAATAACGAAATTGTCCCGTGAGGTGTGTGACGCGGCCCGTAACATTCCGGGCCGGGTGTTTTTCGTCACCAACGAAGTGGGTCTGGGGATCGTTCCCGAAAACAAACTCTCCCGCCTGTACCGTGACCTTGTGGGCCGATGCAACCAGGAGATCGCCGCTGCCGCGGATTCGGTAGTGCTGATGGTAAGCGGCATTCCAATACAGGTAAAAGGATAAAAAAATGACGCTTATTGAAAAAACCCTGTCCGACATAACCCCCCGGGACGATCTCTGGAGAAAGCGGGCAAAAGATCGTCTGGACCAACTCACCATGCCCCATTGGGCACTTGGACGGCTTCTGGATCTGGCCGTCGACCTTTCGGGCATGATGCACACCTTGAAGCCGGCCTTCAGGCGTAAAGGAATCGTTGTCATGGCAGGAGACCACGGGGTTGTGGCGGAAGGCGTCAGCGCATATCCCCAGGACGTCACCTGGCAGATGGTGGCAAACTTCGTAAACGAGGGCGCCGGGATCAACGCCCTTGCGGCCCAGGCCGGGGCGGACGTACGGGTAGTGGACATGGGGGTTGCCGGCGGAATGGAAGAACTCTCCAGGAGCGGCAGGATTCTCTCCATGCCGGTTGCGCCCGGGACCGCCAATATGGCAAAGGGACCGGCCATGACCCGGGACCAGGCGGTCCAGGCCGTCGAAACCGGCATACAAATAGGTCTCCGGATGATCGAAGAAGAATACGATCTGCTGGGTGTCGGTGAAATGGGCATCGGCAATACGACCCCCAGTTCGGCCATCATTACGGTTATCACCGGGGAGCCGGTGTCGGCCGTCACCGGGCATGGGACCGGCATCGATGAAGCCCGGAAACGTCACAAGATATCCGTTATCGAGCAGGCCCTGCAGGTGAACCGGCCGGATCCAAAAGATGGACTGGATGTGCTGTCCAAGGTCGGCGGTTTTGAAATCGGCGGTATCGCCGGTGTGATTCTCGCCGCCGCTTCCCGAAACAGGCCGGTGCTCATCGATGGAATTATCTCCACTGCCGGGGCGTTGATCGCCCACCGCCTGGCGCCTGCCGCCGCAGACTACATGATCGCGGCCCACCGCAGCGTGGAACAGGGACACATCATTGCCTTGAACCGGTTGGGAAAAGAGCCGTTCCTCGACCTGAGCCTTCGGCTCGGTGAAGGCACGGGCGCGGCCATGGCAATGAATGTGGTGGAAGGGGCGGCCATGATACTGAAAAAGGTGAAGACTTTTGCGGAAGCCCAGGTCTCCGGTGCTGCCCAATGAAACGCTTCTGGGCCGCCCTGGCATTCCTGACGGTACTTCCGCTCCCATCCACATGGCTGGGAGAAGAAAACGACCTGGCCCGGAGCATCTGGTTTTACCCGGTAGTGGGCCTTCTCATCGGACTTTCCGCCGCCGGGATCGCACTGGGATTCGGGAGGGTGTTTCCGCCGGCAGTATTGTCCGTACTGCTTGTCATCTGGCTTGTGGTGGTTCACGGCGGCCTTCATATGGACGGTCTCAGCGATACGGCGGACGGCTTTTTAAGCCCCTACGGGCGGGAGCGGGTACTTGAGATCATGAAAGACAGCCGTATCGGTGCTTTCGGGTGCATGGTCATCTGCGGTGCGTTTGCCCTCAAAACGGCGGCGCTGTTTTCCCTTTCCGTGAATCTCCAGATAAGAGCGGTGCTGATGGCGCCCCTGGCCGGCCGTTGCGCCATGGTGCTGATGATGGTTTTTCTGCCCCCGGCACGAAAGGAAGGCCTGGGCAGTTTTTTTTCCAAAAACCGCTCCGCATGGGAAGTGATATGGGCCGTCTTTTTTCTCGCGGCCGTCGGGTGGTGCGTGGTTGGAATCGGCTGCCTGATTGTTGTCGCGGGGTTTCTGATTACAGCCGGGTTGCTTTGCCTGGCATGCAGACGAAGAATCGGGGGATACAGCGGCGATACCGTGGGCGCGGCGGGTGAAATTGTGGAAACGGTGACCCTGCTGCTTCTTTCCATGGGACCCGCGGAACCACTTTTTTCACAGGGATGACTTTTATGAAAAAGCGGCATAACGGTGACGTAGAGTCGCTGTTTTTTTCACAGGGATGACTTTTATGAAAATATGGCATGGCGGAGACATACAGACGCTGGCAAATCGGGCGGAATGCCGGCCGGATGAAATTATCGACTTCAGTGCCAACATCAATCCCCTGGGACCTCCCGACGGTCTTCGTCAGGCCGTCTCCCGGGGCCTCGACGATGTTGTCCACTATCCGGACCCTTACTGCCGGACACTTTGCGAGCGTGTTTCCGGAATGTTTTCCATCTCCCCGGAGCGGGTGGTTTTCGGAAACGGCTCCACGGAGCTTCTCTTTGCCCTTCCCGGCATGCTGGGAGTGAAGCGGGCGGTCATTCCGGCGCCTGCCTATATCGATTACGAAACCGCAGTACGCCGGGCCGGACTGACGGCGGTATTTGAACCCCTTGATCCTGAAGCGGGATTTATCATCGATCCGGATAAACTCGAAAAAAATCTATCGGGCAAAGAGATGGTAATTTTCGGCCAGCCGGGCAATCCCTCCGGGGCGATGTGTGACACCAATATCCTTTTATCCCTTGCGGACAAGTACCCCGACACCTTCTTTGTGGTGGACGAAGCTTTTGCCGATTTTGCACCTGAATATGAAAGCCTGGCCGCCATCGAGAAGAAAAACCTCGTTGTGCTTCGCTCCATGACCAAATTTTACGCCATTCCCGGGCTCCGCCTCGGGTATGCCGTAGCGGCCGCGCCCCTGGCAAAACGCCTTCGGGGAGCACTGCCTCCCTGGTCCGTGGGAAATATTGCCCAGGCGGCAGGGGCGGCGGTGCTGGAAGATCCGTCATACGCGACCAAAAGCCGGGAAGCGGTTACCCGTCTGCGACAGGACCTTACGAAAGATCTGACGGCCCTGGGGGGAATGACCGTATTCGCGTCCGCGGCCAATTATCTTCTGGTCCGGCTGGATGAAAAGAAGATGAGCGCCCGGGACCTGGCCGCCCGGCTTCTTTCCCGCCGTATCGCCATCCGGGTCTGCGATAACTACCGGGGGTTGGACGAGACCTATTTCCGGGTGGCCGTAAAAACCGAAGAAGAAAACCGGATACTTCTGTCGGCACTGGCCGACATATGGGCATCCGCCAGCGAAGTAAAAACCCGGTTTCGGCCCAGGCCCCGGGTACCCGCGGTGATGTTCCAGGGCACCTCCTCCAATGCCGGAAAGTCTGTCCTTACCGCCGCCTTCTGCCGCATTCTTCTCCAGGACGGCTACCGGGTGGCGCCCTTCAAGGCCCAGAACATGTCCCTGAACTCACATGTCACGCGGGACGGCGGCGAGATGGGCCGGGCCCAGGTGGTCCAGGCCCAGGCGTGCCGTCTCGACCCCGACATCCGGATGAACCCGGTGCTCCTGAAACCCAGCTCCGATACCGGGTCGCAGGTAATCCTCATGGGAAAGCCTATAGGGAACAAGGATGTCACCGGCTATATCGATTACAAGACCCGGGCCTTCGAAGCCGTCAAGCAGGCCTACAACTCCCTCTCCGCCGAGTCCGATGCCATGGTCATCGAGGGGGCCGGCAGTCCCGGGGAGGTCAATCTGAAAAGCCACGACATCGTGAACATGACCATGGCGGAATATGCCCGGTCGCCGGTCCTCCTGGTGGGGGATATTGACCGGGGCGGCGTGTTCGCGGCCTTCATCGGCACCATGGAAGTGCTGTCCCGGCGGGAGCGGGCCATGGTGGCGGGTTTCGTGGTAAACCGCTTCCGGGGGGATCCGACGCTCCTGGGGGATGCTTTTGAGTATGTGCGTCGGCACACGGGGGTGCCCACGCTGGGTCTGGTGCCCTACATTCACGACCTGGGACTTCCCGAAGAAGACTCGGTGAGTTTCAAGGCCAGGGGCAACATCGGGAGAGAGAAAGGCAACGATCAGGTGGAGATTGCCGTCATCGATCTCCCCCACATATCCAATTTTACCGATGTCGATCCCTTCTACCTGGAACCGGACGTTTTCCTGCGGGTGGTTCGAAATCCCGGTGAATTGGGCCGCCCCGATGCGATTATTCTTCCCGGGAGCAAAAACGTACCCGGGGATCTCTCTTTTCTTCAAAAAACCGGACTGGCAGAAAGCATCCGCGCAATGAAAGAAGAGGGCGCATTTATTATCGGCATCTGCGCCGGGATGCAGATGCTGGGAAAGGCGGTGGAAGATCCCCACGGCCTCGAGTCCAATATTGAATCGGGCCTCGGCCTGAACCTGCTGCGGATACGGACCGTCCTCCAGGAGGAAAAGACCCTAACCGTCACCACCGCCCGGCACGCGGCATCGGGCCTGGAACTTCGGGGATACGAAATTCATCATGGCGAAAGCGTCGGTGAGGACCTTCGGCCGGCAGTGGTCCGGGAGGACGGCGTGGTCATGGGGTATGAATCGGTGGACGGCCGGGTATTTGGCACCTATCTTCACGGTCTTTTCGATGCCGATCCCTTTCGGCGCTGGTTCATCGACCGGCTGCGGATCTCTCGGGGGCTTTCTCCGCTGACGGAGGTCCAGGCGGTCTTCGACATCGAGCCCGCCCTGGACCGGGTGGCGGATATCGTACGGGAAGGCATGGATGTGGCGGCGATATACAAGCGGATGGGACTTCGATGATACCTCTGATCTGGCAGATATGGATCGCCCTCGCCCTCGATTTTCTTCTGGGTGATCCCCGGTGGCTGCCCCACCCGGTATGCCTCATGGGCCGAACCGCCCTGGCACTGGAAACACCGGCCAGGCGGCTGTTCCGAAACGAACGGCTTGCCGGCATTGTTGTCGCCCTGGTGATAATTGTCGGCTCCTTTCTGGCAAGCTGGGGAATTCTGTTCGCTGCCCGGAGTATTTCCCCTTTGGCGGGAGATATCGTATCCATCTGGATAATGTACACCGCAGTGGCCGCCAGGGACCTGGGAGCCCACAGCCGTCGGGTCCTGAAGGCCCTGGACGAGAGGGATATTCCTGGAGCCCGGGTACATGTTTCCTATATCGTCGGACGGGACACGGAAAACCTGAACGAAGCCGGGGTGGTCCGCGCAACAGTGGAAAGCGTGGCGGAAAATACGGTGGACGGGGTCCTGGCCCCTCTTCTTTTCGCGGTCCTGTTCGGACCGGTAGGGGCCCTCACCTTTAAAGCCGTCAGCACTCTGGACTCCACCTTCGGCTATAAAAACGAACGATACGAAAGGTTCGGATGGGCGTCGGCACGGCTCGACGATATAGCGAACTTTATCCCGGCACGACTCAGCCTCCTGTTCATCGCTATCGGGGCCGCCCTTACGGGTAACCTTCCGGTTAAAACGCTCACCGTGGGGTTCCGGGATGCCCGGAAGCATGCAAGCCCCAATGCCGGCTTTTCCGAGGCCGCCTTTGCCGGGGCACTCGGGATTCAACTGGGCGGACCGGTGTTCCGGGCCGGTATACCCGCTGAAGCACCCCTTTTGGGGAATCCCGGTGAAGAACTTGAGCGACACCATATTTCAAAAGCAAACGCAGTGATGATAGCCGCCACAATTACTGCAACGTTGTTGTTAACCATTACTCGAGGATTTATAGAAAATATGTCAATGGTTTAAACTTAGACTGGTGATTTATTATGATTTTTGAATAAAAAAACATCGGAGAAGATGTGACGGAAAAGATACCGAGAATACTCGTCGCCGGCGCCAACAGCGGCAGCGGCAAAACGAGCCTTTCCCTGGCCCTGACGGCGGCCCTTCGGCGCCGGGGCCTGAAAGTGCAGACCTTTAAAGTAGGCCCGGACTACCTGGATCCTACCTGGCTTACCGCGGCCTCCGGAAGACCCTGCTACAACCTGGACGGCTGGATGTCCGGCCGGAAACATGTAGAAAACCTGTTTTCCCGCACGGCCCGGGACGCAGACATTGCGGTAATCGAGGGGGTAATGGGCCTTTTCGACGGTGCCGATGCCGACACGCTTTCCGGCAGTTCGGCGGAAATCGCCGGGTGGCTCTCCGCGCCGGTTCTACTGGTGGTAAACACCCACGGCATGGCCCGGAGTATTGCACCGATTGCTGCCGGGTTTGCCGGATTTGATGAAACCGTCCGTATCGGCGGGATTGTAGCAAACCAGTGCGGCAGTGAAAAACACAAGATAATTCTGGAAACGGCACTTAAAACAGCAGACCTTCCGGCCCTGTTAGGAGGAATTCCCCGGGGAGATTTTCCCGAACTTCCCAGCCGTCATCTGGGTTTGGTGACAGCAGGTTCGGCGGAAAATTGCGTCCCTGCCGTCATCGATGCCTTCGCCGATGCCGCCGAAAAGCACCTGGATCTGGACGGTGTGATCAATATGGCAAGGGGCGCCTCTTCGCTCGCCCTGGAAACTCCGGCCAAAGGGAAAACCGCTTCGAAAAAACCAATCCGCCTTGCCGTTGCCCGGGACGAAGCTTTTCACTTTTACTACCAGGACCTGTTCGACGAGCTTCGTATGCGGGGTTGTAACATCGATTTTTTCTCCCCCATTCGGGACAAAACGCTGCCACCGGGAATCGATGCCCTCTACCTTGGGGGCGGCTACCCCGAAGCGTACGCCCGAGAACTGTCCGAAAATGAATCCATGCGCCGCGGCATTCAGAAATTTTCAAATACGGGCGGACCGGTATACGCGGAATGCGGGGGACTCATTTACCTCTCAAAAGCCATTATTACTCGTGAAGGAGACCGATATCCGCTTCTCGGCATTCTTCCGGGGGAAACCCGGATGCTCGAAAAACGGAAGCGACTCGGCTATGTGGAGGTAACCCTTCGGGAGGACACCCTCTGGGGAATAGCCGGTGCACGAATCCGGGGTCATGAATTTCACTATTCGGAACTGCTCCCCATGGACCCCCGGGACCTGGACGGCTGGGCCTCCGTTTACGAAATGAGTACGAGAAACAAAACGAATATTTCTCCCGAAGGATTTTTTCATGCCGGGCGACGAGTTCTTGCCAGCTATGTACACTTGCATCTGGCGAGCCGTCCGGAGGCTTTGGAGTGCTTTCTTGAAAACTGCGCGAAAAATAGATTTTTTTTAATAGGATAAGTAATCATGACAAAAAAAGCACGAATTCATGAGTTGCTGGCAGACTCCCCGGTGGGTGAAGATATCGAAAATTCATCTTTTGCAACCATTGACCGGGAGGCGGCCGGCCACGGGTTTCACCCGGACCAGTGGGAAATCGTCCGGAGAATCATACACACCACCGGGGATGTATCCATCCGGGAGAGTGTTCGGATATCGGATGCCGCTGTGGATGCCGGCGTCGCTGCCCTTCTATCGGGAAAACCGATTTATGTGGATACGAACATGATCCGTTCCGGGCTCTCCATTCCCCGGCTTCGGTCTGTATCCGGTTCATACGGGCGGGACGATATCTACTGCCATGTTTCGGACAAAGATGTAGCGGGGAACGCGGCAACCCTGAAGCTTCCCCGGTCAGTAGCGGCGGTTCGAAAAGCAAAGCCTCTTTTTCTTGAAGGCGGCATTGCCGTGTTCGGGAACGCCCCCACGGGACTTCTGGAGCTCAGCCGCATGATTATTGAAGAGGAAGTGAAACCCGCTCTGGTAATCGGAGTCCCGGTAGGTTTCGTAAATGTGGTTGAAAGCAAGGCCGAGCTGATTGCCCTCGATGTCCCCCATATCGTTCTGGAGGGGCGGCGGGGCGGCAGCCCCATCGCGGTGGCCATCCTTCACGCCCTTTGTACAGTGGCGGCCGGTAGAAAAGGAAAAGAAAATACAAAAGGAGGCATTATGAAAAAGCAGGAAGTGTTTGATACAGTGATACTCCTCGGGCATGGCAGCCGGGTTCCCGGCGCCGACGAATCCATGCTCCGGGTGGCCGATACCCTCAGGGCGCGGGGCCGCTTTCCGAAAGTGGCAACCTGCAACATGTCCCGCCTGGGGCCGCATTTCGAGGAAGTATTCGAAAAATGCGTTCAGGAAGGAAGCCGGAACGTCCTTCTGCTCCCCTATTTCCTGAACCAGGGGCTCCACATGAAACTCGATATCCCCGAGAAGATGCAGGCGGCACTCCGGAACCACCCCGATGTAAAACTGGTATTCGGAAAAAATCTCGGGTATGACGAACTCCTTGTGGATCTAGTGGAAAAGCGGATCGGGGAGTCCTCTGCTCTTGACGATGTGAGGGCCGTTCCCCTTCCGGATGAGGAGACCTATCCGGTTCCGGAGGGACAGTGCGAGTTTGTACCTATGCTGCCGGAAGCAGCGGCGAAGTGGAAAGAGACGCATGGGGATGAAGGGCATCATCATTGAGTAATGATGAACACCGAACATCGAACGTCCAACATCGAACATCGAATGAAAAGCAAATGAACGAAACCGAAGGCAGGTGGGGCTACACAACCGGCGCATGTGCCGCGGCAGCGGGAAAAGCGGCGTTGAAATCACTTCTGGGAGTGAAAACCGGACTGGAAGAGATAGAGATCCCCTTTCCCAACGAAGAACGTCATCGGCTGCCCGTCGCGTTTGTGAAGGCATGCGACGGCGGCGTGTCGGCGGGGGTCGTCAAGGATGCCGGGGACGACCCGGATATCACGAACGGCGCCCTGGTCACCGCCCACGTGGTATGGTGCGAGGATGACGATATCCGGTTCGCGGCCGGCGACGGGGTGGGGGTAGTTACCAAGAAGGGGCTTTCGGTACCCCCCGGGGAGCCGGCCATCAACCCGGGTCCCCGGGAAATGATCCGGACCGCCCTCAGGGAGGTAACCGGGCGCCCCGTACGAATCACCGTCTCCATTGCCGGCGGAGAAGATCTCGCGAAAGAGACCTACAACCCCCGCCTCGGCATCGAAGGCGGACTCTCAGTGCTCGGTACCACGGGCAGGGTCCGGCCCTTCAGTTGCAAGGCACTCCAATGCTCCATCGCCTGCGAGATGGGGGTCTCCCGGGCGGCGGGGGTCCGGTTCCCGGTGCTGGTGCCAGGGCATATCGGGGAACGCTCCGTGAGAAGACACATGGACCTCACCGCCGAAGAGGTCATTGAGGTGGGAAACGAGTGGGGATACACCCTGACGGAGATAAAAAGCTATCAGTCGAGCGAGGCTCCGTTTGAAGAGATCCTTCTCTGGGGCCATCCGGGAAAACTGGCCAAGCTGGCCGGAGACATGTGGGACACCCACTCCTCCCGCTCCGGACCGGCGGTGGATATTGTCCGCAAAATCGCCGGTGGGATCGTAACAGAAGATCTTTCACCTCATCTCACCACCGAGGGGCTCTTCGCGGCCCTGGAAGAAGATGCCCGGGCCCGGCTGGCGGGAGCCGTCAGCGGCGCTATCGCCAATGCCTGCAGGGAGAAGGCGGGGGGGAAAATCGATGTCTCCGTGGTGCTGGTAAATATGACCGGGGATTTGCTGGGAACGGATGGAAAATTGAAGCGATGGCGATGGAAAAGCGAAAAAAGATAACCATTGTGGGGTGCGGCCCGGGATCGGCGTCGTTTCTGACCGAGGCGGCCAGACGGGCGATCGCCGAAGCGTCGATTTTGGCGGGAGCCCCTCACCTTCTGGAGATGTTTGCCACGCCTGTCCATGAACGGATCTGCTTCGGGGGCGATTCGGGACTCGATCTCGAGTGCCTGCTGTCGGCGGTTTCCGAACGGTCTGGTGAGAAGCGAACGGCGGTCCTGGTGAGCGGCGATCCCGGAATCAGTAGTCTGGCCCGGCCCGTGCTGAAAAAATTTGGAAAAGACGCCTGCGAAGTGATCCCCGGCATCAGTTCCGTGCAGCTCGCCTTTGCCCGGCTGGGACTCGACTGGACCGATGCCCGAATTCTATCCGCCCACCATGGCGTTCCCGATATTTCCCTCGAGACACTGTCGGAATTCGGGATTGTGGCAATTCTCGGCGGGCACCGGCGGGCCCGGGACTGGATCGCCGATCTGGCCGATAATATTGGCGGCGGCCGCGTGCTTGTGGTATGCCAGGACCTGTCCCGGTTCGGGGAGAGAATAGAGCGGGTTCCCACCGCGGAATTTCGCCTTCTCTCCCTCTCCACACGAACTATTGTACTGATTATCAAAGAGGAACTGCTTGTATGAGTTTTGGAACACTATACGGAATTGGAATCGGCCCCGGTGATCCGGATCTCGTGACCGTAAAAGGGGCGGCCCTTCTGTCCCGGTGCCGCCATGTGGTGGTACCCAAAGCGTCACGATCCGCGGAAAGTGTGGCCCTTTCCATCATACGGAAACACTTGAACCCCGATACCGAAATCCACGAGGTGGTGTTTCCCATGGTCACCCGGAAAGAGACCCTGGCCGCGAAGTGGCGGGAATCGGCGAACCGGGTGGTGGAAATTCTCTCCACCGGAGAGGACGTCTGCTTCCCGACCCTGGGAGATGCGTTTCTCTACTCCACCTACATTTATCTCGTGCGCTCCCTTCGGGAGAGTCATCCGGACACACGGATCATCACCGTGCCGGGAATAAATGCTTTCAGTGCGGTAGCCGCCGCCACCGGATTTCCGGTGGGCGAGGGAAAGCAACCCGTCACCATCATCCCGGCGGCGGACGATCTTTCGGCGCTGGATGACGCGTTGTCCCGGGGAGGCACCGTCGTCATCATGAAGGTGGGAAAGCGTCTTTCGGCCGTGCTGGATCTTCTGGAAAAGCACAATGCCCTCGATAGCAGCGTGTTTGCCGCCCATGTGGGGATGGAAAACGAGCATGTGGAAACGGACCTTCGAAAGCTCCGGGGGGCCGGTAAAGAGGCAGGATATCTTTCCATTATTCTCGCAAAAACGGAGACAACCAAATGAAAGTATATTTCGTAGGCGCCGGACCGGGAGATCCGGAACTGCTCACTATCAAGGCCGAGAGACTGCTTCGGAAAGCGAAAATCTGTATCTATGCAGGTTCTCTGGTAAGTCCGGCGGTAACCGCCCTGGTGCCGGAAACAGCCGAGAAACACGACTCGGCCGGTCTCA
Organism: Desulfobacterales bacterium; assembly: GCA_963677545.2. Taxonomy (GTDB): domain Bacteria; phylum Desulfobacterota; class Desulfobacteria; order Desulfobacterales; family JAFDDL01; genus JBECKW01. Next base: position 105,774 of record CAXXKH010000006.1, on the reverse strand, counting down.
ACCACCGGGAGGTCATCAGCCTCATTGGGGATGCAAAGAAACGGAACCTGGACGTGGTAAGGCTTCATACCGGCGATCCGTCGATCTATGGCGCCATCGGCGAGCAGATTGAAGAGCTCGAGCAGCTTGGTGTCGATGTAGAAGTGATACCGGGAGTGAGTGCCTTCCAGGCATCCGCCGCGGCTCTCAAATGGGAGCTTACCGTTCCGGAAGTAACCCAGAGTGTCATACTCACACGAACCCCCGGCCGCACCCCCATGCCGGAGAAAGAATCCCTCACAAAATTTGCTGAAACAGGCGCCAGTCTGTGCCTTTTTCTTTCGGTTCACGGTATCCAGGCCCATGCCGAAACACTGGCCGGGTATTACGGAAAAGAGTGCCCGGCGGCGGTGGTTTACCGGGCATCCTGGCCGGATGAGAAAATCGTTCGGGGAACCCTGGCGGATATCGCGGAAAAAACGATCGAAGCCGGAATACGCAAGACCGCTCTTTTCCTGGTCCGGCCCTGGCAAAAAGAAAAACGGTCGCATCTCTATGATCCCGGATTTTCCCATGGCTGCCGGGAGAAAGTTGACTGACATGCCGGATATTATCACCCTGTCTGATTCGGGAGCCTGCGTTGCGCGAAAGCTCGCCGCCGATATGAAAAGCAGCCGCCTTCATTTTCATGAAACCGTTACGGATTACACCGGGGGTACTGTTTTCTCACGCACCGCGGATCTGGTGACCTCTCTTTTTCAAAATACAGAAGGTATTATTTTCATCGGCCCCTGCGGCGTAATGGTGCGCGCCATCTCCCCCCACCTTCAAAGCAAACTCACGGATCCGCCTGTCGTGGTGATCGATGTTCTCGGGCGCTGGGCCGTGAGTCTTGTGAGCGGACACGAGGGTGGAGCGAACGCCCTCTCTCTGACAGCGGCCAATATTCTCGGCGCCGAGCCCGTAATCACCACCACCAGCGACGCAGCCAGGACTCTCATAGTAGGGGTGGGATGCCGACGGGAGTGTGATGCCGAACGCATCGTTGATGCCGTAACGACCGCAATCGCACAGACGGGGGCTACACTTTCGGAGGTGCGGTTTCTTGCCTCCGCCGATATCAAGGCCCGGGAACCGGGACTTCTTGCGGCAGCCAAAACGTTAGGAGTGCCGCTTCGTCTCATCTCATCCGAGGAGATCCGGACCTGTCCAAAGAAATTTACACCTACCCCCCTTGCCATGGAAAAAGTAAATCTGCCGGCAGTGGCGGAACCCGCGGCCCTGTTGGCCGGAAGGAGGACAACATTAATACTACCGAAAACGATCAAAAACTCTGTGACCGTGGCCATAGCCAGGGAAAACTCTTTGTAGTCGGCATTGGCCCCGGCGGTCGGCAAGACAGGACGCCCCGGGCCGAATCAGCCATCACCCAAAGCACGATAATTGTCGGCTACGCCCCGTATATCAAGAACATATCCGACCTGATCCGGGGCAAGGAACAGATCTCCACCGGCATGACCCGGGAAGAAGAACGGTGCCGGGCCGCCATTGAACGGGCCCGGACCGGGGAAACCGTCTCCCTCGTCTCTTCCGGTGATGCCGGGGTCTACGGCATGGCGGGCCTTGCCATCGAGATGGCCCGGGAGACATCGCCGGACCTCGCCATCGAAATCGTTCCCGGTATTTCGGCGGCAAACGCGGCCGCCGCCGCCATGGGGGCGCCCCTCATGCTCGACTACGCAGTCATCAGCCTCAGCGATCTCCTGGTGCCCTGGGAAATGATTCGGAACAGACTCGCAGCAGTAGCAGCCGCGGATCTTGTGACGGCTCTCTACAATCCCCGGTCGAAAAAGCGCATTCGCCACCTCACGGAAGCGGTGGAAATTTTTCTTCGGCACCGGTCCGAAGACACCCCTGTCGGCGTGGGTACCGCTGTGGGCACTGACGACGAACACATCATTATATCCACTCTTGGGGAGGTTCTTTCCCTGGAGGTCAACATGCGCAGCATCGTGATCATCGGGAACACGCATTCGAAACGGATGGGGCACTGGTTCGTAACTCCCCGGGGGTATCGGCTTTGATTCTGCTTTTTGGCGGCACTTCTGAAACGGCGCCCATCGCGCGTGCCCTCGTAGCGGAAAATCACCGGGTGTTGCTTTCCACCGCCACAACGCTTCCCCTGCGGGATACAATTCCGGACACGGTGGAGCGAATCACCGGCATGATGGATGAAGAAGCGATGGCGGCACTCATTCGAAAACGGCAAATCCATGCCGTGGTGGACGCCACCCATCCCTATGCGGCAGCCGTGAGTGAAAACGCCTGGCGGGCATGCCGACGAATGAAGATCCTGTACCTCACCTATAGCCGTCCCGGGGTGGTGGACTACGGGCCGGACATTCACAGGGTCGCAAATCATGAAGTGGGCGCGGTACAGGCCTTCGCCTTTGGACGGCCCGTACTTCTGACTATCGGCGTTCGAAATCTCAGACCGTATGTAACAGAGGCCCGAAAGCAGAATATTCCGATAGTTGCCCGGGTGCTGGATTTTCCTTCATCCCTTGCCGCCTCTCTTGAAGCAGGCCTTGCCCGTGAAGAGACCGTTGCCGGCTCCGGACCGTTTTCCGAAACGCAAAACCTCGAATTGATAAAAAAGCATGACATCGGTGTTCTTGTCACTAAGGACAGCGGGAAAGTCGGTGGAGTTGAAAACAAGATCACCGCCGCAAGAAGAGCCGGCTGCAACATTGTAGCGATCGAGCGCCCCAAGACGTGCCAAAAGGGTTTTTCAACGATTGCCGAACTAGTTGCGGCAATTCGATAAACATTAAAAAAATGGGTTGACTTTCAAAACGGGTGTTGTTACCTTTTACTTGACCGACTGGTCGGTCAAGTAAAAGACAGGAGCAGGACATGTCACCAAAACTGGTTGATAAAGCAGAAAAAAAACAGGCTATACTGAAGGCCGCCATGCGCATCTTCGCCCAAAACGGTGTCGTCAAAACCAAGATGGCGGACATTGCGATAGCTGCCGGAATCGGCAAAGGTACCATTTACGAATATTTCCGAAGCAAGGAGGATATTTTCGCGGAGGCATACAGTCACATCTTCATGGAGACGGAAAACGGAATTGCGGAGATACTTGAAAGCGCCCTCCAACCTGAGGAAAAATTGCGGGGATTGATGCGCGTTACGCTTGAAAAATTCCTTGTGGAGGATGGCGGCGAGTTCGCCGGGATCATGATGTCATTCTGGTCGGAAGGAATACGGAACAAGAATGAAAGAATTATGGAAATAATCGATCTGAAAAAAGTCTATTCCGAATTCCGAACGATGATCTCGGGTATCCTGCGCGAAGGAATAAACAAGGGAGAGTTCAGGGATATGGATCCTCATATTACCGCATCCGTCATTATAGGGGCAATGGACGGAATACTCCTGCAATATGTCATGGACAGGAGTGCATTTTCGCCTGAAAAGGCAATCGCCGCTCTATTGGAAAACTATCTGAACGGAATTAAAATATAGGAGTTTTTATGAAAAAAATTATTCTTAGATTCGGCGCCGCTCAAAACAACGGTTCTTTTTTCTTCTCGTGCATTGTTGGACTCCTGTGCTTTTTATGTTATGCATCACCAGGCTACGGCCAGTCCGCAAAAGAAATAGTCGCAAAAGCAAATGATCTGCTGCACGGAAAAAGTTCCCGAGCCACCGCCGTCATGAAAGTGGTAAAACCGGACTGGTCCCGTGAAATTACAACTAAAATATGGATGCTGGAACCTGATTACGCCATGATCCTCATCACCGCACCGGCCAAAGACAAGGGGACGGTAACCCTGAAACGGGAAAAGGAGATGTGGAACTGGATCCCGTCTATTCAACGCGTCATAAAAATTCCGCCCTCCATGATGATGCAGCCCTGGATGGGTTCCGATTTCAATAACGACGACCTGGTACGCGAATCATCGATCGTGGAGGATTATACCCATTCGCTGATCGGAGAAGAGACCATTGACGGCCGCGACTGCTATAAAATCAACCTTGCGCCAAAACCCGAAGCGGGCGTGGTATGGGCCAAGGTGATCATGTGGATCTCAAAAGACGGCTTTCTGGAGCTGAAAACAGAATATTACGATGAAAGCGGCGATTGCGTTAAATACATGACCGGCAGCCAGGTCCGGGAGATGGGCGGCCGAACCATCCCCTCATACTGGGAGATGATTCCGGTAAACAAACCGGGGGAAAAAACCATTTTAGAATACAAATCGATGGAATTCGATATGGACATTTCTCCATCTTATTTTTCTGAACAGCGAATGAAAAGAATTAGGTAGAAATTCACATTTCTCCCGCTTTCTTTTCGTAACAAAAAATGAAACGGGTACGGTAAAATGTATTTTCTATTAAGCTGGCGTAACCTGTGGCGTAACAAGAAGCGGACAACCATTGCGGCTGCATCGGTTTTTTTCGCCGTGCTGCTGGCTGTGGTGATGCGCTCCGGCCAAAACGGTTCCTATTCATACATGATCGATTCCTCGACAAAGCTGTTTACGGGTTACCTTCAGATCCAGGGGAAAGGGTATTGGGACAATCGCTCCATTGACAGGAGCATTGTGTTTGGCATGGAACAGCAGGAAAAGATATCCGGAATCGACCATGTTGCGGCCATCACGCCCCGACTCGAGGCGTTTTCCCTTGTTTCCCATAATACAAGCACGAAAGTCGCCCAGGTAATCGGCATCGATCCCCCGAGGGAGGACAAACTGACCGGGCTGAAAAAAAGACTCATAGCGGGCAGCTATCTGTCACAGGAATCTGAAGGGGTGCTCATTGCGAAGGGACTGGCCGACCTGCTGAAAATAACCAAGGGGGATGATCTTATTATTTATGGGCAGGGATATCATGGCCAGATCGCAGCGGCGCGGTTGCCTGTCGAAGGAATTGTCGATCTGCCCTTTCCCGAATTGAATAACAGCATGGTTTATCTCACCCTAAAAAACGCCTGCGACGTTTTCTCTGCGTACAATCGCATCACCTCCCTTGCGATAATTGTAGACGATATTCGGTTTCTGCCTTCCGTTCAAAACAACGTTCGGGAAATAGCAGGGGAACAATTTACCATCATGACCTGGGATGAAATGCTTCCCGACCTTGTCCAGAACATTGAGCTGGACAACGCCAGCGGCATCATTATGCTCATTATTCTCTACATCGTTATTGCCTTCGGGGTTTTCGGGACAGTGATGATGATGACTTCCGAGAGACAAAAGGAGTTCGGCATTCTTATTTCCGTCGGAATGAAAAAGGCAAATCTCATCATGATCACTACCATTGAAACGATCTTCATATCGTTTTTAGGCGTTGTGGCGGGTATACTGGGCAGCATCCCCATAATCTATTATCTGCATTTCAACCCCATTCAAATGACGGGGGATGCGGCAAAAGCGTTCGAGTCCATCGGTGTGGAGCCGATCATGAACTTCAGCACCGATCCGACAATTTTTTTATCCCAATCCATTGTCGTACTGATAATTGCACTGGCCACAGCGCTCTACCCCGTTTTATTCATTAATCGAATTCAACCCGCGGAAGCCATCCACGGCTAGGAAGGAAGGCAGTAAATTGCTGACATTACTGGCATGGAAAAACATCTGGAGAAACAGGAAACGAAGCCTTATCATCATCACCGCCATTACCTTCGGTTTGTGGGGCGGTCTGCTGGCGGGCGCAATTATGATGGGGTGGGGAGAATCCATGGTAAACACCGCAATCGACCGGGACCTCGGAAATATCCAGATACATCAACCCGGCTTCACCGGTGACAGAGATGTGACCCACTATATTCCAAAAGGTATGGAGCGGATAAACAGCATACGCACCCTGCCGGGAGTAAAAGCGGCTTCCGGCAGGACGCTGGTGGATGGAATGGCCGCATCCCCCGCATCGACATTTGGTGTGCGTATCGAGGGGATCGATCCCGAAAGGGAAAGCGGTGTCACCAATATCAAGGACCTCCTCGTGACGGGGCAATACTTTAAAAGCAACAGGAAAAATACGATTATTATCGGGAAAAAACTGGCGGACCGCCTGAATCTCAAACTGAATTCAAAGGCCGTGCTCAGCTTCCAGTCCCTGGATAACAGCCTGGTTTACGGCGCTTTCCGCGTAGAGGGTATTTATAAAAGCCAGTCTTCCGCCTTTGACGAATCACATGTATTTGTCCTCGGAAGCGACCTCTACCGTCTGCTCGACTCCCGGCCGATAGTGCACGAAATCGTTATCCGCGTCGATGCCTCGAATGTCATGCCCGTTGTTTCGGCCGAGTTAAAAAATGAATACCCGGGGCTGGAGCTGAAGACCTGGCGGGAGTTGGCCCCCGAAGTCGCGGCCATTGCCGCGGCCATGGAAAGCTGGTCCTATTTTTTTGTGGGTATTATTCTCATGGCCCTTATCTTCGGCATTACCAATACCATGCTGATGGCAGTCATGGAACGTGTCCAGGAGCTGGGTATCCTCATGGCGGTGGGGATGAAAAAGGGCAAGGTTTTTCTCATGATCCTTTTAGAGACCATCATGCTTTCAATATCGGGCGGTGTCTGCGGTATTATTGTCGGAGCGGCGACAATAATGATTCTTTCCCGGAATGGAATTGATTTGACGGCATTTGCCTCCAGTCTGGAAAGTTTCGGCGCCAGCACCACGCTTTACCCCTTTTTACCTGCCGGCATGTATGTCGCTCTAGTAGCAATGATTATCGTGGCGGCGAGTATTGCCGCCACCATGCCGGCCTGGAAGGCCATACACTTGAAACCATCCGAAGCCATTAGGACATATTAAAGGAACGAATAAAATGTCACTAATAAAAATAACCGACCTTGGAAAAGTATACAACTCAAAAACAGTTCCTGTAGAGGCCGTCAGGCACCTGGATCTTTCGATTGATAAAGGGGAGTTCACGGCGATTGTGGGGCCCTCGGGTTCGGGCAAGACCACCCTGCTCAACCTGATCGGCGGGCTGGATGCGCCTACCTATGGGCAGATCACCATAGACGGGACAAACATCGCGGACCTGAAACCATCCGATATGGTTGAATACAGGCTGCATCATATCGGTTTTGTGTTCCAGGCCTATAACCTGATTCCGGTGTTGTCCGCCAGGGAGAATGTGGAGTTCATCATGCTGCTCCAGGGTATCGCCAAAAAAGAGAGACGCAGCCGTGCCGCCGAACTGCTGGCATCGGTCGGCCTGGGTGAACGCATGAACAGCCGCCCCAACCAACTGTCGGGGGGACAGCAGCAACGGGTGGCCGTGGCACGCGCCCTGGCCTCTCACCCGGCCTTCGTTCTTGCGGACGAACCGACAGCCAATCTCGATTCCGAATCCACTTCCGCGCTCCTCGATCTCATGGATGAGCTGAACAGGAAATACAACATGACCTTTATCTTTTCCACCCATGATGCCAGGGTTATAAAACGTGCGAGGCGTGTGATCACCCTGGAGGATGGAATGATCAAGCCGGATTGAGTCGTTAATTAATGAATAGTCGTGTTCTCATATTGGTATTTTTGCTACTGCCTTCCACGTTATGGGCGCAATCTTCTTCTTATGAAATCTCGGGGTACGTTAAATGTCTCTCGAGTATCGCAGATTACCCAACCGTTGAGAGTAATCTGTACGACCAGCAGGTCCATACCAGGATAAATATTTCCTGGTATCCCTCTGATGCTTTGAGGGGACAGATGGATCTGCGCATCCGTGCCCTCTACGGAGATTCATTGGAAGAACTCCCCGGATTTTCGGATGAGATAATAACCGACTACGATATTACGAATCTCGATTGGCACATGTGGGACTGGAAAAAAAGCCTGGGATATGGACAAATCGACCGTTTGTGGCTGGACTACACGAATAACAATCTGGAAATCACATTGGGAAGGCAACGCATCGCCTGGGGAACCTCCATGGTCTGGAATGTGATCGATCTCTTCAATCCGAAATCCGTTCTCGATTTTGATTACGAGGAAAAACCCGGTGCGGATGCCCTTCGCGTACAATACTATACGGGTGCGGTATCGAAAATCGAATTATCCTTAAGTCCTGGAGAAGACAGCGAACATGCCACTGTCGCCGGACTCTATTCCATAAATATCTCCGGATACGATTTTTATGGTATTGCGGGAATTCGTAACAACAGATGGATTGCAGGCGGCGCATGGGCCGGCTCCATTTTGGACGGTGGTTTCCGGGGGGAATTTCTCATCAGCCAGTCCCCTGACCGGGATGTATCCCGAAACAGCCCCCATACCACCGCCGCGAATGAATCCATCTTCGCTTCTGACAGGACAACCGCCAGCTTTGTACTTTCGGGCGACTACACATTTCCGAATACTTTCTATATTCACACCGAGTTTCTTTATAACAGTAACGGAAAAGTGGAAAATACAGGGGTGTTTCAACAGGAAGCCGGTGACGCGGGAATGTTGTCTCCCGCCAGATGGTCAATCTATCAGGAGTTCGCCTATGACATCACCCCCCTGACCCGGGCAACCGTTTTCGGCATTTATAATCCGGATGACCACTCCTCGATCGTCGTGCCTATGGTGACCAGATCCCTCAGTACCAATCTCGACCTTCTGCTGATAGGGTTCCTGACATCCGGTGAACAGAGTTCCGAGTTTGGATCATATGGAAATTCAATCCATCTGCGGTTGAAATATTCCTTTTCTAAAAGCTAAAACACATGGCATCGATTCCTATGGAGTGATTGAAATGTTGATAAAAGGCAGACATAAGCATATATATTTCCATGAAATATTTGAACTGGGATCCTGAAAAAAACGATATTTTAAAACGGGAACGCGGGATATTTTAAAACAGCTTTTCCGAGCCGTAAATACATAAAAAATACGGCTTGAAGGAGGAATGATGAATAAAATTAATAAAAAAGCATTTAATCCGATCGATCAGGAAGAGAAAGATCTGATGGAATCAATCGAACGCAATGAGTGGCAACCTGTTAAAAACTTTGATCGGGAAAGAAAAAAAGCGATAGCAGCTGCACGAAATATTTTAAAAAAAGATAAAAGAATAAATCTTCGTCTCTCTCAAAAAGATTACCATCAAATCCAGGTCAAGGCGATTGAGGAAGGTATACCTTATCAAACGCTTATTTCGAGTATTGTGCATAAATATCTGAATGGCTCCTTAACGCATAGATCGTAAAACAGAAACAAATCCTTGCCTTTACCGGCCTGACGATACCGAGTCGGAGGAAAGACTTTGAAATCCTGTTTCATTATCATTACCTGTCTATTTGCCGTTTCAATCTCCAGCAAAGCCGCGGCACTGTCCCTGGAAAGCTGCGCCGCTATCGAACATCCGGCCGAACGCCTTGCCTGTTACGACAGACTTTCCGGCCGTTTACCTGACGACACGACGGAAGCCAGCGGTAAAACGCCCGCTACGGTCACTCCTGCGGCACCCAAAACCGACGTCATTGTGCCGGCCGTTTCCTCTCCCGTCGCGACCCCAGCTGCTCCCGCTGCTGCAGCAACCCCAACCGCTCCCGCTGCTACAACGACATCGACCGCAGCCGCTCCTGCCGAACCGCCAACTGCCCCCGCAGTCGAGCCGACGCCACATGCCGAAACTGTCTTTGGTTTGGAGCATAAAGAGGAGCGGCCCGAGGAAATGCAATTCAAGTGGGCCAGGAAAAAGAAAGATGCCTACGGCAAGTGGATCATTACCCTGGAAAATGGACAGATATGGCGTCAGACCGACAGCGCCCGTTTCAGTTTCAGAAACCCGAAGAAACAGGTAGTTATCTCTCGCGGCTTTATGGATTCATTCTTTCTGGGAGAACCGGGGCGCAACACAAAGATCCGTGTAAAGCGTATCAAATAACGTCGGCAGGGTACTCTTAATCGTCCGGATCATAAAGGTCCGGATAATATTTCTTCGCACATTCCTTGCAGATACTGTGGCTGAACTCCGCATCCGTATTTTTCTGCGGGTTTTTAAAAAATTAAAAATTGTAATTTTTTGTTAACGCCGCATTAATTAAGAACCAATATTTTACATGTAATATCTAAAGGTTAAATTGTTAACACCATTGTCCGCTCCCCCTGCCGAACGCGATACCAAGTTTCCTCATCCTCGCCCGCAACGTATTCGGCTTTATTCCCAGCAGTCGGGCAACGCCGGCATCGCCTTCAATCTGACCGTTGCAGCGTTGCATGCCTCTTTGAATATGCCGCCGTATGGCCTCGTCCAGTGTGGAAAGCACTCCCGGATCATCACCAGCATCGGTATTTTCCTGAACAGGAAAGTCCGCTGACGGAAATACCATGTCCCCGGCGCCGCCCCGGTTCATGATAAGCGTCCTCTCTATGAAGTTTTCAAATTCGCGGACATTTCCCGGCCAGTCGTAGGACATGAGGCGATGGAGAAACTCTCGGGAAATATCCGGTGTCTGCCGCATGCCAAGTTCACGGCCCTTTTTCTGAAAAAAATGCTGTGCAAGGGCCGGAATATCTTTTTTTCGATCCCGAAGGGGAGGGATTGTTACCGGGAACACGTTCAGACGAAACAGCAGATCCTTTCGAAATCCGCCGCTTTCCGCCATGGCCGTCAGGTTCCGGTTCGTTGCCGCAACAACCCGGATATCAACCCGGGTTGTTTGCATGGACCCCACGCGCTCGATCTCCCGCGCCTGCAGGACCCGGAGAAGACGAACCTGGACATCCAACGGCAGCTCCCCGATTTCATCCAGAAAAATGGTGCCCCCGTCCGCACGCTCAAAACGTCCCCGGTGAGCGGCAACCGCTCCGGTAAACGCCCCTTTTTCATGGCCGAAAAGTTCGCTGTCAATCAATCCCCCCGGAATGGCACCGCAATTAAGGGTGACAAACGGGCCGCTGCTCCGGTGTGAGAGCCGGTGAACCGCCCGGGCAATCATCTCCTTGCCGGTTCCGGTCTCCCCCAGGAGCAGCACCGGGCTCTCCGAATTCGCCACCTGGCGAACGCTCTCCATAACCCCCTTCAGGCCGAAATCCATCCCCACGATAGTCTCTTCCAGTCGATTCTTAAGTTCGTTTTTGAGGTATTGGTTATCCTCTTCCTTCAATGCCTTCAGACGGAGGGTTTCCCGGTGCCGGAGGCAATTGGAAAGGGCAATGGCAAAGGGCTCTTTTGCCATCGAAAGCAATTCGGCATGCGCATCGGTATAGCGGTCCCGGCCGGTACACGCCAGGTTGAAAGAGCCCAGGAATTTATTCTCGAGAATCAGCCGAAGAACAAGGATGGAGGTGTCGGCGCTCATGCCTCGGAATTCAGTAAGGACACGAAACAACGGGTTGCCATCGGAACGGTTCATCATATAGAAATCTTTTCTAAAAATATCCTGTTTCAGCCACTGAAGCAGCTGGGGGGGCAGGGACATGGGTGAAAGTCCCAGATCTTTTCCGCCCTCCCGGGTGGCACAGGCAACGAACTGGATGGCACCCATATCAGGGACGAAATGTGTATAAGAAACCTCATCCACCGGTATCAATCGGGAGATGTATCGGTAGGTATCGAACAGCGCCTTTTCGATATCGAGGCTGCCGCAGATTCGAACGGTCACCTGGCGGAAAAAATCCTTTGCATCCATATCCATAATTCGCTTCCCTTCCGAACGAAATTCAGCCAACCCCGTAAGACTGCCATATTTTGCAGTCACAGGACAAGACTTAAATATTTGTCAGTCAATACTGACATATTTTTCAGTTATCCCACAGCACAAGTCCCTTCATCTAAATAAAATATTGATTTAACACCATTTAAAAAATTGGCACGATTGTCGCTTTCTATGTTCTTACAGATAGTTGGAAAAACGGTTTTTCATCATACTTTTTCCCAAAGGAGAACTACCCATGTACCAGGTCAATACCACTCAACAAGGAGAAAAGAAGGTAACGGCGTTCGTACTCCAGACAACATTCGCGGACAACCGGCAGGCGGAAGAGATCCCTCCCTTTTTCCACGGAATCATGGATGCCGGGAAACGGCTTTCGACCGAACATGTCAGCGCCGGCGTTTATTTATTATGACCAACGATTCATACCGATATATAAAAATCAGGGGTATGACGGCAACCCCGTAGCCGAGATTTTTGTTCCGGTCGTGTAAAATAGTATCTCTTTTCGTGCCCCTTATGCAGGAGAAAGCAATGCATTGGATAGAGTTCATTAGAGTCAGAACCGGCGGACGTGCCGAAACTGCTTTTCGGAAGCACGCCGGGAAGTTTGAATCGGAAGCTGAAAAATCGGGCAACCTGGTGGCGTGGCATGTTTTTCGGCATGCCGCCGTAGCGGGAGACTTCTCGATTCTGATTCAGTGGGACACGCCGGAGACAAATGCGAATGGATCGTCCCTGGCGCAAAGCCTGGTTAAGAACATCTCCACCGTCGGAATAGTGGATCACTCCGTTTGGACCTTGTATACAACGCCCAAAGAAAGGACTGCCCCATGAAAAATGTACTGGTAATATCCGGAAGCCCGCGGCCCCACGGAAATACTTACAAGATCATAAAACTTGTGGAAGAAAAGGTCTGTGCCCTGGGACCCGCGACATTTGAATACCTGTCGTTGAAGGAGATGAATCTCGATTACTGTCGGGGATGCCTGTTGTGCATGAAGAAAGGGGAGGAAAAATGCCCCTGCGGGGACAACTCGATTCTTCTGCGGGATAAAATGCTCTCAGCCGACGGTATTGTCTTTGCCTCGCCGGTATATGTTCATACGGTTTCCGCATTGATGAAAAATTTCTATGACCGTTTCGCCTACCTGTGCCATCAGCCGCGTTTTCGCGACAAGGCGGCCATGTTTGTCGTTACCACCGAACTTACCGGTGGCGGCGAAACCCTCGATTACATGCGTTTTCCGGCGTTTACGTGGGGATTTAAAATGTCCGCCGCGCTGGAAGTTGTCTACCCGGGCTTCACGAACGGTGGCGGTTACAGGGAGCGTGTTCTCGAGCAAATCTCCCGGGCGGCCGGGGAATTTCATCGGGTGCTCAACATGCAGCGCCGGCCCGCCCTGCTGAAGGAGTTGATGTTCTTCAACCTGATGAAGACCAAGGTTATCCTGCATCGGGAACTGCTGCCCCGGGACTACCGTTACTGGGAAGAAAAAGGCTGGCTTCAGAAGGATTTCTATAGGGAAAATAATATCCCGAGGGTTAAGAAAATCCTGGCAAAAGCACTTGTTAAAATAAGAGTGAAAAAACTAACTATTTAAGCATTCGTGTCAGGAGTCTACTTTATCTTAAGCCACAACAGCCTCGCCGGCTCCGATCCCTTGTTTTCCCACTGCTGGGGAATTTCACTCTTCAAACAGATGGTATCGCCGGCTGCGATGGATAGAATCCCCCGGTCGAGTTTCAAATTCAGCTTACCGAAAAGCAGATATCCGAACTCTTCCCCCTTATGGGAAAAGAAGTGAACCGTAAGTTTTGTTTTCGGGGGGACTTCGATCAGGTAAGGCTCCACCTTCGACTCATGTCCGACGCTTGTCAGCAGCCTCGCCTGAATGTTTTCTCTTGCCGCCCCGGGAAGCTGTACTTCCACCGCCTCTTCGGCTGGGAAAACAACCTGGCCGACGGCAAGATCGGTTTTTTGAAACAGCATGCCGGTTTCCACGGACAGGATCTCCGCCATTTTAAACAGCGCCGGCAGGGACGGGTAGATCTGGCTTCTCTCCACCTGGGAAATCGTGCTGGGGGTCACCCCCACCAGCTTCGCCATTTCCGCCTGACTGAGTCCCTTTCGGGTACGGAGTTCCTTGAGCCGAAGCCCGATATTCATCTCGCCGGCCCGGCCCTGTTCCCCTTCAAATATGACATCGAGTCCTTTGCTCCTGTATGAGGCTGTTTTATTGACCACATTCAGGTCACGCTGGTCCGCTTTGATGACCGTAAAAGAGGTTTTCCCGCGTTTCAGGGAAAGGTCGATGGCCACTTGGGTAATCTGGTTCAGATGAGCCCTGAGCCTGTGGGAGTGCGCTCCTTTTTCCATGATCCAGTAAGCAATGGTATTGAGCTCATACAGCCTGGGGCAGGAGTGGGCGTAAAACTTCAAAATGGCATCTTCTCCCCCCCAGAGTTCCTGCATGCCGGTGACGCTGTCAAAAATAAACCGGACATCCCCCCGCATGGTCTTATGAAGCCCGTAAAACGCTCCCATGACATGATCCGGATTATCCGGCGCCTCCACCCGGACGATCTGGCAGGTTCGTTTGTCTCTTCTCTTTCTGTAAAAACTGTCGAATATTTCCGAGCCCTTCCCCCTGCCGTCAGTGAAACAATCCAGAATAACCAGGGACTTGTACTTTGCCAGCCCGCCAAGTTTTCCCAGCAGGGCCTTGGGGCTGTGATCGAAGTTGATATAGATCACCGATTTTTTCTTCTCGATGGAGGCACGAATCAGGTTGAAGGCAAAAACCGATGCAAGGCTTCCCGCATCGTCGTACCAGATCACGTTGTCACCGATAATAATCCCGCCGCCCAGCATCATGTCGGCATACCGGACGCCGGATGTCACCATTTTTTTACTGATTTCCATAGCGTTCTGACTTTCTATGCCTTCCCGGTCGTCTTGATCAAACTTGTCGCAGCCGCCACCATTCCGGCGACATCACTGAGGGTTGAGGGAATGATAACCGTATTGTTCTCCTTGGCAAGATTTCCGAACTCCTTGATATACTGCTCCGCCACACGGAGGTTGACGGCGTCTTTTCCGCTCGGATCGCTGATCGCTTTGGCAATCGCACGAATACCGTCGGCGGTGGCAATGGCAACGAGTTCGATCTCTTTCGAGCGGCCCTCGGCCTCATTGATTCTCTTCTGTTTTTCGCCTTCCGACAGGGCAATGTTCTGCTGCTTTTCACCTTCAGCCACATTGATTTTTGCCTGCCGCTGCCCCTCGGATTCCGCGATGGCCGCCCGCTTTTCCCTTTCCGCCCGCATTTGCTTCTCAAGGGCATCCTTGACACTCTGGGGTGGTGTGATGTTCTTTATCTCATACCGAGTAATTTTTACCCCCCAGGGATCCGAGGCCTTGTCCACCGCCGCAATAATCGACCCATTGATAGCTTCCCGCTCCTCGAAGGTTTTGTCGAGTTCCAGTTTGCCGATTTCAGATCTCATGGTGGTCTGGGCCAGCTGGGACGAAGCGAACATATAGTCTTCGATGCCGTAGCTTGCTTTTTTCGGGTCCATTACCTGTAGGTAAAGCACGCCATCCACCTCGACCGAGATGTTATCCCTGGTGATACAGATCTGGGCCGGCACGTCCACGGCAACTTCTTTCAGAGAGTGCTTGTAGGCCACCTTGTCTACAAAAGGCCACAGGATATGAAACCCCGCATCCAGTGTTTTGGAATATTTACCAAGACGTTCGATAATAAAGGCCATTTTCTGAGGAACGATACGGGCGGTTTTAAATACCGTAATGATGACAAGAACGACAATACCAACCGGTACAATCAGTCCTAAGTCCATGTCTCACTCTCCTTGCTTTTTGATCGTTAGTGTCAATCCGTCGATTTTCTCGATAAGACCGCTTTCTCCTTCTTTCAAAGGATCCTGTGACTCTGCGCGCCAGGGTGCACCCTTGAATTCAACCTTCCCCGGTTTTCCGGGTCCGATCTCCTCCAGAACGAGAACACTTCTCCCGGTAAACTCGTCCAGATTTTCATCCGGTGACTGGTTTTCACTGATAAATCCCGAAAACCGGGAGCGGACATACCGTCTCAAAACAAACAGCAGCAGCACCGAAGCACCCGAAAACACCAGGAGTTGGGAGGTAGTGCCTTTGGTCAATCCGATAAATGTCGTGAGTGCAACGATCCACGCACCCAGGCCGAAAAAAACGAGGACCACTCCCGGAATGACGAATTCCAGCAACACCAGTACTGCACCGCAGATAAACCACATTAATTCCGCTGTAGGCATCAATTCACCTCCTCATTTCACAGGTTTTCGGGCTCTTTATATTTCCCTCTGCCGGGGTTTCATAAGGCCTTTGATCGAATCGGCGATCAAATTCAGTTTTCGGACAACATCCAGGCGGACGTTGTTTTTCGGCACCGCCTGTTCTTCTATCTGTTTCCGGTACTGTTCAGCGAGCACCCCCATCAGGCTGGCAAGCGCTTCATCGTTTTCCATGTGTCTGTCATTCATAGCCAAGCAAATTCAGGTATCGGTTGACACTATCGGGTCAAAACTGGTCAAAACTGGTCAAAACAACCTCATTGCATAATACACCAATCCGGCTTAAGATAAAACGTATAATGTTCTGCTCCGGGGATATGCCATGATCGATATCTGGATTGTCAGCCTGCTCCTTGCCGCGACGGTAATTTTACTGGTTACGGAAAAACTGTCCGTGGATGTCACAGCCATCGGAATAATCGTTGTATTGTCGGTTTCCGGCATCTTGAACCCGCTGGAAGCGGTTTCCGGGTTTTCCAACCCGGCCGTCATCACGGTGGCGGCCATGTTCCTGATCAGCAGCGCCATGGTCAAAACCGGAACGGTTTCCCTGCTGAGCGATGGGGTTATAAGCATTTCGCGCGGGAATACGCTGTTGGCCGTTTCACTCATTTTTTTCACAGTGGCGGTCTCTTCGGCTTTTATCAACAACACGCCGGTGGTGGTCCTGTTTATTCCCGTCCTGATGGGCATGTGCTGTGAATATGGTCTCAGCCCCTCCAGACTTCTGATCCCCCTCTCCTACATCTCTATCCTGGCGGGCACCTGCACCCTCATCGGCACCTCCACCAACATCATCGTCAGTGACATCAGCGCCAGCGCGGGTTACGGGAAAATCGGCATGTTCGAACTGGCAAAAGTAGGCCTTCCCATTGCCATTTTAGGTGTCGTGTTTATCTATCTAAGCACCAAAAGATTGTTGCCGGATATGGCCAACCCCACCTGTGAGCTGGAAAACAGCGAGAACAGAAAATTCCTCTCCCAGTTGAAAATCACCGAAAACAGTTCCCTGCCGGGAACCCCCCTGGACCGCTCTTTTCCGGGTGAGTATGCCGAACTGGAAATTGTCGAACTTGTCCGGCACGGCCATATTTTTTACCCCGGCAGAGATGTCATTACCCTCGTTCCCGGGGATATACTGCTGGTAAAAGGCATCGCCACGGATCTGATAAAAATTCTCCGGGGGAACGAGGCGGCGCTGCCGAATGTCCAGGAGATGCCGGAAACGGCGCCAGCCCCGGAATCCGAAACCATGCTCGTCGAGGTAATCATTCCCCCGCAATCCGCCTTCCTGGGAGACCGGCTTCGCGACATAGCCCTTTTTCAGGATCACGGCATTCAAATTATTGCCGCCCAGCGAAAAGGGTTTCAATACACGGAAAAGAGGATCGATGATATCCGGCTGAAGCTGGGCGATATTCTCCTGGTGCGGCTCCCCTGGAAAAAACTGGATCAGTTGCGGGGATTTCCGGATTTTATCATGGTGGAAGATATCCACCACCGGATGACCAACACCCAAAAAGCCCCGCTTGCCGGCTTGATTTTCCTGGGGGTTGTTTCCACTGCCGCCACGGGACTTCTCGATATTATGACCAGCGCCGTCACGGGCGTTTTTTTGCTCGTTCTCACCCGCTGCATCGGCATACGGGAAGCGTATCGTTCCATCCAGGGCAACATTCTCGTCCTCATCGCGGGCACTATCGCGCTGGGCTTCGCCATGGAAAAAACAGGCACCAGCGAGCTTTACGCCCGGGCGTTTCTAGGCCTTTTTGAAGGATATCCACCGATTTTTCTTCTCGGTGCATTCATTCTCCTTACGAGTATCAGCACCCAGCTCCTGAGCAACAACGCCACGGCAATCCTGATCCTGCCGGTGGCCATCTCCACGGCCGTCGCTCTCGGCCTGAACCCCCGGCCGTTTATTATCGGCGTCTGCATCGGCGCCAGCGCCTGCTTTGCCACCCCTATCGGATACCAGACCAACCTGCTCGTCTACGGCCCCGGCGGATATCGTTTCATGGACTATTTCAAAATGGGCATGCCGCTCAACGTCATCGTCCTGGTTATGGGGACTTTCCTGATTCCTGTTTTTTGGCCGTTTTATTAAGAGCAAGAAAATGGTTTAGAAATAGTTGCAAAGTTTCATACAAGGCGCCGGAAGTCAGCGCCGCCACTGCCTGACGAAGTAAGCAGTTTGGTCAAAGTACCTGACAAGTTCAAGACAACAGCAAGTTCTCACGCAAAGCCGCAAAGGCCGCAAAGGGAAAACAATTAATAGTTTTTCTTGGCGTTCTTTGCGGCTTCGCGTGAGAAATATTTTTCATTAAATCAGGGCAAAAGCCCAATGGGATTGATATTTGAGGTTGAGCTGTAAGGACAGATTGAGTATAGTTTACATGAAGCGTTTTCCATCCCCAACACTTTTTCATCCTATAAAAGTCAAGGAGGATATCCGCATGACAGATGAACGGAAATGGTATGACGCCCATCTGGAAACTTTCCGAAAAACCGCTGACATCAACAGCCTGGAAATGTATCAGTCACTCCACAAACAGTCCATCGAGCAACCCGACCTGTTCTGGAGTGAAGCCGCCGGGAAATATCTCACCTGGGAAAAGGAGTGGGAGTTTGTCCTCCGGTACGATTTCAACGAGGCCGAGATCAAATGGTTCGGGGGCGGGGTTCTGAACGCCTGTTACAATTGCCTCGACCGCCACCAGGAAACCATCGGGGACAAAATCGCCTACTTCTGGGAAGGCGACAATCCGGACGAAAGCAAACAAGTGACCTATGCCGAGCTTTATGAACAGGTAAACCGGCTGGCGGCGGTTCTGAAATCAAGGGGCGTGGAAAAAGGCGACCGGGTCGTCGTCTACATGCCCATGATCGTGGAACTGTCGGTTGCCGCCCTTGCCTGCGCCCGCATCGGCGCCGTTCACAGCATTGTCTTCGGAGGATTCAGTGCGGAAGCCCTGGCAAATCGAATCAACGACTGCGGCGCCCGGGTTGTCATCACCGTGGATGGCGGATTTCGGGCGGGAAAACCGATCCCCCTGAAAAATACGGTGGATGCTGCGATTGCATCCTGCCCCCAGGTGAATACCGTTCTGGTATACAACCGGGCCGGACTGAATCCAACACTTGACGAAAGCAGGGAGATCTGGTGGCACGAGGCCGCGGCGGCCCCGGGCCTTCCGTCCTTTGTTCCCCCGGAACCCATGGAAGCGGAAGATCCGCTCTTCATTCTTTACACCAGCGGCAGCACCGGAAAACCCAAAGGGGTTGTCCATACTCACGGCGGATATCTGCTCTATGCCGCCATGACCACCCGCCTCTCTTTTGACATGAAAGCCGATGACATATTCTGGTGTACGGCGGACATCGGGTGGATCACGGGTCACAGTTACATCGTCTACGGCCCCCTGATCAACGGATTCACGGGCGTCATGTTCGAAGGGGTCCCCTCGTATCCGGATTACGGCCGGTTCTGGCAAATCGTCGAAAAATACCGGGTCAACAAATTCTATACCGCCCCCACAGCCATCCGGGCACTGGCAAAAGAGGGAGAAACTTTCATCGAGAAGCATGACATCTCCTCCCTGACCCTTCTGGGCTCCGTGGGCGAGCCTATCAATCCCGAAGCGTGGCGTTGGTACCATCATTATATCGGGAAGGACCGCTGCCCCATTATCGACACCTGGTGGCAGACGGAGACCGGCGGGCATATGATTACGCCGCTGCCGGGGGTTGCCCCCATCAAACCGGGTTCCTGCTCGTTTCCGTTTTTCGGTGTGGATCCGATTGTCCTCGACGATGCGGGCCTGGAGGTGAAATACCCGGATGAAGAGGGCGTACTGTGCATCCGGAACCCTGGCCCGGCATGGCCCGGACCGTTTATGGCGACCACGAACGATATAAAGACACCTATTTCAGCCAGGTCCCCGGCATGTATTTTACCGGCGACGGGGCCAGAAGGGACGAAGACGGTTATTTCTGGATCATCGGCCGGGTGGATGACGTCCTGAATGTATCCGGCCATCGCCTCGGGACAGCGGAACTCGAATCCGCCCTGGTGCTCAATATAAATGTCGCCGAGGCGGCGGTGGTCGGCTTTCCACACCCCATTAAAGGCCAGGGCATCTATGCCTTTGTCACCCTCAACACCGGAATCGATCCTTCGGATGATCTGAAAAAAGAGCTGATCAGGCAGGTCCGAAATGAGATCGGTCCCATCGCCACCATCGATGTGATTCAGTGGGCCGACGGCCTGCCGAAAACCAGAAGCGGTAAAATCATGCGCCGCATTCTCAAGAAAATCGTCGAGGGAAAAGCCGATGAACTGGGGGACACCTCCACTATTGCGGACCAGGAGGTTATTCAGAAGCTTATTGACGGATCTTCATGTTCTTCCTAGACAAAAAAAAAGAGCCCTTCGAGGTAAGACCGGGAGTTGAAAGCGACACGCCGGAACTCCTGGAGATGTACGAAACATTTCAGCCGAAAGGAAAATACCAGGGATTGCCGCCTCTGAAGAGAGAAGCAGGCCGTGACTGGATGCGCCGTCTTTTTGAATCCGGCGAAAATCACCTCGCCATTCAGAACCATCGAATGATCGGACATTCAGTTCTTCTGCCGGACTTGACCCTTCTGGATGCGGAGTACCTGGTATTCGTGCACCAGCGGCACCGGGGGAAGGGCGTGGGCACGCAGTTGACCGACTGTTCACTCGAATATGCCCGCTCACTGGGACTTACCGTCACCTGGCTGACGGTGGATGCCAGCAATTTTGTGGCAATTCGGCTCTACAAAAAATTCGGGTTCAAATTCAGCGATAAATCTGGATTTCATACCGAGCGAAAAATGATACTGTCCCTGGGAAATGGTGACGGTCGATGCTGACGGGAATTGTCCGGGACGAGCGTTATCTTGAACATATGCCGGGACATGCCCATCCCGAACATCCGAGTCGCCTGCGGACCATCCACGACATGCTGGATAAAAATTCACCGGGAGATTTTATAGATATTCCGGCGGAACTCGCCACCCTCGAAGAACTGGAACTGGTCCACACACCGACACATGTCAAAAAAGTACTTAAAACCGCGGAGCAGTCTTTTACCAATCTGGCACCGGACACGCCGGCGTGCGCCAGAAGCTATCTCTCCGCCTGGCTGGCGGTGGGCGGCTGCCTGAGGGCAGTCGATGCACTCATACGGAAGCGCTGCGAAGCCTGCTTCTGCCTTGTCCGTCCGCCGGGCCACCACGCGCTCCCGGACAGGGCCGGCGGGTTCTGCTTCTTCAACAATCTCGGTATCGCCGCCCGATACGCGACAGACAGACACGGGCTCCGGCGAATATTGATCGTCGATTGGGATGTTCACCATGGCAACGGTCTTCAGGAGCTGTTCTATTCGGACCCGTCTGTTTTTTACTTCTCTACCCACGACACGCGCCTCTATCCGTACAGCGGCGCCATGGAGGAAGCCGGTGAGAGGGAGGGCGCCGGGCACACGATCAATATCTCCCTGTCCAGGAAATTTGAAAACGAAGATTTCCTGTATATCTATCGGGAAACCCTCACACCGGTCATTCACAGGTTTCGCCCCGAACTCATCCTGGTAGCAGCCGGTTTCGACGCCCATAAGGAAGATCCCATCGGCCGGTCCCGCATAACCACCCAGTGCTTCGGGCACCTGACGCGATTGCTCCTGAACCTGTTGCCCGATGCCGGGAATCCGCCGCTCCTCCTGTCGCTGGAGGGCGGATACAATCCCAGGGCCCTGACCGACTCCGTTCGTGACGTGTTGTCCGCCCTGATTCTCCCGGAAACGGATGTGCCGCGGATCACCGCCCCCTCTTCCGATGCGGAGGCATTGGTGGCGAAGATTCAAAAGATACATACTCCTCATAGGGTATGGACCGGGTAGATCGGAGGGCAGAGATCGGAGGTCAGACGTCTGAAAAAACAGGGGCCGGAGCTGCTTTGAGCTTTTTTTTCAACTGATTATAGTCATTGGTATAAATATGTTCTGTAAAAAAACTTCTATTTCTCGCGCAGGGACGCAGAGCCGCGGAGAACGACTTTAAAGAAAAAAAGCATTAAGAAAAAAGAGCCCAATATTTTGAAGCGGTTTATTAATATCAATGTGCATATAAATGTTTATATGTTTTTGCTGTTCTCTGCGTCTCAGCGTCCCTGCGCGAGAATTGCTTTTCAATACTGAAATAAGTCCTGTTATTCCATGTGGACATTTGGAATGATATTTTAAAAATTGCTATAACAGACTTAATTAAAAGGATCGTTTATGATCAAAGCAAGAATTCCGGCTGAAAATCCGGATGCAAATATGAAATCCTACAAACAGGCATACAAGGACTTTTCCTGGTCCTCGGTGGCAGCCTCCTTTTCGAGCCCCACGAGCGGCGAAGTAAATATCGTCAGCGAAGCGATAGACCGATGGGCCGATTCTCCCGAAACAAAAGACCGGCCGGCCCTCGTGTTTGATAAAGGCCCCGAGGTCACGATCTTTTCCTACCTGCAGATGAAGGAAGCATCGAGCCGCTGGGCACATCTCCTGGAGCGGCAGGGGCTCAAAGCCGGGGACCGGTTTTTTATTTTCCTTCCGCCATGCCCGGAGGTCTATTTCGTCATGCTGGCCTGTGCCCGCATGGGGATCATGTTTTGCCCTGTTTTTGCCAGTCTCGGGTTCGACGAACTGGCGGTCAGATTGTCAAACGCCCGCCCCCAGGGCATTCTAACCCATCCCGACCTGCTGGAACGAATTCCCGTGGATATGCCCGGCTCCCCTAAACGGATTTTTCTGGTCAAGGGCCCCCTTTCCGGCCGTTTTTCCCATGAAGTAATCGGACCGGAATCGGCTGCCCGAATGCCTGCCGATTTCCCGGCACGCCCGCTTCCCGAAGAGACGCCCCTTTACCTGAACTACACTTCCGGCTCCACCGGCCCCCCAAAGGGGATCGTCCATGCACAACGGGACATGATCGGGATAAAAGCCACGGCCGCCTCGGTTCTCGATCTTTCCGAGGGCACGGTTCTCTGGACCGACGCGGACCCGGCCTGGGTAAACGGCACGGTTTACGGTACATTCGCGCCGTGGCTGTGCGGCGCCACCACAGTGATACAGGGAGCACCGTTCATGCCGTCAAGCTGGTACTGGGCCCTGGAGCGGCACAAGGTGGAGGTCTGGTATACCACGCCCAAAACCATCCGGGGGCTCATGGAGGCAGGGGAGGACCTTCCCAGACGATACGACCTGTCGCATCTCCGCCACATTGCCACGGTGGGATCCCCCCTGGTGCCGGATCTCTTCTACTGGGTTCGCAAAAACCTGGGCCGTTCCGCCCACGATACCTGGTGGATGACGGAAACAGGGATGATTTGTATCGCCAACTTTGCGGCTATGGACATCAAACCCGGCGCCATGGGCAGACCGGTGCCGGGTGTCAAAACCGCTGTCCTGGATGAAACCGGCAAGCCACTGCCGCAACTGAGTCTCGGGGAACTTGCCGTCAAGACCGCCTGGCCGTGTATGATGACCGGCATGTGGGAAGATAAAACGCGCTACCAGGATTACTTCCGGGTAACCGGCTGGATGCTCACCGGCGACATGGCCATAGAAGATGAAGAAGGATATATTTACCACCAGGGAAGAAACGATGACCTGATCAAGGCCGGCGGGGACAAAGTCATCGGTCCCTATGAAATCGAAAATGTGCTTGCCGGGCATCCCGCCGTGGCGGAAGCAGCGGTTATCGCCATGGGCAGGGAACCGGGAGAAGGCATATCGTACCTGAAAGCCTTTATCGTGCTCTACCCGGGACCGACACCGTCGGTTCGCCTCAGCATGGAAATCAAGGCGTTTGTAAAGGCCAACCTGTCGTCGGATGTTATCGTTCAAGACGTCGCCTTCGTGGAAGATCTGCCCAAGACCCGTAGCGGAAAACTGCTGAGACGGATATTGAGGGCGAAGGAATTGGGACTGCCGGGGTAAAACAGAGGTCTGAGGTCGGAAGATCAGCGCTTCGCTGTGGGACTTTGGTTTGCCCGCTTGCCTGTTAGCCCGTTTGCCCGTTTACCGAAACCCCTCGTCCGATCATTTTTTACTTCCAAACATCGGCGCAAAAAGACTGTGCGCTTGAATTCCCTCTCAAAATCGACGGAACACCTTATTCGACGTTGGACGTTGGACGTTCGTTTTTTGAAGTTAAATACAAGGAGTCAGAAAATGAACCGCCTTCGTTTTTTACTTCTCTTCCCCCTCATCATCCACACACGATTGCTTCCTCCGTTTTTGAAACCCCTGTTCGATCAGGGACGCCACAGTCCAGGAAGGCTCGCACTCCTGGTCGGTTGACCGCGTATTACAGAGTTCCCGGCTGCAGACAGGGCAATCGGAATCTTCACAGGGGTCGGTATGGATGATAACGCTCGCACGTCCTTCAAAATGGTTCTCGATAATTTCTCCGAGGGCTTTCGCTTCCCGGTGAGATTCCTGAAGGGAGAAACTTTGGGGCAGAATGAGATGGAAATCCACATGGATGAAATTTCCGGACTGCCAGGCCCGGAGCTGATGAATATCGATCCATGTGTCACGTCGGTTTCCGGCAATGAGATCGGCAATCTGCTTCAGAAGATCCGGATCGGAGGCATCCATCAATCCGGTAAATGACTGACGGACCAGGGACCAGCCGGAAAAGAGGATGTTCACCCCCACGAGACAGGCGATAATACCGTCCAGACGGTACCAGCCCGTTACGTTGGCAAGGAGCAGTCCCAGAAGGACACCGCCGGAAGTAATCACATCCGTCAGCACATGTTTTCCGTCCGCCGTGAGGGTAAGGGAGGAGGTTCGTTTCCCGACCCGGACAAGACCAACTCCCAGCGCAAGATTCACGAGGCTGACGGCAAAAAGGATAAAGAGACTGCTTTGGAGATGCGGCAGGTCCCCCGGTTGGAATACCCGCGGCAACCCGGTCATGAAAATTCCTGCCGCGGCCAGAACGATCAGCGCCCCTTCGAAACCCGCGGAGAAGTATTCAATCTTCCCATGCCCGTAGGGATGCGATTCATCCGGCGGTTTGGCTGCAATAAGAATACTGACCAGGGCAAACCCGCTGGCAACGACGTTTATAATCGACTCGAGAGCATCTGAAAGAATAGCCGAAGAGTGGGTTACCCGGTATAGATAAAACTTCACCCCCATCAGCACTGCGCCGATGAAAAGGGACAGACAGGCGGATGTAATTCTCGTCTTGATATGGTGCTTTTCGTCCAGTGTCATATTTAAACCGTTATCGCATCAACCCTTTCCGGCAACAATCCCGCAAAAAGTGCTTCCGGGAATAAAGCGGTGAATTTCTATTTTACCGAAACCGCATTGTTTCAGCAATGAAGTAATCGCCTCCATATCGGGCAGGGGGGTGAGACCTTTCAGGGAACAGTTGACCACATTCAGGTTTGCAGCCGTGACATCCTTGCCTCTGCTGTGAAAATTCATCACTACTGCCAGAACACCCTGCGGAGAAAGCATGTCATGTATTTTTTTCAGCAACTCGGTACGGTCCTCTTCTTCGAAATAGTAGAGGATATTGTAGAGGGTGACAAGATCGAAGGGGCCGGCGACCCCCTCCGGCGGATTCCGGATATCGCCCTGAAAAATGTCGAACCGGTCTGTAAAACCCCACTCGGCAATATTCTCCTTTGCCTGTTTTATAACCGCCGGATCAATCTCCAGGCCAAGGCCGGTTGCATTTGGATTGATACCGTAAATATTTTTGAGGTGAACACCGGAACCGCACCCCACGTCAAGGACCCGCATGGATTTCTTCCCGGAAGCCACGATCGAAACAAATTTTTTGATAATAAACTCCACACCCTTTGAAAACCGTGCCACCAAATCACCGATTTTTTCAAGATCATCCCCGAGCGCTTCTCCCCTGAGGCGTCCGGCGGCATGACGGTAGGCATCACTGTAATAGGTGACATTAGCCTGTATCATGGCTACAAGGAGGTCCCCTTTTCCCCCCACAATCGCTTTGGAGCGCTTCCCCCAGAGATAAAAATACCCGTTTTTTCTTCCCAGTTCTCCGACAGCCAGCCCCATTTCCAGAAGCGCGTCCAGGAGATCGGGACGTTTCACGCCGAGTTTTTCTATCAACATCTCCCTGGTGCATGCCGATGTCAGTTCCGGCAGCAGGTCCGATTCATAGGCGGCAAAAAGAAACTGCATTCTCAAAAAAGCCTGCCAGTCTCTCATAATCGGCAACAGTCCGGGAATCCTCAGCATTCGAAACATCGCAAGGGTATAGCTCAACTTCATGGGTGCACCTCCTTATCTGTTAGATCCTGTCCAACATCCCGCCGTCCTCTAACCGCGTCCCGCAGTATTTGCAATATATTCCATCACGGTCATGACCACCCGAACCGCAACCCGGGCAGGTTTTTATGGATGCGCTCTTTTTCGCGGACTGGGAGAGTTCCACCGTAACGATGCCCGTGGGGACCGCAATAATACCGTAGCCCACGATCATCACCAGCGCCGCAAGCATTTTCCCAAAGGGCGTCTGTGGAGACAAGTCCCCGTAACCCACGGTCGTCATGGTAACGATAGCCCAGTAAATACTCGTGGGAATGTCTGTAAAGCCGTTCTCATGGCCTTCGATCACATACATGAGCGAACCGATGATAACCATCAGAGACAGCACGGCGAGCAGGAACACACTGATTTTTTTTCGGCTTGCCCGAAGCGCCGTCATGAGGACATTCGCTTCACTGAGATACTCCGTGAGTTTGAAAATTCGAAAGATTCTCAAAAGCCGTAAAATGCGAATGACCAGCAGATAATGGCCGCCGGGAAGAAATACACTGAGGTAGGTGGGAACGATGGCGAGGAAATCAACGACTCCGAAAAAACTGTACGCATAGCGAAGCGGTTTACCAATGCTTAAAAGCCGCAGGAGATACTCGATGGTAAAAAGGATCGTAAAGAACCATTCGATAACGTACAGCGCTGTTCCGAAATTGGCCCTGATGGTTTCCACGCTCTCCAGCAGCACCGTCGTCACGCTGATGATAATGGCCCATATCAATGCCACATCGAAAGCCTTGCCGGCGGGTGTCTCGGACTCGAAGATCACCTCGTAAAAGATTTCCCGCCAGCCCTGCCGGGAACGATGTGTGTCAGGTGATGTCATGTTGGAAATGTTCTCCCCTTCTGCGGAAGATGAAACCACAGCCACACCCCCGGTTTCCGGAAACACCGGCAGATGGTTGCAGGCCGCGAAGCTTCATGCGGAATGATACCCACATACCATGACAGGGAGATCGTGTCAATTCGATGCCAGAAGATAACATAAAGTGATAATTACATTTTATTGTTATATACACTTGTAAAACAGCACAAGAAAATAATTAAAATACGGCCGTATACCTTATTCAGCGTTCGATGTTCGTCTGTTACAATTCAAGGTCAGGCGCCAATACGGTTGCCCAGCACCAGCTCCCCCTTATTTTGACAACCTCCCGGGTTATGGAGTAGTCTGTATCCCAAAGTTGCATAAAAAGGTCCAAAAAGTAATATACTTCTACCGAACAGGACACAACATGAAATCCCCGAAGGGAAAAAAAACGATTCTGTCGATTGCGGGCATCCTCATTTCCATAGTACTGTTCTTCTCTTCCGGGCTGAAAATTCCGGTTTTAGATGCCAGGGCGGACGCTTATTTTCGTGAAGCGATAACCAAAGGCGGTATCGCCTATGCCACATGCCGGGTTATCAATGCTTCCATTTCAATCGTCAAGGAATCGGGCCTTCACCTGCAGCCCGCCGGTGTGGGCGTATCGCTGGCCGTCGGGCAGGCCCTGGATCCCATTGACGATATGACCGAACGCGTGTCGGATGTGCTGGTAACGGCAATTACCTCCCTCGGTGTCCAGAAACTGGTCTATGAAATCAGCATATCGATTGTTCCGCCCATACTTTCCGTTTTTCTGTTTGTCGCTTCGATTCTGTCATTTTTCAATTTTGAACGGCTCAAATCGTTCCGGAAAACCGTCATTCGATTTGTGCTGATCATTGTCATCGCGCGGTTCTGCCTCCCCCTCTCTTCCCTGGCAAATGAATTTCTCAACGACCATTTTTTCTACGACCGGATATCGGCCGCCAATAGAGAGCTGTCGGTGGGCTCCGCCGAACTGAACCGATTGAGGGATTTCTCTCTTCCCGAGGTGGACGGCGTCCTGGGAACGATAGAAAACAGCGCCTCTTTTCTCAAACAGAAAGCCGTTGAGCTGAACAACGCCCTCGTGTCGACCGTAAGCAATATGGGCGATTTGATAGAGAATCTTCTCAAACTCACCTTTCTGTACGTCGGCATCTTTATTATCCAGGTGATCGTGTTGCCGTTGTTGTCTTTTATTTTTTTGATAAAAATCACCAATACCCTTTTTGCTTCAAATATACCGGTGGTGCTGCATTCTCCGCGATCGTCGAAAACCGGAAACTTAACTTCCTAAAAAACATTTCCTCGCGCGCGGAGACGCTGAGAACGACTTGGAAAAATTGGTTGAGAAATATTAGTTCGCGTTTTTTAACGAAACAGACCGTTGCCGTTAGTATAGAATTACATAGTTGTCTTGGCACTTTTACGTCACATTATAGTTTTTTTACAAAAGTAAGCGAGCTGAGTGCAATTTTTTACAGCCCGTACAATTGTGTGCAACCCCGGGTATTCGACAGATCTGGAATCGGTTTCTCCAAAGAAATGTGATGTCTATTTTTGTTTATGAATAACAACTTGTTACAACTTTTGTCGACACCTCTCGCGAAGAAACCGTTATCAGCCGGCCGGCATGCATTCGCTGGTATGGAAATTGCGGTGTTTCCATCCATGGTTCGAATCCCCCGTACCTGAGTCTGGCGCGGGAAAAGGAAAAATGCTGTCCCAAAACGGTTACAAACATTTCCCCATGGAGATGATAATGAAAAGAGATATTGCCCTTCGTACTTGTTTTTTCTCTGCTGTATTCTGTTGCTGCCTGTCTGTTTTTTCCTTTTCACTTCAGGCCGGGCCGCTTATTATCGACCACACCTGCACCGACATCACCCTGATTCCGCAATCGGCCATCGAACAGGCCAAAAGCACGCTGCATATCGCTTACGGCCATACCTCCCACGGCAGCCAGTTGACCACCGGTATGAGCGGATTGGTGGCGTTTGCCGACAACGGCGGACTCGGGCTCTCTCTGCCCGATAATATTTTCGCATACAATAACGGCGGGGTGAACGGCGCCCTGGACCTGCACGATAACGCCATGTCGGGTGATGTCGGTTATTATCCCGACTGGGTGCAAAACACCCGGGCCTATCTGGACGATCCGGCCCATGCGGATGTCAATGTGGTCATCTGGTCATGGTGTGGACAAGTGGACGATAAATATGCCGCGGGCACACTGGAGAGCGAATATTTGACACCCATGGCCCAACTGGAAGCCGATTACCCCTATGTCGATTTCATCTACATGACCGGGCATGTGGATATCTGGGACGATGCCGACAACAAGGCCGCCAATGGAATGATCCGCGATTTTTGCGGGGAAAACGACAAGATCCTCTATGATTTTGCGAACATCGAGCGGTATGATCCGGATGGCGCCTATTTCGAGTATGCCAACGACAATTGCGATTACTATGACGGTCCGGGGGAAACGTATCTCGGGAACTGGGCCACCGAGTGGCAGGATACCCATATCGAAGGAACGGACTGGTATAATTGCGGCTCGGCCCACAGTCAGCCCTTGAATGCCAACCGGAAGGCCTATGCTGCCTGGTGGCTGTGGGCCAGTCTGGCCGGCTGGGACCCGGTGTCCGACACCGCCGGGGACGACAGCGGTGCCGATGGTTCGGGAACCGATTCCGGAGCCGCGGGAGAAGACAGCGGCACTACCGGTTCTGAAACCGATACGGGCACCTCTGGAGGCAGCAGTGGCTGCTTTATAACTCAATCATTGTCCAACTGAGTTCGGTTTTGAGAAACTTTGCTAAAAGACGGCCTTCGATGCTTATTTTTCTTGTGTTTTTTCTCAAAACTCGCTACTGGCCGTAGTCTGTATCCATAAACTCTTTTAAGAGGCATTAGTTTTATAGTGAGCCATTTTCAAAGCTGCTTCCCGACTTGCCACTGCGTAATGGTGCAGCACAAAGATCGACTGAAAAGGGATGCTTTGAAATTGGCCGTATCGGTTTTACAATTCAACCCAAACCATAGGAGAAACGGAATGACAAAAGCTGAACTTATCGAAAAAATGGCGAAAGACGCGGAAATCACCAAGGTTGCGGCAGGCGCGGCACTGGAATCTTTTATCCAGGGCGTTACGGGTGCTCTTAAAAAGAAAGACGGCAAGGTAACGCTCGTTGGATTCGGAACTTTTGAAAAAACCACTCGTAAAGCACGCAAAGGACGGAATCCCCAAACCGGCGAAGAAATTAAAATCAAAGCCAGCAAAGGCGTTAAATTCAAAGTCGGAAAAAAATTAAAAGACGCCGTAGCGTAATCGCTTCCCTCGTCTAGCCCGCCGCACCTTCGGCACAGAGGCTATGGGGTCAAAGAGACGCCTGCTTATACGCATCGTGTAAAACAAGCATATTTGCGCCCAGATTCAGCGCCCCTGGAAAAGGCAACACTTTTGATCAGTGTTCCTCTCCAGGGGCGTTCTTTTTCTATAATTTCCAGCTTATAACAGGCGGATTACGCAACGGCATAAGTTTATAACTGAATTTGGAATACCCGACCATCATGGCGCCGAAGCACTGGTACCCCTCGGGCAAGTCAAGCGCTTTGTGCATCGGGGGATACAGATTGGCCGCTTTGTATACATAGCCTGCCCAGCAGGTACCCAATCCCAGGCTTGTGGCAGCCAGTTCGAGATAGGTCAAGGCAATGGCATAATCGGGGGGGGCTGCCTGGTTGTCCATTTCCGGGACATAGCCGGGGGGCAGCGCGGGCGTTTCCTTTTCCCCGTGCGCGACAATCAGTATCGGTGCGCCCCGAAGGATACCGTCCACCCCGCTTTCAAACTGTTTCACCCGCCGTTCAAAATGCAGTTCGGCGGCCCGTTCCGGCAACATTTCCATCACCCAGCGCATCCAATCCACGGTAAGACTCGAGAACAGTTTAAGTTCTTCCCGGTTTCCGTACACGCGCCAGTTCACCTTTTGGGAATTGTGCCCGGTGGGGGCATACCTGGCCATTTCAATCAGTTTTTGAAGGAGATCCCGGGGGACCGGTTTTTCCTTATATGCCCGAATGGAACGCCGCTGTCTGAGAAAACATTCACATTGCTCCGGAGTCAACCGGGATTCGGATCGCACGGGGGGGCAATTGTCCCTGTCCATATCACGATGGTAAAAACTTCCCGTGGGACAGACCGCCAGGCAATGTCCGCACCGGATACAAATGTTTTCGGCATCATCGGACGGATGGGGAGTGCCATCCGGTAAAATATCGATTACATCCACCGGGCAGGCTTTCTTGCAGATACCGTCCCGGTTACAGGTATCACTGTCAATCCTAAAAAGTGCTTCCATTTAAAAGTTCCTCCACTGTCATGTCTACGCCGTTATTCCGGCGGTGAATAGCGTCCCGAAGCGCGAGAGCGTTTTTTTCCATCCGGTCATCCCGAAGGCACAGGTTTATGGCGCGGCCGAGTTTTCGGCTGGTTAAGTGACTGCGCCAAATGGGTTTCGGTCCGATACCCGCCTGAAAGATACGATCCCCCCAGAAGTATTGATCCAGGATGTGGGGCACGATGATCTGGGGCGCACCGCTCGCTGTCGCGGTGGCCGTGGTACCCGCCCCGCCATGATGAACGATTACCGCCATTCTTGGGAACAGAAGCTCATAGGGATACTGCCGGACATAAAAAACATCCGCCGCCGCTTCGGACTTCTCTCCCCAGGGTCTTGCGATAACGATCCGTCTGCCCGCCGCCCGGGCCGCCTTTATGAACAGCGGCGCCAGCTTCATCTGATCCGTCCGCGGCATACTCCCGAATCCGGCATACACCGGCGCCGGGCCATCGGATAGAAATCGTTCCAGGGCGGGCAGCTCCCGTGTCGGCTGCCCGAGACGCATATATCCGGTCTGAACACCAAACGACGCTGCATCCCGGGGAATTACGGCAATAGCCGGATCGGAGGCGACAATCACTTTTTCCCCGAAATAGGTTTGGGGACTGCTCTTGATCGGCTCCAGGTCAAGTTGTCGCCGGTAATAGTTCACAAGGCCCGTGGTAAAGAACCGGTCCGCTTTTCTTATCCACCACCATCCGAAACGATTGCACCATGCAGGCAGCCGCTGATGCTTGAAGACAGGACACGGGTGATAGGAAGACGGCAGCAACTGCGGTGTAAAAGCAATATAGCGGTAGGCGATTCCCATGGCTTCGGCGACGCTTGCCAGTCCGAAACAGAGGGAAGCGCCCACGACGAGATCCGCGCCCTTAATGATACCCGGAAGGGTTTTAAACTGCTCCCGGATCTCATCCCGTACATACCGGGCGAACGTAACCACTGTCGCCGGTGTGTGTGCCGAGCGGTTACCGTCGATAAAGGCGGTGGCATCCCGACCCATCGGCCTGTAAGGGCATCCGAGTTCCTCCGCCCATCCGGCCCTTTCCGGCGGCCCCACGAGCAGCACATCATGCCCTTTTTTCTTGATTCCCAGGGCAAGGGCCAGCATGGGCTGGACATCCCCTCTGGAACCGATGGTTGCCAGAACAATTTTCATGTCGGCACGTCATCCATATCAAAATATCCGTCGATCCTGCCTATCCCCTCTATGGTAAATGTCAAAAATATGTTCCGATTAATAACAATTATTACTCGCGCAGAGCCGCAAAGTCGCAGAGAACGACAAAAAGCAAAACATTTAACACAAGCGTCATGTTACCAATCATACCATTTATTTGCCAGAATATTTTCCTGATACTCTCTAAGTGGTGTGTATGAAAAATCTTACTCACCGCCCGCTTGCCCCGAAGATATTCTTCAGCACATCTCCGAGACCCACGAGATTACGGGTCATTTTGATGACAAACCCATTATGCGTGAGCAGTTGCTTGAAGCCGTATCGGACCGGGATGCCATTCTCTGCTCCATCAACGATGTCATCGACAAATCGCTTTTCGACACGGCGCCGGCATTGAAGATCGTGGCCAACATCGGTGTCGGGTACAACAATATCGACATCGAAGAAGCATCGAAACGGGGCGTGCTTGTCACGAATACACCGGGGGTACTGACCGATGCCACGGCAGATCTGACCATGGCCCTGATACTTTCCGTAAGCCGCCGGGTGGTAGAGGGGGATCGAATGGTACGTGAAGGCGGATTCCGGTTCTGGGGACTTTTTCATTTCCTCGGACGTGAGCTTTCCGGAAAGACGCTCGGGATCATCGGCCTGGGGCGGATCGGCCAGGCGGTGGCCGCGAGAGCAACCGCCTTCGGAATGAAAATCCTCTACCATAACCGCCATCGATTATCATCGGAGACAGAGCAGGCGTTAAAAGCTTCCTTCACCGATTTTGATACCCTTCTCTCGAATTCCGATTTTATCTCTCTCCATACCCCCCTTACCGACGAGACCCGCCATCTCATCACGGGGAAGGAACTGTCCCTGATGAAAAACAGCGCGTTTCTGATTAATACATCCCGCGGACCGGTAGTGGATGAAAAAGCAGTAAAAGCCGTTTGTAAATTGCCAAAGAAAAAAACAGCCGCCCTTTCGCAACAGACTTAAGAATATAATGGAATCCGCAAATGGAATTGGCTGGGGCTATTATGACGACCTGTGTCATTTTTATCATAAGGCATTTGAATAAAGTCAAAAACACCGCAATGTCATTCCCGTCAAGGCTTTAAAGCATGTTTCAGGGGCGAAATGGGGGGTTTAAGGTAATGCTGGGATCCAAACGATATCTTAGAATATCGGTATCGTCGTTTTTTGTTTTGCCCCCATGGATGACTTTCATGTATAATGCAAAGTCGAGAATGAACGGGATTTTGTGCTCGGAACAAAAGCCTGATAACCAGTGCCAGCAGAAAACGCATTCTACACCGACGACGATATCATCGAGGAATGGGAAGATCAGATCGGAAAAAATCTCCGGATCCGTATTTAAGTTTTCATGGACTTTCACCTTCCCCTTTTGGTCGATGATGCGGATGTCCATTTGTCCGGTATTTGGTCGTTCAGTGGAAGCCCAGGCAGCAACTGATGTTTATCTTTAAATTATAATAGATTTAAGAATTATCCAAGTATCCAAAATTAAAAAAAATACTTCAAGATGTCTTTTGCAGGAGGACCTATGCAGTTTCCAATTAAGCCAAATGAAAATTTCATTGAGGATCTTCTTGCTGCCATACCTGAACCGTTTTTCATCATCGATGAGAACGGATACTATGTTCAAATCATAGGAGGTGTTGATCGTAAAAGATACCATGATGGTCAACATCTTTTAGGAAAACGCATGCATGAGGTTATGTCCACGGAACTTGCAAGTCAATTTCTGGTCCAGGTAAAAAAAGCGATAAAGTCAGAACAGGTTCTGAATTATGTCTATAAGTTGTCAGCCAAAGATATAAAAGGCTCAGGGGCACTTCCCGGTCCTGATGGTCAGCTGTGGTTCGAAGCACACATATCGCCGATCAGAAAGATAACGGGTCAACCACGAATGGTCGCCTGGATAGCGTTTAATATAACTGACTTAAAAAAAACAATCCTTGAAAAAGACTCTTTGATAAACCAGTTGCAAGGGGCAATTAATGAAATAAAAACTTTGAGGGGGATTTTGCCCATATGCTCATTCTGTAAAAAAATCAGAGATGATAAAGGTTACTGGAATCAGCTTGAAGCCTATATTGATAAGCACTCCGATGCAGACTTGAGTCATAGTGTTTGTCCAGACTGCGCAAAGAAACATTACCCGGATTTTTTTAAGACGAAAGACTGAAGGATTCCAATTCGGGAATGGATTTTAAATTTATTGGAACAGCTTAGGGGTCATGAACAGCTTAGGGGTCAGGTCTCAACATTTGACAAACAGTTGAAAAGCGGATATGGTTTTTTAAAAATCTAACATTCGCCCGAATCCAGGATAGACAATATGGCGCGTCCCCTACGCATAACCTTCCACGGAGCCTTTTATCACGTCACATCACGAGGCAATGAGCGCAAGCCGGTTTTTAAAGACGAACAAGACCGGGAAAAATTTCTGGAGTATCTTGAATCGGCAACAGAAAGATATGATGCCATAATTCATGCTTTTTGTCTTATGGATAACCACTATCATATTTTGCTCGAAACACCTTCGGGGAATTTGCCGCAGATCATGCGTCATATAAATGGCGCGTATACGACTTATTTCAACGTCAAAAGAGATAGAAGCGGTCATTTGTTTCAGGGAAGATACAAGGCAATTTTGGTTGAGAAGAACGAATATGCCAAGGAACTGTCAAGGTATATTCATCTTAATCCGGTCAGGGCAAAAATGGTTGGAACGCCGGGGGAATATGACTGGAGCAGCTATAAATATTACATCGGGAAGAAAAAAACACCTGAATGGCTGCAAACTGATTTCATCCTCAAGTTTTTCGGGCGAAAGGCAGTTGAATCACGGCGGCGGTATAAAAAATTCGTTTCCCTTCTCGACGGTCAACAATATGAAAGCCCATTAAAGGAGGCAGTCGGCTCTTTATTGCTAGGCAGCCAATCATTTATCGACTATATTAAAGACAATTATATAAGCGGTTTAAAATCAAATAGAGATTTTCCATGCATAAAAGAATTGTCACCACAAATACCGATGCAGGATGTTTGTAACATTGTGGGGCGGTTGGATGGTGGCAAAAGCCGCTTGTCTCGAAATGTGGAAATATATTTATGCCGCGAACTAACAGGAGAGAAGCTTAAAAACATCGGTTCTCATTTTGGAATAAGTGATTCGGCGGTGTCTCAAGTATGCAAAAGATTGGATAAAAAACTTGAGGTAGACCGTCGATTAGAAATACACGTTAACAATATTAAAAAGAGAATTAGGGGGAATGTCAGAAGTTGAGACCCACGTTTGATGCCGGATTTGATTCAATTCCTGGTAGGAGATATTTTAATGAAAAGAGCAGTCCTTATTATTTTAGCCACGGCCCTTTTTAGCCTTAATACAGCTATTGCAGATGAATTCACCACAAAAATGGAAACCATTTTTTCTTCTGAAAAAGAATATGTCAGTTTACAACATGTTAAGTCGGCAATAGACAGTAATGACAATATTCATTGTGTTTTCATGAATTCTGACGGGAATTCATTTTATGGGACAAACCAAAACGGAGAATGGAAATTTGAAAAGCTTCAATACCTGGATGTTGATGAAGATGAAACATTTGATGTGACCAAATATCCTAATATGCAGAAGTGATTATAAAGACCGAAAAGAATTCACGTACAACCAATGCGCCACTTATTTTAACAAACAGCCGAATTCAGACAAATGGCATTTGCAGATACTTATTCATGATACAAAATGGGATGAACGTAACTGGGCCTATGGCGTTAACTCATCAATAGCATGTTATGAAGACAAAGTTTATGCTGCTATAGGTGGTTTTAATGAACTTCATTTTGGCACCCGTAACATTTCCGGCGGAACATGGGATATAAAAAAACTTCTCTATACTCCTGATAAATACATAAATTCTGGAAAAGATATGTTGTCTATGGCAATTTCTTCAAATGGAAATATCAAATTCGCTTTTTATGATCGTACTGATGATACAGAATCCCCATGGCATGGTTTGAGTATTTTTAGCCTAAGCAGTTGTGCTTCCGATGGGTGGAGAGGCTATAACGGTTTTGAATCACCTCTCGCATATAATTGCCCCGCCGTGGCATTTGACAATAATGGGAAATTCTATATGGCAACCGGGCAAAATGGCTTTACCCTATGGCAGCAGACTTGCGGTTGCAGTAATGAATATGAGAAAATATTGAGCGATGACAAGAAACGAACTTCTTATGTTGATATGGTTATCGACAGAGAAAACATGGTCTATACTTTTTTTACTTATGAGAATAAATTATATATCGTAACAGCCAAACCAAACAGTAGTACTAAAAACTGCAACTATCCGCCAAGCATTGTCAAATACACCGGAAAAACCAATTTGAAACCTGGTGAAAAATGGGAAGCAACCATCAAAGCGTCAGATCCGGAATGCGATAAAATCCGGTTTGAATCTATTATCCATAGCGATATATTTACAATTGATGATCGTGGCGACGGTACAGCAATAATAAGAGCCATTATGCCGGAAGGCGAGGGAAAGGGCACGCCTGGACTATCATTATGGGCGCTGGATGACAAACATCCGGATACGAATGATGAAATTAGTGTAATAACTTTTAACCTTGTTGTTACTCCCGAAGGAAAAGAGATAGGAAACATAAAAGTTGAAAACAAATGCATGGGTGGTGGGAGTGGCTCAACACTCACCAACTAACTGTCACTCCAGGCAGCCGGGTGCAGGCGCTTTTGGGAAAAAGCAACAGTGGCTAGTGTTTCGAAAAGAGAATTGGAAAAACGTAAAAAGAACGAGATCTGATTCAAGATCTGATGAGAGTAAATGAAAGGAGACGTATTATGTCCACCCCCGGATTTGGCGGAAAATTACTGTTAGTTAATCTTACAAAAAAAGAAATAACTGCATTAGACACTGAAAAATACGAACAATTCGGCGGAGGACATGGAATAGCCACGGCACTTTTCTGGGATTATTGTGTGGCGCCGGGAGGCTGGGATCTTCAGGATGCCTTTCACCCGAATAATATGCTTGCCCTGGTGACAGGTCCGGTGGCCGGGACCGGGGTTCCCTGGGGGGCACGGACAAGTGTTTCGGGATTATCCCCCCAGTGTTATCCCATACAATGGTTCGGGCACAGCAATTTTGGCGGTATGTTCGGGGCTTTTATGAAAATGGCCGGCTGGGATGGTGTGGCGGTCATAGGCAGAGCGGAATCCCCGGTATATATCAATGTAATAGATGACAAGGTGACCATTGAAGATGCAAAGGACCTGTGGGGCCTTAATACATGGGAATGCCAGCAGGAGATCTGGAAGAAAACCGGCGTTCGATACGCTGAGGAGTGGCAGGGAATTGAAGACAGGTATACACTCCAGAGACCGGCCATCGTAACGATAGGCGCCGCAGGTGAAAACATGACCCGGGTCGCTTCCCTGGTCCACGGGGGCGGCAGCGGCGCCGGACAGGGAGGATTCGGCGGCGTATTCGGATCCAAGAATCTCAAGGCAATCGCCTTTCTTGGATCAAAGGGCATAAAGATTGCCGATGCAAAAGAATTGAAGGAGGTCAGGGACTGGTATGACCGGATCTGGCCGCCGGGACCTCCCCCTTTCGCCGGTCCGGGAGTTGGATCCGCGTGTATCGGCTGCGGGCAGGTAAGAAAGTGCCATAACCGGGACAGGGTTCACGGCAAGGATTCGGATGGTTGTGCGGAAGCCGGGTGGTTCTATCTTACCCCCCAGGATGCGGATGGAATGGACGATGCGACGAAGTTCAGACTTAATGCAAAGGGGACCGACATCGTCCAGCAACTCGGCATCAACGGTATGGAAACCTGTTTCATGGGGCCCATGACATTTCCCACCGCTCACAATCCCGATTTTCCGATTCAGCCGGAGGTACCCGCCTATACGGCTCTTGGCTGGTATATGAAGAGAATGTATGACAAGGGCGTTATCGGTCCAGGCACAAAATACGATACAGCCCCCCTGAATTTTAAAAAGTTCGCCACAAAAGAATTCATGGAAATCTACGGAATCGCCCTGGCAAACCGCTATGGAATAGGGGATCTGCTCGCCGAGGGAACGGCACGCATGGCGGATAAACTCGGACGGACGGATGATTTCGATACTCTGGCCAGGCTGACCAACTGGGGGTATGTGGATCACTGGTCCATGCCCGGAGTGGACTGGGCCTATGGCAACCTGATGGATTCCAGGGACATCAACAGCCATGACATCGACCTGGCAAATCCGGCGATTGGTTTAATGGGGGTTGGCGGTGGCGGGAATACAAAATGGTCATGCGAAGAGTTTGTAAAGATTCATGCGGAGCGGACGACGCGCAACAACCCCTACTGGTTCGATTTCAGTTGGGAGGGTAAACAGGCACACGACACCGGTATTTTTTCAAGACATAAGGCGGAATTTGTGGCCTGGCGCATGCATTACTGGACCTATTACAAGGAATCGGTTGGATTCTGTGACTGGGGGTATACCAAGCTGTTCGATGCAAACCACCCCAAAGGCTATGGTTATACTCCCGAAGCTGAACCGCGCTGGCTCAATGCAATCACCGGAAGGAATCACACTTTCGAGGATGGACTTGAAATGGGAAGACGCGCCTGGAATTTAAAGCGGGCAATTTTTGCGCTTCAGGGCCGGCACAGAAAGATGGAAAAATTTAATGGATACATGTACAGACCCGGGGCCTCCTATTGCGGATTTTACAACACGAAGCCGATATACGATGGAAAAAGCTGGGAATGGAAGGATTGCAAAGAACTCTATATGACCGAAGACGGGGTGGAGCAGTGGAAAAGCTATTTCTATGAGATTGAAGGCTGGGATAAGGATTCGGGGTATCCGAAGCGGAAAACCCTCGAAGACCTTGGCCTTAAACATGTTGCCGATTTGCTCTATAAGAGACTTACTGCGGCATAATAAATAAGAAAATAGAAATTGACGACAGCACTGTTGCTTGTTTTTTAATCAACACAGCCAATTTCAAAACGTCCCTTTGGTGCCGTTCCCCGGAAGGGCGATCCGCTTTGGGTTTGATCCCGCTTGAGTCGGGAAACGCTTTGAAAATGGCTCAACAATTGAAGAATGAAAGAATTTCGAGAAAAAGTATCCGCTGTGTTGTCGCTGGTTGCCCTGCTCTGTGTCCTTTATTTCATGTTTGCCGCGATCCTGCTCCATTTCATCCGAAGCGATCTGGATCCTGTTTCCACGGTTCTCAGTATCTATGCTCTGGGTGAGGCAGGTATTTTCCTGAGGACGGGTTTTCTTCTAATCGGTCTGTCGGAATTTATTATATCGATCCAGCTCTCTAAAACAACCACGAGAGCTCCGAACTTTGGCAGGTTTCTGCTGTTTATGGCCGGCGTTGGTGTATGTGTGGTAGCCATTGATAAATGGGGCTTGGTACATAACATCGGCGCTCTTCTACTTTTATAAATGATATGGATAGCTGATCTGTCTGACAATAGAATGAATGCGAAAAAGAAAGCAAAATGGAATAGATGTTATGAAAATAAATTGCGGGGAGTACAGGAAGAGTATGGAACTTCTCTCCTTGAAAATACAATTGGAAAGAGGCGGCCGGGATAAAGATGAACTCGATAAAATTCGCAAAAGGATAGAGGACCTTCAGAGGGAATTGAAGCTCGATTAACCCCATTGCTGTCGGAAAGGGGAGTTGTGAATTAAAAAATTAATGATGCCGTATTTGATCAATTCCCGAAAATTGAATTAAAAAACCTTATTCTGGGAAGTTTTGATGTTCAAGATTTGGAAGAAAAGCAATAAAACGAGAACTATAGAAGTGCAAGGAATTGAGGCCCCGGATAAAGGAGTTCGAAAATGGAAGAGTTGGTGTGGTACTGTTCTTATGGATCAAACTTATCACTTGAAAGATTTAACTTGTATCTTTTTGGGGGTGCATCCCCTCTTGTGGATCGAGTTT
Source organism: Desulfobacterales bacterium (assembly GCA_963677545.2). GTDB lineage: Bacteria > Desulfobacterota > Desulfobacteria > Desulfobacterales > JAFDDL01 > JBECKW01. Next base: position 64,922 of record CAXXKH010000006.1, on the reverse strand, counting down.
ATCCCGGCTGTACAGATAAGACAAAACCGAGAAACGACATCAGTTATGAAATACCTTATGAATTATATTTTGCGAAAGAGGCTGATTTCTGGGAAGGGATGGCCGTCGCATTTATTAATGATAAAAAAAGCGATGTATGTAAGACATACAGCCGGATGTATTTAATAACGAAAAAACAGTTTGATGAAATTGTGCAGCAGGAGAATAACCCTTTTGGCAACCGAAATGAATTTAGTATTGATATTGAAGAGTTGAAAAAGAAAGGTTCTTTATTGTTGGGTTCAGATGACGAGAATCGTTTTTATGGAAAAGTCCTTTTTGTCGGAATGCATGAAAGCGCGCCCGTAGTCACTTTTACTTCTAAATGGTCCATGGGAGATGTTCCTTTTAAAAAGCCGGGCGAAAGATATTTGAAAACGATCATAGGTGGAATCCGGGAAAAAAGAAAAATGCCCAAAGAAAGACTATTAGAGTATTTTAACAAAATAAACGGGATAAAATCATATTATTCTGAAAAAAAGCTGTTAAAAATTATTGATGAGGTTATCCTGAATGAACCGATAGAAATGGAGGTTCAAGGTACCGGAAAAATCAACCGCCATGGGGAGTTCTTTGTACAAGTCAGTTCCAATACATTTATGAACGACATAAAACCGAAGTATGCATTGATTAAAAGAATGGACAGGCTGTGCGAAATTCAGGCAAGGGTTGAATATATTGAAGACCAAAATGGCGATAAGCAAATAATCAATCTGGATCAGCAGCTTCGATGTGCCCTGGCTGCCGAAAAAGGCGATAAAGTACTTGTCTACCCGATAAATTATAGCGATAAAAAATATATTAAAAATCGCGATAGTATATACCGAAAAATAGTTGATCGATTGTTCGGAATTCAATTTAATATGGTGAGAGTACGAAGGGCATCCTATAATGATATGGAGATAAATGTATGCCGATTGAGATCTGAAAGCTTTCATATTATTGGGGTTGAACCGGGAGATGTGGTAGTCATTGAATCACCATATTATAGGTTCAGGACCCATGCTTTGGAGATAACGGATACGATAGAAAAGGAATTTGGCGAAAGATTGGAACCCGCTAATAATGTGGATTTAGATTCCGAGAAGCTGCTGGGTACTTATAGAATTGAAAACAACAAGGTCGATATAAATCCGATTCTTATGGATTATGACGCCAGGAATAGCCTGAAAATCAGGCAATGTGCTCCGCTAAGGATCAGGAGAAGTATCCTGTTCGAAATAAGGAAAAGATTGCATTATATAGCGACACCCATAATATTGACGATTTTGGCTACCGTGGCTTCTTTCCCAAGTTTATCGGATTATACAAAAGTTATTATGCTGACCGTTGGCGCTTTATTCGTCATATTGCTGACGTTTGTAAATATTAAGATGAAAGTATAGGATATTACACCAAAAAAACAAAAGAGAGGCGATATGGTGTTTGTAGGCAATTTATTATGGTTCGTTTTCGGAGGCGGCATCATCGCCTGGCTCCTCTGGGTTTTGCTTGGTGTGGTGATGTGTATCACAGTCGTCGGCATTCCGTTCGCCATGGCGGCCTTTAGAATTTCCGGTTTTGCAGCCTTCCCTTTCGGCAGGGAGTTGATTGATTGCCGGTTTGTCGGTGAAAAACGAATTGTCGGCACCGGTATCGCCAACTTCTTGTGGATCATTTTAGCCGGGCTCTGGCTTGCCATTTCTCATGTCCTTGCCGGGATCAGCTACTGTATCACTATTATCGGTATACCCTTCGGGCTGGCTCATTTCAAGCTGGCGGGCGTGTGCTTTGCGCCTCTTGGGAAAAAACCGGTCAGCAAAGAACTTGGCGCGCAGGCGCGTTACCGGGCGGCGAGTGCGGATCTCAATGCGCGATTATCAAAGTAAGTTCTGATTTAGAGGACGGACAGGAGCTGTTTCATGAGGCAAAATAAACCCGGGTCTACCCGCATCTTTATTTTTCTACTTGTTATTTTCATGGCCCCTGTATGTTCAAAGGCAGAAGAGATGAAAACCACGGAAGATCGTATCGATGCACTTCTGGGTAAAATGACGCTCACCGAAAAAATCGGGCAGATGGTGCAGATCAATGATTTTGACGGAAGAATTCCCGGAGAATTACGCGAGGCGTTGAAAGAGGGCCGAATCGGCTCCATGCTCAATGAGATGGTTCCCGAAACAAGCATGGAGATCCAGCGAATTGCCAGAGAAGAGAGCCGGCTTGGTATTCCGTTGATCATGGCCCGGGATGTAATTCACGGATTTCGTACCATCTTTCCCATTCCCCTTGCCCAGGCGGCCACATGGGCCCCGGAGCTTGCCCGATCCGCCGCGGCTGTGGCTGCCGAAGAGGCGTCATCCGCCGGATTCCACTGGACCTTTGCACCCATGATGGATATCACACGCGACCCGAGATGGGGGCGTATTGCGGAAGGCTTCGGAGAGGATCCGTTTCTGGGAAGCAAGTTTGCCGCAGCAATGGTTCAGGGGTTTCAGGGAAATGGCCTCGACGCGCCAAATACGATTGCCGCCTGTGCCAAGCATTTTGTCGGCTATGGGGCTGCGGAGGGAGGACGTGACTACGATACCGCATACATTCCAGAGAATTTGCTGCGGGACCTCTATCTGCCCCCGTTCAAAGCCGCAGTGGATGCCGGTGTCGCAACGGTAATGACGTCATTCAACGAAATAAACGGAATCCCTTCTTCCGGTAATGCCTATATATTGCGGAATGTTCTGCGGGATGAATGGGGCTTTGAAGGCTTTGTGGTCGGCGACTGGAAATCGACCGAAGAAATGATCGCTCACGGGTACTGCAAGGACCTGGTCGATGTCGCAAAAACATCGGTCATCGCGGGTGTGGATATGGAGATGCAGAGTTCCGCGTACGCCGATCATCTCAAGCAGCTTGTTACGGATGGGGGGGTGCCTCTTCAATATGTCGATAATTCGGTGAGACGCATCCTAAAACTGAAATTTGATCTCGGATTGTTTGATCATCCCGAATATTATATGCCGGCGTTGTCCGAAAGGCCATCGCGCAAAGCTCTCAAACTGGCAAAGGAGGTTGCTGAAAAAAGCATTGTGCTTCTGGAAAATAGAAATTCGGTTCTGCCGCTTTCCAGAGAGATTGGCTCCGTCGCTGTTATCGGACCGATGGCGGATGATCCCTATGAAGTTTTGGGTACCTGGAACCGCGACGGGAATCCTGACGATACGATAACACCCCTTGCAGCTATAAAGAGGTTCCTGGGCACGGAGAGGGTCAATTATGAAAAAGCGCTTGAATACTCCCGCGATAAAAGCAAACTGAAGTTTTCAGCGGCAAGCGCCGTCGCTGAAAAGTCGGACGCCGTGCTGGTGTTTCTAGGTGAAGAGGCGATACTCTCGGGGGAGGCCCACAGTCGTGCCTATCTGAACCTGCCCGGGGCTCAGGAAGCATTGCTCGATAGACTCACAGATGCCGGCAAACCCGTCATACTGGTAATCCTGGCCGGCAGGCCTCTCGTTATTGGCGACCTGGCTGAAAAAGCGGATGCAGTGCTCTATGCCTGGCATCCCGGAACCATGGCCGGTCCCGCAATAACCGATTTGATTTTTGGTATGGCGTCGCCTTCCGGGAAATTACCCATTACGTTTCCAAAAACCGAAGGGCAAATTCCTGTATATTATGCGCATAAAAATACCGGAAGGCCACCTGCCGGAAAGGTGCTTACAATGATGGATGATATCCCCGTACGCGCCTATCAGAGTTCCCTTGGGGATGCATCCCGTTACCTCGATATCGGTTACAAGCCCCTTTATCCCTTCGGATATGGACTGTCGTACGGTACGTTCGCCTACGAGAATCTCAGGCTTGACCGAAAAATACTGAATCCCGGGGAGGTGCTTGGTGTCTCAGTTGACTTGACCAACTCGGGGGGTGTCGAAGCGGAAGAGGTTGTACAGCTCTATGTGCGGGATCTCGTTGGAAGCAGAACAAGGCCTGTGAAGGAGTTGAAGGGCTTCAGACGGATTCGGCTGAAACCGGGTGAAACAAAGAGGGCATTATTCGAACTGGATACTTCCGAACTGGGATTTCACGGCCCGGATATGCACTATGTTGTTGAGCCGGGGCGATTTAATATTCAGGTGGGTGGCGACTCGCAGTCAGGACTGGAGTCCTCTTTTGAACTTGAAGCGGCATCACCCGGCTGAATCAACCCTCATTTAAAAGGAAATACCAATGCTGAAAAAATTAGTTGTCGCCTGTCTTATCGTAATTTTTTGCCCCCCGGCTTTTGCCCGAACAACAGAAACCTGTGACCGTGACTGCCTGAAAGCCTGGGTAGATAAATACCTGGTGGCGATGCGTGATCAGGATGTGAATTCCGAGCTGTTTGCGCCTGACCTGAAATTTACCGAAGATGGCGTGCGGCTGCCTTTCGGTAGCGAAGGGCTCTGGTTCGGTATGAGCGGCATCGGCAATTACAAGTTTTATGTGCCGGATGTCGAGACCCGGCAGGTGGCATTTATAGGTACGGTATACGAAAAACTTTCCCGGAATGCGGAGGCGGCGCTGGTGGCCCTGGCCCTGCGTCTGAGAATCCACAATGACCGTATCACGGAGATTGAACAAATCGTCATCAGGCCGGACAGTATCAACAGCAGTGCCGGGGATTTTCCGCCGACGGGACCCGCTGTTGAAGCCATGGGCGCACCGCATACCGTTTTCACGGAAACCATTCCGGAAAATGAGCGTATGAGCCGTGAAGATCTTGTTAAAACGGCAAACTACTATTTTACCGGGTTGGAAAATAATGATGGGAAGGGCTATTATCCCTTTACCGATGACTGTGTGCGCTTTGAGAACGGCGTGGATGTACTGATTTCCACAGATGCTGAAACGGGTGAGCAGATCCGCATGGCCTGTAAGAAGCAATTCGAGGAGGGTGTAAGAGGCATTGTCACCCGCATTCGTGACCGGCGTTTTGTGGCAGTGGACAGGGAGAAGGGAATCGTTTTTGCTTTTGGATTCTTCGATCATGATTTTATCCACTGGACCTGGCAGCTTGCGGAATTGTTCAAGATAGAAAATGGGCAAATCCGCCGAATCGAAGCCTTGTTTCATAGAGCCCCTTACGGCATCAATTCCGGATGGAGCAGTTACGAGGAAGGGATTTCAAATGTAATTCAGGATGTCCGTTGATTTAGGGGGCCGGCGAGACCACTTCTATGGCGTACCAAGCGGATAAAGCCATTTTCGAAACGTTTTCCCGATACATGCGGGATCAAGCCCAAAGCGGATCGCCCTCACGGGGATCGACCCAAAAGAGACGTTTTGAAATTGGCTGTGATAACCGGATTTCGCATAACGGAAAGGCGGCAATATGAGTGGATCGGGGAAATTTTTAAAGTGGCTGTTAGCTGGTTATGCCGTGTTGTTTGTTATTCTCGCGATTAATCCGGTGGATCGGGGCACCTGGTTCGTTGAAAATCTGACGGTCTGGATTCTCATTGCCGTGCTTATTACCCTCTATCTGAGGAGAATTACTTTTTCCAAAACGGCTTATGCACTCATGTTTGTCCTGGTCTATTTGCACACCATCGGCGGGCACTGGACCTTTGCCATGGTGCCGTTCGATTGGATTACGCGTCTTTTTGACCTTTCCAGGAACAATTTTGACCGGGTGGCACATTTCTCGGTGGGGTTTTATGCGTTTGCAATAGCCGAATGGCTATGGGAAAAACGCCTGCTGAAAAACAGATTCCTCCTTTTCACATATCCTGTTTTTTGTATTGCAACCATCGCCATGACTTACGAACTGGTGGAGTGGATATACGCCGCACTGTCCGATCCGGCCGCAGGGGCAGCCTACCTGGGGAGCCAGGGAGACATCTGGGATGCCCAAAAAGACATGCTGGCAGATACCCTGGGCGCTCTGACCGCCACGATATTCTTTTTTATCCTGAGAAAACCCGTTTTTGACAAACGAGAACTATAAAACTATTCCTGCATGCTCTGGTGAAAACAATGGAACTGAAACCGATCAATTTCAAAGACAAACTCTCCAGATTCAGCGAACACTGGTCCCCTAAAGTTATTGCTCGAATGAACGACTATCATTTCAAGATCGTTAAGTTCCAGGGTGAGTTCGTATGGCACAGCCACGCCGATACAGACGAGGTTTTCATTGTCCTTGATGGCGACATGTCGATTCATTTCCGGGACGGTTCGGTCGATCTGAAACCGGGCGAAATGTTTGTCGTGCCGAAGGGCGTCGAGCATAAACCATCCGCCGATAAGGAGTGTAACGCCATGGTTGTCGAGCCGGCGGGTACCATCAACACGGGTGACGAAGGCGGTGAAATGACTGCCGATGACAATGTGTGGATATAATCACCGACGGGGCTGCTTCGCCTCTGAACTGTTATGTGAATTCGGGTGAAAATAATCAGACTTGGTTTCGACGACCCTTGCTGGATAATGATTTCAAATTGGCAAGAATGAACGAGCCCGATATGAGCGATGAACAGAAAATCCAATATCCCCATAAAACGATTGGATGGGAAAATATTATGGTATGATCGTTTATGAATCGGAAGCGATATAGCCGTTTGACAGATTTAAATTCCCCGCCGGTAATGCTCCGGGAAAGCGGATCAAACAGATGGAAGTAAAAGGGGCATCAATGAAAGTTATCGCGCTATTGGGATCTCCAAGAAGAGACGGAAATACCGATATAATGGCTGAAGAGGTTCTGAGTGGTTCCCGTGAAGCTGGAGCGGAAACCGATGTGATCGCCATCGACAATTATCTTGTTCGCCCAATTGCAGAGGTAGGAGATAAAAGCAGCGAACGGGATGATCCACGGAGCGATGATGATTTCCCGAGCCTGCTTGAAAAGCTCCTTGGTGCAGATATCGTTGTATGGGCGACTACTGTATATTGGGCAGGGCTATCCGGGCAATTAAAGTGTTTTCTGGACCGTCTGTCATCTTACTTTAATCGGGAGCCGTATAAAACACGTTTCATCGGGAAAGGTCACATCGTCCTCTGTGCATACGGGCGCAATGAGGCAGTACATGGTGAGTTTGTCACAGAGCCTATGAAGCTGGTTGTCGATGTTTTACACGGTGAATATCTCGGTGATATATGTTCACCTTCCACCTATCCAAAAGGATCGATCAAAACCAAAACTCATATTTTAAGTGCGTGCTATGAATTGGGTTTCGCGGTGGTAAAGAAAAGGAATTCCAACCTCCAAATCGACGGGGTGTAATAAGGTCTTGCGCCTTTTATTAAATGGTCAACATAATCGGTATTAGTCCATGAAAAATTCTATGTATAATGAACATGCTGAAGAGTACGCCCTGGCCATAAAAAACAATACTTTCAATGCACACTTTCTATCGAAGACTACGAACGACTTACTACAACGCCTTATTTTCTATTTGTGAAATGTCAGAAAATTTGATCTTTGCATAAAAGAGCATAAGGTAAAAAAATGAATATCGGATTTTTAGCCTCACATAATGGTAGCAACATGCAGGCGATAATAGACACATGTAAATCCGGAGCGCTGCGCGCTTCTCCGGCGGTCGTAATCAGCAACAACAGCACCCCATGTTCCGGTTGCACCATCGGATACACCCCAAACTCTTGCCGAAAAGGTTCTACACCAGGAGCATGTGCTTTTTCCCGAAACATTACAGAAGATAGTAACCGGAGAGATCGTACTCCCAATAAAAGACAATTTAACCAGGGACTGCACAACAAAGGCATCCTGGGGAGAGGAAAAAGTGGACAAATAGCTGGTGTCCGGCAATGGCCTCTATGAAAAAAAGGAAAAGAGATGATCCTGTCAGGAAAAGAAATCGCTTCAAGAATCGGCAATGATATTATTATCGATCCTTATGATAAAAACAGACTTAATCCGAACAGCTACAATCTGTCATTGCATGATGAACTTTTGATATATGGTGATGTGACGCTTGATATGAAAAAGGAAAATACGTGCAAAAAACTATCGATACCTCAAGATGGGCTGTTATTGGAACCGGGCCTTTTATACCTTGGAAGGACCATTGAATATACAGAAACTCACAATTTGGTTCCCATGCTTGAAGGTCGTTCCTCGATTGGCAGGCTCGGGCTTTTCATACATGTCACCGCAGGTTTTGGTGACGTCGGGTTCAAAGGATTCTGGACATTAGAAATATTCTGTATTCAACCAATTAAAATCTATTCCGGCGTTGAAGTCTGCCAAATTTACTACCACACGATCGAAGGGGAATATGAAGAATATTCAAGTGGTAAATATCAAAACAACGATGGCATTCAGCCCAGCTTGTTGTACAGGGATTTTAAAAGCAAAGCACAACCATCGTAAAATTTGACCATATGGTGTAATCGTTCAGCGGGGAGACGGGAATGAGGGTTGCGGCAACTCAAATCAATATAGCATTTGGGGACGTCCGGGCCAATTTGGAGAAGGCGCTGGCCCTCATTCGTGAAGCCGGCTCTCAAAACGCCGCGGTTGTGGTTTTACCGGAGTTTTTTACATCCGGGATGGCGATTCACCCGATCATGGATGAAATCGCTTCCAGGAATCACGAATACCGCGTTATTGAAATTCTCCTTGAGCACGCCCAAAAACACAATATTCTGATTTGCGGTTCCCTGCTGACCATGCATGGACCCGATACTTTCAATACCATCTTTATAATCGAGCCCTGTGGAGAAATCTTCCGGCATAATAAGGACCTTCCCACACAATTTGAACATTCTTATTATACATATGGTGATACTCTCCGGTCCTACAAGAAATTTGGCTTGGCCTTTTGCTGGGAAATGCTGCGGTCTAAAAACCCTGAGAGAATTTGATCCTCATGTCCAACTCGTTTTGGCCGGATCCTGCTGGTGGGGAGTTCCCGGGGCTTCCACAAATGAGGAGCTGAGGCGCTATAATCAGGAGTTGAACCGGAATACCCCCAGGATATTTGCGAAACTCGCGGGACTTCCGGTGGTTCATGCCTCGCTGAAAGGCAATGTCCCGGGCGCGAGGCGCCTCGATGATTCCACGTTCGTCGAACGTCCGCTCATTGGAACCACGCAGATCATCAGCGCCGCCGGTGAGGTTCTGAAATGTATCGACGATACCGATGATGATGCGGTTATTGTGGAAGATATCCCTTTGAATGAACGTATCGAACACCCGATCCCTGATGGGTTCTGGTTATTACCCCTTCGCAGGGAATATCTGCGGGCGTGGGATACGCAAAATGCTTTAGGAGAACAGCTCTACCGTGAGAAACGGAAGACGCCGAACTATGACTTCGCTAGCAGGAGAATAGATGAATCGTCAAGAACTTTCTAAAATCATATTTAACGCTTCAAACCTCTGCTATTTTACCAGCTATGTCGGGCGTTCGGTTCCAATAAATAAAACCGCCATAAAATGAGATTATCAATAATACTTGCTGTAACACTGTGGGCATCGACTTTTGTCGGGATTCGGGCCGCTGTCATTGACTTCACGCCATTGGATATAGCGGTTCTGAGATTTGTAGTTTCATCAATTATTTTATTCGTGATTTCAATATTTCAGAAAGTTACGGCTCCAGACATAAAATCCTTTTTTCTCTTTATTTTGTTAGGAATCATACTGGTTGTTAATTATACCGCCTTAAATTATGGGACGAAATCGATTACGGCGGGTGAAACCACACTGCTTGTCAGTACATCTCAGTTGTTTCAAGTCCTGCTCGCATACATTTTCCTGAAAGAGGCGATATCCCATCGGTTTTTAGTTGGTTTGTCGATCTGTTTTTTCGGGATTGTCGTAATCTCTTTTCAAAACTCAAAAGAAATTTCAATCAGTTGGGGGGTTATTTTTGTTTTAATCGCAGCGATTACAAACGCTGTCTTTTTTGTTTTGCAAAAACCGTTACTGAAAAAATACACGCCATTAGAGGTTGTATCTTATTCTACATGGATCGCCTCTATTTTTCTGCTGCCCGGCGGACAACATGTTCTGAATAGTTTTAAAACATCGGGTCTCAACTCGACAATCGGCATTGTATATATCGGTGCTGCATCAGTGGTGGCGAATTTGTGCTGGTCACGGATTCTATCGAAAATCGACGCTTCCAAAACTGCAATATATCTTTATATGGTTCCCGTAATAACAATTATTATTGGATTTATCTGGCTTCGGGAGTCCCCTTCTTTTATTTCATGTATCGGTGGCGCACTGATCATAGGTGGCGTTTTGGTTTCAAATTCAGGTTCGGTCTTTATTCCTCCCGGTCGGCGGCGAAGGAAAAATGCATCTGCATGATCACCCAGCGGCCATCCCTCTTCTCCAATACACCGGTCCATCGGGTGTCTGACCAGCATCCGGGACGTCCTTCCCACTCGTAACAGTCATCGAGGATGGCCGAGAACCATGCCACGTCGCCCGACCGGGACAGATGTGCCCGGAAGTTCCTGACATCGAAATGGGTTGCTTTGAAACGATCGTCCATCCAGGTATCGAACCCACGCAGAAAATCTTCATACCCGTGTACCGGGGTGAGACCATCGGGATCAAAAGAGAAGTAGTCTTCATCGTGGGCGATGATGGCTTCCAGGCGCGGCCGGTCCTTGGTCAAGGCCCAGCCGATACTGTCACGGACTGTCTGTTCGATGATTTCCAGATCAGAGGAGCTGCTGCCGGTACCGGCGGATTCCCCGGATGTCGCTGATAACTCCCGCGGCAACACAGAGGCCAGAGGGGTCACTTGAAAATAATCGTCTGCGACGGCCCCCGATACCTGACCCATGAATAGAAGACCAAAAAGAAGGATGCGTATTGCAATCGTCATGATTTAAACTCCTTTCCGGAAAAAGAGAACGGCATTGCCAAAAATGCGTAACGGTGTTACTATACGTAACAGTGTTACGATTATCAAGGGTTTTTTGTCCAGAGGTGAAAAAGTGGGTGTTTCCGAACGAAAGAGGAAAGAGACTGAAGCTTTGCGTCAGCGTGTGCTGGATGTGGCCGAGGATATTTTTGCACATGAAGGTGTTGGGCAGGTCACGATGAGGCGAATCGCCTCTATGATAGACTATGCCCCTACCGTGCTCTACCGACTGTTCAGTAATAAGAATGACTTGATGGATAACCTCATCGCAAGGGGCTATAAAGGTGTTCGAGAAGAGTACGAGAAAGTCATGAAACAGAAAAACCTGGGTCCCATGGCGGCGCTGAAGGGAATTCTGAGGGTATATGTTACCTATGCCCTGGATCACCCGAATCACTATCGAATGTGGTTTGATACCGGGAGGCTCTTTGAGAAAAACCACTTGCTCAATATGAGCCATGGCCGCCTGGAGTATGTGGTGTTTCGAACATGGTTCGATCGTATCTCGGCTTGCCGGGAGGCCGGCGTAATTCCCGGAAAAGATCCGCTCGAGGTTTTCCAGATTCTGTGGTCCCGGGTTCACGGCCTGATTTCTCTCCGCATACAACACCCGGCTTTTGCCTGGATTCCTGTTGAGGAGCACCTGGAAGCCGTACTGGATATTCATCAACTGGCTTTTCATCACGAGAAACGCTCTTAGGGCCGGGCCAAGGTTATCACTTGAAAAAATGTGATAAAAAGTAGTAAATAACCGATTAAAACCTATATTGCGATTTTTCCCACCCAAAACAGCGGTACCCTTTAATTGGCTGAACGTATTATCGTTAACATAAACTATTGGATAGGAGAAATAATGATGAAAAAAATAGTCATGGCAGCGAGTTTATTGTTTTTCACTTTTTTTGGCGCAACATCTTTTGCCTCTGAATCATCAATAACCTTTGACACAGCAAAGGCTTCTGAAAACATCTCAACTTTTGCCGGTGATGTAGTAATTACATTCGATAAGGGAAAAGATATAACGATTAATGCGGCTAAGATGATTAGAGGTGAAAATGAATTCGTATTGAAAGGCAATGTTGAAATTAAATATGATAATTTAGTATTCCATACAGAAAAAGCCGCTGTTCAAGCTTCCGATAATACTGTGCTGATAAAAATGAAATCGTGTGAAATAAAAAACACATAGCGTAATTTGAACCTGTAACAGGAATAACATGCCAAACAGCAAACATTACAAAAAATTGGAAAATATGTCCCATTCCGCGCCATTTGCGCAAGTGACCGGCGCCAGGGTCGCTGTGAAAAAAGGTGAGGCCGAAGTCACTCTCAAAATAAAAAAAGAGTTCCACCACGCAGCGGGCGCCATGCACGGCGCCTTGTATTTTCTGGCACTGGACAATGCGGCTTTTTTTGCCGTTAATTCCTTAGTTGAAGATTTTTTTGTATTAACTACCAGTTTTACAACATATATCACGCGCCCGGTATCGGAAGGCACCGTAAAAGCGATCGGCAAAGTTGTTAACCAAAATCGTTCCCAATTTATTGCCGAATCAGTTCTGTACGATTCAAATGATGTCGAGATTGCGAGGGCTACGGGTATTTTTGTGAAAAGCAAAATGCCTTTATCGGAAAAGATCGGTTATAAATAAAATTTATGAAAAAAATACGTTCATGGGAATATGACGAGTTTAAGCAGGTCGGCATCGATTATGAAAATCGGGAAGCGGTTGAGGCATACGATTCCCGCCATGCGCAGTTCCGTGATGTAGAGGCTGAATGCAAAAGCATTCTCGATGCACTGTCGGTTACGTCGCAGTCGGTGGTGATAGAACTCGGAACCGGCACGGGCGCTTTTGCTATTCAGGCGGCGAAACGTTGTGCAAGTGTGTATGCAGTCGATGTCTCTGAATTGATGCTTGAATTCGCCCGGTATAAAGCGGATAAGGCCGGGCTCGAGAACATCGCTTTCTGTCACGCCGGTTTCCTGACATACGAGCATAACGGCACACTTGCGGATGCGCTTGTGACCAGCATGGCCTTTCATCACCTGCCGGATTTCTGGAAAGGCATTGCCCTTGCCCGCATGAACGGGATGCTCCGGCCTGGTGGACTCTTGTATATTCATGATGTTATATTCGAACAGGATAGCGCCGAGGCCAATATTTCGCGCTGGATTGATTATCTCGGAGAAACGGCCGGAACACAACTCAGCGATGAAGTCGCAACCCATGTCCGGGAGGAGTTCTCGACATTTGACTGGATCATCGAGGGCCTGCTGAAGAGAACCGGCTTCAAAATCCTGTCCCGGGAATTGATAGCGGGCGTCACGGGGACCTACTTGTGCAAAAAAGAGTGAGTAGTCACACAACCACAGTTTTTTTAAAAGGATACGCAGCTTAGAGATGGAATCTTCGATGCATATGACGAATCAGGGCGTGGTCGCCAAAAAGGCCCAGGTGATCTATTTTTCCCACGGCGGGGGGCCTCTGCCGCTGCTGGGTGATCCCGGTCACAAGGCGATGGTGACCTTCATGCGCAGGCTTCCGGAACAACTGCGAAAGCCGGATGCAGTTCTGGTGATAAGCGCTCATTGGGAAGAAAATGTCGCTACACTGCTGGGTTCTCCGGCGCCTGAGATGTTCTATGACTATTACAATTTCCCGGAGGAGGCATACCAGGTGACCTATCCGGCCCCCGGAGAGCCGGCATTGGCGAAACGGATAGTCGAATTGCTGGCTCAGCATCAGATACCGGCTATCATAGATTCCCGTCGCGGGTTTGATCACGGCCTGTTTATTCCCTTGAAGTTGATGTATCCCGAGGCTGATATCCCCGTGCTTCAACTGTCGCTGGTGCGCGGATTGGACCCGGCCGGGCATCTTGCGCTCGGCAAAGCGCTGCGCGAATTGATGACGCAGAACATTCTCGTGATCGGTTCGGGGTTTTCGTTTCACAATATGCGTGCGTTTGTGTGGGATGGAACGAATCCGCCCGATTCGGCCAATGACGATTTCCAGGATTGGCTGATCGAAACCTGCACGGGCACCATGCCTTTGGCCGAGAGGGAAAAACGGTTGAGGGCGTGGGAGAAAGCACCGTCCGCACGTTATTGTCACCCGCGGGAGGAGCATCTGCTGCCGCTTCACGTTTGTGCCGGATTAGCGGACGGGCCGGGCGATGTCATTTTTGACGACTATATTCTGGGGAAGCGCGCCGTTGCATTTTCGTGGTAGGAAGAATTATTAATATGCAGAATTTCGATGCCGTAATATTTGATATGGACGGCCTTCTTCTCGATACCGAGCGGTTGGCTTTCGAAGCCTTCAGTTCAACCTGCTTACTATTCAATACGGGTGATCTTTCACATCTTTTCAGGAAATGCATCGGTACAAACAGGGAAACGGGAACATCCATTTTGAAGGAAGGGCTGAAGGGGATTGCTGATTTTGAAGATTTCAGACTGGCGTGGGAGAGTGCGTATGGAAAGTTGACGGAAGTTTGCCCGATACAGTTAAAAAATGGCGTTAAGGAAGTTTTAAGCCATATCGAAAAAAATGGTAAACCAATGGCTGTCGCCACCTCAACTTCTTATGAAAGGGCCAGGGTGAATTTGCGGCATTCCGGGATTTTAAGCTTTTTCGATCATATCGTTGGCGGCGACCACGTTGAGCACAGCAAGCCGAATCCGGAAATTTACTTGAAGACAGCTTCGATTCTGTCGGTCGAGCCTTCAAAGTGTCTTGCATTCGAGGATTCAAAAAACGGGGTGAAAGCAGCTGTAGCAGCCGGTATGACTGTTGTCCAGATACCTGACCTGGTGCTCCCGGATGACGAGTTGCTTGAATTGGGTCATATTGTCTTGGGAAGTCTGACGGACGTTTTGGGATATGAATTTTAATATTCGGAGCAATCTATGACTACAGGAGAAAAACCACACCGTTGCCCATGGGTCGATCTTTCAAAACCGGATTATATCTCCTATCACGATGGCGAATGGGGCGTGCCGGTTCATGATGACCGGAAGCTTTTTGAATTTCTGACCTTGGAATCGGCACAGGCGGGGCTGAGCTGGTACACCATTTTACGGAAAAGGGAAAATTACAGAGTCGCTTTCAAGAATTTCGATCCTGAAAAAATAGCAAAATTCGGCGAAAAGGAGTTAAGCAAACTCCTCGCCAATCCGGGAATCGTCAGGAATCGGGCCAAGATATCGGCGACCTTTAACAACGCCCAAAGATTTCTGGAAATACAAGACGAGTTCGGCAGTTTCGATGCCTATATCTGGCAGTTCGTCGATGGTAAGCCCATCGTAAATGAGATCAGGAAACTGGAGGATTACCCGGCCAAGACAGAATTGTCGGACAAAATAAGCAAGGACCTGAAAGACAGGGGATTTAAATTTTTCGGTTCAACGATCTGCTATGCGCATATGCAGGCGACAGGGATGGTGAATGATCACTCTGTCGGTTGCTTTCGGAGGGAGCAGATTATAGGAATGTATTAGAACACTTGTCTCATGTGCCCGTGGCTGACAAACTGTTTTTGCCGATTATAATGGCGTGTATTTTTACGTTTCGTGATTCATACTTCCGTCCATCAACCCGTTGACGATAAAATACCGGGACTGGGCCTGGGGCCGTTCGGGCAGTGGTTCACCCGGCATGAAACCTGGGCGGAACAGGCCGGGCCGTGGATGTCGTATCTTGCAAGGAGCTCCTACATGCTTCAGCAGGGGAAATTTGTGGCGGATGTCCTGTATGTTTATGGGGAGGCTCACAACATCACCGCCCTGTTCGGTAACAGGCTGCCGGATATTCCGGAAGGGTATAACTACGATTTCGTAAACGCGGGGGCGATCGGGGAAGTATTATCCGTTGTAAACGGCAGATTGTCCACACCCGGGGGGACCGAATATCGCCTGCTGGCGCTGGACGCGAGCACACGATACATGTCCCTGCCCGCCCTGAAAAAAATAAAAGAGCTGGTATATGACGGGGCAATTGTAACGGGACCGAAACCGGTTAACACACCGATCAAGGGAGCTGCCGGAAAAAGAGGAAAAACAGCTCGCAATTGTTGATGGGGAGTGGGATGTTTCATTCCAGCCCGGGCGAGGTGTGCCGGAAAAGATAGCAATGGAAAAACTCGGCACAGGCATTTTACCGGGCCGATTCACCGCTGCTTCCGTCAGGATTGCTCGGTCCTGTTGCAATTTATGAGGTGGATAAATGAAATTAGAAAGGGACAAAATATGGAAAGCTCTAAACAGCTTCTGTTCCACCTGTTGAAATATTTCTTAAAAAAGTTGCTTGAACCGCTGAGATCCAATATTATCCAGAGATAATAAAAGAGAATAAGTGAAAGTTCAGTTGGAGAAAAATGTTCCACGATACATGAATTAGATAAACCATAGATCCGGAGGCTCCTATATGAAACGAACAGGCCTGTTAACAGTATTTATTATCGCCGTGAATCTGGTGTTGTTGCCTTTCCTGTACGCTGCCGAACAGGGCGAATTCACCTACGACGATTTCGACGAGCCCGAGCAGTGCAGCATGTGCCATAAGGAAATATTCGAGGAGTGGCAGCAAAGCCTGATGTCCCAGTCTTTTACACACCCCTGGGACGATGTCGAGTATTTCAAGCTGGCGCTTCCCCACGCCCTTAAGCTGGAGAAGGTGGCTGAAGTAAAAGCCGGCTGCATCGGGTGCCATTCCCCCCTGGCGTTTCTGGCCGGTGATATACCGCCCAAACCGCCTTCAGCCGGAACCCGCGCGAACGAGGGGGTCAGCTGCGAAGTCTGCCATACGATCAGCGGAACCACGGAAACGGTCCCCTACAATTTCAGTTTCAAAAACAAGCCCGGAAAGGTGAAACAGGGAAGCCGGAAGGATTCGGCCCCCCAACTGCATGAAGTCGAATATTCGGAGTTTCTGACAAGCCCTGAATTGTGCGCGAACTGTCATGACGAGCAGAGCCCCTACGGCGCCTGGGTCAAGGAGACCTACCGGGAGTGGAAATCGGGGCCCTACGGCAAGGAGGGCGTGCGCTGCCAGGATTGTCATATGCAATACGCCCCAGGCAAAGCTTCTCCCCTGGGCCAGGAGAGAGACGATGTCGCCCACCATGTCTTCCACGGTCCCCATTTCGACCAGAAGCTTGCCGGAAGCGTCGATCTTGCGCTCTATGCGGACAAGACCGAGGTGAAGCCGGGGTCGAAGATCGGCATTCGGGCGGCCCTTTTCAATGGCAAGGTCGGCCATTACATCCCCTCGGGGTCTTCCGAGGAGCGGATGCTCTGGCTGGAGGTTCGAGTAAAGGACAAAGCGGGCAACATCATTCCCATTCCGGTGGACAAAAAGGGGTTTCCGGGTGAGGAGTATACGGTGGCGGATGCCAAGGCTGTCGCATACCAGGCGATGGGGGAGATAATGGAACTTCCGGGATACAACGGCGTGTCCAGGGACGGAAACGTACCGGACGGGTCCCGTATCTTCCGTCGGCCGTATTTCGATCCAAAGGGCAGGATGACCATCTGCCAATGGTTCACCGCGGAAAATGCCGAGATCGACTACCGGATCGGCCCCCGGGAGACCAAGATGGAGACCTATACCTGGAAAGTGCCGGAAACGCTGCCGCCGCAGATAGTGACCGTCACCGCGACGCTCTATTACAGCCTGGTTCCCAGTAGCGTCGGGGAGAAACTCGCGCTACCGGATTATGCTTATCGGGCCAAAACCGTTAACAGTGCTTCGCTGGATTTGCAGATTAAGTGAGCCGGTTTTAAAATGAAAATTATTGATGCGACCGTTATAAACAAAGGCAAATTTGTCACCCTTTCGGCTGTTAACTATCTGGATAATAATGGCAATACCAAGCAATGGCAGATGGTCAGCCGGGACGAGCAACCCAAATGCATCACCGGCCGGATCCAACATCCCGATGCGGCGATTATCGTCCCGTATCACCACCGGGAGGAGAAACTGGTGGTGATCAAAGAGTTCCGAATACCGGTGGGGGATTACCAGTACGGGTTTCCCGCCGGATTACTGGACCCCGGCGAGGACCTTGCCGATGCGGCCGGTAGAGAACTCAAAGAAGAAACCGGTCTGGACCTGGTGAGAATATGCCGTTACAGCCCGGCCGTTTTCTCTTCCGCGGGTCTTACGGATGAGTCCATTTCCCTAGTGTTTGCGGAAGTAGAAGGAACCCCAAGTACCCGCTACAACGAAGCTTCAGAGGAGATAGAGATTTTTTTGATGGATCAGAAAAATGTCCGGGAACTGATGCAGACCAGCGATATCGTTTTCGGCGCCCGGGCCTGGTTGATTATGGATGCGTTCGTGCGTATGGGAAAAGCGTATTTGACCGAAAGCTGAAGAGATCTATTTTAATTAGGTTCGCAGTTTGCTATAAACAGACATCCACTATTCACATCCTGATGATCATTCCTAACAAAGGGAGGTATTTAACATGGCCGATTTAGCAGGCGTAAATGGACAGAGAGAAAATTTCAGAGTCGTTGGAAAGCCGAACCTTCCGGGCAGGCTGTCCTGGGCCATGGCAGCGGGTGTCGCACAATTCGGTTCCGATTATACCGCTCCCGGTATGCTCCATGCGAAATTTCTGAGGAGTCCGTATGCGAACGTTCGAATAGAGAGCATCGATACCGACAGGGCGAAAAAAATACCCGGTGTTGTCGATATCCTTACCTGGGAAGACGAAGATATCCGGAATCTTCTGGAAAGTGGTGAAATGATGGCAGGGGCGCTCAAACCAATCCTTACCAACACGGTAGATCAGGAGGGCGGAGAGGTCGGGGCGATCGTTGTCGCCGAAAACGAAGACATATGCGATGAGGCGTTGAGAAGTCTCGATATAAAATGGGAACTGCTTCCGCACGTTGTGGATATCCTCGAGGGGAAAAAGCCCGATGCCCCGGTCATTCGCCCGCCTTCCCAGGGGCCGCCAAGTGGCGGATTCATGATGGGCGGCGGTAACGACAACCCCCCGAAAAAAGGCAATGTTTCCTATTCAAATGTAAGCGAAGGAGATGTGGAAGCCGGGTTCAGAGCGGCCGACCATATTCTCGAATATGATGTAAACATTCCGTCATTTTCCGGCCATATTCCCAATCCGGTGGGGTCCGTGGCCTGGTGGTTTGAGAACACCTACCACGGTCCGGGATTGAACCTGCGGATTGAAGGCGTCAGCACACCGAACGATCCCGGCACGATAGCCAATATGTACAAAATGCCACCCGACAAGGTTTTTCAGGACTGCATGCTGGTGGGCGGCCGGTACTGCGACTGGGGTCTTCGAAAATCACAGCTGATAACCCCGCTGCTCGCAAAGAGGACGGGTCGGCCGGTCCGCTGCGTCAACACCCGCTATGACCAGTATGATTTCAACCTGAATCAGCGCTTCATGCACTTAAAGATCGGATTCAAGAAGAACGGGCTGATAACCGCCATCGACGATTTTTCAATTGCGGATAACGGGGTGGCGGGCAGCTCCATATTCGGCACGTCCATGGATCAGACCTATGGCCCCTATTTTACTACGCGGTGCCCGAATGTGAAACAGAACATGGATATCGTGGACAGCAACCGGGGCAAGATGTACGTGAGTGGTCAGCACAATCCCATGAACTGGGATTCCATAACCCTGGGAATATATCTGATCGCCGAAAAACTGGGCAAGGACCCGATCGACATCGCCCGGCTGAACCTCCATGGTCCCGAATCCCAGACCGATCCCGATCCTGTCCCCAGTTTCGAAGCATGCGTTAAAGCCGCCAAAAAGATGATGAACTGGAAATGGCACAATACGGGAGAAAAGAAGCTTGAGGACGGCAGGATGCACGGTGCGAGCTTCAGGTACCAGCAGTGCCCGCGACACTCGGGGATGGTCTTCGACTGTAAACTGGAACTACGGAAGGGGGTTGTGCACCTGGATTCCAAGGGGCCGGTTGTCGGCAACTATATCATGGAAGCGAACATGATGGTCGTGGCCGAGGAACTGGGTCTGAATTACGAGGATATCAGGGGCAAACTCGATCACCACGAGACCTACAAACCCTGGGGCGGCGGCAGTGACGGGACGACCGCTTCCGGCTGGGCCCTGAAAGAGTGCGCGAACATATTGAAGAAGAGAATTCTGGAGAGAGCGGTCGTGGAGGCAAACATGCCTGCACCACAGGGCGGCATCAGCATTGGCAGGCCTGGGGCAAAGCCGGCCCCCAATCCTTTTAAGGGATTGACGCCCGAAGACCTCGATCTTCAAGGCGGAAAAGTTATTATAAAAAACAGCCCCGAAAAAGGCCTTCCACTCGGCCAGGCCGTAAAAGGGAACCTTTTCGCCACCTATTCCGGCAGACCACCCCTGTCTCTCTGGAATCAACGGGGGAAAAAACTGGATACCATGAATGTGGCCATGTGCGAGGTGGCGGTCGATATGGAAACCGGTGAAGTGGAGATACTCCGATTCGGAGTGGTCGCGGATCCGGGGAAAATCATGCGCCGTACGTCCCTTGAGAGCCAGATCCATCAGGTCATGTTTTTCAGCGAGGGCTGCCAGTTATATGAAGATTATTTTTATGATCAAAAGACCGGCGTGAAACTCAGCACAAACATGTTCGAGTATAAAAAGCCCACTATCCTGGATCATGCACCGGTGGACATGGATCTGCTGGAAACCCGGGCCGGAAACGCCGCCTATGGGGCCAACGGCATCAGCCATTCCCTGGCGAACACCCACCTTGTCGTTGCCGCGATTCACAACGCCATCGGCAAGTGGGTCGATCCGCCGGCCACGCCGGATAAAGTGCTGGAGGCATTGGGCAAAGCATAATTTCAGTCCCCATTTTTTCCGGAAAAGGCCTGGAAGTGGTTTTGCCCTCCTAAGGCCTTGATCTTGAACCTGATTGTCGAAAATCTCCCCCGTTTTTGGCGGGGGAGGTTTTGAAGCCACTTCTAATAACATTCAATCGGGTAAATAAATGCAGCTACTGAAAGATTATTTTAATCTGAGCCCTGAATTTTTTGACAGGCTTGTTCCTACCCTTATCATTTTTATTCTACTTTCCGCCGGCAAGTTTTTCTGTGATCTGATCATTAAAAAGAGGACCTCTGACGTAAAAGTCGCCTATCGACGGCGTCGGGCCGGTTTATACACCTATACGATCCTGTTGATTCTATTGATAGGCCCGATATGGACCAGGGGGATCACCTCCCTTACCACCTTTCTGGGCCTGGCGAGTGCGGGCATCGCGGTGGCCATGCATGACACCTATAAAGTCAAAAAGGCGAATTTTTATGAGAAAAAGCCACATACATCGTTTCATCGCATTCTGGTTGATTTGCATCAGCGGGACATTACTGATCCAAAGCACAGTAATGGGGCAGGGTATAACGAAACCATGGTCAACGATTGAGACGGAACATTTCCGAGTCCACTATCAGAATGACTATGCGGATTGGGCAAAGCATATCACATCGAGAATGGAGTCGATACATGAACTGGTGGTCGAATTCGTTCAGTATTCACCGGATGAAAAAGTAGAGATCCTGATTGCGGATCCGCTTTCGAAAGCGAATGGATTTGCCGTTTCGCGGTTGGGAAAACCCAGAATGGTATTATACACCACCCCGCCGGAATCACATTCAAGCATTGGATACTACGCGGATTGGACGGAACTGCTGTTTGCCCATGAATTTGTGCACATAACGCATTTGACGAGACCGTCACGAAATCCGGTCAAAAAATTTCTGGGTCGCATTTTTCCTTTCGGCCCGGTTTCGCTGGGTTCGCCCAAATGGCTTGTGGAGGGGTATGCCACTATGCTGGAGGGCATTCTTACGGGAAGAGGCCGTCCGAATGGAACCCTTCGCCCGATGTTCGCGCGCGAGTTGGCCACTTCGGGCAAACTGCCCACCTATTCAGGGCTCAATGGCGGGAAACAGTGGCTCGGCGGGGCATCCCCCTACCTTATCGGCAGCATGTTTACCGAATGGCTCGTCGATCGTGAAGGAGATGAATCACTGATCCATTTGTGGAGAAGAATGACAGCCAGGAAGAACCGGTCATTCGAGGACGCTTTTACAGGTGTTTACGGAGAATCACCGGATGAGCTATACGGTAGATTCAAGGCGGAGACGATTGCAAATGCCATGAATCTGAAGGCCGATTTGGAAAAAGATGGACTCAATGAAGGGTCGATGTGGATCAAGAATTACCGGAATCTCGGCAATCCGTCCCTGTCGCCCGACGGATCCGCCATGGCTGTCATGACGTATCAAAAGAACAGACCTCCGAAATTAGAGATATGGAGCACCAGGGAATCAGCCATCAGTGAAGAGGCGAGGCGGAAAGAGATAAAAAAAATGCTGGAGAAGGATTCGGAAGATGTTCCGGCAGTAGTATCCGCGCCCCCCGAAAGAAAGGTGTTGCATACGCTGAAAACCCGTAACAATTTGCCGCCAAACGGGCCTGTTTTTGTCTCCGACAGCCAAGTGATCTTTTACAGGTTCATGCCTGATAAAAACGGGGATTTGCATTCCGATCTCTTCATCTGGAACCTGGAAACGGAAGAAGTCAGAAGGATCACGAAACTCGCCGATGTTCACAGCCCGAGTCCGTTTGATAACGGGAACCGGGCAATGGCGATTCGGAGCCGGTTCGGTAAAACCGAGCTGGTGGAAGTTGACCTGAAAAATGGAAACATCGCTTCCAAGTTTACCCCGACGCTTGAAAGGATTTATTCCCAGCCTGTGGTTTCCCCCGACAGCTCAAAACTGACGCTGGTCGTCCACGATGATGAGCACTGGTCCCTGAAAATATACGACCGGGCAACCCTTGAAGAACTATGGTCCATCGGGAACGGTCGTGAGGTTGTTTCATATCCCGCATGGAATTCCGAGAGCAGTAGCCTCTACTTCACTTCGGACCGGTCGGGCATCAACAATATAGAAGCATTCGATCTTTCAACAGGGCGCCGTACAGGCGTCAGCACTGTTTTCAGCGGCGCTATGTCCCCTGTTCCGGACCCCTCCGGATCATTTCTCTATTACAGAAAATTGTGGGCCAAAGGGATCAACATCTACAAACTGGATCTGGCTGAGGCGTCGCGGGAGATGACGGCGGTCGATTTTGAGGAGTATTACCCCGTACTCCCGCCCCGTGAAATCGGCGACACAAAAAGATTTAAGAGCAGGGGAATCGACGATATCTCTGAATACGGCTGGGGAAAACAGGAATTGACAAATCAGGTCAATATCGGCATTTCGCCGGCGGGAAGCGGTATCCAATACGGTGTTCGGATGGGGGATGTCCTGGGCCGTAATGAATCCATTCTGTTAGGCGGTATCTCTACCTCTCATGGCCCCAAGGGAGTAACATTCAGACAGAGAATCAATCGGCTTCCCGTTGAACTCCTTATTCAGGGATTCTGGGTCGAAGAAGAGTCCGGGGATGGAAACGGATCATCGCAGGGCTTTGACGACTTGCTCGATTTTAGGTCCTACGGCATGGCGGGTGCAATTGACTGGGAAACAAGAGGGGATGGATATTCATGGTCTTTGAGAGGTGAAGGGCTCTTGTCCCGAAAAGAGCTGCTTGCATATGGAGAAGATTTTTCCAGGAATGTGGGCGAGGTTTCAACCGATCTTGATCTGTTTCAGAGTGTGGATACGATAGGCTTTCACCAGCACTTTCACGGCGGTTATCAAATGGGTGTGACAGCGGGTGATACCTGGTTCTCTATCGGGGGCGCCGCGAAACTCGGGATCGACATAAATAAAAAGGTTGCGCTAACCGCTTCCTACGAAAGGGCCGAGTTGAATGGGGACTATCACTCGTCCGATCTGTATCAGCTCGGCGGATGGAAATCAGCCCTGGTCCCCCGTCTTGCCGTATCGAATCGAATCATTCAGCCCGCATTGGAACAGGGGCTCATGTTCGGTGACGCCATGGAGCGAATGAAGGCCGAATTAATTCTTAACGCCTCGATTCCTCTTGCCTGGTATGGAGAAGCGTTAACGGCATGGGACACGCGTGGAGACAAGCCGGATCCAATACGCCTGATGGGCCTGGAACTCAAAACAACTATTCATCAAACAGGCCTCTGGAACTTTCCCGAGACACTCCTCCGGATAGGTGTCGCGAAGATATATGACGAACCGATGAAAGATGACATCAGCGGATATTTGATTTTCAGCATGCGACCTTAAGAGGGCTTACCGGCTAAACCTGATCCTGGAAAGCCTGTAAAGCGCTTTTCGAAATATCGGCGTTGCCAGATTCCTTGCATACAGACTCAACATGGCAGGTTTTTCCGGGTTGCAGAATTTATCCACGAGTTTTGCCGCTGCCGCCTTTTGTACCTCCTCGCCGGTATCCTCGGGCCAGGTGGGGCCCATGGTGCCTGCCTCCATCCCCATGGGTTTGCTGGCGACATTACCGACGACCAGTTCATCCTCTTCGATGAAAACGGTCCGGTTATCGAGAAAATTGGCAGTGGCCTTGGCCCGCCTGAGGATTTCGGGCTCCCCTTCGGCCTGTCGCAGGGATTCGACAACCAGGCCCGCTTTTTCGACACAGATGTGAAATTGATCCACCCTGAGTCTTTCACGAAGTTTCTGAACCCTTTTGTTCATGGCAATACACCTTTCTGAAGATACCTATGGACGATTCTATTCGCCCACACGCAGGTTCTTTCCTCTCAATGATGCCCGAAGCGTTTCAATGTGGGCCTGCTCAGGCGGTTTTACATCTTTCAACTGTGGTTCCTTTTCAAGCTGTTCACTCTTGCCGATTCCCAGCCGATGGTAGGGAAGCAGATGAACCTCGACATCGTGCCCGAGTTCATTTGCTACAAAATCTCCCAGACGTTCCATATTTTCGAGGCTGTCGTTGCACCCGGGAACAACCGGGACCCGGATGATTATGGGGAGCTTCAAGTCGTGGTAGATTCGTCTGGCATTTTCCAATATCGCTTCATTGGTTACTCCCGTACAGACTATATGGGCAATAGAATATGGCATCCTTTTCTACGTCTTCAAAGACTTCCCCGGTAGTGATCGAATATCCCATCAAGGTTCTGGCCTCACTCGGACAGGCTTGTGCGCAGGCGCTACAGCCGGTACAGCGATTTCGGTCTGTAACCGATAGGCCGTTGTCGATACGGATGGCCTCTTCAGGACAGGCCTCTAGACAAAGACCGCAGCCCGTGCACTTCTCAGAGTTGAAAAATAATTCGGGCTTGCCGGACTGGGATTCGGGATTTTGACACCAGAGGCATTTCAGAGGGCAGCCTTTCAGAAACACAGTGGTACGAATACCCGGTCCGTCATGGATGGAGTAGTGTTGTATGTTGAAAACGGTGCCGGTGGTTTATGCTATTTCCATAAAATCAGCCTTTAATGAGGGAGATGAAAAAACTATGCTGTCGTCGGATACCGCTCGCTCCGATTAACAATATTAATTTAGGAATAGGCAACAACAATCAAGGTAATGCAACAAGTATGAAGAGTTTCTATTGCAGCCCTGTTTGGGTTGTCAACTTTTTTCTATTAAAACCGCAGTGCACCCCGTTCCCAAGGCAATGGCGGCAAACAAGATGCCGGGGTACATGGAGAGCCCCTCGGCCAATCCCGGAACAAGAGTAAAGAAGGTGGGGAGGATGACGAATCCGCTGACAAAGAGACTCATAATTCCGGAAAAGAGGGCCAGCAGAATCTGGACCAGTATTTCCGGCAGACCACCGGTTGAGAGATAGCCGGACACCATC
The DNA here is from genome assembly GCA_963677545.2 of Desulfobacterales bacterium. Lineage (GTDB taxonomy): Bacteria > Desulfobacterota > Desulfobacteria > Desulfobacterales > JAFDDL01 > JBECKW01. Next base: position 39,224 of record CAXXKH010000006.1, on the reverse strand, counting down.
TTGATCGCCCCCGATTTCCCCACGACCGCGATGAGCATTCCCATGCCGCAGATCACGGTGAGCACCCGCCACGGCACCTCTTTCTAAGAGCAATCTTTCATTCAGAGGTTTTCGTGCCGCATTCGCTACCTTTTTTATGTAGTCGTCATGACTCGTGTAGCGTTCCTCAATGGAAAGCCGGGGGTCCTTCGCGGCGAGACGCTCCGCCTTTGTCTCCGGGAAGGGGAAAAATGCTCCCGATGCGGTGCAGAGACGGTCATCTCCACCGGCAGTCGCGCTGTTCTCACGATTCCATCCGGTGTAAGTGCCGATGGGGACCTGCAGGTCGGGCAGCCGGATTCCCCCTCTTCCATTCCAGTCCTCATAGACAGCAGTCACATATACCGGATACTCTCCCAGTCGCGCACCGTTTTCAGGGTGTCCCGCCAATTGGCCCGGACCGAAAGAGGTGCTTTGCTTCTGTCGAGGCTGGAAGCCGGGTAGGTCAGATATTTGACCAGCGAACCGTCCTCCGGCGTTTCTTCTCCAATCCAGCTCCGACGATAGTTACGTACAGTTGCAATAATGTACCAATTTGTATCAAGATTCAAGTGGCAACGCTATTGAGCCATTTTCAAAACGTTTTGCCGACACAAGCAGGATCAAGCCCAAAGCGGATCGTCCTCCCGGGGATCGGCTCAAAAGGGTAGCTTTGAAAATGGCAGTATTGATTCCGCGGTTCAAGCCATCAGTCGATGGGGCGGCATTTCATATAGCGCTTGTTTTCCTCTAAGATATCCCATTTGCCCGATGCATGAATTTTATCCCTGGCTTCTTCACGGGACTGGTGTCCATTATCGATAAAAAGGGCGCCATCCGGTTTTGAAATTCGATTCAATTCCATTAGAAACGATTCCGGGTCGGAAACCATATGAAACATATCCAGTGCATAAATCATGTCGGCGGTATTATCCGCCAGAGGGCACTTTCCATTAATGGCGACATGTCCGGTAACATTCGACAGGTTTTCTTTTAAAACCCTCTTTTCAATGGCTTCGATGGCCAGTTCATGAATATCGACCGCCAGCACCCTGCCGGTGTTTCCAGCCAGCCGCGATGCTTTGGATATGTACAATCCCGGACCGCAACCATAATCAATAACGGTCTGGCCTTCCTGAATATCGAATTCGTCGAGAAGTTTGTCCGGAGTTGTAAACATCTCCCTGATGCGAAATATGAACGCCATCATTTTGAAGGCAACATCCGGCATTCTGTCCATTCCGTTGCCGAGCAAACCAAGTTTCATATTCAAGCCCTCCTTTATCGTTTAGTTACTATACTCTTAGCGCAAATTTTTTTTACATTCTTTTTTTTAAAAAATCTTCCACAACGGATAACACCTCATACAGAAATTGGATTTTTTCATCAGGCAGGCTGGTAAAATATTCCCTGAACCCCCCATCCATTGTTTCGTGCCAATGCCGGTGTGCATAGTATGCGGTCTTTCCCTTGGATGTCAACTGTGTCAGGATCCGAGAATTGTTTTCGGGATCAATCGTTTTGACAACAAATCCTTTATTTTCAAGTTTTTTTAGCGTTTGAGAAATTGCTCCTTTGGTTACTCCGAGCAATCCGGCAATATCTGAGACACTTAAATCCGTATTGTCGCCGATCACCTCAATCAGATGTATCTCAGAACTGAACAATTCCTCTTCCGTACCGAATTTGCGAGGCTGCTTATCCAGCTTCTGCCATAATTTAACAATTTGGCCGAATTTTTCCGCAATAGCAAATGATGATAATTTATTCTCATTCATTAGTTGTCAGTGTATACCTGCTAAAAGCTTTTGTCAACAACAATTCTAATTTTGTACAGCCAATTTCAAAACGTCCTATTTTCACCGATCGCCAGGTGGAAGATTCGCCTTGGACTTGATCCCATTTATAGTGGGAAACCGTTTTGAAAATGGCTCTGCAGAATGATTTTTTTGCATTTTCTCTTCTCAAGAGAGATGATTTCACCCGAAACGAGTTTGAAAGATAAGGAAAGCTCTTCTATTGTACCTTCCAGTAATCCGCCTGTTTTGAGTGCTATCACATCATGATTGCCGTATTCAGAACCAATTGTGATTTCGGAAATTTTATCCTTTTCACAAGTTGCGTTTGTATAGGGGGTTGTGACCGTGAACGTATCGTTTAAAACGGTTCCAGTTACAATATCACCATTTTTAAGCTCGACCGTGTCATAAATATCTTCATGATCCGTCGCTTCGGCAAAGACGGAAATGAAAACTATCATTGCCATACTAACAACAAGAAAATAAAGAGATTTTACGACATTTTTATACATTTAAGACTCCTTTTTGTCCTTTTGAGTAAGTGACGCATACGATAACACAACCAGGTTGGTGATGGAAATAATAAATTCGGAATATATTGAAATTTGATGATAATTATAACTTTAAAGCATGTTTATAAACATCTACATCCCAGCATATAGGTTCCGTTTCTACATGTTTTCCAGTAGAGGTTCCTTTTACAGTGCATATCTTATGTAGCGCCACTATAACGCTTGTAACGTTACTTTTCCGTTCGTTGGCATCACACACAACTGCCAACAACAGGTCCGATCGAGAAAAAGCCACTATTTCCGGGGTTGCGGGAGGGGAATTGTCATAAGTCAATATGGCACGGTTCTTGATGATACATATAGTCAATGGCAGCAAACGTGTCTGTTTGCGTGTTTAGGTTTTATCAACCTGATGTCCTGACCGGATTATCAAGCGAAAGGGAGGTTTACAATGACGAAATTGAGACAATTCATGGTGGTTCACCACAATCCCGGGATTGACTGCAATGAAGTTCAGGCCAACTGGAGAAAACTGGCAAAGGTCGAACCGGCAACCTGGGTGCGTACCTATTTCAACGAAGAGAAAGGGATGCGCTATTGCCTCTGGCTGGCACAGAGTGAAGAAGATTTAAGAAGTATTTTTTCTGAACTCAATGTATCATATGAGACCATTTCGGCGGTCGAAGAGACGGTGCCGGATCTCTGGGGAGAAAAGTGGGACGAGCATCTTGAAAGAGAGGCCGTGGCAGACACATTGGGGGTATGATTCCCGCGGACTTGAGTGAAGAGATGCTGGTTTTGGTGACGGGATTTTCATCGTTTACTTCGTGTCTTCCGTGGTTATAACGGGTATCAGATATCACGAAGGGCACGAAGCGATGGGAACCTTCAGTATAATACCATGTCTGCATGGGCTATCCCGGCTGAAGGGGTATATTCCACTTTTTCATATATTTCCATATGGCTGTTCGGCTCAGCCCCACACGGCGCCCAACCTCGGCCTTGTTCCAATCGCATTCTTCAAGAAGATCAAGCATCAGCGCTTTTGTCACTTTTTTTCGCTTTACTGGTGATGGTTGCCCACCTGAAAAAGATTGTCGACCAGGGGGTACGGAAATGAGGGATGGCTGCCGTATTTCAATGGGGAGGTCGTCTGCATGGATACGACCTTGATCCCGAAGGACAAAGGCGTGCTCGATGGCGTTTTCAAGCTCACGGACATTGCCAGGCCACTCGTAATCCATCAACAGGCGAAGCGCATCCTTTGATATTCCTGTGATATGCTTGCCGGTTTTCTTGTTCATGGATCCGATAAAGTGGTCCGACAGCAGCGGAATGTCTTCCCTGCGTTCTCTCAAAGACGGCAGGCGGATTGGAAAAACTTTAAGTCGATAATACAGATCTTCCCGAAAAAAGCCCTCGCGCACTCTGGCGTATAAATCCTGGTGGGTTGCCGTGATAACCCGGATGTCGATTTTTCTTTTCCTGGAATCGCCAACGCGTTCAACTTCCCTTTCCTGCAGGACCCGAAGCAATTTGACTTGAATATACGGACTGAGCTCTCCAATTTCATCCAGAAAAATTGTTCCCCCCGAGGCTTCCTCAAATCGTCCCAGGCGATCTCTGCCGGCGCCGGTGAAGGCGCCTTTGACATGGCCAAAAAGCTCGCTCTCGAGAATGGTTTCGGCCAGGGCGCTGCAGTTAACCGTTACCATCGGCATGTCCCGGCGCTCGCTGTTAAAATGGATGGCTCCGGCTACGAGTTCTTTACCGGTGCCCGATTCGCCGGTAATGAGAATAGTGGCGTCACTGGTGGCTGCCGCCGAAATGGCGGTATATACCTGCTGCATGGCATGACTCCTGCCGAGGATATTATCCATGCGATGCATCTCACCCAGCCGCGCTGCCGCCGCTTCAGCCTGTTGCCGTGCAAGGGTCAGCTCGGTGAGATCGGTAACGGTCTCGACGACACCGAGAATGGCGCCATTTTCGGCTTTAACGATGCTGGCGTTTTTAATTACGGAAACATCATATCCCTCTTTATGACGAAGATAACACTCTTTGGCTTCGGAGGATTGCCTTTCAAGGATGCCGCAGCCCTTGATACCGGTGGGACATTCTTTGCCGAAGCAGCGGCTGCATTGAAGCAGCGAGCATGTCTTGCCGAGGGCTTCCCGGCTTGAATAACCACTGATGCGCGCCATGGAACGATTCCAGGAAGTGATTCGGCCCTCGGCATCCATGGTGAAGACGCCGTCGGCCATGGAGTCAATGATTCGGTTGATAAACCTGACATTCCAGAGTTCGTGTGTTTTACCGGTCATAATCGATGCCCCCTTTTTTGCGTTACCAACCGTTACAACTCGTTACCATTCTATTTATGGTATCGCCTTCATGCTGTCAATAAATTATAGGTGTGTCGCTATAGGATCCATAACGTACAAATATAGCGACAGAAATTCGCTCTCAATATATATAATCCAAATGCTGGCATTGAATTTGCTCAATCATATAAGAAACCGGTTAACAGCAAGAAGAGGAAGAGAATAATGGTGTGTCTGCCATATAAGGAAGGCCATGATATCGGGCGGACTGAAGGTATTGTACTGACATTGTTCTGGGCGCCCTGGTGTTATCCCTGCCGATTGCAGAAAACCATTGTCGATGCTCTGGCAACCGTTTACCGGGCCCATGTGGGATTCACGGAAATCAATACAGACCGGATGCCCGATGTGGCCAACCGATTTGGCGTTCAGAGCATACCGACACTGATATTGTTTAAAAATAAATTGGAAGTAGAACGGCTTATCGGCCTGCATGAGAAAGCCCAACTGTCAGAGATGATGGACAAATTGATGTGAAGGCCTCGTTTTTGAAAGCACTTTTAGCAAGACGTTAATGTCTAAAGAGAAGAAAGGATAACCTATGGAGAAGAACAATCTGCATGGCGCTGAAACAGTGTCCTCGAAACAGAAACGCATGGGGTGTAAACTGCATCTGGTTATTGGTTTTGTTGTCGGCATCATTATTGTCGGCATTGTCGGCCGGCTATCCATGCCGAGTATGATGCTGAAAATCCATCAGAGCCGGTATGCTACCGTGGAAGAAACCTGCCTGCAACTCAAGGCGGCCATTGAAGATATCGGCTGGAGCTGTCCCGGGATCCGGGACATGAACAAAACAATGGTGAAGCACGGCGTTACCATGTCGCGGCAGGTTAGGATAGTGGAACTGTGCAAGGCGGAATACGCAAAGGATGTCCTCGAGACGGATCCCGAGGTGTCGACCCTCATGCCCTGTGCCTGGGGTGTTTATGAGGGCGATGACGGCAAGGTCTATATTGCTGGAATGAACGTGGGGCTCATGGGGAAACTGTTTGGCGGCAATATCGCCAAGGTGATGGGGGAGTCCGTATCAAGGGATGAGGCCAGAATACTTAAACGGGTCATTGTGGAGTAGGTGTGGAAGAAAGATTCTAAGGTTTCAATTGTTGTAACGCCGCTTTTCGGCTGATATTTGAGAAACAGGGGCAAACGCTGCCGCTTCAATTGTGAAGCGGCATTGTTTTACAAAAAATACTTCTACTTCTTGCTGTTCTTTTTGAAAAATCCCATTGAAAGACAGGCCCCTCCTGCTGGTCAGGCTAAATCGCGTGCTGCTGATCACCGAAGCACAGGTTTCAGACCCGGGAATTCGGGAGCTTGGATGAATCCCGGGATATTAAATCTTGTTGACATTATCGTCAGTTATCGTATGTAATACATACGTATTCAGCACTCGAACATTATCCCCGGCAGTTCAGCCTTGAAGAGGCGTATCTGATTTTAAAGAGGGCACTGCGTTTAGAAGGAATGGCTTGCTACAATCATGGCATTTTCGGCAAGTGACGACATTATTGACGAGAAGACAAACAGGAAGGAGGCCCCAGTGCCCGGCACGGATCAAAAGGGAATTCATGTAGGAAGGCGAGACTTTATCAAAACGATGACTCTGGCAGGCATGGCGGCGACTTTACCGGCAGCACTGCCGGGGGCGGCCCTGGCGAAACAGGGGGCCGGGGAAGCGGTCCGGCCGCGTTCCACGGGAGGCAAAAAGAACCTTCTCTGCCTGAGCAACAACCCCTCGGAACATGAAAAATTGATCGAGTCAATACGGTCGATTCCGGGAGTTGATCTCGATGTCTCTTCCATAAAGGTCGATTATCAAAAACCGGGCGGTATTGTCAGGGCCGTTCAGGAGCGGGACATGGACATTCTCCTCATGATTCTGCCCCGTATGACCTTTAACTTCGGAAGTCTGTACGACACCATGGGAGACCTGGCCATTCCCATAATTGTCCACTCCACAAATCCCGAACTGATTCCCATTGATGTCAATCTTGCGGCGTCCCTGCGGGGGAACGGCGCCGATATCACCTTTTCTATTTCCCGGGACCAGACGCTGGAGCGAGTCGGAATCGCCGCGTCTCCGGGGATTCTTGAAGGCCGTCGGGCTGTTCTATATGGAAGGCCGTTCGATTCGACCACCGTTCCATCCCGCAATCTTGATGAAGAGCTGGTCTACCGGCGCACTGGTGTTAAAATTCAGTTCCGGCCGCTTGAAGAGCTTGCGGCGTTATACAAGGAAGTGGATACTGAAAAAGCCGTGAAAGAGATGAAACGGTGGAAACGGGAGGCGACGAAAGTTATCGGTGTCCCGGATAAGACGATTGTCGATTCCTGCAGACTCTATGTACTGCTCCGTTCCATTGTCGAAAAAGAGGAGTTGAGCGCTGTTTCGATCGATTGCCTGGGGTTCACCCTCAGTCCGAACCCGGTTTTGCCCTATCCCTGTCTGGCATTCGCGCGATTGCGGGACGAGGGCATAACGGCTGCCTGTGAAGCGGATGTGTGCAGCATGCTGTCTTCTATGTTGCTGGAGGAAATTAGTCGCAAGCCCTCCTTTATGTGCAACCTGATGACAATGGATCCTTTGAATTCGAAGATTGTTGTGAGTCACTGCGTTGCCCCGCTGAAGCTGAACGGCCCGGAGGCTGCGCAAATGAGGTATAAAATTCACGACTATCATGGATCCGGGAGGGGGGCCGTACCTGAAGTTGAATTTCCACCGCATGCACAAGTTCTCACCGGCGGATTCAGCAAAGATCTGAAAAGCTTCTCACTATGGCCGGGACGGATTGAGAGCCAGGTGATGGACACCGATCATGCTCCGTCAAGCGGTCCCATGAACAACGTCTGTGCGAACACAATGGATGTAAAGATAAGGGATGCCGACCGGTTTCTTCAAAACGTGCCGGGTCTTCACCAGATTATGGTGATGGGTAACTACACCAGTGCCATCGAAGATGCGCTATCAGGCATGAATGTAACACTTGTCGGGCCGACGGATTTTTCACCGGTGATATAACATAGCTCAACTATTGAATAAAAGGAGGCATGCTCATGAGTCGCGATCAAAAGACCGAAACAGGTACGACACGGAGGGGATTTGTGAAGGAAATCGGCGCCGGCGCCGCCGGAATGATGATGGCGGGGATGCTGTCGGCGGCGTTCATGTCGTCGAAAGAGAGCTTGGCCGCGGTTGCGAACCCGGTAGATCCCACGGCGCCGAAGGGATCGAAATACCGCAGGTGTTTTCTCAACGAGCTGACTCCCGAAGAGCGTGAAGTCGGTTTCGGCGCCAGCAAGATGTTTGTAACGTTTGCTGACGGGGACATCATTGGCGGATGCAACTATTTCTCAGTTATGTGGATGGGGGAGAATGCCACAAAAACACTCGGCCACGGACCCCACACGCATCCGGTTCCCGAAGTGCTGGTCGCAATCGGTTCCGATCCGGAACATCCGGAGGAGCTGGGGGCGGAATTCGAGCTTTTCATGGGAGAAGAGAAGGAAAAGCACATCATCAACAAGTCGACGCTGATCTACATCCCGGAAAACACCGTGCACTGCCCTTTTACCATTTTGAAGGTGACCCGGCCGTTCCTGTTTATGCAGGCCCACTACGGCCCCAAACTGGCCGAAACCGCCCGGAGAGATCTGGTGCCGGAGGATATGCGGAACAAGTATATTTTTATCGATTCCGACGGAGAACTGACCAAATAGCGGGGCATCCGGCTGAATCGTACTTTTTTGACTCTGAAAACGGATTTTTGTTCTTCACCACAGTAGAGGAAGGGCTCCAATTAAAAAAAATTATTTCTCGCGCAGAGCCGCGGAGCCGCAGAGAGAAAACATTGTCACCGCGTCTCTGCGCGAGAATTGTTGTTCAATGCTTCTTGAACCTTCGGATACGCTTTGAAAGTTCTTTTTCCCTCCCTTTTCTTTCAAGCCGTTTTTTTTCGCTGACCTTGCTTTCAAGGAAGCGAAGTTCGGCGCGCATGTCCAGGTAATTCTCGTAGCGCCCCATATCCAGCGACCCATCGGTCAACATCTGCTGAACAGCGCACCCCGGTTCATTCTGATGTGAGCAATCCGCATAGCGGCACCGTTTGGCGGCCTCATGAATGTCGCTAAATGTTTCCTCCAGGCTCTCTTCATTTCCCCAGAGCTGAAGCTCACGCATGCCGGGTGTATCGATCACCATGGCGCCCCCCTCCAGGAAAAAGAGTTCCTTATGGGTCGTGGTGTGTCGTCCTCTCAGGTCACTTTCGCGCACTTCACCGGTTTTTATTGTCTCCCGGTTTAAAAGGGTGTTGATCAGAGAGGATTTCCCCACACCGGAGTGTCCGGCAAACGCGATCGTAGAACCGGCATCAAACGCCACTGAAAGGCCTTCTATGCCTTCCCCGCTGAGGGCACTCACTATATGGATCGGGATATCGCCCGAAATGCTTTTGGTCTGAAGCAGGATGTCTTCCCGGTCAGCACAAAGATCGACTTTGTTTAAAATGATCACGGGTGCCGCTCCGCCTTCCACCGTCATTGCGATATACCGCTCGATACCCCGGAGGTTGAAGTTCCGGCCCCCGTCCAGACCGCAGACGATGCACAGGTGGTCGATATTCGCGGCGACCACCTGTTCCCGGGTGACATTGCCGGCCCCCTTACGGGAGAAGGCGCTTTTCCGGGGAAGAACGTTTTCGATTATGCAGCAGGTATCGAGAGATCGTAAGGCCACCCAATCTCCAACTGTTGGATAGTCCGATTTGTCGGTGGCTTTAAATTGAAACCGACCGGATACTTCTCCTTCCAGAATACCTTCTCTCGTATGTACGGTATACAAATGGCGGACCTCCTTGAGGACACGACCTGCGCTTAATCCCTGCTCTTTAAAAAGCTGGAATTGAGTTTCAAAAAAAATATTCCACCCTAACATTTTCAAATTCATTATATTTCTCCATAAATACAAGATCATACATGTGCTCGTCAATATGAACGAATCCTTGGGATAAAATAGCGCGCGGGATGCTCTGTCTTTAGGAATGCAGGAATACAAAAAGAGGCAATTTCTCTTAAGCGAATTGCCGCGGAGTGGGGAAAAATCTAATTTTAAAAGCCCTTGAAGTACATTCCTAAGACAGGAACATCCTTCTTACAAAAGCCAACATAAAAAATTCCTTTCTTTCTTAACGCCACGCCTATACACTCTTGAGTTCGGGTTTGTCAACATTTAAATAGAACAAAGGAGACGATCGATGCGGTGTTACACAGATGTCCTTATGGAATGAACTCCGGATGGAGCAGTTATGAGGAGGGGATGTCCGACGAGGCGCGCATCGTTTTTTTAATTTTTCTTTCCGAAAACGGCCTCCAGCGCGAAGGTGATGCCGACCGTGGGTTCGAAATCGTCTTCTTCACGAAAAGCGATTTGCGGCCTGATTTCGAAGAAAAGCCATCTCCTCCAGAATCTCATGCGGTATTCGATATGCAGTAGAATTTCATACAGTATGTGTCTCGGACGGGTCTTAAAAAAAGAGTTCCAGGAGTATTCCAACGCCCTGTCTTCATCAAATATTTGGTATAAATAGAGATTGACATTATAAAAATATCCGTCTTCATCCTCATACCAGTAGCCGGCCGTGCTTGTTCGAAAAAACAGATCATCCGTAAGTGATTTCTCGAAGTCCAGACGCGTTTTCGATTCCCACCCCTCATCCGTATACCATTTCACTTCCTGGGTAAATCTCAGCAGCCAGGGGTCGTAATTTTTCGATGCACTGTAGCGGGGGCCGCCATAAATCACAGGCGTCAAATCATTTAAACGAGCGCCCAAATTAAAACTGAAATTCTTTTCTTTCGCGGTTTTAATAAAATAGCGGAGAGCAAGATTCAGGTTTTTGTCGGACGTCTCATCAAGCTCTCCTTCTCTTTCTACCAGGTTGTCATATTTTTTCACTGTATCGTTATCAGGATCTCCCTCACCGATAATTTCGATGTGAAGTTTGTCTTCAAGCTCAGGAAGTACCAGTCTCAATCGGGCCCTTGTGTTAAAATCCGCCCCCGCCCCCTCTTCGAAAAAAGAGGAAAACCTTAATTTTAACGTTGTCTCGTTCTCTTCGATTTCAACCCGTTCATCGCGGAAAAAAGAATCGAGCCAGTTTGCACTGGCCCTTAATTTTTTCGAGATCAGTTCCTGGAAGTCATCGGCTATTTCCCCATATTCTTTTTTGACGGGTTTATCGGTTTTCTCGCTCTGCCGGGAAATGTTATCGGCAGCTTCAGCACATGGTATGGGATTTCCTGACCGATAAATAAAAGTGACCAGCAGGATGATGATTAGATTGATATGGCAGAATCGAGGGGTGTGCCGACTCATTTGATAACCACCTTGATATCCTGTTATTTCCGGATGGACCCAAATTAATAAAATAATAGATAAACAGGTTAAAAACAACCCTTCAAATGTTTGTAGTTCTTGACAACCAGTCGTAATCCTGGCATATAATTGCCCTATAAGACATTCCTGCCGATATCAAAATTAACCGGCCGCCCGGATTGCAGAAGGGAATCTGTACATGGAATTTTTCATAAATCCGATATCAAAGCGAATAGTGATTCATGCTTTCATATTGATTCCCCTGTGTTTTCTTTCATCAGGTTGCGCGTCTGTTTACAGAGAGCCGCTGATCACTATCAATATGCAACCGGCCCAGCCGGAAAATCTTCGCGCTGACAGTCTCGGTATATTTAATTTTTATTATCTCGATGAGGGAGAAAACAGCCGGCTTTCATTCGCGTTTGCGGAATTTTTGCAGGCGGAATTGCTTAAACGGAATTTTATCCGGGTGGTCGGGACGACAAAATGTAACTATAAAAATGCTGATCAGGCTGTCGAACTGGGGCGGCAAATGGGATATGACCTGATTTTAGCAGGGACAATAAACAAGTACTATGATGGGATGAGAAGCTCCGACTCCGAAGTTGCTATCACCCTCAAAATAATTGATACCGAATCTTCAGCGACCTTGTGGTACCTGACCGGGCAGATGGCGGCGAAATATCATGCCGGTTCCGATTATCTGTTTTTTCAAACCGACACCAACCCGGCGACATCACCGGAAGTTTTAAGCCGGTCAATCCTGGAACGTATGGCCAAAACATTGTGTTCATCGCGTTAGCGTATGGAAAGTGGCTCAGCCACTACAATTTACTCGGTTCTCTCTCAAAGGTATCGACCCCTATTTTTTGGAAATAGTCATCGTCGACAAAGTCAAAGGGGAGTTTCTTGACCATTTCGGTCAATGTGCCGCCGTTTGTCAATAAATACCAGATGTTCTCATCGATTTTCATTTCCAGCGAATTGGATGCTATGATTTTTCCTGTAGCGACCTCTATCAGTCTCGCGTTTACAATTACGGTGTCGAATCCTATTGAATAAGTACCTGCCAGTACCCTCGAGAATTGTATGTCCTGGCTTAATTCTTTCGCATCACGCGACAGGAAGTATTCGCCATTTCTTTTTTCGATATGTATTTTATTTGTTTTTCTCAGTTCAATGACGCCGAAACCTTTTCGTTCGAAGGAGGTGATGAGGCATTCCGTGAGTGTTCTCCCGAAATCGGCGGATGACTGGAACCTGTTCGAATCGGTAAACGTCATGATGGTAAGCGGGTGGGCGTTCAAATCCCGTTCGATATCTTTTTGTGACAAACGGGCTCTTCCGTCTTTCCGGTACGTTTGTTCCAAATTTGCGTAGATCTCATCTGAAATTCTTTCAGAAGCCGATAACATTGAAGTTCTTGCTTTGTAATCATTACGCGGGCTGTCAATAATGTATCGGCCGGAGGAATTATTTGATCCGATTGAATTATACCTGTGCGAAGAACACCCCGAAAGGATAAAAAATACAAACAAAAAAATCCCGGCAATTTGCATCAAACAGTATTTATTTTTCATCGCTCAATAAAATCCCTGTTGAAGGTTTTGAAGCAGCTTCTATTCAGAAAGATCGACGGTTGTTATGCCGACATTCGGAATTTCACTCTCCGAAGATTCGCCGAATTCATAGTCATTGGCGTTCAACGTATTAACTTTTGAAACCAGATAATTAACAAGGGAATTATCTCTCCTGCTGAATTGACCGGTTGTTACCGAACGGATTACCGACGAATTGTCCGCCTCAACCATCCGGACATTTAAAAGGACATCCGTGGGGGTAATTGTATAGGTACCAACCATAATAGAATTCGCATTATATTTTTTTACAATTTCATCCGACATCCTGCTTATTCCATATTCACCCGATTTTCGGTTGAAAAGGATATTTTCCGCTTTTCGTATCTCGACGATCCGGATGCCTTTGAACGACAGATAATTCGCAAGCTGCTCACTGCAATATCGCCCGAAAGATGTGGTGGCGTAGATGTCATCGATATTGACAAATGTGGTTGGTATCAGAATAATATCGGTTCTGTCGGTATTTTCTACAGAATCATAGCGTTCCAGATTCGTGAGAAGGCTTTCGGCCATGTGTTCCAGGATTCCGGCAATAGCATCCATTCCGGAGGAGACACTCCCTCCGGGGGGTTCCAAATATTCAAACGAGTATATTTCATTTTGGCTGGGTTTGTATTCATACTTGAATCCGTCCGTGCCATACGCTTCGCGAACCTCAAGCCCGCTGCCGTACTTCCACCTGGTAGAAAATATATGGTCTTTTGCGTTATCATCCCCCGCGGAGTAAACATGCTTATTTTTGTTTCCGTTTGAACGCTGCATCAAATCTTCAGTGTGCAAGTCCCGTGATGCGCATGACAATAGAAGCAAAAACGAGAAGGCCGCTGTATATATTCTCTTCGAAATCATGATATTGCCTTTTGGTTTCATCTCTTCATAAGATTCTTATGCCCCACCATTACCGATTCCAGGTTATTGATGTGCTTTATGGACGACAGGTGTGCCGGTATTGCCAATTCAGTGGAAGCGGTGGAAACGATAAGTGAGTCCGGAATTCGAACAATCCGTGCATTAACGAAATAGAGATCGTCCGCATTTTTGGATGTTTTGTCCTTTACCTTGCCCCTTTTGAAATAGGTGCCGCAAACCACTCCCACCAGATCGCCGCCGAATATTTCCCTTAACTTGCGGATTTCGATTTGTCGCAGAGTGTTGTCGTTTGAGCTGCTGCCGCGGTGGATAAAGGCCTCGCCAATTTTCCGGGCCATGTAAATGGATTGGTTGTTTCTGATTTCGATTACGTTAAAGCCAAGCTCGGACATTTCTGAAATGAGCTGCTCTCCCATAAACAGTCCGAAGGGCGTGGTTTGGTCCAGAGCCTCCAGATTATAGTAGGGTAGTACGGCTATTTTTCTTTCTCTAACGGAGACATCCTTTAAATTTTCCACTAATTTTTCGGCAAGATAACCGGTTTTCATTCGGCCTGCGCCATGGGGGTTACCGATTTCATAATATGGTATTTTCTTGACTGCTGGAAAATCAGGATTATATCGCTTGTTACCGCACGATATGGCTGCAAAACTTAACATGACGAGAAATAAGAATCCGATTTTAGATTTCATCATTGGACCCCGGTCCTTAAAATAATGTGGAAGAAGCCATATATGCCTCTTTTCAAAAGGGCGGTTTTCGCCCATTTCCCTGGTCGATATAACAGCAAGGGATGTGCCAAGTCATTGTGAAAACTTAAATTATCAATATATTTATTATGTTATGCTTCGAATGGAGGCGGCTGGGACCGTCAAATTTTTGTCTGAACGACGTTTTTACCTGTTTCGAACAGGTCCTCGGGAAAATTTTGCCGTTTTGGAAGAGGAAAAAAAGGAGTGGTTCGCATACCAAAATCGACGGTTATCGACGAATTTGGATATGCGCCACTCCCTTACAGATCCCGCAGTTCTTGGCGGAAAAGCGTTGAAACAGATTCCGGTAAATCACGTAGATCGAGACAGGGAAAATGCCATTCCCCGCTACCGGTTACTACTTGAACAACATTGGGGCAAACATTGACAGATACGTTCTCCAGTTGGCCCAGGTGTGACTGCCCGGATTTTCGAAATACTCATGTTCCATATCCAGTTTTTTCAGCATGTCAAGAAGCCGTTTGTTTGACTCCATTACGAAGTCGTCTTTTCCGCAGGCGATCCAATACTTGTTGAATCCACTCTTTTTCAAAGCGAGAAATTTGCTTTCCAAACTCGAATCGGGTTGAAAAATCCCGCTGCTGAATACGCCGATATAACCAAATACATCGGGATACTCCGTCGTAGCGGTAACCGTATGTCCGCCCCCCATCGACAGTCCGGCGATAGCACGATTCCCCTTGTTCGCTTTTACCCGATAATTTTTTTCTATGAAAGGAATGACATCCTCTACCAGGCTCTTTTCAAATTTCCCCTGGTTTTTCTGGTAATCCTCACGGGTAAATTCAGGTGCCCCCGGTGGTGTTCTGAGCGATGAGGTCTGCCAGGCATTGCCGTTGGTCATCACTATCATCATCGGTTTTGCCTTCTTCCGGGCGATCAGATTGTCAAGTATGTAGTTGGCCCTTCCCAGGGATGTCCATGCATCCTCATCACCGCCCGCGCCGTGCAGCAGATACAGCACCGGATATTTCTCATTGCCGCTTTCATAGCCGGGAGGTGTGTAAACATACATTCGGCGATAGAGTCCCAAGGATGCAGAGCTATACCAGATTTTAGCAAGCGACCCATGTGGTATTTCATTCACCTCAAAAAGAGCAGACCCTTTTCCCGGGACAATCAGCATGCTGGCATATCTGGTCCCGTCCCTTAACGCATGGGCGTTTTTCGGGTCGATGACACTCACACCGTCCACAATAAAATTGTAGTGGTACATGGAAGGTTCCAGCGGGCCGACCGTTATTGACCAGATGTCATCCGCCCCCTTTTTGAGTGCCGCGGTTTTGCCCCAGCCCATCCAACTTCCCTGCAGTGAGATGGAATTCGCGTCCGGAGAGTGAACGTTAAAAGTGATTGCGTTATTGTCGGCAATCTCTGGAGACATAAATTCCGGCCCGCTTTGTTGATCAATTTCCTGAGCATAGGCAACATTGGCAAAGAGAGAAAAGATCAAAAACAATACGGTCAGTTTCAAAACACCCCGTTTTGGCAAACTAATTTTCCTGTTAATTCTTTTCATGACGATCAATGGACTTCCTCTGTTATGGTATGTGTGTATACAAATATATAGATAAGTTCCAAGCAACCTGTCAAGAAAAAGAGATGCCCGATACAGGGTAACCGCACTTGAGCATGGTACTGGTATAGTATTTTATTGTGTTTAAAATGTTTTTTTGGAGGGGCAAATTAAGTTTTGGATAATTTTTTTGTTAACATTTGAGGGCGTTAAACAAGCCTCCGCAAAGTTCAAATCGTTCCTGCCGGGCCATTTGGGAAAATATTTGCTTGACAATGAATTAAGAATCTGTATTCTTGTTTCGTTTTACGCGGAACAAGACTTACCAAGTATTCTTTTCACATACCGACAGGCTTCACCGGCGCTGGTATCTGAACTGTTGTCGGGCAAAGCAGTCCTGAGATCAACAGCACGTGTTGATTTTTGTTGTCAGGTTCAAAATTGTCTTACCCTGAGCAGTATCTGTTTCAATTGAGCTAAAAGAAGGTCGTTTCACAAAAGCAGCATTTTTGACAAAGCAGGATCGTTACATACTGAAATGATGTGATGAAACATTGCAAAAGGGTGTGTTTCGTTAACTTGTTGCGCCGCGGCCAAATATAATGCGTATAACCGTCGGCACGGCGCTATAAATTAATACGCCTGTTTGTGCTGAAACATCCTGTAACAGTGCCTATAAAGTATGAGTCCGTTCTTAATATGAATACAGATTCCGTATTCATATTAAATATTAATGGTTCATGTTCAATTGGTGATGGTTTTTAGAAATTATTATACCTAAACGGGAGGGAAGGGAAGACATGGAAAACGTCAAGCAAATCTATGGAGTAATGAAAAAACGGTTCTTATTTTTGATGATGTTATTTTTAAGCCTGATGGTATTCGGAAATTTTGTTTTTGCACAAGAGGAGGCATCTACAGATGACGACACCTTTGTTTTAGAAGAAATCAGAGTGACGGGTTCCCGCATTAGAACGAGTGGTATGGAGACCCCAACACCGGTCACGGTGATGACCGTAGAGGAGATCAACTTTGCATCTCCGACCACAATGATTGAAGGACTGGCGGAATTGCCAATGTTTTATGGTTCGAACACTACGCAGAATACAGGTGGATTTTTCGAAACTTCGGGCGCCGGGACCCTGAATTTACGCGGGCTTCAGGGCAAGCGCACCCTGACGTTGCTGGATGGCCGCCGGGTGGTTATGTCTACTATCTTCGGAGGACCGGATATAAATATGTTTCCGGAACTTCTGCTCAGGTCGTTTGAGACGGTAACCGGCGGCGCTTCCGCGGCCTATGGTACTGACGCTGTAGCAGGTGTTACCAACTTTATTCTGGATACCGATTATGAAGGGGTCAAAGGGCATGTGCAGTATGGTCAAACCGAAAGGGGCATGAATGATAACTATGAGATAGAGCTTGCCGGCGGTTATCAATTCAAAGACGGAACCCGCGTATTGTTGTCATTTGAAAAAGGCGAACAGGACGCTATCTATGGTGATGAGCTCGATGACTTTGATTGGTATACTGCAACCGCCCTGCTTCCAAATCCAGATGCAAACGCAGGAGACTCTCCCGATAACCCCTATTATCTTGAGTATCCCAATGTCTTTGCTCAAACCGGTGGAATCAATGGAGTTTTTTACCAAAAACAGGGCTTTCGTCCTGCTGACCTGATCCCTGTTTATACTTTTGATGATGCAGGCAATGTTGTCCCGTGGGTGGAGAGCGCCGGACCTTGTAGTGGAGGGTATTTCAACTGGAGTTGCAGCAATGCCGACGGTACTGGATCTGCTTCGGATAGCGCCCCTTGGGATAACACGACGATAACGCCTGAGTCCGGTAGAGAAAACTACTTCGGATATATTGAGCGCTACTTTGGTAAAAAGCTTAAAGTGTACGCTCAAGGATTGTATGGAAAAACATATTTCACAAACAAAAACTTTGGCGGTGTATTCTCTCGGGATTGGGCCGGTTTTACTATCTATCGTGAAAATCCGTTTCTGCCGCAGACTATAGCGGATTTCATGGATGCCAATTCAATGACGGATATAAGATTCGGAAGAAACGGCGGTCCCCTTGACATCGGTTATGATCCCTATACCGAACAGAAGACAAAGACCCTGTCTCTGACAGGTGGTTTCGATTATAATGTGTATGGCGGATTTTTTGATGGATGGCAGGTCAAGGGGTATGTTCAGCACGGTAAAACCGATGTAGAGGCAATTCAGCGGGGTGGTGTCCGTCTTGACCGAATCTTTCTTGCCATGGATGTCGTAACGGATCCCCTTACGGGACAACCCGCCTGCAACGTGGCTGTTACAACCAGGGGCACGGAAAACGAGATGTATCAGGACTGTGTACCGCTGAATCTTTTTGGTGCGGGGAATGCATCCGCGGAAGCGGTTGACTGGGTCACCGGCTATGAGCCCGGCGTTCAAATGAATGTAAACGGCTTTATCGATGGTGTTGACAGTATACCCCTCAGTTATATGTCAAGTGCGAACAAGCTGAGGGATATCGAAATAGAGCAGAACGTATTTGAAATTTCGGTAGATGGCGACCTTTATGAAGGCTGGGGCGCGGGTCCCATCAGCATGGCCCTTGGTTATCACTGGCGGGAAGCGGAATTTACCCAGCTAGTGCTGGTAGGTCCTGGAGGCAATGAGAATGTCGATCCTGGTTACCTCCCGGTAATAGCCACTAACCCGGCCCTGGGCATTCGCGGTGTGGTTGGCGGTAATGCTGGCTCTGGCAACGTAGTTGATATACAGTTTTCAAATGTACCGTTTGCCCGCGGCGACCAGAGCGTACAAGAGGTATTCAGTGAACTGCTGATTCCTGTAATCGCTGATCTCCCCTATGTGAAGCAGTTGCTAATCAATGGCGCTGCGCGCTGGGCGGATTATTCGGGAGCGGGTGAAACATGGTCCTATAAAGCCGGTTTTGACTATGCGCCGATAACAGATTTACGATTTCGTGGTACATATTCCCAGGATGTCCGCGCTGCCACCATGGGTGAAAAATTCGACCGAACCGGTGGTATCGCGAATGTAACCGACTATTTGGCGGAACAATATACGGAAGAGTCAGTTACGTATAGTATTACCAGATTCTCAAACGGTAGTCCGGATATTCAGCCTGAGAAAGCGATAACCAAAACTTTCGGCCTGGTGTATATGCCCCGATGGCTCCAGGGCTTTAGCTTTTCAGCAGACTGGTATAGCATTGATATCAAAGATAATATCAGCAAATTATCCTCAGGAGAGGTGCTCGACGGCTGCTATAACGACGGCATTCCAAGTCTCTGTGACATGATCACCCGCGGGGGTGATCCAGCTTCTGATGGCAATGGTGAGATCTTAGATGAAAATGGCAATACTGTTCCTAAGGTCACGCTAGTTGGTGAGCCCTATATTAACAGGGATTCCGCAAAAGCGGTTGGTATTGACTTTGAAATAGGCTACCGTAAAGCAGTTGACTGGTTCGGCGGTGGCGAGAATGTCGGTGTCCGCTTCCTTGGCAGTTACGTAAAGGAAAATTCGTCTACTACGGATGGTGTGAGCGTCGAGACCGCTGATATTACCTATCCCAGGTATACAGCCACTTTATCCCTCAACTACCAGCGGGGTGGATTTGGCATCTGGGTTCAGAACAGATACACGGGCGAGACGCTGAAAAACCGGAACTATAACTGGAATGGTACCAGTGAAAGATGGGATGTTCCCGACAATACCCTGGACGCAAGAATCCTGACCGATGCAAATTTGAATTACAGATTTGACCTGGACAGGACAAACCTCAATTTCTTTTTTAACGTTTCTAATGTGTTTGACAAGGATCCCGAGGAAAACTACGGTGTAGCTTCAGGCTATTTTGGCACAGGCCCGGGTAGCGGTCATACTGGCGACCTTCGTGGTCGTCGCTTTGTATTTGGTCTCTCTTTTGAGTTTAAGTGATTTTGCCTCTCCTCTGGCACTTCCTGGATAAAATCAACAGGAAATGCTGGCTAAGAACCCGTTTGAGTAATCAAACAATCAAACGGGTTCTTTTTTTAAGGGGGTAGACAAGATGGTATTATGAAACAAAATAAAAAAAATAAAACAGATTCACCCGGGAAGAAAATCAGTCAAAAAAGAAGTAAAAAAACGTATGATGCTATAATTAAAGCAGGCTTTAAATTATTAAAAAAGCGCGAATGGGACTCAATAAGCGTTGCGGAACTTTCCCAGGCGGCCGGCTATTCCATTGGTGCGTTTTATGCGCGATTTCGAAGTAAAGAAGAATTACTCGATGCCTTGGTCGCCCATCACAGAGAAGCTCGCAAGGCGGATATAGGCCGATTTTTTTCTTCCCATAATGGTGGTGATTTTATAGATGAGTTACTTAAAGAAATTGTCCATTACCCTTTTACCAATCGCAATTTCTGGCGGACGGCACAGGTGCGTGGTATGCGTGATCCTGAGTTCTGGGAACCGATCAGGCAGGGTGGTTATGATGTTGCGAGCAAGACCATTGGAATGTTAAGTAAGCAAGCCGGCCGCCCATTGACTGATGAGGAAGAAATAAACGTCCGCTTCGCATTCCAGATTATCTTTGGCACGCTTAACAACACCATAATAAATCAACCGAGACCAATCTCAATGAATCAAGGCATGTTCATAAAAAAGTTGACAGAGGCATTTCGACTCGTTTCAAAATGCGATAGTTACAAAACAAAGAAGAATAAAAAGAAAACTATTTAGTGCATTGATTCTGAAATCAAGAAAGCCTGAGGCCGTTCCAAGGGTATTGGTTATAGGTAGGAGAGCATTAAAATGGCTTCAAAAACCGATATGCTACTCTATATTTTGCTGACCCTATCCTTCGTCACAAGCATTTCCGCGGAGGAAATTTCCCAAAAGCAATCCGCTAACAATGATGCAAAGGTATATTTTCTTGATGAAATAGTAGTCAGAGACAAAACAACAACCCATTCACTGCAGATGGAAATAATCAGGGCAGATGAGCTGAAGTATGAAATATTTAATAACCTTAACAGTACTGATGATTTCGATATTATTTGCAAATGGCGAAGACCGACGGGATCATTGCTTAGAGAGTGGTATTGCGTTTCCGGCTGGATGGAAAAGGAAAGATCTCGGGATATGGATTTCTTCGCATCTTTTGAGGGAGTGGCTACGCCCCGCATGGACGTGCAATTGGCGGCTGAATTTGCTGCACATCATGACGCCTTGAAGAAGGAAATGGTTGATCTGTCCTTAAAACATCCGGAATTGGCGACCGCCATGTTAAGAGCAAAAGAAATGAGGCAACTGTATGAAAAAAAAGGATATAAAGGAAGAATAAAAAAGAAAAAATCGACCGGACTCCTCGCGCGGGGCGAAAGTACTCAGATAGTGAACGAATTTGATCTCTGGCAATCAATATTTGTTGATCATTTGAAAGGCTCGACGCCGGATGAGACATGGAATCGTTGGGACAGTTGGTGTAGACATAAATTACATGATAAAGCTTACAAAGCATTATGGGCAAGAGCCCCTAAAGAGAAGTACGTGGACAAGTTTAAGGCATATGTTAATTCAATTATATCAGAAAAGTAGTTTTTAAAATTTTGACGACCTGACGGACTCCTTTACGCAACTTTCGCCGAAAATCAACATGTCACCGCTGTATATCAAGTTTTGATTCAAAGATTCCGGTAAGTTTTTGGAAAACCCGCCTCACTTTGAAATAATATTGAAGAATACCTTGCATTTAATGTTAAAACAGAATATAGATTCTTAAATATTATTGGGTAAGGAGAGAAAAATGAAAAAGTGGATTTTATTTTTAGGGGCCTTTATGCTTGCAAGCATATTTTTTATTCCTGCTTATGCCTATGAATCACATAGCGGTCCTTCACAACTCATTCAGTACAATGCTTCAAAGGCATATGAAGGATACACTCTTTTCAGTCCCATGTTCTCGGATAAAACATATCTTGTCGATATGCTGGGTAATGTGGTGCACATATGGGAACATAAGGGCGATCCCCCCGGTTTACACTACATTTTGCTGGAAAACGGCCACATCCTCGGTAATACCCGTGACAAACCTATGCCACCGCCTAAAGAAGGGGAGCCAAGACAAAAACCACAGCCGAATCCAAACCCCAATAAAGGCCTCAACTTTGGCGGAGGGGTTAAAGGTTTGAGAGAAATCGACTGGGACGGGAATGTCGTATGGGAATGGATTCCGGGTCCTCAAGAAGGTTCACTGCACCATGACTTTGTCAGACTGCCCAATGGGAACACCATGACCAATGCCTGGGAACATATAAGCAAAGAAGAAGCAATTGCAGGAGGCCGAAATCCCAAACAGACAACTGACAAAGGCCTGGCCCCTGATGTCATATATGAAATAGATCCCGGCGGTAAGGTCGTATGGAAATGGAAAGCCTGGGATCACAGGGGAATGAATTCTATTAAACACCTTGATGTAAATTTTATTACCGCGGTACTACCTCAGCATAGGTTTGCAAATCCTGACTGGACCCATTTCAATACCATTGACTATAATTCCGAAACCGGTCAGATACTCGTTGATTCAAGGGAATTTGGTGAATTCTATATTATTGATCACAAGACGGGTGAAATTGTATACCGCTGGGGCAACCCAAATGCATATGGTGGCGGAGATCCGCCAACATTCACTACATCCGGAAACCAGATTCTGTATGGACCCCACGACGCGCACTGGATAAAAGAAAGTCTTCCGGGCGCCGGGAATATTCTTATATATAACAATGGATGGGCCCGCCCGCCTGTCAATTATTCATCCGTTGTTGAAATGGACCCCAAAACCGGTGAAATAATATGGGAGTATAAATCAAAAAGTGAAAACAGCTTTTATTCTCATCATATTTCAGGTGCTCAAAGGCTGCCAAATGGCAACACCATGATATGTTCTGGAAATCACGGGCATATTTTTGAAGTAACAAAAGAGGGTGAAGTGGTATGGGAATATATCAATCCCGTCACCAGTGGCGGCATTAAAGGCTGGTTTGATGATGCCGGGTTTGAGGCAAACAACATGGTGTTCAGGGCACATAGATATGGACCTGACTACCCGGGCCTGAAGGGTAAAAAGCTGACACCAAAGGGACAGATTGCGGAAGATATTAAAGAGGCATGGAAACCGAGAGTTGACCTCGAGAAGGCTACTCAGCCGGGTGCAACGGCATGGAGAAAAATATGGGAATAAAGATGAGCCATTTTCAAAACGTTTCCTCGCCCCTAAGCGGGACCAAGTCCAGTGCGAATCGCAAGCCTGGAGATCGGTCAAAACGGGGCGTTTTGAAATTGGCTGTGATGAAATAATATGAACGATATTACCAGGAGAAGGTTTATAAAGCAGGTTGTTGCGGCTGGAGCTGGAACTGCTTTGTTTCACGGGACATTTCCCGCTGATGGGAAGGAAGTTGTTTCAGCATTAAAAGATTCCAGAATTCTCCTGACTCCCCCATGCCTGGTTAGGCCCACCACTTCCGCGATTACTGTCAACATTGTCGGAGGTGATAAACGCCTTGATTACTTAATAAAGTTCAGGGAGTCGGGGGAAAGGGACATTCCCTGGCAGAAGACAGAGACCTTTTCTGTTGAAGCTTACACTCCTGTGAGTACTGCTTTGCGCCCTCTAAAAGCCGGCAAAATGTATGAATATCAGGTCCATGCCGGAGTAAAAGCATCTCAAATTTATGAGGTTGTGGCACAAAGTACTTTTTCGACACAAAAAACCGGCACATCCCCCTATTCATTCGCGATGGTAGCTGATTCTCATATCACACCAAATGAGCCGAAACGCCTTAAAATCCTGTCCGACATCAGTGCTTCAATCCTGGCTCGACGACCTGATTATCTGCTGATGCTCGGTGATAATATCCAAACTTTTACTTCGCATGGCGGGCCCATGACTGAAGAACGTTACGGACCTTTGCTTTACTACATGCTGAGACAAAGCCTTGGGGGGCTTCCCGCATCAGTACCTGTCTTCAATGTCATCGGTAACTGGGAAGGTGAAAACGGCTGGCACCAGGCAAATCAAAGGGGCTGGGCTCGAAAGGCGCGTATGGAATGGCTGCCTGGCCCCTTGCCGGACACCTACTGTGAAGGTGGAAACGGGTATGGTGACTATTATGGATTTACCTGGGGGGATACGCTAAATCTTGTTCTGACAGTAACCGGATATACACTCACAGAACATGTGCACGGTTCAAAGACAGGAAAGGCTGATGACTGGACGCTTGGTGATGAACAAAAGAAATGGCTTTATAAACAGCTCAGTACGTCAAAGGCAAAGTGGAAATTCATTTTTATACACCATACTGTCGGAGGAAAAGCGGGAGACGATCTCAATACAAGATACGGCCGCGGCGGCGGACAGGCAGCCTATGTCGGGGAGCAGGCGCTTATCCATAAATGGATGCAAAAATTTCAAGTGACAGCCCTCTTTTATGGCCATGACCATGTTTTTACGGATATTTCGGTCGATGGAATACACTATATATGCGCGGGAAGCGCAGGCGCGCCATGGAAATTTACAAAATCTGAAACCGGATATGCTAAATTTTGGCCGGATTCAGGTTACACGTGGGTAGATGTTCATGAAGAAAGACTAAGAGTCGCTTTTATCAAGCCCGATGAGATGAAGTCCGAAGGAAAGATTTTGCACCAGTTCGAAATAAAGTGATTACATGTAGTGTATCGTCTCTGTTGCGAGCACTGAACGCAAACAGCTTTGAAAACTATTTTTTACGTTTCCTCGCTTTTTTCTTGGAAACAATACTATCATAATCCGATACAAGCCGGAAAGCCCGGATCAGTTTTTCGACGTACAATTTTTGCTTCATAAAAATCGGTCCCGGTTGATTGATAATGGTATTGTTAATTGTTCCCAGTGTAATCTGAAACGCGAAGCGGACGTTTGTTTCCTCCATTTCAGTTAATGGGCGGTCTGCCAGTTCACTTATTCTTGAGATGACCCTGCTTGCCAGACTGTGACCGGTTTTTCTGATAGGTTCCCAAAATTCTCGATCGCGTATGCTGCGGAATAAGGCAGCCCTCCAGAATCTACGGTTAATCCAGTAATATTGAACGATGTCTTTAATTATTTCATCTATAAAATCTTCCCGTTGAAAAGAAGCAAAAATTTTATCCTGGGTTTTGACGCGAGATATCATATGATGAACGACCATGGCGTCAAAAAAATCATCTTTACTCTTGAATCTCGTATAAAAAGCACCGACGGAATAACCGGCTGCTTTGGAAAGCTCCGCGACCGTAATTGAATCGAGCTCGAGCTTTTTAATCAACCTGAATCCTGCGGCAATCAGAGCTTTATAGGTTTTTTTGCTTCTAACTTGCTTGATTGATATTCCAGGGAACTCTGAAGAAGGCATATCGGTTTTTTTTGACGTCATTTCTATTTTTTTAGGTTCGGTAGGCATTACAGGTTTTTTTAGGAACACAGTATATGTGGAGAATATATATGTGTCAAGAAAATTATTTAAATTAAATGATTTACGGGCATCTGATAATACCCTGTGCCCACAAACATGCCCCGCAGGTCGGATGTTCGTTGCCGATACAATCTTCTTCATTACCTTCAGAGAGGTCGCAGCCGCCGCATGTAACGCAGGGCGCAAAGTCAAACTCTAAAACTCGCTTACGGAACGCTTTATGTTCAGGCGTATTCCAGAGCGAATAGAGATTTTGGTCCATTACGTTGCCGACGGCCCATTTTTTTGAGTAGCGGCTGCCATAATGTAGAAAACCAAGGTAACTCATATGGCTGTGCAGGAGCGGGAGGCAGGGGCTCAGGTCACCATTCCAGCCAATTGCCCCGGCGCCATCCTCTATGAACGGGCATCTGTTTCGCAAATTGTCGGAAGGTATAAAAGGAATCGTTACATAGATGTTGTCCGCTGCCCGGCGAATCGATCTCAAGGTGATGTCATCCAGGTCCATCAATGGAAGGTCCAGATCGAAGCTCTTTCTATTAATGGAGCCGTAATACAATGGCTCATTAATCATTTCATCGGTGTAAGGGAGCACGTTTGTAACGAGGATACGGCAGGCCCCAATTTTATGAGCGATATCGATTACAGCGGGCAGTTCGTCGATATTGCGTTTCATTGCGACAAACGCAATGCCGATTTCGATATGCTGGTGAAATCCATGCCTTCCGATGCCGTTCAATCGTTTTAAAACCATGAGGTTTTCAAGAATGTTCGGCAATTCGGCGCCGAGACGGATATCGGAGAAACTTTCGGGTGTCGAGCCGTCAAGGGAAACCCATAAGGAATCGAGCCCGGATTCAATAAGGCCGGCGATCATCTCTTTTTTAAGAAGAGTTCCGTTGGTAATCAATTCGACAAACATGCCTATTGATTTAAGGCGGGAAATCATCTCGAGGATTTTCGGATGTGACAGCGGTTCTCCAAACCCGCCGAAAAAGGCTTTTCGAGGAAGATATGGAAAAGAAGAGACGCCACTGACAATAGCCTCAAAAATATCTTCCGACATCATACCGGAGGGCTCATTCCACACATG
This sequence comes from Desulfobacterales bacterium, assembly GCA_963677545.2. Classification (GTDB taxonomy): domain Bacteria; phylum Desulfobacterota; class Desulfobacteria; order Desulfobacterales; family JAFDDL01; genus JBECKW01. The sequence continues at coordinate 12,744 of CAXXKH010000006.1, read as the reverse complement.
CCTGATGCATGTCCGGCAATTGAGGTTGCACTTATTAGTGACCTCGATGTATAGCTTATCCAGGCGCATGGGAAGGTTCAGTGATAACGTGCTTCCATTCTGGATATATTGTATCTGATCCCCGGGAGTGATGCCCCATCGAGAGGATATTTCAGCCGGTATAATGAGATTGCCGGACGAATCGGCTTTAAAATATTGCTTTTCAAGTTTTTCGGATATTAACGGTTCATTGATGTATTTTTCCATCTTTTAACACTCGTTCCTCGATTCTGTTCATCTTTAGATTATATATGGCATATTCCCGGTTGTGTTTCAACAGCAAGGGGACGCGCTTTTTTTAGGAAATGAACATCGAACATCGAACGCCCAACGTCCAATTTTAAATGCAGAGTTCGCTTCGCTCCACCATTTTAAAATAAAATAGCGGTTATCCATTTACGTTTGTGAAGCAGTGCCTAAAAAACGCTTAAAATCGGCAGCATACCTTATTCGACGTTCGATGTTGGACGTTCGATGTTCATTTTTTGAATAATTCAATACCAAATCCAAATGTGGTTACCCTGATGGCCCTGAGAAGAGATCTTGTCAGGATTAAATATTATTGATACAGAAATCCGGTCTCGGTAGAAACCTGTTCTATTAATAATTTCGAAACAGCTTCTAATGGGTAGGTTTCATGAAGAAACGGACATATCGGAATACCATTGCCATTCTGTTTGCCCTGGCCTGGGGCTTCGTGATCCTGGACCGACAGGCGATTACCTTCCTGTTTCCGATATTGATGGAAACGTTCAATTTGAACAATGCACAGACGGGCGGGATTGTGATGGTTACCGGATTGGGATTTGTAATTTCCTCTTTTCTTACATTCGGTTTGACTGAGACCCGAAAAGTAAAACCGCCTCGAAATTAGGGAGGATATCTCTGGGAAATAACCATTTGTTCAGGACGCCAAACAAGCGACACCTGGGAAAGCTTCGTGAGGAATCATATGAAATTGGATTCAGTTAAGCACATTGGTATTATCGGAACCGGTATGATGGCGTCCAGCATGGCTGTTTTAACGACAGGGCATGGTTATAAAACGAGTGTATTTGCCAGGTCACCCGAAAGGGCGGAAAGCTGCCGGGCGGAAGTTGATGCCTTTTATAAGGAAATTAAAGACAATAACCTGATCACCCGGGAACAGATCGATACCTGCATGGGATATTTGAATTTTGCCTTTGCATACGAGGAGATGGCAGATGTCGATCTCTTTTTTGAATGCGTTGCCGAGAACCTTGAAATAAAGCACGGGGTTTATCGGGAGATAGAGATACACTGTCCGGATGTCAAAGTGATTTGTTCCGTCAGCTCCTCCATAGTGGTCGATGATCTGGTGAAAGGTGTAGATTACTATAAGGACCGCATCGTTGTGGCGCACCCGTTCAATCCGCCCCACATGGTCCCTTTCTTTGAACTGGCAAAGGGGAGTGACACAGGGGACGGTGTTGTCGAATTAGCCGCTGAATTTCTTGAGGCCCTGGACCGTAAACCGGTGATTCTAAAGAAGAGTATTCCCGGTTTTATCGGTAACCGGCTGCAATTCGCACTCTGGCGGGAAGTGCTGTACCTGGTGGAGAATGGGATTGCGGACCCGAAAGATATCGATACCTGTCTCAATTACAGCTTCTGTCCGCGATATACCTCCATTGGAATATTCGAGCATTTTGACAACGGCGGCATGCAGCTCAACCACGACGTCGTTAAAACACTCTTTCCGCTTTTAAGTGATGAAAAGGATGTGCCTAAAGTCATCACTGACAGGATGGACGCCGGTGACATGGGACAGAAAAGCGGCAAAGGATTTTACGACTGGCGCGGTGTCGACATGGATGCATACAGAAAAAGAGTCAGTGCGCCATATTGGCGGTTCTTTGACTGGAATTTCCCTGAAAAATAGGTTTTATGAGGGGATTAAGCTGATTTCGATTTTATGCCTTTTGCGGTTCAGCGTTATTCTCGATTTTATTATCAACTTTCCATTTTCTCTCATTTTTAACAGTACTCCATACTATCTGCCAGATTCCTCCGATAAAAAGGGTAAAGAAAAAGGGCTTTACTATCCACCCTGCATAGGGAATGTAAGATAGGCTTTCAATAATAATAAACCCCACTGTAAAAGAGATGAAAAAATTACGTGAGAGTGATGTATTGAGGTAGGATATGGGTTTCCGGCCGATCCATATGGCGCCGCATACAATACTGACAATGGATAAAATGGAAAAAAATGAAATACATAAAAAAGCGAATGGAATGCCTATAACCGAAATGAAGCTGAATAGAACTATCAGGGGCGTGAGAACCAGAAACAGCAACCCTTTTACCAGGCTTTTAATAATGGAGGTGCTCGAGATAGCGGTCAATACATCTTCGCTCAGTTTCGGGAAAAAATAATTGATAAAAAAACCGATAAGCAAAAAGGACAACAGACCGTAGATGCTTTTGAGCTTGTATATGGCGACAGTGGATTTTTCCGATTCATCAGGGATCGAAAAGATTTTCGGATCGGCAATCTTTTTGTTTATTATCTCCCCTGTTATTCCGGAACCATCTTCCATATGCAAAACGCCGGAATAGACAAAATCCCCCTTTATTACCGCATCAGGTGTCACGGTTATATTTTTTGCATCGACAACCAGGTCTTTTTCAAATATGCCTGAGATGATGAGGTTCCCGCCACCACCCTTAACCGTATCCTGGAAATAACCCGGGAGCTCAACGTTAAACCCCCAGAAATTTACTTCATCATGGCTGAATCCCGATATAACGACATCACCGCCGTAGGCCTCCAGACCGCCTTTTACCGAGCCGGCCATTTCGACATTTAGCCCGATAGCGAAGAGTCCTTCTCTCAGAAATTCATCATCGTCGATTCTTACATCTATCCCAATATGACGTTTGTGTTCGACAATGGAGACTTTTTCCTGAGTTACATATTCATTATCAAGCAGCTTGATTTTCAGTTTTTCGACAATCGTCTTGGAGATCTCATCCTGGATGTTGAAAATATCTTTCATTTCCCGGTCATAGGTTTCAGACATCAAATGCGAATCATCGGCGACATTTACGAGCTGTACGGTAATTCGTATTTGAGACCCGTCCTTTCTGACACTTCCCTCGAGAACATGGCTTACGGACAAGTCATTGGCTATAGTCGAAATCGGAAGGCTTTTGCCTTTATAAGAGAATGATGTCGTCTGGGAAACGACCCGCAATCCTTCCACCCTGGCAAGAGAATGAATCAGCTCTTCAGTAATCCCGTCACTGAAGGCGTCCTGGTCCGGGTCACCGCTCATGTTTTTCAACGGCAGAATGACTATGGACGGTCTCTGGTCATGACTCTTTTCCGGCGGCGGGGCGCTGCATTTTGAAAAAAAGCCGGTAAAAGAAAGTATCAAGGAGATGATAACGGCGGCGCCGAAGACGATAAAAAAGTACTTTTTCAAAACTGTTTTTTTATGGGACTTCTTGATTCTGACGCCGGAAACCACGTTGGGGTCCATTATCACTCTGTAAGCGAATACAGGCCTTGATATGTTTTTGACGGTCTGTTCTCCAATAAATTCGTAGCCGAAGGGGAGTTTGCTCTCTATGTGATCAAAGGCTGTTTTCGATATGCAGATACCACCCGGTTCCGCCAGGGATTCAAGTCTGGCTGCGATATTGACCCCGTCTCCATAGATTCTTTCATCTTCCTCGATGACATCACCGAGGTTGATGCCGATCCTGAATTGCATCCTGCGATTTTCATCAAGTTCCAGATTCCGGGCTTTAATCTCTTTCTGGACGGTGACCGCGCATTGTGCCGCATCCACCACACTCGCAAATTCCGCAAGAAGGTTATCGCCGGGTGAATCAACCACGCGGCCCCTGTGCTGCTTGACATATTGGTATATTATTTCACGGTAGGCGGTCAGTGTCTTTACCGTTTTTGCCTCGTCATCGCCCATCAGGCGGCTGTAACCCACGACATCGGCACTGAAGATGGCGGCAAGTTTTCTGTTATATCCCTCATATTCCTGCATATTTAATATGCCTCCGAGTAAACCTTTTATATCATATCTATCCGTAAAAATCTAAAAATAAATTTGTTCGGAATGATAGAGGGACATGCTTTACAAGTTTCGCATCGAATGCTTTCCTTGAAAAGAGAATTCATGCCGTCTATTCTAATTTAAATTTTATAAAGATATACATATATATATTTTAACCGGGAGCGGAGGTGAGTGAAGAAATGAAAGCCGCCCGGGCAATTGCGAAAAAGGCCGAAGAAAAGCTGGGGCTTCCCGAGATTGGCAGGGGCGGGAACGGTCCCAACGGTATTATTTTTAAAACCGGAAAGTCAAAATAAAAATTGCACAAAAACTTCTATTTTGGCGGCGCCATACTCTTTGGTATCTTGCACTTGTTTCGAGTATAATACCAGAAGAGTGTGCTGATAATGCCGAGCACCAGATTGAGCAGTCCCAAAACAAATATCCGGTTGCTCCAGTCGAGGGAGATAAACACCAGGCCGAGACTTCCGAAAATGCCGAAAACGAAGTTCATTAAAGAAGTTGCCGAGCCGGTATTTTTATCCTGCTGTTCAAGCAGAAGGCTCATGGCCGGTGCGCGTTGAAGGGCGAACGCGGCGCTGGCAATGGCAATGGCGCCGAGGAACAGCGCGGGGTGAAATTCGCCGAAAAGAATCGTGAGAACGCCACTGACGATACTCAGGACAAAACTAAGCGTGATGATCGTCAGCGGCCTGATAATCTGGGAGACGCGAATGTAGGCGAGCGCGGCAAAAACACTGATGCCCGCATTAACGGAAAAATAGATACTGTACTGCATTTCGCTGAGCCCGAATGTCTCCTGAAAAATAAAGGAGGATATGCCGACAAAGCCCATCATGCCGATAGGCGCCAATGCAAATAAAATGATCAGCCTGGCAAAATCGAGGTTCTGGAGCACAACCCACAGTTTGGACAGGGAGGCGGGAATACTTTCATCGGAACGATCGTGGTTGGTTTCCTTGAAGAAGAACGCAAATACCAGGGTGGAAAAACTAAGAAGGAACATGAAGAAAAAAATCCCTCTCCATTCAGTATATTTCAGCAACATGGCTCCGAAGATGGGCGCTATCATCGGTACGAACCCCGTCAATGCGCCGATGAGGGCAAAGGCCTTCTCCTTTTTTTCGGCGGGGAAATAGTCCTTCACGATCGCCGCGGGAATCGCCATGCCCGATCCACACCCGATTGCCTGGAAAACTCTTGAAATGATCAGCACCCAGATATTCGGACTGAAGGCACAGGCCAGACTGGATAAGGCATACATGCTGATGGTGACCAGTATAATCGGTTTCCGCCCGAATCTGTCCGATAGGGGTCCAAAAATGAGACCTGAAAAACTGATGATGGCGAAAAAGGGGGATAGCGTCCAGTTCACAAGCGCTACAGTCGTGTTCAACTGCTCTTTGATAAGCGGAACCGCTGGCAGGTACATGTCCGTGGCCATCATGGGGAAGGCGCAAAGGATGGAAACGAATAACATCATGGCCGTGGTGCCCAATTGCCGTGAGTTGACATGATTCGATTCTACCGTATCGTTGCCGGAGTATCCGTCTTTCTTTCTATTCAATGGCGTCCCTTTTTTCATTTCAGCTCCAAAACAGACAGACCGATATGCTGACAACAACGTTGCCGGAGTATCTGAATCTTTATTATATAATAATGCTTTTTATCAGATGGAAAGCAGAAAAATAAAGGCTATAAAACAGAAACTCTTATTCAGGAAGCGTCTTTGTCAGAAAAGTATACCTTAATCGGATGTCATAACTCTCTTTAAATATTTATATTAAAATCAATTTACGAAACCCGGAACTTATATCATGCATCAAAAAGTGTCAATGCTGATTTTGGCCCCTCGGCTGTCAATATGTTGACGTTTTTTTCTGGTTCGAAGGGGAGCGCGGAAAAGCTGAAAAGAGCTTTATGAGGGTTTTTTCCTATGTAATTCTTATTGTTATGCCTTTTATGTTGACAAGGCCCCTTGGCTTTGGCATATAATCATAGTCAGAAAACCGACACCTATCATTCTGCAGTTACAGTTGATTGACCGGACGTCTTCCTTGCTGCACTGCTCACGTTAATACAGGGATCGTATCTTTAATTGTATCTAACTTTTTGAGCGATGCTATGACGAATAAAGATCGTTATAACAACAGCAGCTCAATGTACGCGGCGGTATGGATCGAAATTTCCTTTTTGATCATTTTTATCGCCCTCGCGATCTACTTCCTGTGGATGCAATCCGTGGCCCGGGACAATCTGACCCGGGCGAACCGTCTCCATCATGAATCCTATCTCATCGCAGACCGGCTTCGCCATAGTTCGGATGATCTGACAAGGATGGTTCGAACCTATGTGGCAACCGGCGACAGCCGTTTCGAGACCTATTTCTGGAAAATTCTCGATATCCGGAATGGGAAAAAACCAAGGCCGCGCAACTATGAACGCATATATTGGGATTTTATGACCGTTGTAAATCCCCAGGCGCCGTTTGAAGAGAACCAGGCTGTTTCGTTGGAAACCCTCATGAAAGAGGCCGATTTCACTGAGGATGAATTTCAATTGCTGGAGGAGTCGAAACGAAAGTCGGACAAACTGGTTTCAATGGAAGAGATCGCAATGCGTGCCATGAAGGGAGAATTCAAGGATTACCTGGGGAATTATACGATTACCGACGATCCTGACCCCGATATGGCGATGGGTATTGTCTTTGGGGAGGCGTATCATCAGGCAAAAAAAGAAATTATGGGACTGATCAATGTGTTTTACGGCAAAATTGATCAAAGAACTTCCCGCTATGTGGAACAGGCAGTTTCGAACGTCACGTTTTGGCAGACATCTCTGTCAGTGGTGTTCTGTCTTCTGATACTGAACGGCGGCCTGCTTTTATTGACTGTGAAACGGCACCATACCCTTGAAATAGCGGCCAGGAAACGGAGTGAATCGCGGTTGAAAGAGGCCCATAAAATTGCACAGATAGGAAACTGGGAACTGGACCTCCGGACCGACACGTTGACCTGGTCCGACGAAATTTACCGGATTTTTGAAGTTGACCCGTTGGCGTTCAAGGCTTCCTACGCAGCTTTTATTGAATTCATCCACCCGGAGGACAGGGAGATGGTGGACCGGCGATACCAGGATTCCCTGAAGCATCGTACGCCTTATTCCGTAGAACACCGGTTGCTGATGAAGGACGGCAGGGTCAAGTATGTCCATGAGCAGGGCAAAACCGATTATGATGTGCAGGGGCGTGCCGTACGCTCCCTGGGGATTGTTCAGGACGTTACGGCCCAGAAACTGATGGAAGCAGAGCTGAATGCAACCCAGATGCACTATGTAAGCTTTATCAATGCGTCCATTGATATGGTGGCCTATTTGAAAGCCCCCCGGGAATTAAAAACAGACCTGCCCCCCGCGGATCAGGTTGAATGGTTATATTATTCGACGTTTGTCGATGCCAACAAGTCTTCCTGGCGGCATTTCGGGTTGGAGAACAAAACCAAGCTGATCGGGAAACAACTTATCGATATGCTGGGTGAAAAGAAATTGAAACGCGCTTTTTCAGATTTTGTTGCAAATCAATACCAGTTGACGAATTACGAAATCCATTACACGCTGAAAAATGGACAAGCCTACTTCGGCCTGGAAAATTGGTGGGGATTTGTCGAAAACGGCCGTCTTACCCATATCTGGATAATATCGAAGGATATTACCGGGCATAAAAATGCCGAGAAAGAGAAAGTCAAACTTGAAAGGCAGCTCAGAAGAGCCCAGAAAATGGAGGCCCTCGGCACCCTGAGCGGCGGCATTGCCCATGATTTTAATAACATTCTCTTCCCGATAATGGGAAATGCCGAGATGCTCTGCGAAGACATTCCGGAAAGCAGCCCCCATAGAGAGCTGGCGGATACTATATACAAGGGCGCACAACGGGCCAGGGACCTGGTGAAACAACTCCTGACCTTCAGCAGGGAGACGGAGCAGGAACTCAGGCCGCTGAGCGTTCACCTGGTGGTTGGAGAAGCATTGAAGCTTATCAAATCCTCGCTCCCCTCCACCATAAAAATCGTACAACACCTGGATAAACAATGCGGATTGGTCCTGGCTGATGTCACGCAGCTACACCAGATCTCCATGAATCTCATCACCAATGCGTACCATGCCATGGAGGCGTCCGGCGGTATTCTTGAAATCAATTTAAACGAGGTGGCGTTGCATTCCGAGGATATCAGTGAGCCGAGCATGGCGCCGGGACGGTACGTCTGCCTGACTGTTTCCGATACCGGCAAGGGGATCAAGCCAAAACATATCGAACGTATTTTTGATCCGTATTTCACCACCAAGGGAGAGGGCAAAGGAACCGGTCTGGGGCTTTCCATCGCCCTCGGCATTATCAAAAGCTATCGCGGTGATATCAAGGTATACAGCGAGCTGAACAAGGGCACTGTGTTCAAGGTTTTTCTTCCCGTTATCGAAACGACGTCGGAGCAAACAGTATCCCTGCCGCCTTTTGAGACGCTGAAGGGGAGCGAGAATGTACTCATAGTGGATGATGAACTTGATATACTGAAAATGGAAAAAAATATGCTTGAGCGGCTCGGTTACCATGTTACCGTTAAAAGCAGCAGCAGAGAGGCGTTTGAAATATTTCGCAGCGACCCCGAGCAGTTCGATGTCATTATTTCCGATATGACCATGCCGGAAATGGCCGGTGATACGTTGGCCCGCAGGTTGCTGGAGGTCCGGCCGGATATACCGATCATTATCTGCTCCGGGTTCAACAGCAGAATGAATGAAGAAAAAGCGAAAAAGATAGGCATCAGGGGGTTCATCATGAAACCCGTCATTAAACGGGAAGTTGTCCAGGCTATTCGTGAGGCTGTAGATGCTGAGTTGGTCTGAAGTTGGGTTTTATCAGCACAAAAACAATTGAAATTGGCAGAATGCCTTATTCGAAGTTGGGCGTTCGAAGTTGGACGTTCATCTGTTAAGAATTCAGTAAAAATGGGCTGTTTGGAATTGGGCCGGATGCTTATCCGGATGCCTGTTCCGAAACGGCCGCCTTCACGGGCGTTTTCATGACCAGAAGCACGATCGCGCCCACGCCGCACCATACTGCCAGCGCATAGAACACGCCCTGGTACCCGTATCCGCTGTCGTAGAGTCGACCGGCAACATAGGGGACGATGGCCCCGACTGTCGTGCTGACCGCGAGCGACAGCCCAAGCAAAGAGGCAAATACTTTGGTGCCGTAATAGTTGCTCAGGACCGTGGCGATACAGACAACGCCCCCGCCGAAGCCGATGCCGATGCAGGCCGCCATGCACACCAGCATGGTCTTGGCAGCGGCGTTCACGGCGAGTATCATCCCGATTCCGGATATGGCGACAAATCCCGCCCAGAGATGCCGTGGTTCGATCCTGTCGCCCAGGGCCGCAATAATCCCCTTGCCGAGCAGACTGGTCAGCGCAATGAGGCTGATTGCCCAGGAAGCGGCTTCTCGTGTATGTCCGATATCCATGAGATGCACGACGCCATGGCTGAGAAATAACCCCAAACCCGCACCCCATACCGATGTAGCAGAGCATCATCAACCAGAAAGATCGATGGGACACAACTTCACGGTAGGACCAGTTTACGGTTGTTAAATGCACGCCCCGGCGGTTTCCACCAGTTTCGGTTTTTGTTTTTTCCAGTGAACCGGGAACGGTCCCGTCGGGATATTGCCCCAGATCTTTTGGATCTTCCTTGATAAAAAACAGTGAAATCAACACCGCTAATAAGGCCAGCGCCGTTATAAGCCACCACCCCATTCGCCAGTTCTGATTTGAAAATGTCAGCACCTGATTCAATATGGGGGCCGCAATAAACCCGCCAATGCCCGATGCGGAGCTGAAAATTGCCAGGGCAAGCGCCCGTTTTCGGACAAACCATTTTGCAATGCCGGCCTGTGCGCCAACCACGCCTCCCATTGCCACTCCCATGCCTACGACGATTCCGAATGCAAGGGCGGCGTGCAGACCGCTTTTCGCGATGGTCGCCATGAAAAAAGATCCGATAAGGACCAGCAGGCTTCCGGTAAACATGGTAAGCCGGACACCGAACCGCCCGACGCACATCGCTGCCAGGGGACCGGGAAGTCCGGACATGATTGTGTAGAGGGAAAAGATGCCTCCCAATGTCTGGCGGTTCAGATTCAAATCCTCGACCATCACCGCATCGAGGACCCTGGCGCCAAAAATGGGAAAGGCCAGGTTAATACAGACAATCGCCCATAGAGCTGCCAACAGCTTCCACCCGTAGAAATCCCTGTGCGGCATACGCGTCTCCCTATACCATTTCTATGACGTTACCCGGATAATGCCCGCCGGAGAATCCACTACTTCGCCGATAATCGCGGCCTGTTCCACACCCTCACCGTGCAGGTGGTCCACCAGTGCTTCCGCGGATGCAGGGGCGACGGCGATACACAGGCCGCCGGAGGTCTGGGGATCATAAATGATGCTCTCCATGGCCGGATCCACGGCCGGATCCATATCCACCAGGGGCTCACGAAAACTTTTATTTTTGTACGCACCACCCGGCACCAAGCCCATGGCAGCGAAATCCGGCGCGGCGTCTATGACCGGCAACTGCTTGACACTGATTTTCAAACCCAGTTCTGTTCCCTGTATCATCTCGGCCAGATGGCCGATCAGTCCGAATCCGGTGATATCGGTACAGCCGTGCACCGGATAATCATGCATTACGGTGGGCGGGCAGTACGGTTGAGCGCTGCCATGATGACTGTCACTTCATGAATAATCTCTTGAGTGGCCAGATTGCCCTTGATGGCGGTATTGATGATGCCCGTGCCCAGAGGTTTGGTCAGTACCAGGTAATCCCCGGTTTTGAGTCCCTGCTTGGTGAGTATTCGTTGGGGATGGATGAAGCCGGTTACGGAAAGACCGTATTTGAGTTCATCATCCTCAACGCTGTGGCCCCCCCAGAAGCACTACTCCGGCCTCCCTGATCTTGTCGATGCCGCCCTGGATGACCTGCCGAAGAATGGAAAGATCCATGGCTTTTACCGGAAAACCCACCAGATTCATGGCCGTCCTGGCTTCGCCGCCCATGGCATAGACATCGCTCAAGGCGTTGGCGGCGGCAATCTGGCCGAACCAGTAAGGATCGTCCACCACGGGAGTAAAAAAATCGACCGTTTGAATCAACGCCAGATCCTCGGAGACTTGATACACCCCTGCGTCATCTGCCCGTGAAAGTCCCACAAGCACATTGGGATCGGTTGGAAAATCCAACCCGCATAATGCCCTGTCCAGGTCCCCTGGAGCCAGTTTAGACGCTCACCCCGCTCCTTTCACTGTTTCAGTGAGGCGCAGCGGTGCTTGCGATAGCGGTTTTGTCATTTTTAATCTCCGATTAATGATGCAGACCATTAATAGCGCTATTTGCCGTGCAATGCAAGACTGCTTGCAGGGTCGCCTGGGCGCAAGTAATCTGGATGTTGATTGCTCGATATAGAGTGGTTGTTAATACAAGAAAGTGCGCTAAAGTGCCTATAGTGCCTATAGTGCCTATAGTGCCTATAGTGCCTGTATGCACTCACTCCGATGCCGATCCGATTGTTTCTTGACAACTTATTGTGGTTCCATCATATATGCCACTGCATGAATCGTGTGTTTATCCTGCTTTTTTTTATACCGGGGTCTGGGAGGCCTTCATATGAAAAAAAGAAGCAAAAAAGTCATAACGGGTCTGGCGTTCTTGATTACCACTTTATACGTTACAATGGGGGTACTTATGGCCGAAGAGAAGAATACTTGCAGTTTCGATATTTCGTTGCACCACATCGCGATCAGTGTCGCAGACCTGGACGAGTCGATTGCCTGGTACAGGGACATGCTGGGATTTACGGAAGTAGTTCGGATGGACCAGGGGGTGACCGAAGACAAAATGAGTATTGGCCATATCCGGCGCGGGAACTGTTACATAGAGATTTTCGAGGTTGAGGGGTCCAAGCCGCTGCCGGAATACCGCCGGGACCCGAACGCCGACTTTGCGGTCCAGGGCCTCAAGCACTTTGCCCTGCAGGTGTCCGATGTTAAATCTGCCTTAAAAGAGCTTCAGGCGAAGGGAGTGGATATTGCTTTCGGGCCTATCGACGCGCCGGGGATCTGTTTCGCTTTCATCCGGGACAATTCCGGGAATGCGTTTGAAATGATTGAATACAAAGAGTAATGATGCCGCGAAGGAGCTGATTTGTGGGAAAATATCGAGGTTCGCCAGGCCCTGGTGCAGCCATAAACGGATATTCGTTGTGGAGTTGGGATGACTCAAAATAGTGAAATGATATTTCCGGACAATAACGGCTGGCCGAGAGAAAAATCGATCAGGATTATTCTTTTTGGGGATCTTCGTGATTCCACCGAAATCCTGCTCAATTTCGAGAAAAATATGTATAAGAAAAAGGACGGGCAGTCAGAGTCCGATTTTGACTATGCGGAATTTATACGCGACGTCCATGAAACCTCCTACAGGGAACTCTATTTAGGGCACAGCAGTACCTTCTCGGAAATATACGGCGACGGTGTCATGGGTGTTTTCCCCAAGGACAATACCAAATATATCCTCGAAAATATTTACCGGCTGT
>CAXXKH010000005.1:0-223293 GCA_963677545.2 Desulfobacterales bacterium | reverse complement strand
AACCCTCAATCCCTGTATGTTCTCTCATACCACCAAATGGCAGATATTCACTCGTCTCCTTAATTTCAAATTCAAGAGATACATCGTTATATTTTGTCATGGCAGTGGAACTGCCAAGATGATCCTTATGAAAAATGGTAATGTATGATTATCATCTATAGTAGCAACTCTCAAGTTCCCTGCAAAGATATATTTTGTTGCTGCTCCATTTTTTATCTCATAATCATTGCTTATATAATAGGTGGTTGTTCCGCCCCCTACCTTTTTAGCCCTTACACCATCGCCATCGTAGGTTACAGTTGTCTGGGCGCCGTCACGTGTTACAGTAACCGGCATATTGTCGGCATTCCAGACAATTGATCTTACGACAATATCCTCAGGATCGGTAAAATCATGCCCGCTTTCCATGTTGCCGTTTGCATCATATGTAAAGCCATAATCGGTTCCATTATAATTTATGTTTCTTACGGCATCCGGCTTGTCGGAATTATTATAGGTAAAAATCAATTCTTCAGGACTTATAATCGGAACATTTCCAGTGCCGGACTCAGTTAAAAGCCTGTGAAGATTATCATAGGTGTATGTGTATTCAGCTTCTTTCTGATAATCAGTTATTACTGCAATATCCCCAGCCTTTGTATATTCATAGGTCCTGTCCTGGACAAAAACAAAGACCCGATGAAGTTGCAGTAGCCCCTCCGCTGGTCTGAATATCCGTCAGTCGCGTAGTCAACGGATGATAGCTATATATCGTGTCGGTGCCGTTATAGTCATGGTATATTCTGCTTATTTTGCCTGTTGGCTCATATCCCCGTGCATTTTGCATAAGAAACTGTGTTAATAGACATAGTTCCGGTGACTTCATCCATCAGACCCGTTCCAGGATAATAGGAATTCGTGACAATGAAACCATCGGGGTAGGTAATTGTTACAACTTTGCCCGATTTATCATATGTTGTATCAATTGTCTGTTCCTGGGCGCCTGCAATAGTTTTAGAAACGCTGAGGACTCTGCCCATGGCGTCGTATTCGTCGTAGATAGTCGTTACATCCGTATTGCTTACCGAGTAAAGCTGACCGACTCCATTTATCGCAAGGTCGTATGTGTAGGTAACATTCCTGGTCGCTTCCGTCTCCTGGGAATCATAGATCGTATACGTTTTCGTAAGTATTCTGTTGAGGCCATCATATCCAAACGTGATGATATCGCCTTTGGCATCGGTTTGAGTCCAGAGGTTACCATTGCCATCATATGCATAGAACCACTCACCCATATCGGGGTCATCCATACTTGTTTTTAACCCCCTGAGGTCATAATCAATATCAGTATCTATGCCTAAAGCATTTGTAACTTTTGTCATATCACCCGCGGCATTGTACTCATAGCCTGTTGTCTGCAGAACAGGACTCGCCACATCATCACCCGCATGTTCTATAACCTCAATTATTCTCCCGAGATGATCCCGTTTTTCCGTCTTTTTCTTCCCGTCAGGATCGGTAATTTCCGTCGTAAATGGATTGGGGTAATCGTAAACAATAGTTATTGGTGTGGGATCTCCGTCAGGGCTTACGATTTCCGTGACTCTGCCCATTTTGTCATAGGATGTCGTTTCAGAATAATAATTGCCGGTCCCTTCATCAATTGAAAAATACGGCCCCCTCTAAAGTTTCCACTCTGCCCATTTCGTCATAATCGGTTGTCGTTATTATCTCTTCATCCGCCCCATTTTCATTTTTACCATCTGCAACGGTCCTGATTGTCCGGTTGAGCCCGTCAAAATAGTCCTCTTTTTCAATATATGAACCGGTACTGACACTCCCTGATTCCAGAGTTTTCGTAGTTAAATAGCGAGGGAAGGTTTTTTGGTCGTAATTAGTATAGTCGGTTGCAGTGTAACCTACGACATCTTCAACAGCATTTCTATTTTCGATATTAATAAACTCTGCCAAATTCATCATAATCATAATCGGTTTTATTACTATTGGGATCGGTTTCCAGATCCTCCTTACCGAACCTGTAATCCCATGTTTTGGTAATAACTTGATTCAGACAATTTGTTATACGCCATGGATATGTATAGGTGTTTGTTTCATATTCTATTGTTGTGGTATTATTGAATCCGTCGGTCCATTCACTTGTTACATTACCGTATGAATCATGGCCGTATTTATTGGCAGAATAAGAGTTAGTTGATGTTCTCCAGAATATTTTATCCGTCATATTGCCGTTACTATCATAAATATAGGTCGTCTTTCTTGCCAGACCCGTCGCAGCACCGGTAACCGTTTCTTCCATTGTCCGCCATGTCCATGAGCCAATATCCTGATGAACAAATGCTTTTGTTATTAGCTCAACTGTATTCCCATTCGCGTCTTTGCCACTTTGCCTGATTTCCAAGGGGAATCCATTATTAAAATCATATACATAGGCCTCCCTTGTGAAATAGTTGCTATCATTTTCATATGTTGTTGTTTTGTATGAGAGGTATACAAATTCCGCACTTGTATTTGGTATGGCGTATGTCCCCCACGCGTTAACTGTTTCCATAAAAGGAGTGCTCTGTCCCTGCTCTTGCTTTATTATTGAGAGAGGTCTACCTTTTTTGTAATCATCCAACACTTCAAAGGTTGTCTCAACAGTTGTTAAATCGGGATTGGTCTGTTTTACATATCCAAACCCCCTGAAATCTCTCTCAGCATAGTCATAATATGCATCTGAATAATCGAATGATGTCTCAACCGGTAATGCATTGATACCATCATAGACCTCAATGAGCGTTACCGGGTGTAGAATAAACGGGATTTTGTTGCTTGGGTAATCCTGATGAATTGCCATAGGTTATATTTGTAATACCTCCGGAAGAGTTGACTACCGAACCGATACAATCCGCCGCATCTTCTTCATTCACATCTTCTGTATTTGCATATGAATAATCGATACTTTCACGCTCATAGATATCATAGTGTATATAATCCGCTCGTCCGTCACCATCAATGTCGGCCAAGAGAGGTTGCTGTAAATATCCTCCTGAGCCAGGTCCGTTAGAGGCTATTGGCGATGAAAACAAACCGTCTCCATTGGACTTGTAAAAATAGTTGCCCCACGATCAAGTCCGCCATCCCATCATCATTGATATCCGCAAAGGCGTATTTGCCAAGGTCGATTACTTCTGTATATCCTGCAGAAGTCGCTCCAGAACCAGTCGATAATTGAACATTTAAAATAAAATGCTCTATATCCTGAGCGTCTTCGTACCTGGTTATATATGCAATATCAGCAAGGCCATCTCCATTTACATCACTGGTTGTTTGCCAGCCAAGCCAATAATTATAGAAGTCGGCTGTCGACCAAACGCCGCTATACACCTCGTAACTAGTACTAAATTCGGCATTGCCATCTCCATACCGTATCTTGAGACTAACGCCACGGGTACCTCCGAGAGGGTCATAAATATAGTATGTTGTGGTTAACAGCATATCAGCCTTGCCGTCACCGTTAAAGTCCGCCATTTGTATCTGAACGTCCCATGAAGTCCAGGAGCCGGATCCGATGCCAAGGTTGGTTACTATTTGTGTACTAAAAGTGCCGTCTCCATTTGATATGGCTGAATAGGCCGTTCCAGTCGATGAATTATATGAAATCAGGTCCGCCTTTTCATCCCCATTAATATCTGCCAGAAAAAATGCCACCGATTTTACTACTACTCGCCTAAGGTGGTTGTATATTTGCTTGAAAAAGTCCCGTTGCCATTCGACAGATACAAATGAACCTGGTCACTTAGGCCATTGCTCATTATATCGGCGTAACCATCACCGTTTACATCGCCCAATACGACACGCATCTGTGTCACAGCATTCACACCATCCGCAGGACAAACTTCAAGGGTCCTTGAAGCCTGTGCCGTAAAGGGTTCTGCGCTGTTTGCAGGATCGTTAGCTATATACGGGTATACAGTAACAGTCGATTCTCCCACACCGGTGTTGACATCCGGTGAATAGGCCTTAATAAAATCCTGTCTTCCATCCCCATTGATATCGCCAAACACCAAATAATTGTTTCTGTCGGCTCCACCAGACGGGCCATTTAAGGTTAGAGAGCTTGATGTCCCGAATGTACCGTCTCCACCATTTATATATGTAAAATCATATGGCGGAAGGAAATTGTTTCCATCATTGGGGTCTACTTTCTTTATTTGTGCCAACCTTGATCTGCCATTAGGCCCTGAATTATTATAGCCAAGTAAATATTTGTATACGCTGGTTCCATCTGCTTGCTTTACGGTTATTGATTCAAGCCGTTTGGCCGTTTTTGACAAGGGATTTCGTTTTGTATGAAACGATATCGATCATACCATTCTAAAGGGTCGTCATTTCTGTCTTGAAGGTCAAATTCAACCCTATAGGCATAACCGGACAGACTTGCATGATAAGTATAGTATATTCTGTAGAGATACACCTGAGCTTCGTCTATTATATAGTCGATTTTCATGTAGTTGCCGTTTGTATCTTTAACTTGATCAAGGTACCAAGTTGTATGTGTATGTGTTAGTACCATCTGAGTATGTCATTTGTGAATTGGCATTGGGTTCGGACAAAAATCTGGAACCGTAATAGTATTCAGTTCCGTCTTTTGCAGTGGCCTTCCAATAATTAGAGCCGGAAACAAACTCGTATTTTGTAAAAGCTCCTTCAATTTTCGCACCATAGTAATTGGTTCCCCAATCACTTCTTGGGACCAGATCCACCCCATCGACTATATATTCATCAGCGGTGTAATCCAGTCCGTATCTAGTGGAACGGCTGATTGATCCCATATCAAGTTCCCAGCCCACACCAAGGCCAGCCGTTTCCGTTATAACTTGAATACTGAAGTGTAATGTTCGGCTGAAGACCGTTTCTTCCAGGGGGGACTTCGATCAGGTAAGTGAACGAAGCAGAACCAACCTGGCTGGCAGTTATTGCTTGAGGATTTGAATAGACGCCGCCGGTAGCTTTTTCTGAGGCTCCATCCTCAGAAGATACGGAATCTAATGAGGAATCGATCTGATCCACCGGCATCTCTGAGTCATCAGATCCGGGATCCTCTGAAGGAGTATCCGGGGAAGCGGGTTGATCCACCTGTGCTTCCGAATCGTCAAACCCGGAGTCCGTTGAGGATGTATCTGAAAATGCCGTAGTACTCAGTATCATCATGAAGCTGAGAAAAATGGAAAGTGCCAGCATCGGTTTCCGCAGTTTCAAGATCCGAATCTTCATTTTTGTTTCCTCTGTTCAATTCTTCTATTCTGTTTATTAATTTGCTTATTTGCTTATATGGAAATCACTTAAAACCGAATTCAATGATTTGCGACGCTGCATCACGGATTCCTGATAATTCGTGTAATCCGCCCCAAAACGTCGTACTCATATTCTATGCCGGATTGATTATACGCCATGGGATCCGTTCCATTTAGGTATTCGTCATAATTCAACATGTGGTCACCATCAGGATTACCGTCATGTCCGCATTCAGAGCATTCTATTGAACCATAAGCGCTTATAAAATACTGTAGCTCCCAGTAATCCGGCAGCCCATCTTGATCGTAGTCGAAATTTTCCGGTATATCGGCATCGGATGGTTGTCCCGGAAACACTCCGAAAACAGCGCCATTTTCAACACTAAAACCGGGGTTCAAAGTGGTGGTTCCTTCAACTACACATAAAGCGTAGTTTCCGGTAGGTATCGTGCAGTTATTCTCTGCGGTCACGACATTTGTATCCGTCACATAATAGCCGTTTTCTACCTGACCGGAGAGTGTTATATCGGCAGCCATCAATGTTGAAATATTGACAAAAAGCAGACAAAATACCACAGGCATCAATTGAAAAAACGCTGAATTTTTCATTTTTTTAGTCCTTGTTATCACTGCTTTTTTTACTCACTCTTCGAAGACAATTTGGCATTAATTTCATCCAGTTGAGCTTTTAATGCCTGGTTTTCCAAATTCAACTCCTTAACAGCTTCGATTAAAGGGGCTATAAGTCGTGTATAGGATAAGGACTTGTATCCTTCGCTATCCGTAAACACAGCTTCCGGAAATACTTTTTCCACATCCTGAGCAATGAGACCTATTCGTGTTTTTTGAACTACCTCTTTTACCACATCTTCGCCTTTATGAATCCGCTGTACCGGCATGTAGGAAACACCTGAAATCTTCATGAGTTTTTCAATTGAACCCTCAATTTGATGAATGTCTTTTTTAAACCGCTGGTCAGATATTTCCGTTAAATCGACACATTGAATGTCTCCCCCAACAAGAAAATCTCCACCATAAAATCCTATATTACTGTCTCCCGTAAGAATTAACCGCATGTCATAATCTGCAACCGCATCATTTGAAAAATCGATATATGGTACGCCATTGCCACGCAATTCAATGGCGGCACCTTGGTTCATGCCTAGCTGTGCCCCAGTTGATCCCCAAGCAATATTACCAATTACGTCAAGCGTTGCTTCGGGGGCTGAATTGTTTATCCCGACATGACCATTGCTATCTACAAAAAGACCACTGTCAGCACTAACCAATGTGACTGTGGCAAAAAGAAACACCATGCTACCCAGTAGAGTGATCACTAAACAGTTTTTTTTCATTTTCTTCTCCATGTATATTGTGTTCTGACAAAGATCTAACGAAAAAGGTACTTCAGTCCCCTTTTCGTAAATGCTGCGATCAATATGATTATAGATAGATTTTTTTAATCAGATTATTTGAAAAAAACAATCGGTACTTGTACGTATTTCATATCGGTATTTATACGTAGATAAGTGAGACTTCAAAAAGGATTGGGGGTGTATCCTTTGCTGATGGTATAACGCTTCAGATCGGCGACTGTTCTATGTTTGAACTCATTTGAAAGATCCCTGATTATAAGCAGGAAACCATCTTTTAATAGTGCTCCTCCATCCAATCATCAAAAGAATCCCAAACAACAATATGAATCATGGGATAGTCGCTGTGAACATATGACTGCATAACCGTCGGCATCGCCGTGATGAAAATGGGGGTCACCATGGCATCCTCGCCGGCCTGCCGTACCATCCGCTTGAGAACACTGTAATATCCGGCATCGTCATAGGTATGCAGCGCCTCGTCGCATAACGCCAGGAATTCCTCCGACTTGGCGAAAGTCCCGGTGCGATAGGTCATGGGATCGGGGCCATAATGTACGAAAAGGTCCGACGCGTCGGGGTTGATTCCCGAAGCGGCAATCGCCAGATCGCTCCATCCGTCGGCGAAAATGGCGGCCATGTACCGGGCCGTATCGGCAATGTCCAGATCGACTCTAATGCTCACCGCGTCCAGATAGCTCTTCAGGGCAGTTGCCAGGTCCCGCATGATGTCGTTTGCAATGATTTCAGTGCTGAATCCATCGGGGTAGCCCGCCTCGGCAAGGAGCTGCCGGGCTTTGGCCGGGTCGTAAGGGCGTGGATCATATCCGGGGACATAACCGGGAAATGCTTTTCCGGCCAGTTGGGTGAGTGGTTCGTATTTGCCGTGCCCGATCATTTTTGCCACAGCCGGGCGGTCAATGGCATATTCCAGCGCTTCACGAACCCGGTGATCGGCGTAGGGCGACTCCGGGTCGCCGGAGTTGGGTAAAAGCGCCATCAGCAATCCGGGGCCCCAGTTCGCCTTGAAACCCATCTCCTCCAGATCGAGCGCGGTACGCACATCGGCATTGGTGAAAAAATCCGCTTCCCGGGCCTGCATCATGGCGGAAGCAATCATGGGATCCGGTATCAGGCGGCTCTCCATACCGTCATAGTAGGGAAGATTTTTCCGCCAGTAATTCTCGTTCCTCTCATAACGGATAAGCACGTCCCGCTTGAACCCCACAATCCGGAAAGGGCCGGTCCCCACCGCATTCGATCGCGCCCACTCCTTGCTTTTTTCCAGATCCCCGCCGCCGGCCTTTTCAAAGGCGGTGGGTGAGATCATGACACTCCAGCCGTAATTGTGGAACATCAATCGGTGATAATCGCTGAGGTTCATTCGAAGCGTGTATTCGTCCATCACTTCAAGAGATTTGATAGACCCGCCACCGATCAAACGGCCGGCGCGCATCCGGGATTCCCAGTTCCATTTGAGCGCTTCGGCATTGAAAGACGTTCCATCGGTAAAAAAGACGCCCTTGCGCAGATGCCAGGTAATCGTCTTTTTCTCCGGATCGCCCTCCCAGGACTCGGCCAGGACGGGAATCAGATTTCCATCCGCATCCCAGCTTACCAACTTCTCCAATGCAGGGGCGGAATAATCGGCATCGAGGGGAGTAAACTCTTCCGGGTAGCCCAGGATCTTGGGGAAGGCGGTCGCCACCCGTTTCAGGACACCGCCGTGACGCGGTAGTCCGGGCGATGAAGCAGTATGAGCCTTTAAGCCCGACATCGCAGGATTGGTGGCGGGTTGTGAGTCGCAGCCTGTAAACAGGAACAAGTGAAGGAGCAGGATCACCGAAAAAAGTTTAGTAGCTTTCATTGGTTTGTCTTTTCTCCTAATCCGGCTTCGCCGGAGGCTATAGGCTATAGGTGACAGGCGATAAGGAAATCCGACAACATACACGCTAAAACGTTCGTGCTTTTGAAAAAGGTTCCAGAAAATTTAATCGTTTGAAACTGATTATTCACCATGCGCCTGCATCGGGGAAAGCGGGCCGTCGCTATAAGTCTTATAAACAGAGCATAAAGTCAATAACGAACAAAACATGGAAGCGCTTCGAATGGAAGCCGAGGCGGGTATCGCCTCCAATTCCACTCTCCTTACACTGGTCATGTATTATCTCATAGAGCAGAACGGCGATAAAGCCCGCCCGTATTTCGACCAGCTCAAAGAACATGAAGGAAGCGCCCCGTTGATCCAAAGAATTGAAAAAGCATTTCCGCCGCCCTGAACCGGCAAGCCGGAGTCGACAGTCGGCAGTCAACAGCCGGCGGATTGAAATCTATTTTTCTATCAACCTTATCGAAAGATACAACAAAGTGTCACTTCTGATCAGGCGTCTATAAGATACCCTGCCTGTTCCAGCCGGGAAGTAATGGCATCGATATGGGCCGCCCCCCTTGTCTCCAGTTCCAGGTCCACCTTTGTAGCATTCAGGGGCAGATCCCGGCTGCAGCGCTGGTGGGAAACCTGCAGCACATTTGCCTTCAGCTCCGCGACAATCGAAAGCACACCCGCCAGGGAACCGGGGTGGTCGTCCAGCCGGACCTGGAGATGGATCACCCTGCCGTTTTCCATCAGTCCCTGACTGATGATTCGCCCGAGCACGGGCGTGTCCACGTTTCCGCCGCTGACGACAAGCACCACCCGGGCGCCGGACGGTACCCGCACGACGCCCTGCAATAACGCAGCCAGGGGCGTTGCCCCCGCGCCTTCGGCTATCGTTTTTTTCCGTTCCAGCAGCATAAGAAGCGCCCGGGCAATATACCCCTCGTTTACCAGGACCATATCATCAACATAGCGCCGAATTAGTTCAAACGGCACGGCGCCGATCTTTTTGACGTTGATACCGTCCGCAAGAGACGAGCGCGCAGCCACTTCCAGAACCGTCCCGAGTTTACATGCATTATGAGCGGACGGGCAGTTTTCGGCCTGAACACCGATAATCTTCATTTCCGGACGAATGGTTTTTGCCGCCGCCGCAATACCGGAAATAAGCCCGCCGCCCCCCACGGGCACCAGCACCAGATCGACTTCGGGCTGCTGCGCCAGTATTTCGAGGGCGATGGTTCCCTGTCCCGCAACAATATCCGGATCATCAAACGGGTGGATGAACATTCGCCCGTCTTCCGACAGTTTTTCCGCCGCTCGAAGACTCTCTTCGAGACTGTCGCCTTCGAGCAGCACGTTGCCGCCGTAATGGGAAGTGGCCTCCTGTTTGCTGATGGAAGCCCATTCGGGCATGACGATCGTGGAAGTGACCCCCGCCTGACTCGCCGCCAGGGCGACCCCCTGGGCATGATTTCCCGCGGACGCAGCAACCACGCCATTGGGGCCGATCCCGTCGCGATTGTTCAGAATTTTGCAGGTAGCCCCCCGGATTTTGAACGACCCGGTCCTTTGAAGGTTCTCCAGCTTCAGAAAAACCTGGGCCCTCATCAGTTCGCTCAAGGTCTGGGAAAAAACCAGCGGCGTTTTGCTGATTTTTCCCTCCAGAAGGGCAGCCGCCTTTTCAATCCGGTCCAGGGTAATCATTCAGGTTCTCCTTCGTTACAAACTCAAGTCCCGCAAAAAGTCCGGTAAGGTTCTGACGATGGGGGCGCCGGCAGCTGATAACCGGCCTGCTCCGGCAACTTATGATAAGGTTGGGACAAAACATCCAGCAGTTTTTCCATCACAGTAAAATCGGCCCGCTCCACGGCCGCTTCCAGGGCTTCTTCCACCCGGTGGTTTCGGGGAATGACTGCCGGATTGTGTCTGTTCATAAGCCGTCGGGATGACTCCCGGGAATCGGACTGACGTTTCAACCTGGCCTGCCAGCGCTCGAACCACTGCCTGAAATCCTGGCTCTGGAATACCGATGCCTCCGGCAAGGAACCGGATGCCAGGTCCCGGAACGTGTTGGTGTAGTCAACACTGTGCCGTTGCATGCAATCGAGCAGTTCCTCCGCCAGGGCGCCGTCGCCCGCTTCCCGGTTCGACAGTCCCAGTTTGGCCCGCATCCCCGTCAGCCGGTAGTTACGATAAATATCCGGAAATTCCGAGATTGCCCCGTTTGCGATCGATACGGCCTCCTGAGGGTTCTCGTGGAGCAGGGGCAACAGGGTCTCCGCAAACCGGGCGAGATTCCATTGAGCGATCTTTGACTGCCGGCCATAGGCGTACCGGCCATGGTGATCGATGGAGCTGAAAACGGTACCCGGGTCGTAAGCATCCATGAACGCGCAGGGACCGTAATCGATCGCTTCACCGCTGAGGGTCATGTTGTCCGTGTTCATAACGCCGTGAATAAAGCCGATCAACATCCAGCGGGCAATCAGTGATGCCTGCCGATCCATGACAGCCCTGAGCAAAGCGAGATACGGATTCCCCTCTTCCGTCAAATCGGGAAAGTGGCGGTGAATGGTGTAATCGGCAAGTGCCCGGATATCACCAGGAGTGCCCTTTGCCGCCGCATACTCGAAAGTGCCCACACGGATGTGACTGGCCGCCGTGCGGGTGAGAATCGCCCCCTGCAGGGCGGTTTCACGGAAAACCGGTTCGCCGGTGGTCACCACCGCCAGGCTGCGGGTCGTCGGAATGCCCAGGGCGTGCAAGGCCTCGCTGATGATATACTCCCGAAGCATGGGCCCCAGCGCCGCCCGCCCATCCCCCCGCCTTGAGAACGGGGTTCTGCCGGATCCCTTGTACTGAATGTCGTACCGTTCACCTTTCGGCGTCACCTGCTCGCCCAGCAGGATTGCCCGCCCATCGCCCAGCATGGTAAAATAGCCGAACTGGTGCCCCGCATAAGCCTGGGCCAGGGGTTCGGCCCCCTCCGGAAGCCTGTTGCCCGAAAAAACCAAAGCGCCCGTTTCTCCCCTTAGGACATCGGGATTCAATCCCAGAGACTTCGCCAGCGCTTCATTGAAGATCACGAGTTTCGGGTCGCGAACCGGTACCGGATCAAGTATAGCATGGAACATTGCAGGCAACCGTGCATAGCTGTTGTCGAAATTCCATCCGGCGTTCGGTATATTTTGTTTGCTGCTGGCTATCATCTCATCCCCCTGCTTCCCCAATAAGGTGTATTTAGAAGCTATGGCCGGTATGCCCGGTGGTCAAGGGGCGGATAGAGAAAAAAGGCCTTCGTCGATAAGCGTCAGTGCTTCCAGCCCGCGATACTTCAATGAAATATGGGGCGGATCGATTTCGGGTTCAAAGGGGTTGATACGGATGACGCTTGTGTTCTTGAAGTCCGTATAAAGACGCTCGGTGACGTTCCGCACGACGGGCATCGTGGTGCCGGCTCCGATTTCAATGATTGCAAGGGCCCTGTTCCGGTTCCGCTCCAGAAAATCCAGGAATTTCCTTCTTTGCCCCTCCAGTCGCGTACCGATAAAATGCCAATCACCGTAGAGCGGAATACTCGGTCGGGCCGTCTCCCCGCAGTTCGGGCATACGGGAACATTCACGGCTCTCATGGTGCGTTCGTCGATTTCAATGACCTGATCGAGATCCCAAATATGTTCACGGCACGGAGTCACACACTGAATGTGATTGATCGATCCGTGAATCTCATAAACACGTTCGGGTGGGAAACCGGCCTTCTCGAAATGGCCATCGACGTTGGAAGTCGCGACAAAATAGTCCCAGCCGAATTCACTGATCCATTTCAACAAGAGTTGAAAGCCGTTGTGGGGGGTCGTCGATCGATAGAGATTGAACCGGTGGCCGTAGAACCCCCAGCCGAATTGCAGGTCATCGGTGAAGCTGACCGGGCGGGCGATCTCCTGCATGCGGATGCCGTCTTTTCCATACAGCGGATACGCATTCCAAAAACCCCGATCCCCCCTGAAGTCGGGCAGGCCACTGTCGACTCCCATTCCAGCACCGGCGGCAACCAACAATGCCTCTGCATTTCCAAGAAGTGCAATAGTCGCGTTTATTTGTTCCTGGAAGCTCATTTATAGCTTTTCATGAAAGGTAAGTGAGATAGATAAATCGCGGAGAACCTGCCCTCGAGTCTTTCGGGAACAATTCGTACCAGGGCCGCTGCTGAAGAACGGGGCAGCAGATCCACCAGCGTCAGGAGGGTGGAATACATGACGGTAATGGCTGCCATGGCGATAACGGGATAGATCCAATTGCCGATGGTGGATGTGAACAGGCTGATCAACTGGTCGGAAAAACCCGCCCCGCCGGCCGCCGGCGCCACCCCGTTAATATACATCACCAGGGTGCCCAGGGTAACGAAGCAGAGTGCCGTAAAAATAGCCGTCCCGTAACCCACGTGAAAATCAAACGCGGCTTCCCTGATGCTCACCGGGCGTCCGAGGCGAATGCTCTTGGCCTTCACCCACAGGGACAGGCCCACGGATCCAGCCGTACCGGTCGGCAGCCAGCCGGCCAGCGCAACCAGGAACAGGATGGTCGGTGTGTCCAGCGTCAGGTCCGCGGACAATCCGGCGCCACCGGTATCGATACCCGCCACGGCTATGACAGCGGCAAAGACGGTGCCGATACTGAAAACAATCACCAGCACCTTGGTGATGTCTTCCAGGGTTGTCGATGAGACCAGATGAGATACCCCCACTGCCGCGGCGGCATAAAGCAATCCCGGACCCAGTTTTTCCTGTATTGTTTTCAGCATGCGGTTTCCTTAGGCGTTTTCGCTCGTCTTTCAGCGTTCAGAATTCACTCCTTTTTCACCGGCCATTCGTTCGGCTCGAGTCGGCGTAAAAAATCTGCTACCGGCCAGCATGGTATGCCATCAATTTTTAATTTCTCTTCACCGCGATACAACAACATCACATCGGCTTCCGGATAGTCGTTCAAAAAAGCCTTTAGGGATGTGAGACTCCTCGGATGAATTTGTTTTGCATTTTTTACTTCCACCGCGTGAAAATGATGTTCACCGTACAGTACGAAATCGACTTCCGATCCCCCCCTGGTGCGCCAGAAAAAACATTCCACCCGATCGTCCGAGTAATCGCACCAGGCCTTGAAATGCTGTAGGACCAAACCTTCCAGAGCCATACCACCGACTTCATCGGGACTGTCCAGACGACCTTTGGGCCGCAGGTGATAATAAACGCCGGCATCGAACAGGTAGAATTTCGGCTGCGCTGTCATTGCACGTTTAGCACGTTTAGTGAACACGGGCAGTTTGTATCCCAACAACAGATCCTCCAGAATCGACAGGTAATTTTCCACTACTTTTCTGGTTACACTGCATTCCCGGGCGATATTGCTCAGGTTTAAAATACTGCCGTGAGAAAAACTGATGGTTTCCAGAAATCGGGCGAATGCACCGATTTCCCGCACCAGCCCCTCTTCCTTGACCTCTTCTTTCAGATACAAGGTAACATAGGCGGATAGTGACTTGTCCGGTTTTTTTGACGATACAATAAGCGGAATCAGACCAACTCGGAGCGCGGTTTCGAGTGAAAAATCCGTGCCCAACTCAGCGGCTGTAAATGGATGAAAACAGGTGAGCAGGGCACGCCCTCCCAGAAGATTGACACCGCCGCGACGGAGTTTCCTGGCACTGGAGCCGGTCAGAATGAATTGATGCGTTTTATATTCCTCGATCAAACTGTGAATGCTGTCCAGGAGAACCGGAGCCTTCTGCACTTCGTCTATTATAAACCGTCTTGTCTCCGGATTCGCATCGACAATTTGTTTGATTCGCTCCGGCTGGGCAATAAGATCTCTGTATGTCCTGCCGTCCAGCAAATCGATAAGATAGGCATCCGGAAACGCCTTTTTAAGCCAGGTGGACTTTCCCGTACCCCTGGGGCCGAAAATAAAAAAGCTGTCATTAGGGGCAATAAAAAATCTTTCGATGAATTCCTGCATCGTTTGCTCCAAGCCGAGAATTCTGTCGAGTTTAACCATTCGGATTAAATTTGCGACTCAATTTTAACCTATACAATAAAATTTGCAAGCATTTTTCGGGCTGAGTGCAGTAAATCGGGTCTGTCCTCTGTGAGGGGGGAAAAAGACAGTTCAATGCTCAAAAAACCTGGTATCTGAAGCCGTTATCTCCGAATATGTCGCAGGTCCCGTCTGTTGTGGAACCTTGACCTTTTTAGCGCAGTATCCTTAAAACAGGGAAGTTGGCGGATCGGAAATGGATTGAATGTTTCTGACCCGCACAGCGTTACGGTGGCGATAGCTCATAAGGGGGATCAATCCCCGTCGGGAGATTTCATCGCCGGCCCGGTCGCTCATAAAAATTTCAGCACAGGGTATCAACTCTTTCTCACCTTCGTTGGAAACAGTATAGGCCGGCAAATCAAGCAAATCGAGATGGTTTTCCAGTGTAAAAGCCCCGCCCCCCTCTTTGAATGCCGTGCCAACAAGCTTCGCGCATGCCATCGCCGCGCTTCCCCACAGAAAATGCGCGTGATCAGGCATCTCTCCGTGTTCTTCGAACGCAAAGGCATCGATTTCCTCGCTTGATTCGCCATAGGGCATTCTCATGAGGACGCGTGGCAGAGCGAGACCGATCCACCGGGAAACAGCACTCTTCCGCAATTCATTGAATAGAGAAAGGTCCGATACCCATTCGGTCGGGTTCGAGAACCGGGCGAAGGATTTGCAGCCGACCAGGGAGGGATGGGCATCCGCAACAAACGGGGCATGGGCATGAGAAGCCAAAAGACCCAATCCGGCCAGAAGACCGATATCTTCCTTGTTGTATTCAAAATCATAGCAGCCCACAATGAGAGACCAGGGATGACTGTCGGGCCCCCCGATCGCTTTGTCCACCCATTGCCGGTAAAGCCCGCTGCCGGCAAGATCCGTCATATGAGTGCGAAGATCGTCCAGCAGTTCCTGTTTGCTCGCATCGAGTACGGCCAATTCCAATTCCTCATCGAGTTCCAGGCTTGTCACCATGTCCCGGATCCCGCACCAGGTCGCTTCCAGTGATTGGAAATCCGGGTGGTGGAGAATCGCGCGCATTTGATCGCCAATTGCGGAATCGACGGAGGCAATGTATTGATCGAGCTGCGGATCGACCTCCGGCACGATATACGGCGCAACGATCTGCCGAATCATCGCGGACACTGCATCGCCCGGCGGTGATGACTCGCCCGGGGTTGATGGCCTGCCGAGCAGCCGGCTGAAGACATCCGCTTCTGAATCTTTGTCCGCTGTGCTTTCCGTCGGCAGCGCTCCAATTCTTTTTTCGGCCCGGAGCTGCTGAGCCGTCTCGGCAAACGTGCCCGGATCTTTGAGTTTCGCCCGGGTGTCACGAAGATATCTGAAGACGTCCAGCTTCTGATAAAGTTGATCGGGGTGAAAATCATCTATTTCCTTGAAATTGAGCCGGCCAATCGGCCAGTCGATACGGGGAGCGTATTTTGTCAGGACGGAATCGTAATCGTCCACATCGACCCGGAAGCAGGGACGTGACCCCAGATCGGCGGCATCCTCGATATTTCGCTGCGCCCTGCCGCTGAGATCCGCGAGCAGTAAAATTCGAAAGGGATTGTCTCCCGAACGACGACCTCGTTCCGCGCCATTGGACCTGGGCCGCAAATCAAAACCAAAACTGAGTCTTCCCTCACTGCCACTCGCTGCATTCATGGGTTTCCTCCCGGGAAAGAAATATTCATTTCAGCCAATTTCAAAACGTTCCATATTGTCCGGTCTTTTCGTTGGCCGATTCGCTTTACACCTGATTTACGCATAACGGGAAAACGTTTTGAAAATGGCTCATTTATTAAATATAGGTTTAGGAGGGCGCCGGAGTCAAGAATGTCCGGCCTTAAGGTTGAAAAAGACGCACCGCCGTCGGCATCGGCAT
Source organism: Desulfobacterales bacterium (assembly GCA_963677545.2). Lineage (GTDB taxonomy): Bacteria > Desulfobacterota > Desulfobacteria > Desulfobacterales > JAFDDL01 > JBECKW01. Next base: position 206,799 of record CAXXKH010000005.1, on the reverse strand, counting down.
CTTCGGGCTGTCGCTATACTTTGACGGCGGATATGCCAAAATCGCCATGCCGCGACCGTGAGGTATTTACAACTTCGACCCAGAGCGTCACCATGGATTTCTTGGGGTTGTCCGAGGTATAGGTAATATCAAGCTGGTCCCCCTTCTTGATACCGTGTTTCTGGAGACAACTGAACCCGACCCCCTTCAGGGAGATATTATCTACAATAATATCCCCCTGAACACCGCTTTTTTTATTCTGGTAGGAACCGGACAGATGTACCTTCTTCCGGTAATAGTTCCGAAATTCAAATTTACCCCTGATCTTTGCGCCGCATTTACACGATGCTTTGAATCTTTTTAAGGAATACTCCCTGTAGGTGGTGCCGATTTTTCTTGTTGCATCGCATTTTGGACACCGCAGGACGCACACACCTTCTTGACCCACATAACATATAACGTGGAACTCTTCAGCTTCCTTGAACATTTTTCATCGTGCCTGTTGTTGTCACACCAATAGCATTCATTTGTTAAGAACAGGTGAGATCGTAAATCTATTGAAATGCATCCGCGGTGTCAAGTGATTATATTCATCTTGACTATATTCATCTGGCAACGGCGGCCTACAATCATTTGGCGCCTTTGCCTAAAAATTCAGTGTAAAATCTTTTAGTTATGGATCTTTTCTCCCCGGAAAGCAAAACCATCATCAGTATCAGCCACAATGCGGAATGCATTATGCAGAATACAATAATTCGTTTTAAGTCCTGAAATACGACGTCCTTGATCGGCTTAATGATGTGCAGTCCTGTCAACAGCGGCATCGGGTCGGTATTTACAGGACTGTTGGCTTTTTTTTACAAATGTTGTGAATAGAGAGTCTATTCTGATACAAGTGTTATCACGATTTCTTGTGTCTCCCCTGCACTAATATAGGGCAGCGTTATCTCATAGGGCCGGTATGTGTAAGCAGCTGCATAGAAAACATGTTCTCCGGGTGAAATGTCAAACGTAACGGTTGCCGATGGGAAAACATTTCCGATAAAAAAGCCATCCAGTTTGATGAGCGCTATATACCCTGTAGTGTTCGTCACCCGCAGAAAAGCCCCTGTGTTCGCCGTCGGTGTGACGCTGTTGGAAGGTTCCGAAGAGAGGCCGATACCCGCTGCATTTTCTGCCTGAACCGTAAATGTATAGGATGTGCCGTTGGTCAATCCCGTAACGGTGATCGGGCTTTCACTCCCGGAAGCGGTAATTCCCCCGGGATCAGAAGTTACGACGTAACCGGTGATGGGACTGCCGCCGTCTGAGGCGGGAGCAGTAAAACTGACTCTCGCCTGTCCGTCGCCTGCTGTGGCATTACCAATGGTCGGTGCGCCAGGAGGAGTTTCAGCTAACGAAACATTTAAAATTTTCGTGTATGTGTTATCCGCCTCATCACTCTCTTCGATATCACTATCACTGTCGGCCACAAGCTCAATAGTGTGTACTCCAGTTGATAACGTCCCTAAGGAATAATCCTTAACCCAGGTATAATTGTGTGCATGCAGATCTGTTGTGAACCACCACTTGACTATTTGTCCATCCACATACAGACTAATCCAGAAAGTTTCATCGATTGTCATATCGCTATCGTTCAGAACCGCCCAGTCGACGTAGAGTGGGTCCGTGTCATGAATTGCGTCAGCGTTTACGGAAGTATCCGTGACCGTTGAAACAACGACTGGCTCCGACCAACCATCGGGCACGTAAGTGGTCACGAGGTTGGGCCTTTGACTGTCCTCTAATTCAGAATCGATATAACCTCTCAAAAAGGCATCTTCATCATATGGATCGTATGCCCGCCCCTCAAATTGTCCAAAAAATAGGTAGTGGGTAAACGCCTCCGTCTGTCCCCACTCAACTGGAAGATCCGAATACATCTCCAGGTAAGCCGTTTCATCGAATGAAGCAATGCGCCCCTCTTTTTTGCCGTAATTGATGTAGTGAGCGTATGCCTGATCATAGCTCCAGTTTTGTGGCAAGTCGGAGTAGAGCGACAGGTACTCCTGCGCATCGAAAGCCAAAAGGCGTTTTTCGAATTTTCCGAATGCGTTATAATGATTCAAAGTGTCATCGAGCGTCCAGTTCGAGGGAAGGTCGGGGTTCGCGTTGAGATATTCATCCGGGTTGAAACTGACGGCCCGCTTTTCAATAAAACCGAAGTGAAGATAATGTTTGATACATTCGGTTTTCTCCCAGTTCCGGGGCAAATCCGAGTTGGAGGAAAGATATGCCAGGTAGTCAAAACCTCGCTCTGCAAAGACACCTCCTGCTGAAAAACCGACGAATACGATCGTCAGAATAAATACAAAAATCCATCGCATAAGCACCTCCTATCGAGATACGTAAAGGGAAACCCATTTGTAAAGGTGGAAACCCGGGGAGTCGATACCAAACAGCCCAACGCGCCACCGTTGGTACGACAATCCGGGAAAAGGAAATTTGTTTTGCATCGGGTGCCCGCTTTTATGACCCGGCACAGCAACGTTTGGTGTCAGCCGCGGGAAAAGAGAGAGCTCTTTTTTAAAGAATTACAACAGGGACTCGGAAACACAGACTTTAAAACATAAAAAACACACTCAAACCAAACAAACGAAATGAGCCGGTCGATATACATCGAAATTAAAATCCACCTTGGCCATGTTATTCAGGATATTACCGGAAAGAAACCAGTTGCAGACCAGAAACTTGAATCACTCTTGTACATTGCCATTCGGGTTCGTTTCAGAAAATAAGAGAAGAACAGAAATGAGATCAGATTGTCGAACAACAGGTATTTGCCTTTTAATAAAAGTCGCGTATCAGAATTACGATGAATTGTCAAGGAGAATAACCTCTTGTTACCAGGGTAACCGCATTTGGATTTTTATAAGGCTCTATGGCTGTTTAAAGAGAATGAACGTCGAACATCGAACATCCAATTTTGAATTCTGATATTACAGGAGTCCCCCAACTGCGCTACGGCACCGATCCACAAGCACTTGCCATACGGACTGAAAAAATTTATATAAATCACATCAGCCAACTTCAAAACACCCTGTTCCTTCGACTTGACACTGTCTCCAGATGGTCAGTCGGTCTTTCTCCTCGAAAGGAGACCATACGCTTCCCGGCCCTTCATCTGCGCCAAGCTGCGCGGCTTCTTCGAGGTCGAGTCTTCGTTGTCACCGTCCTCGTTTGTCGTGACGGCCGGCCAGTCATCTCTCGATCGCCGATCTGCCCCGAAAGCTTCGCGAGGATTTTTTCGACCTTGTCATTGTGGTCGGCGCAAACCCATGCGTCACCTATCCGGAATCCGCCGTATGGATGAAGGCGCTGGCGATGCTCCCTCTTATCGTCGCGGATGTCCGGGACACTGAAACAACTGCCCATGCGAATGCGTTTCTACCGGCTTCTTACCGTTTCGCATCCCCTCTTTCTGAACTCCCAGATCCCTCCCGAACTGCTGAACAGGGACGCCTGCATTTACATTTCGAAAGAAGTGGCGGCCTCGGAAGAGCTGACAGACGGGCAGGTCCTGCGGGTGAAGAACGATATCGGGTTTTTCGATGCCCCCTGCCGGGTGACCTCTCATCTGAAAGGGCCGGTGATATTGGCCTATAAGAACCGTCCGCTCCTGCGCAACGGACCGAATCATGTGGTTGAAAGCCGCGTCACGGATGCCGGAAACGGTCTCGATTATTACGATACTTTCGTAAGGCTCGAGAAAATCTGAAATCAGATGAGCCAATTTCACATGGAATTGTAAACCACCTCGACAACAGGCAGCTCCCACTCGTCCGACTTGACCCATTGTTGAAACGCTTCATCAGGGTCATCCCGGTCCCGTTTCAACATGGCCACGACACGCACCTCCCGGATCTGATCCAGGCGTGCTTTCCATTTATTTGCCCCCTCGTTTGAAAGCCGGGCCAGGCAGATGCCTTCCGCATTATAGATCCCTGTCTTTTCATCCGGGTTGCGAATAAAGACGGAGTGTCCGGTTTGCAGCTTCGCCAGGTGATGATGAACGGGATCCGATTTTTTAAATCTGCCCGCATAATCCAGAAAGATCTCGTTCAAGCCGAGGATTTCATATTTTCTTCGATAGCGGTCCGAAACGTCAAGTGATTCCCGACATCTCAGGGGCAGAGTAAAATCACCTCGTATTTCGGTTAGAAACGGGTTGGGCTTCTTCAAGTTCTTGACAATCCGTAATGTCTCCTCAGCCCGCGTCATGCCGACATACAGGACACGCCGTTCTTCTTCCCATTGAGATCTATCGGCAGGTGTACCCCAATCGCCATCGAGAATAATAACATGGGGAAATTCCATGCCTTTGGCCGAGTGAATGGTACTCATAAAAATTCCATTCCCGATTACTTTTTCCTGACGCTGCTCAGCCACATATTCGTACAGGCAATCAACAGCCCGGCTTACGGGAAGTATACTGTCCAGGGTTTCTTCTCTGTAATCTTCAAAAAACTGGTCTATAAGGCCCCACCATGCGTTCAGTCCGCTTCCATCATGGAGTTCATCGACCCCTTTAATCAGATCACTTGCCCGGGAATTTTCTTTTCCTCTTTCCTCCAGCCAGTCCAGTGTTCCGCGAATCTCACGCACCCGATACAGGGGAAGTTTTTCATCCAGGGTAATCCTGAGTGGATATCCCGCGTCCTCCAGTACCGCTCTTACGGCTGTTAAAGAAGCCCTGGTTCTGGACAGAATGGCAATATCCGGCCAGTCGACGTTCGGGTCGAGCCGCTTCAACCGGTCGATCTCGCTCCTGACATACTCGGCCTGGTGGAACATATCGTCAACCGAAATGACCTGGACGCGTCCTTTGCCCACGGGATCCAGATGTTCCCACCTGCCGCCGGGAAGGTTCGTCTGCCTGTCATGGTTGATAGAAATCGGGTAATTCCCCTTCATCCTGTCGCGGTTGTGTCGAATCAGTGCGTTCGATGCGGAAATAATGTGTTTGCCGGAGCGGTAGTTTTCAATCAGATGCACGACCCTTTTCGTGTAGTCTTCCTGGAATTGCCGGATAAAACGGATATTGGCTCCCCGAAAGGTGTATATATTTTGATCGTCGTCCCCCACCGCCATAATGGAAAGACGGGCATCTTCCTCTGAAAGCGTCCGCCCGGCAATTGCCGATACCAGTTCGTACTGATCCTCGTCGATGTCCTGGTATTCATCCACCAGTATGTGGCTGTACCCGGAAAGGAGCCTGTCCCGGTGTTCATCCGGCTCAATTCCGGGGATCTCCTTTTCGCCCTTCAGCAATTTAACCGAGTCTTTGATGATGCGATCGAAATCTATCCGGTCTCTCTTTTTCGTTTCAATCATATCCCGGATCGAAATACCGGCAAGTCGCATGGCAACACCGTGATAGGTGGCCACGACAACCCCGTTTGCCGCTTTTCCCACAAGGGCCCGGAGACGTTTGCGGAGAACCGTCGCGGAACTGTGGTTGAAACAGAGAACCAGGATCTGCCGGGCGGACACCCTTTCAACCTCCAGAAGGTAGGCACAGCGGTGAACGATGACGGTGGTTTTGCCCGACCCGGGACCGGCCAGTATCAACATGCTGTCTTCCACGGGGCGGCCCACCGCGGATATCTGAACCGGGTTGCGCAGGTTCTCGACGATCTGCCGGTAGGATTCCGCGGTAGTGGCTTTTTCCAGGATCTCTTCGTCATCCTCGAAATATTTGTTTATGAATCTGGCGCGTCCCAATGCAAAGTAATCCAGAACGAGCGTGAGTGCCCGGGCAATTTTCTCGAGGGCCAGCGTTGCATAGCGCATCATCACATGGATCTGGAATCGTTTTTCACGGTAGTGCACCTCCAGAGGTTTATAGTCACCTTTGTTGTAAAAACGGCCCCGGCCCGTCGGCGCCAGGCGAATGGTCATGGCCTGCCTCAAAATCGCGAGACCGTTCTGCAACGCAATCACATGCTGTTCATGGAGGAACATAAGTGCCCGCTCTACCGCGGGCAGCACTTTTTTCACTTCGACACTCAATATCATGTCGGATTTGACTGCCGCGGAAAGCTGGTCGCTGGTAAAAGAGATCTGCACGTCTCCCGCGGTTTCGACCCTGGCGGCAGCAGCCTCCTTGTTGGCCAGACCGATGAAAAATTGAACCATCAAATGGGCGACATTCTGCCTCAAAGAGATGGTTTTTCGTATATTTTGCCAGCTTCGCTTCAACCGGACCTGGTAACGGTTCCGGTCGATATGGCCGATTTCAAAACTTCCCTTCGATGCGGCAAACCCTTTACCGTCATAGGATATGCCTTTAATCAACCGGCGCAGAATGTCCGGGCTGGTGGCAAATCCCTCGTTGGTGAGTTTTTGATTCAGGCGGCGAATGTCCAGTTCCACCCAATGCCCCCCATCGGCATCGGGATCCTCGGTCTCCATCAGGCCGATAAGCTTGTTTTCCAGATTGCAGACCGATTCGAAAATTCTGGCCACATTGTTTTTCCCCCTGGGCCGAAACGTCACGGACAGCATGGGCCCCTGGTCGATCAGACCGGCCTCCGCCATGTCATGCAGCGCCGTAATCACGATCTGGGCCGCCGTCATTCCGGATTTCCGTTCCATTTCCAGCAGATGCTCTTTTACGGGAAAAAGCCCTTCGGCAAGCTCGTCGGCCCTTATCCCAAATCCCTGCCCGATATTGATGAGTTTTTGAAAAATGCTCAGCCAGAGATCCCTGGTATGCGCACTCAAGTGAAGCCGATCCATGATAGCGCCGGCCTCTTCAAGCGAGCCCGCGAGCGGCCTGCCCTGAAAGATCTCCGTCAGATTCCGGTTCCGCTCCAGGAATCCAGCCCTCTCCAGCCAGGCGACGGCGGCCCTGATCTTGCTGTCCCTGAACTCGGGTTTCAGGGCCTGCATCTCGGCCCACTCTTCATCCCGAAGCAGTTCATCGCTCGTGATCACAATGTCACCGTTGGCATCTCTTTTCTTTCGTCGCAACGCCCTTAGAATTCTAGAAATCTCTTTCTGTTTTACTTCCGAGCCCGCACCCATGGAGAACTGCAGCATGATATCCCGGGGGTCGTATAAAAGAACGCAACGCGCCGGTTTCAGGTCACGCCCGGCACGCCCTGCCTCCTGGATATAGTTTTCGAGAGAACCGGGAATGTTATAGTGCAATACAAGTCGTATATTTTCTTTGTCGATACCCATGCCGAAAGCATTGGTTGCGCAGATAACGGGGATGTGGCCATCGACAAAGGACTCGATGATCCTGCGTTTCTCCTCTGCATCGAGTCCCCCGTGAAATGCCTCGGCAATAATCCCCTGATGGCTCAAATAATCCCTTATCTCCTCTGTCTTGCCCCGGGTAGCGGCATAGACGATAACACCTCCGGATTCATCGGCCGTATCGAGATGCGCCTGGATCAGCTCGCCGGTTCGCTCAAATTTTTCCGCTTCCGAAACCGGAACGACTTCAAAAAGCAGATTGTCCCGCTCCACACCGCCCGAATAAAGATCCAGTTCCTGGCCCAGCTCTTCCCGAAAATGGGTGACAATTTCCTCGATAACACTTGCTTTTGCCGTGGCCGTAAAACATTCGACCGGGGGAAACGGTTGATTCTGCTCTTCCGCAAACTCTCGAATGAAACGAGCGGCGTAAAGGTAGTCCGGCCTGAAGTCATGCCCCCATTTCGACAGGCAATGGGCCTCGTCAAATACCCAGCAGCCGATCTCCCTTTGTCTCAGGACATTTCGCACGCCGACACCGCGAAGCTGTTCGGGGGCGATATACAAAATGGCGGTGTCTCCCAACCGGATCCGTTCGAAAATCTCCCCGCGCTCCGGTGCGCTCTGGAGTCCGGATACCGCTTCGGCAAAAAGAGTTCCGGTTTTTTTAACCAGATTATCGACCTGATCCTTCATCAGGGCCTGCAGGGGAGAGATCACGACGGTCAACGCCCCGCTTCGCCAATACCGGACTAGCGCGGGCAGCTGGTAACAGAGCGATTTCCCGCCGCCGGTCGGCAAAATACCCAGGGTCGGATTTCCCCCCAGACAACCGAGTACAATCGATCTTTGCAGACTTTCACCTTCGGGGGTCTGGGGCGCTTCACGGAACGCGGGATAGCCGAAAAATCGCTCTAACTGACGCTCGGGGTTATGATTTTCGACACAGAAACTGCACTCCTTGTTATCGCATGGATCTTCCCGAAGCGCTCTGATAATGGCCGTAATTTCCGGGAACCGGTGGCGGACCCAGGGCGGCAGCACGGAATTGCCGCCGGCTACCTGGAGCCAGGCCATGCAATATGCGGCCAATGGGCGCCTGACGGGATTCGTCAGCACTTCAGGCATCATCCGCCTGGCGGCAGGATCACAAAGCCGGCCGGATGTTTCCGAAAGGAAACAGTCGAGCGCTTTATCCGCGGAAGAAAAGGTTTCGGGCATCAAAAGAGCGAACACATCCGAAAGGCCCTTCCCGGAAAATCCATTGAACATACTGTCCCGAAAACAAAATTCATAAAATGCAATCAAGGCGGCTCTTTGTTCCGCCAGGACCTGGAAACTCCGCCATTGATCGGTAAATACGGAGGCTGCCAGTTTAGCATCCCTAACGGGACTGTTGATGGCCGACCGGACCAGTTTGTAGTCTTTGACCAGACGGTGATATGGATTTTCGGGGAAAGCGATCGGAGACAGGTAGAGCGTATCGATAACCGGTTTCTTGAGCAAGTCGAGCCATGGGGCGGAAGTCTTAAGCATGGGGAAGTCATGCCCCAGCAAGTTATGTCCCAGGATATAAGCGGCAGGTTGGGCGAAACGATCCAGTTCTTCCAGGACCGCTTTCGTCCCGGCCCCGCTCTTTTTCTCGAAAACCCGGCCGTCGTAAACTGCCCCGACATGTCTGATTTTGCCGGTTCGCGTGGTCTCTATGTCAAGCAGCAGCGTATGTACCGGAAATTTGGTAAGGTTCAATGTTCGCTCGTTTTATTGGCGGCTTATATTTTAATGTATATCCCTCAATGCCCCCCGTATTATTTTCAGGAACGCGACGAATCCGATGAAAATAACAAGCGCCGCGGTGGCAAAAATCATCGAAAAACCGAGATATTCACCGATCTGCCCCATAATCATGGAACCGATAAACATGCCGCCATCGAATCCGCCCGTCAGAATGCCGGTAACTTTGCCCCGCTCATCGGCTGCCACGGGGCGAATGGTCAACGCAATGAGGCTCGGGAATAAAAGGCCATGCCCCATGCCGGCCGTAAATCCGATGACCATTAAACTCAGTGTGGAATCTACCTTCGTCAGGCCCGCGAAACCGGCCCCTGCAATCAAAAGAGCCGCCAATATGATTCTCTTCTCGCCGAACCGGCCGGCCAACCGGCTGCCAAACAGGCGTATCAGCACCGCCGCCCCTGAATAGGAGATGAAATAACCCGATATGGAAAGGCCGCTTGCCTTGGCAAAGGGTGTAACGAAACTGCCATGGGCCGCAAAAGCGATTCCGAAACAGAGGCATATGAATCCCATCCGCCAGACCACGGGGATACCCAAGGTGCGCAAAAAGCGTTTCAGCACGGCCCCGGCGGCAACCGAAGAAAACTTCTCTTTTACGGGGAAGATAAACAAAAAGCAGGCACTGAAGAGAAAGGCGCCCGTCAGGAACATGGCTTCAAAGCCCCAACGATCGACAAACAACTCACCGATGGCGGGTCCGATCGCCATCCCCAGCATGGGCATTATACCGAAGAAACCCAAGCCTTCGTTCAATCGAGGTCCGGAAGCCAAATCGGCCGCCATGGTTAAAAAAGAGACAAACCCCAAAGCAGCGGCGATACCGAAAATCAGGCGCAGCAATATCAGTACGGGATAGACATTTTCGATGGCATCGACAAAAAACAGATGCGCGATACAGATCACGGCGGCAATCGAGCAACTCATGATCATGCTGTTTTTGCGGCCCACACGGTCCACAATACCTGAAATCCATGGCCGGGAAATGACGGCGGAAAGGCTCATAACCCCCATGAGGAAACCGATATCCGATTGGCCGCCCCCGATATCCTGAATCAGCAAAGGGAAAAGGATTAAAACGCCGACACCGGTTGTGAACAACAGACTGCAGGCCAGCAAAAAGATAAAGTCTTTGGTCCACAAGACATTTTTCGTCTGAAAATTATTGCTTATACGAGGCATAAATCACTCCGGTGTTGTGATAAATCGGGTCTCAGTGAGATACTACAGCAACTTCTTCGGGTCAATCCTGCCTTTTTAAAATGTTCAGTTTGGCCGAACCCAGGTTTTCTCTTTTCACATTTTTTTCATCGACGCTTCATATTCAATTCATTTAAGCCGGATAGGTAAATGTCATGGAAGCTTTTTCACTTTGATCCCAATGTTGCAAACATTGGGGTTGATTTAATCCTTTTGAATCGGTAAAGCGGGTGACCATGAAACGATACAGCAAATCAAAAAAACTGAACAATGTTCTTTACGATATTCGAGGACCGGTCCTGACCACGGCCCAGAGGCTGGAGGCAGCCGGTAATCCCATCCTTAAACTGCACACCGGGAATCCGGCAGCCTTCGGTTTCAGAGCGCCCGACCCGGTTGTCGACCGTGTGGCGATGAACCTTCCCAATGCCCAGGGTTATTGCGACAATTCCAGGGGCCTGCCCGAAGCACGGGAAGCCGTTGTGCAATACAGCAGACAGCTGGGTATCGAAGGGGTTTCCCCCGAAGATGTGTACATCGGCAACGGTGTCAGCGAATTGATCTCCCTCTCCCTTCAGGCCCTGCTGAACGACGGCGACGAGATTCTCGTTCCCGCGCCGGACTATCCGCTCTGGACAGCGGCGGTTCAATTGGGCGGCGGACGGGCGGTCCATTATCTGTGCGACGAGCAAAGCGAGTGGTATCCCGATATCAAGGATATCGAACAGAAGATCACCCCGCGCACCAAGGGCATCGTTATCATCAACCCCAACAATCCCACCGGCGCCGTCTATCCCAGAGAGGTCCTGGAAAAGATCGTGTCACTGGCTGAACAGCACGATCTGATCCTCTTTTCAGATGAGATTTATGACAAGATTCTCTACGATGATGCGACCCATATATCGCCGGCATCCCTCACGGACCGGGTGCTGTGCGTAACATTCTGCGGGCTTTCAAAGGTGTACCTGGCCGCGGGATTCCGCACTGGCTGGATGATTCTCAGCGGCAACAAAGCGCCAGCCGCGGATTATATCGAGGGGATCACCATGCTGGCATCCATGCGGCTGTGCGCCAACGTCCCCACCCAGTTCGCCGTTGCGCCGGCCCTGAACGGCCCCCAGGGGATTTACGACCTGACCCGGCCGGGCGGCCGGCTCTACGAACAGCGCAAAGCGGCCTATGAGTCGATCACGCGGATACCCGGCGTCACCTGTATAAAACCCCGGGGGGCGATCTACCTGTTCCCCCGGCTGGACATGAAAAAATTCGCCATCAGAGACGACCGGCAGCTGATCCTGGACCTGCTCCTCGATCAGCACATTCTGCTGGTGCAGGGCAGCGGCTTCAACTGGCATTTGCCCGATCATTTCCGCCTCGTCTATTTGCCCGAGGTTCAGGTAATCAACAAGGCAGTCGCCAAAATCGGCGGTTTCCTGGCCGGTTATCGACAACTGCCGGTGAATGAAGATCAAAGCGGGTGTGTGCCTTTAAAGCAGGCAGTATAGCTGAAATAAAAATCACTCTTTAACAGACGGGTGAAAGATATGCAGTTCAAGTTCCTTTGACAGCGCTTCAAAAACCTTGATTCCGCGTATACTGTTTCCCCTGTTATCGAGAGGAGGAGAAAAAACGGCAATTCCCATCTGGCCGGGAACGACTCCCAGAATGCAACCGCTCACGCCGCTTTTTGCGGGCAGGCCGATATTGTATGCCCACTCCCCGGCGAAGTCATACATTCCGCATGTATACATCACCGTGAGAAGGTCGCTCACATATTCCGCCTTGAGTGCGATCTCGCCCGAAACCGGATTAACGCCGTCATTGGCGAGTGTCGCGCCCATCATGGCCAGGTCCCTGCAATTGATAACGGCACTGCACTGCTGAAGATAAAGGTCCATGATCTCCCGGATATCGCCTTCGATTATACCGAAATTTTTCAACAGATAGGTAATTGCCATATTTCTGTAAGAGGAATCTCCGTTTCCCTTATGGTCGGTTTTATTCATTTCTCTCAGCCAATTTCAAAACGTTTCTGTTCTAATCAGGATTTTTCACAATCCGGAATCCGATATCGGCCCGCCTCAGGGAGGGCAGAAAGCAGCCGCGGTCCGCCGACCGGTTATATTGGGAACTCTGGTTCCAACTTCCGCCCCGGAACACCCTTCGCTCGCCAGTCTTCGACAGGGGGTCCTTGATGTTGTTTCGGTAGGTATCGGTAATGACATTGATCCGGCGTGTCCAGATGTTCAGCCAGTCGCTGTGATCCTCGCACCACTCGTGGACATTGCCGTGCATGTCGTAGACCCCCCAGGCATTCGGTTTCTTAACACCCACCGTGTGAGGCCTGAATCCCGAGTTGCCGCAATACCATGCCACTCGATCGAGGTGTTCGATAAGATTGCAGTTCACCTCTGTGATCTTCCCGGTGGTAAAGGCCGTTTCCGAACCGGCCCGGCAGGTATATTCCCATTCGGCTTCGGTAGGCAGCCGGTAGGCAGTGGTCTTTTCCCTCCGGTTCAACCGGTCTATAAATTCCCGGCTATCATACCAGGACACCTGGTCCACGGGCCCCTGATCCCCCAGGTCGGGATATGCGGAGGGATTGTTTCCCATCAGTTGTTTCCACTGGCCCTGTGTCACCTCCGTAGCCGAGATATAAAATCCACGGCTGAGGTGAACCCAATGCCGCACTTCATCCTTTTCCCTCCCCATCTCATGCGGCGGACTTCCCATGATAAACGATCCCGGCTCCACATATACGAAAACCATTCCCAGTGTATTGGTAATGGTTCCCGCCGCCGGCACATTTCCAACACTCCCCAGCAGCACAATAACGCAGACATATATACCAGCGAATGCTTTCATGACATACTTCCTTGTTTCTTATGAAAATACATCCTTTTACATAGCATACAACAAGCCATCTCAAAAAAGATTTTTTGGGGATGGCTTGTTGTGGCTTATGGTGATACGATTATCGAATTATGAAAAATAATATAACCAATGAGATATGTCAGAAATGTGCTGGATGCTGTAAAGACTACCCGTATGTAAGATTATCCCGGAGTGAAATTCATGCGCTTGAAAAACTGACGGGGTTGCCTCTTGATGTTTTTTCGAACCAAAAAGATGAAGACGGTGAAGAATATTTTTTGAACTTTAAAGATAACGGGATTGTTTTTTTCTGAACGAGAATAATGGCAGCTATTCCTGCAGTGTATACGAATCGAGGTCGGAAACCTGCAGGAATTATCCTTCAAAACCTGAACAGATAGCTGTCTGCAATTCAAAGCAGGAAATGGTATTGCTCAAATAATTTTAATACCTGCCGGTGCGTAAAAAACCGTAACAAGCGCCAATTAAACCGCCCGCAAGGTGGCTGAATTGTGAAATTCTATCAACATTCAAGGTTGCCACCACTTCATTTCCAATAAAAAGAACCGCAATAATCACAAAGGTCAACGGTATCTCTTTTGATTTGATGTTGGAAAAAGAGCCCAGCAGAATCAGCAGGAACGCCAGACCACTGCCGCCAATCAGGGAGTTGGAAAATATAGCGGCATTCAATATGGCGGTTGTCACGGCGGTGATAAAAAACATTTCAAGAAGCTTAGCAGCGCCGTATTTTTCTTCAAGCAAGGGCCCGACAAGAAGGATAATCGTCAGGTTCCCCATCAGATGACCCCATCCGGTATGTCCAACGACATAGGAAACCAGCCTGAAATAGAACAAAGGTTCAAAAAAGGAAAGGGCCGCCGGAGAAGTGAATAATCTCACAACATGATTTGAAAAGGAAAGGATTAAAACCGTAATTGAAATGATGGCATAGGTCAGAATGACAGGTGAGTTATATTTTATTTTCATTTCAGGGAACCAGTTTCAACACGCCTTCATTTCCTGCGTCGAACGAAAATAAAATCGCCGCCTTCATGACCGGCCTTACGGATATCGGAATACTGAGGGGTCTGATCGGAATTGAGCATGACCGGGCCCCTGATTTTTGTAAACAGCTGAGTACCATCCATAATCCCCTTATTTTCACCGAGGGCGGAAATAAATACGGAAGCGAAAACTGAATGATTACCAGCCCCACCCTGATCAACCACCGGTTCAAGGCCGCCGGAAGCCAATACGGACCGGGCCCTCTTTTCCACAATCTTTGAATAGTAATCCCGTGTTCTCCGAACGATGTGTACCCCTCGGGCCAATTTGCCGGCATAGCAGCTGTCGGATACGATCAGCACATGTTTTGCGGGCAGGGCCTTGATGGAAGTCGTGATGGAGGCGTTGGAGAGCCAGTTTACGGGATTGTCGCTGGACGCGTCGACCGGCAGCCAGTATCCCTCATCACCCAACTCATCCAACCAGCCGTGGCCGGCATAGTAGATCAGCAGGTTGTCATTCCGTACCAGATTTCGCCTGTATTCTTCCATGGCCATCAGAATATCCGACCGTGTTGCATCTGTAAGAAGTTTCACGTTGAAGCCGTAATCCGCTTTCAGCAATCGGGCGATCGTCTCCGCATCATTCCGTGCGGTTTCCAATCGTGGTAAAAATTCATAATTACCGTTACCGATAACGAGGGCATGGTATCTGCCGAAATCGACATTCGACGACGCAGTAACAGGTTTAACCGAGACGCTCTCCTTACCGGTACGGGCGGGGAGAAACGTTTTCGGTTTGCTGGTTACCAGAGGCTGGGGTTTGGTTTTTGGACGGAGCGTCGGTTTGACCGCCTGTTCCGTTTTCTGGTAGGCCGGTTCTGTTTTTTGACCGGTCCCATCCGCTTTCTGATAGACCGGCTCTGCTTCCTGATTGACCGGTTCCGCTTTCTGATTGACCCGATTCGCTTTTTGATTGAATGGGTCCGTTTCCTGGCTGAATGGATTCACGTTATGGTTGATCCGTTCCGCTTTATAATCGACCAGTCCCGCCTTTTTTAAAACAGCAACCATGGCCTCGTTGTCGCGTTCATATGCAACATCCAGCAGGGTGTCCCCATCCGCATTTTTGACGTTTACGTCCGCACCGGAGTCGATCAAATATTTTGCCAAATCCACTTTGCCTGAATTGACAGCCAGATGGAGAGGGGTTTCGTCTGAAGTTGTCCGGGGATTTATACTAGCCCCTTTCGATACGAGATATTTGACGATATCCGGTTTATTGGCCCAGACCGCTGCATGCAGCGGGGTAAAATGGTAGACGGTATCGAATGCATTGATATCGGCACCCTTTGAAACCAGGTACTTGACCACTTCGAAATGCCCCCCGTTGGTTGCCGCGAGAAGCGGCGTCGAGCCGCTCGGGAACCTGCGGTTGACCGCTGAGGAGCCTCGCCCCGCCGCCTTTATCACCTCCCCGAGATTCCCTCTGGAAGCGGCTTCATAAATGGAAACACTGCTGCACCCGCTTATAACAATGGCAACAATGAACAGCAGTGTTTTTCGGATATGGTGACGATACATTCGATTATTATCCCGGATTTTTGATTATCTAAAATACAATGAGTAACCGACCGATAAAAATCATGGAATTTCTGGAACTGTCTACTCACCATAAAGCCTGACGGGATTCAAGCTCAATATAAAACAACGGGGTTTGGAGCCAAAGCATATGTTAACCCGTATTATTACCGTCGATAAAAGTCAAGAATGGAGTGTCCCCTTTAATCAAAAAATTGATAGGAATTTGTTTTCTGAAATGATAATGATATAGGCTTGCTCTCATGTATGCTTTATACCCTTCGATTCCAATATATTACAAACACTCTTGAGGAGAAACAATATGCGGATGGAAATAAGGCCTGCCGGGCCGGAAGAGATGAAGGAAGCCAGAAGGGTTGCGGCCGAATCCATCGTGCTGCCCCGGGAATCATCCCCAAGGAATTTATTGACGGGATTACCCATGACATGACCCTGTGCGCCTTCGTGAACGGTAAACTGGCGACATCCTATGCGGCATGGCCCTTTACTATGAAATTTAATGGAATGGATGCACCTGTTGCGGGCGTCTCCTTTGTCGGGACCCTGCCTGTATTCCGCCGAATGGGCTGCTTGAGAAAGGTGCATGAAAAGCATTTCGAGTTTCTTCATGAAAGGGGAGAACGGGCAATAAGCATTCTTTTTGCCTCGAAGGCGGCTATTTACCAGCGTTATGGGTATGCACTTGCGTCTACACAGAACGCATATGATATCGAACCGGGACACATTCAGTTCAGATCCCTGAAGCATCTCAACAGTTCCGGAAAGCTGAAACAACTCCATGAGAACAAAGTGGAGACACTCGATAAAATCTACAATCGGTTCATTTCAAGAAGAACGGGGTATCTGTTGAGGGACAAATTCAAGTGGGAAACAGGAGTACTCAGCCCCCCGCCTTCCCCCGGAACGGTGCATGATGTGATCCTCTATGAAGAAAATGGGGTTCCCCTGGGCTATGTGATTTATAGCGTAGAGTCACATTTCAAAGACCATGGTCTGGACCAGGTTCTATCCATAAAGGATATGGCATGGTTATCCATACCGGCATATTATGGCCTGTGGCATTATTTCACTAAAATGGACCTGACAAACAACATACACTGGCGAAATGTGCCCTGCGACGATCCGATGCCGCATCTCCTGCTCGAACCGGCCGGGCTCAACCTGAAGTCGATGAACGGCTTCCTGGGGAGGATTATCGATGTCGAGAAGGCAATCCCCCTGCGTGGATACAGCGAGGATGGAGAACTCACCTTTGAAATTGTCGGGGACGATATGTGTCCATGGAACAATGGCAAATGGCAGGTTGAGATATCGAACGGAAAAGGCTCGATAAAAAGGACGGAAAAGGGCCCTGAAATCACTACGACCATCAACAGCCTCGGAATGTTACTGTTCGGTCAGATAAGCGCTACCAGAGCAATGAGAATGGGCAGGCTGGATGCGGCCCGGGAAGATGCGATTGCAAAATATGACAGGCTCCTCATAACCGAATACAAGCCTTTTTGTGCCGATCTGATATAAAATCCTTCGTCCAAATATATCAGAATCCCTTGGTTAAGGCTCCCGGCCGCCTCGGATCAGACGCGCCATAGAACAATCCGCCCTTGAAAATGATGCTCTGGGTGCTGCCCATGGCCTCCCCGACCACCACCGTGTGCCCCTTCTTCTCCAGCAAACGGATGGTATCCCGGTTCAATCCTTTTTCTATACGAAGCTCGTCCGGAAGCCACTGATGGTGAATCCGGACAGCGCTCGAAGCCTCGGCGATATTCATTCCGTGATCGATCACATTCATGATGACCTGAAGGGTCGTGGTGATGATCCTGCTGCCACCGGGACTTCCGGTAACGAGAAACGGCTTGTTATCCCTGGTGACAATCGTCGGTGACATGGAACTGAGCATGCGTTTCTCCGGCGCCACCGCATTGTATTCTCCCCCGATAAGACCATATGCGTTGGGCACCCCCGGCTTGGCCGAAAAATCATCCATCTCGTTGTTCAGGAGAATGCCGGTCCCTGCCGCCGTCAATTTCGTACCGTAGCTGAAATTCAGTGTATACGTATTGGCTACCACGTTTCCGTACCTGTCCATGACCGAAAAATGGGTGGTCTCATTACTCTCATACCTGCCGGGCGCCCCGGGTTTTATGACCGCGCTCGGGGTAACCCTGTCCACCCGGATCATCGGCCGGAGAGAATCCGCATACATCTTCGAGATCAGGCCGCTCACGGGAACATCCACAAAATCGGCATCTCCCAGGTGCCTGGATCGATCCGCGTAGGCCAGCTTCATGCTTTCGGCCATCAAATGGATAGTCTTCGCGGTGTTGTGTCCCATCCCGGCGATGTCGAAGGGTTCGAGCAAGTTCAGTATCTGTACGATATGCACCCCGCCGGAACTTGGCGGCGGCATGGAATAGATGTCACAGCCCCGATACCGGCCATGAATCGGCTTCCGGAAAGATGGCTTGTACGCAGCCAGATCCGCCTTTGTGATCAGCCCGCCATTGGCCGCCATATCCGCCACAAGCCTGTCCGCTATCCTGCCTTTATAAAAGGCATCCGCGCCTTTCCTGGCAATCTGTTTCAGACTCCACGCCAGATCCTTTTGAATGAGCAGTTCGCCCGTTTCGTACAGTGTGCCGTCTGTCTTATAGAAGATATCCATACTGGCTCTGGACGCCTGCATACGCTCCCTTGCGATCATCAGGGAGCTTCGGAGTCCCTCATCCACGGGAAAGCCTTTTCTCGCAAGCCGAATCGCAGGCTTCAACGCACGTTTCAAGGATATGGTCCCGTATTTCTCCAGGGCCGCGGTCAACCCGGCCACTGTCCCGGGCACCCCGACAGCGAGATAGCTGTGCCTCGATTTTTCGGGATCGGCCGCCCCTTTTTCATCCAGGAACATATCTCTTGTGGCCTTCCCGGGTGCCTTTTCCCGGTAATCCAGCGCGACGGTCTCGCCGGTCTCCGCTGAATGGATCAGCATGAAACCGCCACCCCCGAGATTCCCGGCCCTGGGCAGTGTCACGGCCAGGGTAAACGCCACCGTCACGGCGGCGTCAACCGCGTTTCCGCCCTCTTTCAACACCTTGAGCCCGGCCCGGGTCGCATGATACTCTTGGGTCGCGACCATACCGTTTTTCGCGACAACCGGATGGAATATATCTTTCTGGCTGATGATCGCTGAATCCTGCCCCATGAGCGGGCCAGCCGCTCCCGCAACCATCAGAAGCGTGAATCCGAACAGTTCGAACCATCCGATCCTTTTTCTCATATAAATCTCCTATAAAAGTTCTATGGCAATGGTGATCCGCTCGTTTACATCGCTCAGTACCCGGCTGCCCGGATAGAGAAGATAACCGACAATATCCACATCGATTTTTTTGGCAAGGGAAAGAGAGGACGGGGGATGCATCCATTCTCTCCAATGCATCCGCTATCCGCTGGTTGATAACCTGAAGATTGTCCGCAACGATTATCAGGGCCGGATCACTTGTCCTTCAATTGGAGAATTCCACACCCAGTTTTTTCAAGTCGGCGGCAAGTTCTAATTCATCAAACACTTTTCCTTCACGCCATTTGCCGTTGAACTCCAGGGTGGGGATAACCCAATCCAGGCCACCGTTGGCTTCGACGACTTTATCGACGACCTGTTTGTCCTGTTTTTCAATATCGATGTAATCAAAAGCAATATTATTCGCCTTTAAATATTCCACCGTCTTGACACAATGCGGACACCAATCGGCCGCGTATACTTTCAGCATCTCTTCCTCCAACCTGTTTCTTATTTAAGCCGAATCGCCCCCTCCGGGCACATCTCCTGGCAGCAGAAGCATCGGATGCAGACATCATAGTCGTACACAGGCGGCATGCTTTTATCTCCGTCCAGCCAGTTCACCGCTTTCCCTTCCGCGGGACACATCTCGATACAGACACCGCATTTTTTGCAGAGATCTTCAACAATGTACGGCGTCGGCATGAAACTCCGGTAGTCGACCTTGATCTGGTCAAGCCTGAGATCCCCGACCGGTTCCCTGTTCACATTGAAATGCGGGCGGAGGAACTCTTCCGGGTCATCCCCCACAATCTCAAGGCCGTGATAGACGCCAAGCCCCGCCTTTTTTCCTTCCGTGACCGTAAAAGAGTATTCGGGGTCCAGGTCTATAATCCGGCAAACGACCGCGTCCAATGCTACCGGGTCTGTAGAAAAAAGTAAAATATTCATCTGGATCGGGTCACCGTTCATGGGGCCGTTGCCGTCCATTCCGGTAATACCGTCCATGATGAAGAGCCTGGGTTTCTTGAACAGGTTGATGTCCACGAGCATTTTCGCGAACTCGACGGGCAGCGGTATTTCGCCGTGAAACCCGCTTTTCAGCTTCCCCGGAATATAGCCGAACTGATTTTTGACGGCGCCTGTAACTTTCAAAAACCCCTGCGTTTTCAATTTCGGCAGGCTGACAACACCGTCGGCCGAAAGAACGCCCTTTGAGATAGTGTAGATCTTCTCTTCGCCGTTCACCGTAAAGCGCATCTCTTCGCCGTTTTTGAAATCCGCCAATTCAAGTCCAAGCGCTTCCGCCACGGCCTTGAAGCCCGTCTCGCGATTCGCAACCTCCGGCGAATGGCGGCCGGGTGAATCGCCGTATGTCAACCTGGCATCCGCTTCGAGAAAAATCCCGGCGACGGCCTTGAAAACGGAGGGATGCGTCGTGGCGCACTTCTCCGGAGGAGCGGCAACGATCCAGTTCGGCTTGAGGAGGATTTTTTCAGCGGGCGTTACAAATCGGGAGATGCCGCCCAGCAATCCGATCCCTCTTCTAACCGCCGACTCGACCTCTTTTTCGTCATAGCTCCCGCATTTCACTATCGCAACTTTCGACATGATATGCCTCCTGTCATAACATCAATCCGTCAGAAAAACATCCTCATCATACGGATCATACGCCCGCCCTTCGTTTCTTCCATAAAGAAGGTAATGATAAAACGCCTCCGCCTGCCCCCATGAACTCGGAAGGTCGGGATACATTTCCAGGTAAGCGGTTTCATCGAATGAAGCGATGCGGCCCTCACTTTTGCCGAAATAGCGGTAGTGAGCGAAGGCCTGTTCATAGCTCCAGTCCCGCGGCAGGTCGGGATATAATGAGAGATATTCCTGGCCATCGAATGCGAGCAACCGGTTTTCACCACGCCCGAAAATATTGTAATGGGCCAATGCCTGTTCAAAGGTCCAGTCACTTGGCAAATCCGGGTTGGCATTCAGATATTCATCGACGTTGAAAGCCACGGCACGGTTCTCCCTGAAACCGAACACCTTATAGTGCACCATGCAATCCGTCTTGCTCCATGTCCCGGGAAGATCGGCATTGGCGGCGAGATAAGCCGTGTGGTTGAAACCCGACTGGGAACCGCCATTGCCTGAAGCGACGATCCGGAACACGTGAACCACGCTTTTTTCTTCGTCGGCACGCCGTTCCACGATGTAGATAATGCCGTTTGCCCGGTCAAAGGCCATCGCCCCCAGGAGATGCTTCTTTGCCCTGGCATAATCGATGGATGCGCCGTCGAAAAGATAGTCATCAAGCGTCATCACGGCATAGGGCTGGGGAGTGTCGGACGTCAAGGTACCGTCGGCCACCCCTGCCAGGTCGTCGGGACTGAAGAAAATGAGCTGGGCCGTGATGCCGTCGGACCAGAACCCCCGGTCATTATATGGCCAGTCGGGAATTTCGGGGTAGACAGTGTTTTCATCCACATTCAGGTAGGGGTATTCGACACCGTTTCCATATCCATACCAGCCATCGCCGGTTCCCTTGGTCCCGCAGAGAACCACCGCCGATTTTCCTCCGGAAGTCAGCCACGCCCCGCCGGCGAACGTATCGACCAGGTTGTAATTATCGATAGTCCTGGCGGCGTCAAAGGTCACTTCGGAATTTTCAAGATCCGATCCGTAGGAGAGAAGCAGTGTAATGTTTGTCAATGTGCTGCCGGATGCCGGCGGGTTCCCGTCATTCCATGGGCCATAAGCAAAGAGAGACGGGCCGCCGCCACTCCATTGCCCCTCCCGGTACCTGCCCGAAACGAGGCGCAGACCGGGCGTGTGTGTCTGGGCCCAGGATTCTGGAATTTCGAAAATAAAATCATTTGTCAGGTAATTGCTGTAAGCACCGAAATGCCAGGGACCGGCAATTTGCGGATCGGACAGGTCGAGCCCGCACCAACCGTGACTGGCATCACCAATTTCTTCTATCCATTGACTCCAGCAAAAATGGAGCTTGCCGGCAGACTGGGCGCCTTGGGCGGGAAGATATTCAATCCCCGGAGACGGCAGGTCCATATAGCCGAACAGCACGCTTCGAATATCGGTAAACGGCTGAAGCATGGCGGCCGTGTTCAGTGCCGCAAGATTCTTCGAGGAAGAGATCACCGGCACCGGAATAGTGATCTCCGCGATCATCTGCCCCTGGTCGTGCCCCACGGCAAAAAGGGACCCTGAATACCCGTCGGATGGTCCCGAAGCATCCCCCCCGGGATAGAATGTCATGCCGTACCCGCTGTAGGTCCAGTCAAATTCCTGGGCAACATCCGGCAGCCGGAACGCGCCCTTGTACTCGAGGTTTTCCGGTTGAATCAGATCCACATCGGCGACGGAGGTATTTGGAACGATGATCGAAAAAACCAGGATAAACAGTGAGATTGACACTTTTTTTATCATTGGTAGAGTCCCCCGTGTTTAAAATTTCACAGCCAATTTCAAAACGTCTCTTTTAGGCCGATCCCCGGGAGGGCGATCCGCTTTGGACTTGATCCCGCATGTGTCGGGAAAACGTTTTGAAAATGGCTTTTCAGTATACTCTTTTTTGGAGTTAAAGTGATAAAAAAGTTCAAGGTTCAATGTTTTCAGGTTCAATGGGGCGGACGTCGCCCCACCCAGCGACTCACCCACGCCGCCAGAACGTCAGCGACATAAGCAGCATCATCGGGCCGGGACAAGAGGTGGTCGGCATCATCGAGAGAGATGAAGCTTTTGGGGTGTTTGGCGGTTTTAAAAATACTGGCGGCATTTTCAATCCCGACGATTTCGTCGGTGGGGGAATGCATCACCAGTAACGCCTTCCCGAGCAAAGCAATCCTCTCCGTCTGCTTCTGTTTGGCAATATCTTCAAGGAATCGTTTCTTAACCGTGAACGATCGTCCCGCCAGGTTGACAGTCGCTTCTCCTTCAGTGGAAATCTCTTCGATATGGTTCTCAAGCAGGTTGGCGACATGAGAAGGATCCGCCGGTGCGCCGATCGTGGCAACGGCCCTGACCTCATCGATCATTCCCGCGACGGCCAAAACGGCAGCGCCTCCCAGGCTGTGGCCGATGAGCAACTCGGGAGCATTGAAAGCGTCACGCAAGTGATCCGCCGCGGCGACCAGGTCGTCCATATTGGACGAGAACGTCTCTTTTGCGAAATCACCTTCGCTGTTACCGAGCCCTGTAAAATCGAAACGTAACGTAGCGATCCCTCTCGCGGCAAGGCCTTTGGCTATCCGGGTCGCGGCGAGAACGTCCTTGGAACAGGTAAAGCAGTGGGCAAAGAGCGCGTAAGCCGCAATCGGCCCCCTTGGGCGGTCCAGTCGGGCATCCAGCGCCTCGCCTTTATTATTCTTGAAACCGACTCTGATGGATTCGATCGCCATTTTGATCCCCGGAGCCAAAAGATAGTTCAGAAAAAGATAAGGCTCTTCAGAAAGAATTCATTCAGATTGAGAATGATGATGCTGAAAACACGCCATATGCCCGGCATGTTTATCAACAGGATCAACAGGATGAACCCCACGCCGCTTCGGCCCAGTTTTACATACCCGGGACGCATTTCAGGGGGCAGTAGATATTTGAACAGATGGCTGCCGTCCAGGGGTGGAATGGGAATCAGATTGAACAGGGCCAGAACGATATTGAGGAGCGCCACCTTCATCATAATGGAGATGACGGGGACGCCGGCCTGTATTCCCGAAGTGAATAAAACCACATTGATCAGCAGAATCATGAGAATCGCAATCAGGAGATTGACGACAACCCCGGCCACCGAAACACAGATATCCCCCAGTACAAATTTTCTAT
Source organism: Desulfobacterales bacterium (assembly GCA_963677545.2). Lineage (GTDB taxonomy): Bacteria > Desulfobacterota > Desulfobacteria > Desulfobacterales > JAFDDL01 > JBECKW01. Next base: position 182,985 of record CAXXKH010000005.1, on the reverse strand, counting down.
AGTTGAGGGGATTCACGGGCACCGGTTTCGCCCCACCGATAATGAACGATCCCCCGGAGAGAAGAAATGCGATGATCGGCACGAGAATGGTCCAGACCGGATCGATGTGGGGAATCGGATTCAGTGTGATGCGCCCTTGAAGACGGGCGGTCCGGTCTCCGAAAAATCCCGCCGCATAGCCATGGGCCACCTCGTGGAGGACAATACTTTCCACCATTAAAGCAATTGTGATAATGTTCAGTATCATAGATATTCAAATCCTTATTCTGCCGCGAACCATATCAGAGCCTTGATCACCCTGCAACAGGGAAGGATGAATCGACGAAGAGGTCAGAAGTCGGAAGTCAGAGGTCAGCCCAGCCGCTCCATCCATTTTGGTCGGAATTTGATCAAAAAACTGCCACCTTAAAAACAACGGCAAGTTCTCTCGCAAAGCCGCAAAAAACGCAAAGGTTACCTAAAAATTTTCTGGTTTTTCTTGGCGGCCTTTGCGGCTTTGCGAGAGATTCAGGTTTTTTTACGAATGTGTCAGAAACAACGGAAAAACGAAAAACGGGGAAACCTGGCGCGGGGCCAAGAACTATAGACAATTTTGAATGTCTTTGGCATAACTTTCGAAGTCATTGTCGGCCAGGAACCGCGATATGACCTGGCTGACCCTGTCAGCCGTATCGACACGATAATATCCCTTTGAATCGCGCCCGACACTTTTTTTTGCGTTTTCAACAATGGATTTGAGCGCCACGACGCTTATCTCCACATTGGCATTGATGACAACAGTTTCTTTAGTATCCGTCATAATAATTCCTTTGAGCCAATTTCAAAACGCCCCATTTCGGCCGATCTCTTCGTTGGTCGGAATTTTAATCCTCGGAATATGTATAATATGCCTGTGGTTAAAATTTCCGATCCGCCTTGAGCTTGACCGAACTGAAACGTTTTGAAACTGGCTCCTTTTAAAATAGTTTTCAGCCCGGGACATCGAAGAGACAGCTTTTAACGGGGGATTCCGGAAACCATATTGAGAACAAATTCAGTCTGGCGGGCAATATACTCATCGATGGTAAATTCTTTTGCCAGTATCCATCGCCGAAAAACCCACATATGGGCCATCACCGATATATCATGCGCCAGGAGTTTCAGGGCACTGTCATCCGGATCCCCGATGTCACCCGATTTCGCAATACGTTTCAGCACGCTGTATATCAGGTCGTTTATCCGGAGTTCGTTGCTGAGGACCTTCTCACGCCACTGCGGCGGCAGGGCGTGGGTCTCCTGATACATGAGGAGATACACGTCGCTCATCCGGTGATTGATCATGAAAAATTCATGTATCATGGCGGCCAGCGCATCCCTTCCTTTCTGCTCATGTGATAGAACATCACCAATACTCTTTTCTATCTGGTCATGGACCGCCTCACACACCAGATACAGGACATCTTCCTTGCATGCCACATATTCGTAGAGAGTGCCTATGGAAAATCCCGCGGCTTTCGCAATCTCCCGTGTAGTGGTTTTATGGAATCCTCTCTTTACCAGCAGCGGCACCGCCGCCTCGACGATCTGCCGCCGCCTCCGTTCCACAAGATCCGGATTTTTGATCTGGGTTTGAACAACCTGCGTTGACTCTTCCCTTTTCAGCATCGTTTACCTGCTCCGGAAATAGATATAGTGTTCCATCAGGCCCTTTTATTTTCCCTGGTCCTAATTTTCCGCTTGACAACCCTGCAATCAGGAATATATATAATTCCGACTGAGCGCTCGTTCAGATGTACAGTTGCTCTAAATAACAAAACCAATCGAAAATTTGAACATCAATTAGACGGGAAACATACATTCAAGTTTCGGTTTTTGCAAGCCCCAAATAATGGCCGAAACGGAAATGTTACGGTAAATCTAAAATACACCAACTAAATTTAATGCATTCAGAGGCAAACGATGACAACTTCAGACGCAACCAACCGGCAATTTTGGGAACAGGAAGAGCAGAAGCTGGAAGAACTGGTCCAGAAGGCGTTCTGGCCGGGCGGTGAAAAAGCCGTTGCAAAGCTGACAAAACAGAACAAAAAGCCGGTGCGGGATCTCATTCAGCAACTCATCGATCCGGGCACCGAATTCTTCGAACTCAGCCGTATCGCCGGGTTTGGCGTGGACTATCCGGGCGTAGAGGATGTGCCGTGCGGCGGCATTGTCACGGGAATCGGGAAAATCAACGGCAACTGGACCATGATTTTCGGAAATGACAGCCGGGTGAAAGCCGGGGCCTATTTCCCCATCACCCTGAAAAAACATATGCGCGCCCAGGCCATTGCCGAACAGTGCGGGCTGAACTGTGTCTACATTGCCGATTCCGCCGGTGCGTTTCTGCCCATGCAGGCGGAGGTCTTCCCGGATGATGGTCACTTCGGCTCCATGTTCTACAACATGGCCCGTCTCTCCGCAAAAGGGCTCAAACAGATCACCATGAGCACCGGCGGGAATACGGCCGGCGGTGCATATATCGTCTTCATGGCCTGCCAGTCGGTCATGATCGACCGGATGTCCTACTCTTTCCTGGGCGGTCCTCCCCTTGTCAAAATGGCCCTGGGGGAAGAAATCTCCGCTGAGGATCTGGGCGGCGCCAGGGTTCATACCGAGATCAGCGGCGGTGCCGATCATTTCTGCGGCAACCAGGACGAAGCCGTTTCCAAGGTTCGCGAAATCCTTGCCCTCGAAAAGCCCCAGACAGTTCACTCTCACCGGTACGCGGAAGCTTTGCCGCAATACCCCGTGACATCCGTCTATGACAACTTGCCGGCATCATCGAACAAAGGGATCGATGTCAGACAGTTTCTTTACGGGATCGCCGACGACAGTGCGATTTATGAATACAAAAAAGATTACGCGCCCGGAAAAGGCGACAACATCGTTGCCGGAAAAATCCGGATCAAGGGGCTTCCAATCGGCATCATCGCTTCCAACAAGGTCGGGATCATCTTTGCCGAAGCCGCCCGCAAGGCATCCGAGTGGATTATCCGCTGCAGCCACGATAAAACCCCGCTGCTCTTCATCCAGAACGCACCGGGTTACATGGTCGGGTCGGAATCGGAGCATGCGGGTATCGGTAAATACGGCGCGGACATGGTCCGGGCGGTCTCCTGCGCCCAGGTCCCGCGGATCCAGTTGGTTATCGGGCCGGACAACGGCGCCGCCAATTACGGCATGTGCGGCCGGGCATACAGGCCTCATTTTCTCTTTCACACCATGCGGGCCCGGACGGGGGTCATGAGCGGTCGAAGCGCCGCCGGCGTACTTCTCTCCCTTGAAGAGCGAAACCGGAAAACCAGGGGAAATCCCATGACCGAAGAGGAGAAAGAGGCCTTCCGGACAAAAATGATCGACAAATATGACGGGGAGGCACATCCTTTTTACTGTGGCGCCCGCCTGTTAAGTGATCGCGTATTGAAATATTCTGAAATCCGGGACTGGCTGGCCATGGCTTTTGAGGTAAGTTTGCTTGCGCCCATCGGAGAGCCGGGTTTCGGGAATGTAAGATTCTAAAAAAAAATTATAGGAGGTTTGACATGACGGAATATGATTACTGGAAAATTTTTCCGAGAATGCCCAGAAAAGTCACCCTGGCGGACATTACGATTCGGGACGGCTTTCAGCATCTTGAAAAATTCATCTCCACCAAAGCAAAAATATTTTATATGGAAAATCTGATCCTTGCGGGGTGCAGGAATATCGAGGTCACCAACCTGGGAAGCGTTTATGCCATGCCGCAGTTCACCGACTACGAAGAGGTCCTGGCCCATCTTCACAGTGACCGTTTCAAGAAAAAATGCGAGCGATATGGCGTCGACCTCAGCAAGGTCGTCACCACGGCGGTCACGATTCGCGAAAGCGCCGTTGACAAAGCCATCGAACTGAAGGAGAAAGGTATTGGTCCCGACCGGGTTCTCATGATGGTCTCCACTGAGGAGAAACATCATTTCGCGAACTCCGGCTGTACCCTCCCTGAATACTGGAAGGAGGCCGAACGGGCAACCAAGAAGGCCAACGATGCCGGATTGAAGATGTGCGGTACGGTCAGCACCATCTGGGGAAGCCCCATCGGCGGCGCCACAGACCTTGCGGATGCCGTGGAATTCACCAAACGCTGGTTTGAAATCGGCGCCCATGACATCGAACATGCCGACCATGACGGCAGTGCAAACGCAGCGGAAGTGTATCGGTATTACTCCATGATTCTGGATGAAATCCCCAACCCGGAAGTTCATATCGCCCACTTCCATGAGACCAAGCGCATGGCGTCGGCCTCTGTCCTGGCCTGTCTCCAGGCCGGCATTACCCATTTCGAGTGTACCATCGGCGGGCTCGGTGGACAGCCGTCAAATTTCATGGACGATTGCCCCATAAAAGGGACCGGCGATTACTACTATGACGATGAACGGTACGTAGGACTGGTATGCCTGGAAGACACCCTGGTTCAGATCGATGAGATGGGCATCGAGCATGGCTATGATGTGGATCGCGTTCTCTGGCTGGGTCGCCAGATGGAGAAAACCGTCGGATACCGTCTCCGGTCCGAAGCGGCCATAAACGGCCGGACCAAGAAAGAGGGGCACCCGGAATATGCGCGGCCGGGACTTGAAAAACGAAAGGAAAAACAGGGAGAAAAACCAGGTCAGTTGGTTCCTTCGGATTGGGGAGAAAAAGCGGTGCTGCCGGAGTATCTCAGGCCGTAGGATTGTCATTAGTTATTGGTCATTTGTCATTGGTCATTTGTCATTGGTCATTTGTCATTGGTCATTGATCATTGGTTATCGGTCGGTAGCCGGTAGCCGGTAAAAATTAGCAACACATTAACTTAATTATCTTAGAAAGGCATTCACCATGGATTTCGATCTGGAAAAACACCAGGAAATGCTTCGGAAGGAAGTTCGGAAATTTGCCCAAACGGAGATAGCACCCATTGCTGCCGAGTTGGATGATACCCAGACTTTTTCCGTGGAACTCACAAAAAAAATGGGCGAAATTGGCCTGTTCGGCATGTTCGTCTCCGAAGAGTATGACGGCCAGGCCATGGATTACATATCATACATCATCGCCGTTGAAGAAGTCGCCCGGGTGGACGGTTCCCAGGCGGCAACCGTCGCGGCGGAGAACTCTCTCGGCATCGGTCCGCTTTATTACTTCGGAAACGAAGATCAGAAGAAAAAATATCTTCCAAAGCTCTGCCGTGGAGAGGGCCTTTGGGGATTCGGCCTCACCGAACCCGAAGCGGGGTCCGACGCCGGCGGCAGCAAGACCACGGCCGTCCTCGACGGAAATGAATGGGTCATCAACGGCTCCAAAATCTTCATCACCAATGCCTCCTCGGAGATGACACTGGGGGTCACGGTCCAGGCCGTCACCGGCACCCTTCCCAACGGAAAGCAGGAATACTCCTGCATTATCGTAGAACCCGGGACAAAGGGGTTCACGCAGAAATCCATGCACAACAAAATGATGTGGCGTGCTTCGGATACAGCCGAACTCTACTTCGACAATGTCCGGGTACCAAAGGAAAACCTGCTGGGCAAACAGGGCGACGGCTTTCACCAGATGCTCGAAACCCTCGACGGCGGAAGGCTCTCCATCGGATCCATGGGGCTCGGCGGCGCCCAGGGCGCTTATGAGGCGGCACTGAAATACGCAAAGGAACGGTACCAGTTCGGAAAACCCATCTGTAAAAACCAGGCCATCTCCTTCAAGCTGGCGGATTGTGCAACCGAGATCGAAATCGCCCGGAACCTGCTCTACAAAGCCTGCTGGCTGAAGGACAAGAAACGGCCCTTCGCGAAGGAGGCAGCCATGGCAAAACTCTACTGCTCCGAGCTGATGGGCAGGGTCGCGAACCATGCGGTCCAGATCCACGGCGGCTATGGCCTGATGAAAGACTACGGCGTGGAACGGTTTTACCGGGACCAGAAACTGCTCGACATCGGTGAGGGAACGTCCGAGATTCAGCGGCTGGTGATTTCACGATATATTGGGTGCTAGAAAAAATACCGAAGGAAGATGGATGATCGCTTCGCTAGGATGATGGACGAAAAAGCAAACAGCAGCACCTGTTTCAGTTTTTCACTTCGTATCGCAGTTGCGTCCCTCGTCCGAGCGAAGCGGTCTTCCATCTTCCCTCTTTCTCTGTTCACTGCTTACTGTTTACTACTCACTTGATTTAGGAGTTTGTCATGGACGATCAAGTCATTCTGGCGGAAGAAAAAGATCAGGTTCTCACCTTGACCCTGAACCGCCCCCAGGCAATGAATGCATTTAACTATGCCCAGGTAGAAGCGCTTCAGGCTCAAATCGATGCGGTGCGCTTTCGTCCCGAGATCCGGGTGGTCATTCTGACCGGCGCCGGCGAAAAAGCGTTCTGTGCCGGAGCCGATCTGAAAGAACGCGCCACCCTGAGCGAACTTCGGGTTAACGAATATCTTTACAAGCAGCGAAATCTCTTTACCAGTATCGAGGATCTGAACAAACCGGTCATTGCAGCCATAAACGGCGCGGCATTCGGCGGCGGTACGGAAATCACCCTTGCATGCGACATCCGTATCATCTCGAAAACCGCCAGCATGGGTCTTACCGAAACCAGGCTCGCCATCATCCCGGGGGCCGGCGGCACCCAGCGCCTCCCGCGATTGATCGGCCGGGGAAAAGCCAAGGAACTCATTTATACCGGCCGTCGCGTCAGCGCCCGGGAAGCACTCGATATCGGTCTCGTAAACAAGGTCTGCGAACCGGGCGACCTGATGGACGAATGCGGAAAAATGGCCGCCGAAATGTGCCTGGCAGGCCCCCTTGCCCTGGAACAGGCCAAGAAGGCCATCAACTGCGGCATGGACACCGATCTCAATACCGGCATCGCCATCGAAACCGATGCCTACAAGGTGCTCATTCCCACGGAAGACCGGCTCGAAGGGCTTGCTGCGTTCCGCGAAAAGCGGAAACCGGTGTATAAGGGAAGATAGAATCCAGAGGTCGGAGATCAGAAGTCAGCCCCGCCGCCGGGAGCCGAAGTTCCCGGTTTGATCAGAAACGAAACATATCAGGTTTCAGGTGTCAGGTGTCAGCCGACGCGCCCCTTGTAGTTCCTGACACCAGACACCTGACACCCGAAACCTATTATAAAAGATCATATACGGAATAGATTAAAAAAAGTTACTTTTGGGGCGAAGTTTCATATAAGAGGAATAAAGTACCTTCTTGCTCTTAATCTTAATCTCGCCGTTCATATGGATTAAGAGAAAGAACTTCTAAATACGACTTTTGGGACTACCCCACAAATCATTCCGTATCGAGCAGCGCCTCTATTATAGCCATAAATTCAGCCGCTTCCGCCCTCAAGTTGTCTGTTCCCTCGAATCCCGTACCCAGTCGATAATAATTGCACCCGAAAACAAACCCCGGGACATAATTATTGAAACCATACTGAGAATCATAGTATACATCCAGCTCCGAATCGGGGATGCTTGTTTCAACCTGGGGAGTCAAAAGATCGTCACCGGTATCCAGGTTCCAATGATGCGCAACGATCAATCCCTCTTCTGCGTACATTTCGACAACGGGATCAAATGCACCGGCAGTCCATTCGCAGTGGGGACAGGTGCTTGTGGAATACATCCTTATCACCGGCTTGCCGTCTTCGTAGCAGATATCCCCGCTGGCAAATGAAAATGTCGTAATACTGGATGGCGTGATGGTATTGGGATCGATCGTATCACTACCGCTACTGCTTCCGCCGCCGCCTCCGCCACCGCCGCAACCCGTCAACAACCCAACCCCAATCAGCATCGAACTCAGGATAATTCTCATGGTTTTCATCATACGCATCTGTAATCTCCTCTACCTTGTTGAAGTTTTTTCAAACATCTTGCTCTTGCAACATTTTCGTCAATGCCGGAACAACATCAAACATATCCCCTACGACACCATAATCGGCCACGTTGAAGATGGGGGCGCGGGGATCCTTGTTCACGGCAATGACGGTCCCCGATTGCTTCATCGCCGTCACGTGCTGAAAGGCGCCACTGATCCCCAGAGCGATATAAACCCTGGGAGCGACCTTTTTCCCGGAGGTGCCTACCTGCCGCTCCTTGGGAAGCCACTTTTTGTCGACCACCGGCCTAGAGCAGGAGATGGTGGCGCCAAGCGCCTCGGCAAACGCTTCGACCAGCGGAAGATTCTCCGGTCCGCCAAGTCCCCGCCCCACCGAAATCAAGACATCCGCCCGGGTAATGTCCACATCCCCCTTCGGCGCAGCCACCAGCTCAATGAACCGCCTTTCCTGAGCTTCTGAAAGCGGCGGTGATGGCAGCATTGTCACCTCGGCATCATCGTCGGCTTTCGGCTCGCAAGGGAATGATCCGCTCCTTATCGTAAGAATGCAACCGGGGGCTCCCCGAAAACCGACCCTTGCATTCACCTTGTCCGAATACATCCCGCGAATCACTTCAATGTTTCCGTCCACCACCTGCATATCCACGCAGTCCGTTGCCAGGGGCCATTTCAACCCGGCGCAGAGCCGGGGGGCAACCTCCATACCGCAGGCCGTGTGACCGATCATCACCATCAGGGGCGTATGCACTCTGATCAATTCCCCCAGAACCGCGCGGTAAGTCAGTGCGTTGTATTCGGACAACCCGGGATCCTCCACGGCAAGTATCTTCGGTACAAGTGGTTTTATCTTTGCCGCCAGAGGCGCGATATTATCGCCCAGCAGCACTGCATGACACTGCACACCAAGCGCTCGGGCGAGTTCATTGCCCTTTCCGAACATCTCGAAGGTTATTTCCCGTACCACCCCCTGTCGGTGCTCCACCACCACCCAGACACCGCTCATATCGGGCCTCCTTTTTCCTTCACGATGGAAAGAACCCTTTTCGCGATCTCCTCATTACTCCCCCCGAGCATCTCTGCTTCCGTTTCCACCGGTGGGAGAAATAATTCTTTGAGTTCGGTTAGAGATCCCGATACACCGAGGGTGTTTTCAGGAAGATTCACCTCCCCTGCCCCCATTTCCCGGACGGGTTTCCCTTTTGCCTTTCGAATCCCCATAATCGATACATAGCGGGGTTCGTTGATGCCGGTCTGTATAGTCAACACCCCCGGAAGGTCCAGTTCGCATATTTCAGCCATGCCGTCCTCTAGTTCCCGCTCGACCGCAACAACCCCTTCCCGAAGTTCGATCCGGGTAACCATGCAGGCACTGGGAAGGCTGAAAAGCTCTCCCAGGATCGACCCGACCTGGGCACACCCGTCGTCTCCGGCCTGAACGCCGGTAAGGATCAGATCGAACGAAATCTCTTTCAACGCGGCATGCAGCACAGTGGCAACGGCATAGGAATCCCCCCCAAGGAACGCCGGATCATTCAGGTGAATCGCTTCATCCGCCCCCATGGCGAGGGCCTTGCGTAGAATTTTCTGCGATTCCGCCCCCCCCAGCGTGACCACCGTCACCTTTCCGCCATGGCTTTCAACAATCCGGACCGCCTCTTCCACCGCATACTCATCCCACTCGTTTATCTCGAAGGAGAGCAGGTCGGTTTGAATGGCCTTTCCCGATGCATCGACGGCAACCTCCGCCTCGGCGGTTTCCGGAACCCTCTTGATACAGACGATGATATGCATGATATCCTTCCTGTTCAGCCCGGGTAACAAAGCAAACCAGAAAATACGCTATGGTTGGATTTTTTATTCGAAATTTATTTCTAAATACTTGAGCCCCAAAAAGTCAAGGAGATATGAACGTTATAAAAGCTGTTTCCCTTTGTCAACGTTGGAGCGGAGCGATCTCGACATTCGACGTTGGACGTTGGAAGTTCGATGTTCGATGTTCATTTTTTTTAAGCGAACCTCCCCCAAAATTATAAAATCCCAAATATGGCAGCCCTGCCCCCGAATCCAACCGTTTGACACCCGGACCCCGGTGCTCTATACAACATTCGGAACATATAACCCAATAAAGGCCAACTGTTAGTCATCATGATCAGTATCGAAAACCTATCAAAAAGCTTTGGCGGCCAGATCCTGTTCGACAAGGCAAGTTTCAAAATCAATGCGCGAGAACGGGTGGGCCTCGTGGGTCGAAACGGCCACGGTAAAACCACCCTGATTCGAATCATCACCGGTCATGAAGCGTTCGATGAGGGGACGCTCCATATCCCGAAGCACTATCGGATCGGATACGTGGAGCAGCATATCCGGTTTACAAAAGAGACCGTCCTTGAAGAAGGCATGACGGGACTGCCGGCTTCGGAGCGGGACCAGGCCTGGAAAGTGGAAAAAATTCTCGCGGGACTCGGATTTTCCCCGCGGGACATGCAGCGGCATCCCGGGGAATTTTCGGGTGGATACCAGGTCCGGCTCAACCTGGCCAAAGTCCTTGTCTCGGATCCCAACCTGCTGCTTCTCGATGAGCCCACCAACTACCTGGATATCACCTCCATCAGGTGGATCGAACAGTTTCTCCGAACCTGGCCGGGCGAACTGATACTCATCACCCATGACCGGGGGTTCATGGACAAGGTGGTAACCCACACCCTGGGGATTCATCGCCGGAAAATAAGGAAACTTACCGGTGACACCGAAAAGTATTATGCCCAGATTGCCCAGGATGAAGAGATTTACGAAAAAACCCGTCTCAATGACGAAAAACGAAAAAAAGAGATCGAGCTGTTTATTTCCCGTTTCCGGGCGAAGGCTCGCCTGGCCAATATGGTACAGTCCCGGGTGAAGACCCTGTCGAAAATGGAAAAACGTGATAAGCTGGACGCTCAGAAAAACCTCGACTTTTCTTTTCGCTACAAATCGCTTCCCGGCAAACAGGCGATGAGTGTCGAAGGACTTTGTTACGGGTATACCCCTTCGGAAAAGTTGATCCGGGAATTTAACCTCACGGTTGGCGCAAATGAAAGAATCTGCATCATCGGGAAAAACGGGCGGGGTAAAACCACACTGCTGAAACTTCTGGCGGAAGTGCTTGTCCCGGATCAGGGCTCTGTAACATATCCCCCGGCCGCGGATATCGGCTTTTTCGAACAGACAAACGTTTCGAGTCTGATTGATACCCGCACCGTGGAAGAAGAGATCATGTACACGGATGCCGGAGTGGACCGGCAGCTCGCCAGAAACATCTGCGGCGCCATGATGTTCGAAGGAGACACCGCGCTGAAAAAAGTGGAAGTGCTGTCCGGCGGGGAAAAAAGCCGGGTAATGCTCGGGAAACTCCTGGCAAAACCGGTCAACACACTGCTCCTTGACGAACCCACCAACCACTTGGACATGGAATCCTGCGATGCACTTCTGGCTGCCCTGGACAGCTTTCCGGGCGCAGTCGTCATGGTCACCCATAACGAGATGTTTCTCCACCTCCTGGCCGAAAAACTTGTCGTTTTTCAGGGGGACGGCGCCACGGTTTTCGACGGCGGTTACCAGGAATTCCTCGAGAAAGTCGGCTGGCAGGAAGAAGAAGGTATCGACGGATCACCGGAACAACCGCCCGTCAACGATTTCGAAACCGGAAAGCTTACAAAAAAAGAGGCCCGCCGAAAAAGGTCCGAAATTCTCTCCGAAAGAAACAGAATTATCAAACCCATTGAGAAGCGGATAGCGACCGTCGAAAAGGAGATAGAGTGGCAGGAAGAACAACTCGATGGCCTCAATAAGTCCATGATGACCGCTTCCCGGACCGGTGACGGCAAGGAAATTTCGAAACTGTCCAGGGAGATACACGCCTGCCAGGCCGACATCGACAGGCATTTTGAAATGCTGGAACGGCTGATGTCCGAGGTGGAGAGTGAATCGGAGATATTTGACAAACAGCTCGAAGCGCTGAATCTTGACAGCTAAGTGTTCAGGTGTCTGGTGTCTGGTGTCAGGTGTCAGGTGTCAGCCCCGCCGCCGGGAGCCGAAGTTCCCGGTTTGATCAGAAACGAAACATATCAGGTGTCAGGTGTCAGCCGACGCGCCCCTTGTAGTTCCTGACACCTGACACCTGACACCCGAAACCTTATTATTCCTATTGTTTCTCTGCTGTCACCCTGTTCCGCCCCATCTTCTTGGACTGATACAGCGCCACATCCGCCCGCTGAACAAAAGTCTCCATGGTTTCACCGTTTCTGGCCATGGACACGCCGGCGGAAAGGGTTACCTTGCCCAGTGAAACACCGCTGCTTTTCTGTTTCCAGGACATCTGGGCAAAATGTCTCCGGATGTTTTCGGATACCGTAACCGCCCCGATAAGGGGTGTATCCGGCAGCAGGATCACAAACTCCTCGCCCCCGTAACGACAGACGATATCTTTTCCTTTGACATAGTCCCTCAGGGTTTTGGCAATGATGCGGAGCAGGTCATCCCCGGTAAGGTGACCATATGTGTCGTTGACCTTCTTGAAATGATCGATGTCAAGCATCACAAGAGACAAATGCCCGCCGGTCTGCTGACAACGGGACATATGATGGGCCAGCTTATCTTCAAAGGAACGGCGGTTCCAAAGCCCGGTGAGTGCATCGGTGGTGGCGTGTTGTTCAGCTTCCTTGAGCTTGATCTGAAGTAATTTCACTTCCTCGTTGGCACTTTCCAGGCGACGTTCAAGAGCGGCACTGGACGCCTCGACATTTTTCACCTCCAGCAACAGTTCCTTCAAGCTTTTCTGGAGTGTCTCGTTGTCCTCCGCCCGTTCGATTCGAGTGGAATACCGGGAAAGACTTTTGCCGAACAGAGACAAATCGCCACCGGCGGCGGAAAGATCGCCGAAAACCTCCCTCAGGATTTTAAGCAGATCTAACTTTATGGATTGAAGCAATGCTTGCCCCCGATAGACCACATGCTCCTCAAACCATAAATTGGTCAACTCGGGCGTAACCGACTGGGATTCGGTGAGGCACTCTTCGACGGCACATATTAAATGGGGGTTGATTTTGGAAGCATACTCATACCATACGGTATAATTTACCGGATCTCCCGGCAAGTTGTGCTTTCCCAAAAAACCAAGGGTCATCCTCAAATATTCGGCCGCTTCTTCGAGAGAATGATCATATCGCATCAAGCCATTCCTGTCTGTCGTTTTCATATGCTCGGTTAACTTCTCTCCATCCTGACGTCCATTACTCTTCAAGCGCATCATGTACTGCTTCCAACAATTCCCTGGTGGGAAACGGTTTTGTCAGAAAGTTCTGGCCGGATGAAACAATCTGTTCCACATCCTGGTTGACAATACCTTCCACTATATAGCCGGACATAAAGATTACTTTTATATCCGGAAACTTTTTACGGACCATTTTCACAATTTCCGGGCCTTTGATCCCCGGCAATACGACATCGCAGAGAATCAGGTCAATCGTCTTTACATTTTCAAGCAACGATATAGCACCCATTCCATCGGCAGCTTCCAGAACACTGTAGTCGGACAATTCAAGGGCATGTTTGATAAATGTCCTCAATTCATCATTGTCATCCACTACAAGAACAATCTTGGGAGATAACTCCTCCCCCAGCTCCGCATCAATGGATTGAAGTTCCTTATGCAACTGTTCAATCCGCCAGCCAAGAACCGCCACCTCATTCCGCAAACTTTCCGCGTCCCCGGAACCACCCGCCAACCGGGAAAGCTTCAGATGAATATCCTCAAGCTCCCGGATCAGATGTTTCCGATGCAAATCGTCTTGTGCCATCCTCAAGCCTTTCCTGTCTGCAAAGCCACCAATGGTGCACCTCTCATGGTAACCCCCCAAACATTCACCCCCCAAGGGGGAATATCTTATATCCAAGGCATTAAATCAAAAAAATATAGCAAAAATCAAGCTTATTCTATACGGAGACACCCTTCAAAAACTTTTATTATCTTGACATTCAAGGTGTTAAGCTGTATTGCCGATAAGGTAAAAAGTGAACCCGCTATTGGAAAAACCAAGTGGAGCATTCAAAAAAAATATACGGCAAGATTGCTGCCTCCAGGAACCTGCCAAGCCCGCCACAGGTTCTTCTCAAACTGCTGGATGCTTGCTGCAACCGTAAGGTATCGCCCGCTGAACTTGCCGATATTGTATTTAGAGATCCATCCATCAGCTCCAAGATACTGCAACTCATCAACTCTTCCTTTATGGGACTTCGGGAAAAAATTGACGACCTGGAAAAGGCCGTCATTTATCTCGGAGCCGACACCATTAAAAACATCGCGATAAGTGCATCGGTATTTCAGGTTTTTCGTCGGACGGAAGGAAGCGACCAATTCAATCTGCAACATTTCTGGTGGCATTCGGTGATGTGCGGCACACTTGCAAAAAGAATCGCAAAAAAGACCGGATACTCCTCGACGGATGAAGCGTTTCTGTCTGGAATGCTCCACGATATCGGCAAACTGGTTTTATGGGTTAATTTTAAGAAAAAATACGCCGCCGCGCTTCTTGAAGCCGGGGATGACGCCGCGCTTTTGATGTCAAAAGAGAGGGAGATCGGTGCTGCTCATCACGAACTCGGCGCCTGGTTGGTACGACAATGGCGGCTCGACTCGCTGATGGCGGATGCCATTTTATATCACCACGATCACCTCGAAAGGATTGCAGGCGCCTTTCCATTGGTCAAGATCGTCTTTCTTGCCAACATGCTCAGCAGAGAGGACACCGGAAACGGGGAAAAGGTCCTTGAGGTGGCCCGGGCACTGTTCGATATGGACGACACCCAGGTCCGGGACATTCTGGACGGTGCACGGGATGAAGTGGCCGATGTGGCCAGGTCCCTGGGAGTTCCCGCCAATCCGCCGGAAACCGAAACGTCCGAGGCGCCCGAACCATCAGAAACACCTGAAAAATCCGAAACACGGCAAGAGACAGACCCATCTCAAAAGAGACTTGAAGCCGCCGTTAAACACCTGTCTCTCATGTACGGTACCCTTCAAAACCTGCTGAAAGCCGCGTCCCGTGAGGAGATTTTGAAAACCGCCACCAATGGTTTTCAAATTCTGTTCGGCATTCCCCGGTTCTTTTTCTTTCTGCACGACCCGGAAAACGACGTCCTCAAGAATCATGCATCCATCGGAATTACAGGAAACGGCGTGCAGGGGAATATGGCCCTTCCATGCGCCGGCCGGCAGAGTCTCCTGGTCCGCTGTTTCGCTCTCGGAGAGAAGTTCGACTCGTTCGACGCCCCCGGGAATTTTTCCCTGTCCATTGCGGACGAACAGATCCTCAGGTTGCTGGGAACCGAAGGCATGTTGTGTCTGCCCTTGACCGCGGACAGTGAATCGGTGGGCATCGTCGTTGCCGGAACAAGCGCCGCCCAATCCCGAAACATCTCCAGGCAGCAATCGCTCCTGGACCTGTTCACGCACCAGGTGGGAATGTGCCTCTATGTACACGAGATAAAGGAAGCCCAGGCAGGCCTCATTCGAACCGAGCGACTGGAGGCATCCGCCACCGTCGCCAGAAAAGTTGTCCATGAAGTCAACAATCCCCTTGGCATAATAAAAAATTATCTTAAAATTCTGGGTCTGAAGCTGCCTGAGAAACATCCGGCCCAGGCCGAACTTTCGATCATCAGTGAGGAAATTGACCGGGTGGGTCAGATAATCGGTGGATTGAAGGACTATGCAACGCCCAAGGTGAGCGCCCTGGAACCGGTGAACATCAATCAACTGCTGAAAAACATTCTGGCCATCGCGGACAGTTCGATCCTCAAACCGGCCATGATTCAGCTCCATTTCAGCCCGGATCCAGCCATTCCAGTGATCAGGACCGGGAAAAACGGCCTGAAACAGGTATTCATCAATCTGATTAAAAATGCGGCCGAAGCCATGTTGAAAGGCGGCAATATCCATATCGACACTAAATTCCATGCTGCATCCAGTCCGGAATCAGACAATATCGGGAACCAGTCGGGAACAATCGATATCTTTATCCGGGACGACGGGCCGGGCATCCCCGAAGAGGTCAAGCGCCACCTTTTTGAGCCGCTTCACAGCTCGAAAAAGGAAGGACATTCGGGGCTGGGCCTTTCCATTGTTCGGAATATTATCAAGGAATTAGGAGGCAACATTGCCTGCGAAACATCGCCGCGGGCAGGGACAACATTTACAATTACCCTGCCGGCGGCCCCTGAAAAATTCACCAACGACCTTGGGGGTTAGATGGAAACTTCTTCTAGAATTTTTATTGTGGATGATGAGCCGAGAATGCGCGAGAGTCTGAAAACACTCATCGAGTTGAAAGGCTATACCGTGGAGATCGCCCAAAATGGTCTGGAAGCACTTCAAATTCTCAGCCGGAATCGTTTCGATCTGTGCCTGCTCGATATACACATGCCGGAGATGGACGGTTTCCAGTTGATGGAACAGATTTTCAAACAGCAGCCCGACGCCCTGCTGGTGATGATGACCGGCCAATCTTCCGTGGAAACCGCAATCAAAGCTCTGAAAAAAGGGGCCTACGACTATCTTCGGAAGCCGTTCGACGATGCCGATCTTCTGAAAACCATCGGCAATGCACTGGCCCACAAGGCCATCGGCCAGAAGCTGAAACGCGCCAAGATAGAATACAAATACATGGTGGAGAATTCTCCGGATCTTATCTACCAGCTGGACACCGAAGGTTTTTTTACTTTCATCAACAGTTCCGTCCGGAAACTCCTCGGTTACCAGCCTGAAGATCTCATCGGGAAACACTATACCGACATCATACATGAAGAGGACCGGGAACGATCAAGATGGCTCTTCAACGAAAGAAGAACCGGGGATCGGGCCACCAATGAAACCGAACTGAGGCTTTTGTATAAGCCGGATTCAGAAGTAAACACTATCAGCGGAAAGTTTATTACGGTAGAACTGAAAGCCACCGGCATGTATGATGAGCACAAAAAAGATCGAAACAAAAAACTGCTCATCGGCACTTACGGCGTAGCAAGAGATGTCAGCTATCGGAAACAACTTGAAGCACACCTGTACCACTCTCAAAAGATGGAGGCCATCGGCACCCTCGCCGGCGGCATCGCCCATGACTTCAACAATCTGTTGATGGGTATCCAGGGCTATACGTCCCTGATGCTCGCCAACATGGAATTGAACAGCAAGAACTACGGCCGTTTGATGAACGTTGAGCAGCATATTCAGGATGGTGCGGAACTCACTCGTCAGCTTCTCGGATTTGCAAAAGACGGCAAGTATGACCTGAAACCGACGGACCTCAATCATTTGATCAAGAAAACCGCTTCCATGTTCGGCCGCACGAAAAAAGAGATTAAAATGGGGGTAAAGCTCGAAAGTAATCTCTGGCACACCGCGGTGGACCAGGGACAGATCAAGCAGGTACTGCTGAATCTCTACGTGAACGCCTGGCAGGCCATGCCCGACGGAGGCGACATTACCATCGCTACGTCCAATGCGGTTATCAGCGCGAAAGCCGGGAAGAATATAGGGCTGAAGGAAGGGCGGTATATCAAAATTTCCGTTACCGATACGGGAATCGGAATGAGTGAAGAGATTCAACATCGTATTTTCGAACCCTTCTTCACCACCAAGGAGAGATCCCGCGGCACCGGACTTGGTCTCGCTTCCGCCTACGGCATCATTCACAATCACAGGGGCGCCATCAAGGTCATCAGTCAGGAGCACTACGGCACCACGTTTGTGGTCTACCTGCCCGCTTCGGACGTACGCATGGTAAAAGAAAGAGTCAGCCAGTCGCCTATCCGGAACGGCAGGGAAACCATCCTGGTTGTGGATGATGAGCCGAATATTCTCGAGGTCACCGAAGAGATGCTTCAAACCATGGGCTATAACGTTCTCACCGCTAACAACGGCCGGGAGGCTGTCGCCCTTTTTGGAAAAAACAGCCTGACGGTAGATCTCACCATTCTCGACATGATCATGCCCGGATTGAGCGGGGGGGAGACTTATAATCGGATTAAAAAAATCCGGCCCGAAGCGAAAGTACTGCTTTCAAGTGGATACAGCATCAAAGGAGAAGCCCAGAAGATCCTGGACAGGGGCTGTAACGGGTTCATCCAGAAGCCCTATAACCTTGAAAAACTTTCTGAGAAGCTGGAAGTTGTTCTGGGTGGTAAAAAGGTGATTGAACCCCTACGGCCCTCCCTTAGCGTGGTGGGGTAACTGCTTACAAACTCCGCACCGCGCACAATCACCATCAGTCGGACAAGCCGGGGTGGATTTTTCTTCCAAGGCCCGCTGGTATTCCCGCCACAAATAAGCTCTTTCAATCCCGTGATCGATATAATCCCAGGGGAAACGTTCCGTTTCCGGCCGGACGCGATGTACATAAAAAGAGGGGTCCAAGGCTGAAGATTTAAAGGTTTGCGGCCAATTGCCCCGATTGCCATGCGCGTCGACAAGCACTCGGGAAACCCGGCGGTCGCCTCTGGACAGCAACGCCTGAATAAAGGCCTGCTGGGGGTTATCGGCGTGTACACGGACATTCGCTACGGCTTTTAATTCCTGTTTGACCGATTTCAGTTTTTTCCTGAGATTGGCAACCGTATCCATGGCGACCCACTGGAAGGGAGTGGCCGGTTTCGGAACAAAAGCGCCGATGCTGACCGTGATGTCTCCAATCCGGCCAACCGACCGGCTGGCATCCAGAAAGACCGCTTTCACATTCCTGCACAGGGATATAATTTCCTGAACATCCGCCCCGGTTTCCGTGGGAAGCCCCACCATGAAATAGAGTTTCAGATTCGGGATACCGGCGGCGACGAGGGAACGGGTCGCATCCAGTATCTCCGTCTCGGACAATCCCTTGTTGATCACCGTCCGCAGGCGCTGTGAACCGGCGTCCGGCGCAATCGTCGCTGTTTTCACTCCGCTGCCTTGCAATGCCGATATGAGCGCCTCGGAAAGGCAGTCCGCCCTCAGGGAACTGAAAGAGAGGCGCACCTGCTGCGCCTGGGCCTCCCGGCATAGTGCATCGATTTCCGGCACGTCCGACACTGCCGCGCCTACAAGCCCGATACGATCGACGTTCCGTTCGCCCGCCTTGAGGCACTGGGCCAACAGGCACTCGGGCCTGAACCGCGGTGGTCGGTAGACAAAGCCGGCGCCGCAAAACCGGCATCCATGGGGACATCCCCGGGAAACTTCCACCAGGTATCTGCTTGAGAAGACCGCTGAATCGGAAAGAACGGTGCTGCAAGTCGGCTCCCCGGACAGATCCCTGAGATACATTCGGGATACCTTTTCGGGAATTCCGGGGGCGGGCCGCATTTCCGAGAGGGTGCCGTCCGCATTGTAACTTACATTATACAATGCAGGCACATAAATACCCGGGATTTCTCTGGCAAGAGCTTCGAGCAGAAGGTCCCGCCGGTTTTCCGGCTGATAGGCCGTCATGAAGGAAGGCAGAACAGCTTCCGCTTCTCCGATCAAAAAACAATCGATAAAGGGAGCGACAGGTTCAGGGTTAAGCATACAGGCCACACCGCCGGCCATTATCAGGGGGTGCCGGCTTGACCTGTCCGCCGATAAGAAAGGAATACCGGCTGTTTCGAGAATACGCAGAATATTGAGATAGTCGTTTTCAAACGAAAGGGAAAACGCAAGAATATCGAAATCCACAAGGGGGCGACAGGATTCCACCGATACCAGGGAATCGCCCGGCTCCGGAAGAAAAGCCCTTTCGCAGACAAAGGCATCACTGCTGTTTACAATCCGATAGACCTGCTGGAAGCCAAGATTTGCCATCCCGGCCTGGTATCGGTTCGGATAGATCAGCGCCATCCGGGTGCGCCCCCGCCAATCCTTCCGGATAACACCGATTTCCCTCGGCGCTTTGCGGGAAGCGCGCTGCTTTTTTTTCCGTGTCATTATCGGCCTGTTCGAGTCACCGCCACCGCCCACCGTGCTGAAGGGGAAAGAGGCACAGCCGGCACCGGCGTCCTGGTGTCGGGCCTTTACCGAAATTCATTTCCCGATTCCAAAAGCGATTCGATCTCTTCGGCCTCCAGTTCAACCAGATGCAACAGATTACCGCGCCTTCGATCAAAGCATACACGACGTTCCGGGAAATACGCCGTATATGTAAAAACTCTTCGATCTTTGCACCGGCGCTCATTTTTCTCGAACAGTCCGGTGGCCGAACCACGTTCTTCCATGATATTTTCCCCAGAACTCAGTCCGCGTTTCTTCTCAGGAATGTGGGAATATCCAAATCGTTATTATCCATAATAATCCCCTTGAACCCCCGATATGCGCTTCCGTTGGATTCGCCCGCGACTCGCTTTTGACGAATAAAGGTGGGTTCATCGTACTCCACTGCATTCTGGAAATCCGAGGGGGTGAGATCCCTTACCTTTCCTCTCAGGGAGAGTTCAAGCGGCTCTTCAACCTTTTTCAGATTATTGGAACCGCCAATGCCGGTTGCAATGACCGTTACGCGGAGGTCGTTGCCAAGAGCATCGTCCACGGCAGTCCCCCAGATAATCTCGGCGTCTTCACCGACTTCGTCATAGATACGCTCGGAAGCCTGGGTCATCTCTTCCATGGTCAGGTCGTTTGAACTGGTAATGTTCATCAGAACGCCCTTGGCGCCACCGATCGACACATCCTCCAGAAGCGGATGCGAAAAGGCCCGTTCCGCGGCTTCCACGGCCCGGTTCTCACCATTCGCGATACCGGATGCCCATGATGGCCATACCGGCCTTGGACATGATCGTTTTTACATCCGCGAAATCGAGATTGACAAGCCCGGGCAGGCATGATCAGATCCGTAATACCTTTTACCGAATGCAACAGGATCTCATCTGCCTTTCTGAACATATCCACCATCCGGGCATTTTTCTGGGCCAGCCCCCGCAACCTGTCATTGGGAATGGTGATAACCGTGTCGGCAACCTCTTTCAGGGCATTGAGACCTTCCTCGGCCTGGCGGCTGCGCTTTTTTCCTTCAAAGGAAAACGGCTTGGAAACCACGGCCACCGTGAGTGCACCGATCTCTTTGCAGATTTCAGCGATTACCGGCGCCGCACCCGTACACGGTACCGCCGCCGAAACCGGCGGTGATAAACACCATATGACTGCCTTCAAGGGCGCGACGGATATCTTCGGTACTTTCCATAGCCGCATTCCGCCCGACTTCCGGGTTGGCGCCCGCACCAAGCCCCTCGGTAAGTTGTTCGCCGATCTGGATCTTGTCGGTCGCCTTGGAAATCTCCAGTGCCTGCGCATCCGTATTGGCCGCAATGAATTTGACCCCTTGAAGATTCGATTCGATCATGTTGTTGATGGCGTTCCCGCCGGCGCCGCCAACCCCGATGACCTTGATTTTTGCTGCCTTGTCGCTGTCGATGTAAGTAAACATATTGTCCCCCTTCATGGAATAAGGTAATGGTAATTCCTGTTGCTCATAAATTGGTTTATTTCCCGATATCTCCCGCCGTTTTACCTGCTCCCGCTGTTGCTCATAAGTCGGTTTATTCTCTTCCGCCCCCTGCCGTTTATTTTGCCTTTTTCGTTTCATAGGCGTTTAGATCACCTCCTTGAACCACCGTTTCATCTGTGCCATGACACGGTTGAAAATGTTCGAGTCTCTGATCCTGAACTTCTTGGCACTTCGATTCCGTGCACCAAATAGAACAAGCCCCACCCCTGTGGCATACATGGGATTGTTGACCACATCCACCAGTCCGCTGATGCCGATCGGTTTTCCAAGCCTGACGGGCACCTCGAGAATCGATTCGGCAACCTCCGTCATGCCGTCCAGCAGCGCTGTCCCGCCGGTGACCACCACCCCCGAAGTAATCATGTTCTCCATACCGGCCCTGTATATTTCCCGTTTTGACCAAAGCAAAAATCTCTTCCATCCGCGGCTCGAGAATTTCCCCGAGAATCTGCCGGGGCAACTGTCTGGTTTTTCCGCCGCCCATACCCGGCACTTCCAATGTCTCCTCCCCCTGGATCCTCCGGGCCACACAGGAGCCGAATTTCTTTTTGATCTTTTCAGCCTCGGCGATGGGCGCCCGAAGCCCCACGGCAATATCATTGGTCAGGTTGTTTCCCCCGAGTGCCAGCACAAAGGTATGTTTGATATTCTTTTTCCGAAAAGACAGCCAGGTCCGTGGTCCCACCCCCCAGATCAAGCAAACCGGTCCCGAGTTCCTTTTCTTCGTCGGTAAGCACCGCCTCGCCGGAGGCAAGGGACTCGAGAACAATGTCGCACACATCCAGACCGGCCCGGTTGGCACACTTGACAATGTTATGGGCGGAGGTGACCGCCCCGGTAACGATGTGAATCTTTGCTTCGAGCCTCACGCCGGTCATCCCCAAAGGATTCTGAATCCCGGTCTGATCGTCCACGATGTATTCCTGGGGAAGTACATGAATCACCTCCCGGTCCATGGGGATGGCAACGGCCCGGGCGGCATCGACGACACGGTCCACATCGTGCTGGGTGATTTCAGGCCCTTTGATGGCAACGATTCCCCGGCTGTTGAAGCCGGTAATATGGCCGCCTGCAATACCGGCATAAACGGACGAAATTTCACAGCCGGCCATAAGTTCCCGCCTCTTCCACGGCCTTTTTGATCGATTCCACGGTGGACTCGATATTGACCACAACTCCTTTTCGCAGACCAATGGAAGGATGAGTGCCGATACCGATAATGTTAATCGCCCCCCCCGTGGCTTCGCCCACCACGGCACAAATTTTTGGTGGTGCCGATATCCAGGCCTACAATAATGTCGTCATTTGTCTGCAATTAAGACCTCCTTACAGTTTTATCTTCCATTGCTTCCGGAAACGGGCCCGCTACAATCCGGTCGTCACTCTCTATTTCCAGGATCTTCAGGGCCGGATCCGACGGCTGACGGTTAAGATAAGCGAGCAGCCGGTCAATGCGTGCATATTTCTCGGGGAACCGCCCGAAGCCGATTCGTGCCGTCTCCACTATGCCATCGGTATGCAGGGTGATTCCCAGGTCTCTGTCTACATCAATTCTTTCAAGCTGCGACAGCGACAGCGGTCCCTCATCTTTTTGAGCGATGGCGAGAACACTCAGGAGCGATACAAAAGGCTCCCGGGAAGATTCGCCGCCCAGGGGAAGATCCGAATAATAGAGACCGGATACGAAGGGAAGTCCCGGAAAATCCGCTTCGTTGTATTCCTGAATGATCGTCCCCCTCGCGGCTCATGACATACTTTTTCCCCAAATCCAGAATGGCCTGCGGTACATGCTCTCTCACCCGGATGACCAACCGGTCCGGTATTTCGCGCCCTACCCTGGCTTCGGCTATCCAGCCGTCTGAAATGAGCCGCTTTCGTGCCAGCGAAAGATTTACCGCAAAAATATTCACTCCCGGATCGATTCCCGCGAGCGACAACACACGCGCCTCCGATAGTTGACGATTTCCCAGGACCGCAATCTCTCTGGCGGCAAACATACGTCCCTGGGTCATGATATCGTAGCCAAGAATAAACAGCAGGCCCATGCAGACAAGCCCCAACATGCCGGAAAAAATCCTGAAGATTCCGGAACCGCGTCGCACCGAAACCGATCCGGCACTGCTTCCGGAAGATTTTGATTTATTTTTTCGTACGCTTAACTTCGCCAATAATCTGGACCTCCGGTTCGAGCGTGATAACCGAATTTCGTCAGCACCGTTTCCTGAACCGTTTTCATCAACCCTAAAATGTCAGTGGCGGTGGCCTGTCCTGTATTCAGGATAAAGTTTGCATGCTTTCCGGACACCATCGCACCACCCCGCCGCATCCCCTTCAAACCGGCCTGTTCGATAAGCCGGCCCGCGGGTGTTTCCGCCGATGGATTCTTAAAAAAACACCCGGCGCTCCGCCGAAGCATCGGCTGACCGGCCCTGCGTGCTTTCAGAATCCGTCGGGCCTCCTGTTTCAATGTTTCGGACGCGCTCGGCACAAATCTGAAGGCGCCCCCCAAAATGACGGGTGAATAGTCATTGCAGGCCGCTGCCACCGTGTCCCAGGTCAGGTTGCGGTACTTCCCGACAAGCTGGTCTTTATAGACCTTTTTAGGCGCGCCCATGGGGTACACCACCTCGATATACAAAAGCCTGTCGCTCATCCACCCCTTTAAAGTTCCGGCATTCATGCGGATGGCGCCGCCCACCGTTCCCGGAATCCCCAGAGCGAAATTCATTCCTCCGTACCCTTTCGACAGGCAGAAACGGCACAGGGCTTTCGTCGACACCCCCGCCCCTGCAATAAACCTGCACCTCTTCACCCCGGGAATCGATCTCCTCGAGTCGCCGCAGACCTTCGGTGAGCGCTATCACGATCCCCGACACCCCTTGATCGCTAACGAGCAGATTGGTGCCGCCTCCCACCACGAAATAGGGTATTTTCCGCTCCCAGGCCCCTGTGATCAGGGTCACGACATCTTCCCTGCGCCGCGGGCACACCAGGGCTTCGGCCGGTCCGCCCACACCCAGGGAGGTGTGACGGGACATTGGCTCATCGAAACGGACCCGGTCGCCAAACCGGTCAGAGAGCCACTTTTTTATCGGCCGTATCGAGCACTGCATAACTCCTTTCAGAGGTTTCAGGTGTCAGGTTTCAGGTGTCAGTTACTACGTTTTCCACCCCTGACACCCGAAACCTGACACCTGACACCATTTTTCCCTATCTTTACTCAGGCGAAACATCCGTCATTTCACTCCCGAACTCCTCAAGCACCGTCATCCCCACCTGCCAGACGTCTCCGGCCCCCAATGTCAGCAGCAGGTCATTGGGCTTCAGAATATCTTTCAAGTAATCTATCACCATTGACTTATCCGCCGTATAGACCGCTTCTTTATGGCCATGGGCGGAAATGGCCCGGCATAATTCTTCGGAATCGACCCCGGGTATTTCCTTCTCCCCCGCCGAATATACCGGCAGCATCACCAGCACATCCGAGTGATAGAACGCCCGGCTGAACTCATCAAAAAGCGCCTGGGTGCGGGAATACCGATGGGGTTGAAACACCACCACCAGGCGCCTGTCGGGCCAGCTCTCCCGGACAGCCCCGAGGGTTGCCCTTATCTCCGTTGGATGATGTCCGTAATCGTCCATCACCAGGATGTCGCGACAGGCGCCCTTGACTTCCATTCGGCGGGAAACTCCCTGGAGGGTACCAAGGGCCGCCAGGATCTGATCGAAACCGAGATCCAGTTCCAGGCTCACGGCAATACTGGCCAGTGCGTTCTGGACATTGTGCATCCCGGGCAGATTCAACACGACACTGCCGAGGGGAGTTCCCTTGTAGTCCACGTCGAAACGGCTCGTCAGCCCCTGGAAGGTCACGTGACGCGCCTGCAGATCGGCCTGGCTGCTCAGGCCATAGGTCACGAACGGTTTCTGGATCTTCGGGATCAAGTCCTGAATCGGCTCATCATCCAGGCACAGCACCGCCCGTCCGTAAAAAGGTACCCGATCGATAAACGCCAGGAATGCGGATTGGACCGCCTTCAGATCGGGGTAGTAATCGAGATGCTCCCGGTCGATATTGGTCACAACGGTAATGGTGGGGGCCATCTTCAGAAAAGAGCCGTCACTCTCGTCCGCCTCGGCGACGATAAAGTCACCCTTCCCGAGCAGGGCATTGGAACCGGTGCTTTTGAGCTTCCCCCCGATAACCACGGTGGGATCGAGACCGCCCTTTTCCAGAAGCGCTGCAATAATGGATGTGGTGGTTGTTTTTCCATGGGATCCCGCCACCGCTACGCTGTATTTGAGGCGCATCAGTTCCGCCAGCATCTCCGCCCTCGGAATCACGGGAATACCCGATGCCCTGGCGCCCCGCACTTCCTCGTTATCCGCTTTCACTGCCGAAGAGATCACCACCACATCCGCACCCTTCACCTGCTCCGCTTCATGTCCGCGAAAAACCGTTCCACCGAGCCGTTCCAATCGCTGGGTGATATCGGTAATCGACAGGTCGGATCCGGACACCTTGTAGCCGAGGTTGAGCAGCAGCTCCGCGATGCCGCTCATGCCGATGCCGCCGATCCCGACAAAATGAATGTGGTATTTTTTTTGGTACATAGTTCGTTAATCCGTTGACCCGCTATCCATCAGCCGTTTGCTGCACGCCGTTTGCCGTCAGCTGTTCACCGTTCGCCGGGTGCCAATAATTTCATAACAATCTTCGACAATCCGCCCGGCCGCATCCGGTTTTCCACAAGCCTTGGCTTTTTCAGCCATGGCGCGAAGACGTTCCGGATGAGACTCGTAATGGGAAATACGCTCCGCCAGGAACTCGCCCGTCAGCTCCTTCTCCAAAATCATCTCCGCCGCCCCCCGGTTCACGATGCTCAGGGCATTCAGGCGCTGGTGGTCATCGGCTGCAAACGGAAAAGGAACGAAGATGGCCGGCTTTCCCATGGCAGTCACTTCCGACACTGTTATGGCCCCGGACCGGCAGATCACCATGTCCGCGGCCCTGTACCGGTTGGCGATATCCACAAAAAAGGGTTCCACTGTGGCTGTTGCGCCCCGGGTTTCATATGCCGACCGGACGGCGGACAATTCATCCACACCGGTCTGGTGTACAAATTCCATCCTTTCCATGGGCAGGTAATTCAGGGCCTCTGTCACGGCCTCATTAATTCCCCGGGCGCCCTGACTGCCGCCGACCACCAGAACGTTAAACCGATCCTTCGCCCCACCAGCTTCTTCATCCTCAAGTACATCCATGGACCGAAAGAACTCTTTTCGCACCGGATTTCCCGTGACCGTCATTTTCTTTTGAAACACCTTGCCGCGGGTATCCGGAAAAGCGGCAAATATATGACGCACCAGGGGCGCCAACATCCGGTTGGTAATCCCGGGCTGGACATTCTGCTCCTGTAAAACGCAGGTGATCCCCAGCAAACGGGCTGCCAGGACCATGGGCCCCGAAACGTAACCGCCCACGCCGACCACCAGGTCCGGTTTGAATGTACTGAGCATAGCGAAAGATTCCATAAGTCCTTTTACTACCTTCAACAGGGCAGCCGCTTGTCGGACTAGGCCGCGCCCCTTGAGTCCCCCGGCGGAAACCGTCCGGTGATCAAAGGGTGTTCGCCGGATGGCCTCGGTTTCAAGCCGGTTGCCGGTTCCCGCGAACAGAATCCGACTGGCCGGATTCACTTCCTGAAAGGCCTCAGCCAACGCAATACCCGGGAAAATATGGCCGCCGGTACCACCTCCCGCAATCACGACGTTAAGAGGCAGTCGATGCGGCAGGTCCGCCTCTGTCACATCGGTAGTCATCGTTCACCCGAAGCGCCGATGTTCAGAAGTACCCCGACCGATGCCATATTGATCAGCAGTGACGTGCCGCCGTAACTCAAAAAGGGCAACGTCAATCCCTTGGTGGGCAGCAGGCCCAGGGCAACGCTCATATTCACCCCCACCTGTAGCCCGATGGCCACCGTCAATCCCACCGCCAGAAGCTGCCCGAACGGATCCCTGACCCCTCGGGCGATGATAACCCCCCGCCACAGGATCACCCCGTATAAAACCATAATAATAAGAACACCGATCATTCCCAGTTCTTCGCCGATCACCGAGAAGACAAAATCTGTATGGGGTTCCGGCAGATAAAACAGTTTCTGGTATCCTTTTCCGATGCCTGTTCCCCAGATTCCCCCGCTTCCAAAGGCCATCCAGGAATGAATGACCTGGTAACCCGCTTCCGACTGGTACTGCCAGGGATCCAGGAAACTCATCAACCGCTTGATGCGATACTCGGCACTCGCCATGAAGAGCCAGGCAAGCGGCAGCAGCAGTAAAAGCGGGGAGATAAGATGAATCAGGCGCACACCTCCTGCATACAGCATGACCCAGGTGACCGCACCGAGAATCGCCACGGAACCGAAATCGGGCTGGCGGGAAATCAGAAGCGCGAATAGACACAATACCGCGAGATGCGGTACCATGCCGATGCTGAACGCTTCAAGCCGCTCCTGCTTTTTGGACAACGAGTAGGCCAGATAAAGTACCATGGCGAAACGTGCCACTTCCGACGGTTGAAAAGTAATCCCCCCGATACGGAGCCATCGCTGGGCGCCGCCCGCTTCGACACCGAACCCCGGCATCCATACGCCGAGAAGCAGGAGTATGGAACCCCCCAGGAGCGGATAGGCCAGAAATCGGAACAACCGGTATGGCACTCTTCGAAATGTCACCAGTGTCAGCAACCCCAGTAAGGAAAAAAGCGCCTGTTTTTTCAAGAAGTAATAATCCGAACCGTATTTTTTCAAAGCCACGGCGGAACTGGCGCTGTAGACCATAACCACACCGATGCCTACCAGAAAAAGCACCGGAAAGAGCAACGAGAGATCATAGGGGATCGTCAGGCTCCCCGACGCCTTCCGGCCCTTCTCGACGTATCCCTGTCGTCCGATTGCTACAGGCTCTTTTTTGTTATGGCCGTTACTGCGTTGCAAAAAGTATCTCCTCTATGTGCGTAATTCTTGAACATATCGAAGCTGGCACATCCCGGGGAGAGAAGCACCACATCTCCAGGATCCGCCAGGGCACGCGCCCGTGACACCGCATCGGTCATATCCGTGCGTTGTTCGACCGGCACCACTTCCCCCAGATCCGCCAGGATATCCGGGGCCGATTCCCCCATAACGATCAATGCCTTGACATGATCTTTTACGGCGCCCGCCAGGGAAGTAAACCGGTACCCCTTGTTTCTCCCTCCCATAATCAACACCACCGGCTGTTCAAAAGCTTCCAGCGCCTTTTCGACAGCATCTATATTGGTGGCCTTGGAATCGTCATAAAAACGGATTCCGCCAATCGTCCCCGCATGTGCAATCCGGTGGGGAAGCCCCCGAAAGGTCGACAGGGCGGTCTGAATCCGGGCCGCATCCGCCCCGAAAGCCAGCGCTGCAAGACCGGCCGCTGCCGCGTTTTCGCGGTTGTGGCGACCCGGCAGCGCCAGGCATGAAAGATCAAGCCATGAATTTTCATGGCGCCCGGTTTGAAGCATGAAACGTTCGCCGTGGAAAACGCCCCCCTCTTCCCCCGGTTCGGCGTTGATGAACCACTTCCGGGCGGCCGCATCACTGCTGATACGTCTGATCTCCGGATCACTTCCGTTCAGAACGGCAATATCGGTTGCCAACTGGTTTTTCAGTATTCGCCCCTTGCTCAGCGCGTAGGCGGACATATCGTCGTAACGGTCCAGATGGTCCGGCGTCACATTGAGGATCACGCTGATCCCCGGCCGAAACGTATCAATGGTGTCCAGCTGGAAACTGCTCACCTCCACCACCAGCACATCCGCTTCTTCAGCCGCATCAATACATCCCACAAGGGGGGTACCGATATTCCCCCCCACCACCACTCGAAAACCGGCCTCCCTCAGCAGATGCCCCAGCAGGGTCGTGGTGGTGGTCTTGCCGTTGGTACCGGTAACGGCAATAATCGGTCTGGTAATGTATCGGAAGGCAAGTTCCAACTCTCCCATGACCGGAATACCCTTTTGGGCAGCCTGCTGAAGAAAGGGCATCCTATGGGGCACCCCGGGGCTCACAACAATAACATCGGCTTCATTAAAGGTCTCCGCCCGGTGCTCTCCCAATTCAAACCGGATTCCCCGGACCTCGAGTTCGGGCATCCGATCCGCGGCATCGGGCAATTCGGCACGATCCGTGACGGTCACTACCGCCCCCCGGCCGTTTAAAAAGACAGCCGCGGCGGCGCCCGACTCCCCCATTCCGACGACGAGAACACGTTTCCCCTGAATATCGAAAGCGGTCATGGGATCGGGTTTAGTAGCTTCCTGAAGTTGCACTTAGAATATCCTTCTTCTCATATCTTTACCTATCTCAACTTCAATGTACTCATGGCCACCAGTGCAAGCGCGATGGCAATAATCCAGAATCGGACAATGACTTTGGGCTCCGCCCATCCGGTGAGTTCGAAATGGTGATGAAGGGGCGCCATCTTGAAGAATCGTCTCCCCTTGGTCATCTTGAAATACCCCACCTGAAAAATCACCGAGAGTGCTTCGATAACGAACAGCCCCCCCACCAGAATAAGCAGCACCTCCTGCTTGGTAATAAGGGCCGCCGTTCCCAGTGCCCCGCCGATGGAAAGAGAGCCCACATCTCCCATAAAGATCTGCGCCGGATAAGCGTTAAACCATAAGAAACCGAGACCCGCCCCTGCCAGCGCGCCGCAGAATACAGCTATTTCGCCGCTCCCGGTTACATAGTTGACCTGCAGATATTCTGCGATTTTTATATGCCCCGCCACATAGGCAAAAAACATGTAAGTAACTGCGGCGATGATCGCCGGGCCGATCGCCAGCCCGTCCAGACCGTCGGTCAGGTTCACCGCGTTGGTAGCGGACACGATGACGAGGGCGGCAAATATGACATATCCCCACCCGAGTTCCATCGAGAAATTTTTAAAGAAGGGAATCGTCACGGAGCTTGGGAAATCCGGACTCTGGTATACCAGATAACCGGTCACAAGCCCGAGCGCCACCAGCATGAGGAACTTCCCCCTTGCGGTAAGCCCCAGGCTTCGCTTTTTTACCTGCATTAAATAGTCATCCGCAAAGCCGATGGCGCCGCTTCCCACCGTCGCCAACAGCACGATCCACACAAACCGATTGTCGAGCTTGACCCAAAGCAGAGTGGAGATCACCACGGCAAAGAGAATGAGTACTCCCCCCATGGTCGGCGTGCCCGCTTTTTTCAGGTGCGCCTGGGGGCCGTCATCCCGAATGAACTGACCGATCTGCATCTCGGAGAGCTTTCGAATAATCCACGGCCCGGCCAGAAAACAGATAAAGAACGCTGTCAGCCCGGCATAAATGGTCCGAAACGTGATATATCGGAACACGTTGAATGCCGATATGCTGTTGTGGAGCGGATATAGTAAGTGGTAGATCATTCTTTGTCGGTTATCCCGTTTGCCTGTTGGCCTGTTAGCCCGTTTACCCGTTGGTCCGTTGCCGGTTCTCCGGTAGTTAAAAATCCCATTCCGATATCAGTTCTTCTTTCTTCTTCCATCGTCCCTCGGTCTTTTCTGACTTCCGACCTCTGGTTGTTCTTCTCTGCAGTTTCGTCCCTCGTCCATCTTCCCTCTTCCATCGCAGTCGTTCCGACCTCAGGCCTCCGACCTCTGGTTGTTTTGCCTCCGACCTCTGGTTGTTCTTCTCTGCAATTTCGTCCCTCGTCCATCTTCCCTCTTCCATCGCAGTCGTTCCGACCTCAGGCCTCCGACCTCTGGTTGTTTTGCCTCCGACCTCTGGTTGTTCTTCTCTGCAATTTCGTCCCTCGTCCATCTTCCCTCTTCCATCGCAGTCGTTCCGACCTCAGGCCTCCGACCTCTGACCTCTGGCTGTTATGCCGCCCGCCCAGGCCACGAGCGCCGAAACAATCTTTTCCATCCCCGCCGCCCGGGATCCTTTCACCAGAACCCAGTCACCGGGGGAAAGCCGGTTTTCCATATCCGCCAGGATCTCTTCCCGGTCCCCTGTAACAATGCATTGACTCCCCGTATGTTTTTTCCGCGCCCCTGCCGCCACTGCTTCTGCGAACATGCCGGTCACATAGATCCGGTCCGCGCCGGATGCCGCTGCCATTTCACCAAGTTCATGGTGATATTCTTCCGCACGGTTCCCCAGTTCGAACATATCGCCCAACACCACGATCCCCCGGTTATTTCCCCTGAGCGCCGTAAGCGTCTCGATGGCAACCGCCATGGATGCCGGATTCGCGTTGTAGGTGTCATCGAGAAGATGAACTCCCGAAACCGTCTCTACCAGGCTCATTCGGCCCGATACCGGTCGAAAGCATTCGAGCCCCGCTTTTACCTGGCCCGCGGTAAGCCCCGCCAGATGGCCCACAGCCGCCGCCGCCAGTGCATTGGACATCATGAAACGTCCCGGCACGGAGAGTGACACGGGAATGTCGCCGGCGGGAAGCGACAGGTCAAATACCATTCCGACACCATCGAAACGTACATGCCGGCCGCGTACATCCGCATCTTCAGTCTCCCCGAACAAAATACAGTCTCCCGACACCTGCTTCGCCAGAAGCCGTCCCCGAGGATCGTCCGCGTTCAATACCGCCGTCCCCTCCGGTTTTATGAATGGAAGCAGTTCACCTTTTGCCATCATCACATTTTCCATCGAGCCGAGCCCCTCGAGGTGCGCAGGGCCGATATTGGTGATCACCCCGATGTCGGGCCGGCATATTTCACCCAGTCGGGAGATCTCTCCCGCCCGGTTCATTCCGAGTTCCGCCACGGCCCAGTCATGCTTCGCTTCCAGGGCCAGCAGCGTCAACGGCAGCCCGATCTCATTGTTGAAATTCTTCCGGGACGACAACGTACGAAAACGCTGCCCCAACACCATTGCCGCCATCTCCCGGGTCGTTGTCTTCCCGCAGGAACCCGTCACGGCAGCCACCATGGCGGAATTGCGCGTCCGATGAAAAGCGGCCAGATCGCCAAGCGCCCGGGTAGTATCGTCAACCCCTATGCACAGAACGGACTGTTCCCGCCATTGGGCCACCGGCACTCCCGCCATTGCATTCGAGTTGATCAAGACCCCACGGATGCCCGAATCCACAACCGATCGGCAGAACCCGTGACCGTCATGGACCTTCCCGACGATCGCCACAAAAAAGGCCGCATCCGGAAGAGACCGGGAATCGATGCCGATAGTGGAAAACCGGTACGAAAGATCGCCACACACATGACGCCCGCCCGTGGCGGCCAGAATATCCGCCCCGGTCCAGGAAATGATGTCGCTTTTGTGTGTTGCCTGCTCCATGCCGCGTGGCCCCTGTTATCAGAGATCTATGTTGTTACCGTGCTCCCGAGCGCTTCGGCCGCCACAAGCCTGTCGTCAAATGCACGTTTTTCCTTGCCGATTATCTGATACGTTTCATGCCCCTTCCCGGCGATCAATACGACATCACCGGACTTAGCCGCCCCGACCGCTTCCCGAATGGCCCCGGCCCTGTCGGCCAACACCCGATATCCCTTGATGCCTGTCCATGCTTCCGGGCTCTCCCATGAAATCTCCCGGGTCATCTCCTCACGGACACCGGCCACAATCCCGTCAATAATCCGGTCAGGCGCCTCGGTCCTGGGGTTGTCCGAAGTAATTATTGCAAGGTCACACAGCCGCCCTGCGATCTTTCCCATCTCGGGACGTTTCCCCCTGTCCCGGTCACCACCACAACCGAATACGCAGATCAACCGGTTCCGAGACACTCCCCTGAGGGTCTCCAGAACGTTCTGAAGGGCATCGGGCGTATGTGCATAATCCACAAAAACCATTCGCCCCAGGTTGTCGTCGACTCTCTCAAGCCGCCCCGGCACCGACTCCGCGGCATCGAGCCCTTTCCGAACGCTCTCCGGAGAGAGCGCCAATGCCGTGCCGACGGAGACGGCACACAATATATTTTCGAGATTATAAGCCCCCACGAGCCGTGAGTTGCATGTCACCGGCCCTGCCGGCGTGACCAGTGTTGCCTGGATGCCGGAAAGGTCACTCACCAGGTCCGTCGGGTACACACTGTTCTTCTTATCCTTTCCAAAGGTGATCATCGCCGGTATCCGATCCCGGGTCGAAAGCTTTCCATACAGTTCCCTGCCATATGGATTGCCGGTGTTAAGCACCACCGTTGCCCTATCCCCCTTGGGTCCCTGAAGCAGAAGTTCCGTAAAAAATCGCTGCTTGCACGTCCAGTATTCCGCCAGGGTTTTATGATAATCCAGGTGGTCCTGGGTTAAATTGGTAAATGCGCCCACATCGAACCGGCAGGAGGCCACCCGTGCCCGGTCGATACCGTGGGAGGAAACCTCCATCACCACATGAGAAACGCCTTCGGCCTTCATTTCAGCCAGGATCCTCTGGAGATCCAGCGATTCCGGCGTTGTCACCGGGTTGTCAACCACATGGTCGGCATAGCGGTAATTGACCGTGCCGATGACCCCTGTTCTGAATCCTTCCGCCGCAAGCATGCTTTCGATCAGATAGGTCACCGTGGTCTTGCCGTTCGTGCCGGTAACCCCGATGAGCGTCAGACCTTCAGACGGATGCCCGTAAAATGCAGCCGCTGCCTGATCCAGTGCCTGCCTGCTGTCCGCCACCAGAAAGATACGCTTATCGTCCCCGATCCGTTTCTGGGCCAGAACCGCGGCGGCGCCCCGGGACAATGCGTCCTCGATATAATCATGACCATCGGCAACTTCACCGCGAACCGCCACGAAAAGTCCGCCCGGAATCACCTCCTGCGATCTGTAGTGGATCGAGGCAATGTCAGGGTCGTATTCACCCGAACCGATTCCTTTGAAGAGATCTCCCTGAACATATTCAAGCAGCCGGGAGAGCCTCATCCCTTCACCCCGCTTCCCCTCGAAACGATTAACTGGTTGCTGGGAAGGGCCGGCGGCACATTCATGTAATAAAGCAACTCCTCTGCGATCTTTTTGAATGCCGGCCCGGCAACCGTCCCGCCGTAGTGATCATATTCCGGTTCATCCACGATCACCACGATAGTGGCCCTCGGGTTATCCGCCGGTACAAACCCCACGAATGAAGCGATATATTTATCTTCCGCATAACCGCCTGTTTCATCGGTCTTCTGGGCCGTACCGGTTTTTCCGGCCACCGGATAGTCTTCCAGCCCGATCTTCTCTCCGGTTCCGCCCTCACTCGTCACGGTTGCCATGATCCTCTTGACCGCCCGCGCCGTCTCCGGAGAGACAACCCGCCTGACCGCCTGGGGATCAAACCGCTCGATCTCTTTTCCGGAGTCATTCACTACCGCCTGGACGACAAACGGCCGCATCAGCACACCATCATTGGCAATGGCATTGACCGCGGCAGCAAGCTGAATGGCTGATACCGAAACCCCCTGGCCGAAAGAGATTGTCGAAGCTTCCACACCTCGCCACTTTTGATAAGGCGCCAGACAACCGGCGGTCTCTCCGGGACAATCGATGCCTGTCCGCTCGCCGAATCCGAATGCCCGAAGGGTATCATCGAGCACTTCGGGTCCGATTTTCTCCAACACCTTGACAGCACCGATGTTGCTGGAAAATTTTACGATCTGCTGAAGGGAAAGCCATTCATGTTTGTGGGTATCGTTAATCGGGTGACCGGCCACGCGGTATTCACCGTTCTCGCAGAAAAAAATGGTGTTCGGCGTCACACCGCCCTTTTCGATGGCGGCGGCGGCCGTAAATATTTTCAGGGTGGAGCCGGGTTCGAAAGGATCCGTGATCGCCCGGTTACGCCACTGCCACTGTTCAAACTCATTAAAAGCGTTGGGATTGAAAAACGGGTAATGCGCCAACGCCAGCACGGCGCCCGTTTCGGGAACCATGACAATGGCAATGGCCGATTTTGCGGCAAACTCGTCCACCACCGCTTTGATTGCCTGTTCGGTAAAAAACTGAACCCTGGCATCTATTGTCAGGACCAGGTCGTGGCCGTTGGTGCCGGCCGTACTCCGCCCCTCCGAAGAAAACCTGTTCCCCAGAGCATCCTTCAGGACCGTCAGGCGCTTATCGTTTCCCTCGAGGTTGTCGTTGTAGCGATATTCAACCCCTTCCAGCCCGAGACCGTCAATGCCGGTAAACCCGATCACCTGGGCAGCCAGGGTGCGACTGGGGTAAAACCGCTTATGCTCATTCCTGAAATCGATCCCTCCCAATTGAAGGGCCGAAATGGCCGTGCTCTCTTTTGGCGTCACCTGACGCTCCACCCACACAAAGGAGCGACGGAGCGAAAGCCTTCGAACAAGGGCCCGCCGGTCGATTCGCAGGGTGTCCGCCAGAATCGCCGATGTCCGGTTTACATCATCGACTTCTCCGGGATAGGCGGCAATGGAGGTAACATCGAGGCTGACCGCCATTTCCCGGCGGTTACAATCATAAATAATCCCCCGTTTGCCCTCGGTCTTAACCGAGCCCTCTACCTGGCCGGACGCTTTTCCGGACAAAAAGTCCCCGCGAATGACCTGCAGGTAGAACACCCTGCCGCCGATAGCCAGCAACCAGATACTGAAAAAAGCACCGATAATGCTCGCTCTGAGACCAATAGGATTTTTCCTGGTCCATTTCATTCGATGATCACCATCTGCCGGGAAGACGGCATCTTCAAGTCCATATAGGTTTCAGCAATATTTGCCAGACGCTCGGGAGATTTCAATCGCGCCAGTTCCACCCGGAGTTTTTTCTGCACCACCGCGAGCTGCTCCTTCTCCTCTTTCGCCTGGGAAATTTCGTACATCACTCCGGTGCATTGAACCCGGCACCAGGTATAGGCAAGCAACTCACATAAAAATATCCCCATCAATATAAATGCCAGGGTGTTACCTTTCGCGGATTGTATTTTCGTGCTCGTCTTTTTTTTCATATTTTTTCAACTGCTCTCAGACGAGTACTTCTCGCCATCGGATTCGCCTCGGTCTCTTCTTTTCCGGGACGAAGCGGTTTCGACGTCACCCTTCGAACAAGCGGCTTCTTTCCGCAGACACACAACGGCAATCCGGGCGGGCATGTGCACCCTTTCTCCCACTGCCTCATGTGCTGTTTCACCATGCGATCCTCCAGGGAATGAAATGAAAGAATACACAGCCTTGCGTCCGAAGCCATGAACGCCAACACGGTTTCCAGAAAGTCCGATAAAACATCCAGCTCCCGGTTGACGACAATTCGCAGCGCCATAAAAACCCGGGTGGCCGGATGAATTCGCTGACGGGCCGCAATCCCGGTGGGAACGGCGTCCACAATCAGATCGGCCAGCTCCCGGCTGGATTCAATCTTGCGGCCGGCTCGCCGGGAAACGATCCTTCGGACAATACGCCGGGCCCAACGCTCTTCACCGTAGGTTCTGAAAATCCGTTCGAGTTCCCCGGCGGGAAGATCATTGACAAGATCTTCGGCAGTCCGGGACAACCGGGTGTCCATACGCATGTCGAGCGGTTCGTCCCTGTTGAAACTGAAGCCCCGCCCGCTTTGCTGCAAGTGGTATTGTGAAATTCCAAGATCGAGCAAAACGCCGTCCACGGCTGAAATGCCCAGCGATGGAAGAATTGTCGGCAAGTTGACAAAATTATCGCGAATGAGATGAACATGATCACCAAACGGTTTCAGCAGCAATGCTGCGTTCGATATGGCCGCCTCATCCTGATCGATGCCGATGAAGCGCCCCCCCGGGAAAATGCGTTCGCAAATGGCACGGGCATGGCCGGCGCCCCCAAGGGTACCGTCCACATATGTTTTTCCAGGCCTGCAATTCAAGCAATCCACCGCTTCCGTGAGCATTGCGGTCGAGTGCTCATAGCTCATGGTGGTTACAGCCCGAGTTTGGCGATTTGGTTTCTGACTTCCTCCTGCTTCATGTCATCTTCCAGTCCGATGCTCTCCTGATCCCATTTCTTGCGCGCCCATATCTCAAAATGATCCAGAACACCTACCACGACAATATCCCGATCGAACTCCGCATATTGCCGCAAAGTCGGCGGAACAAGAACCCGCCCCTGTTTATCGCAGGGACAGTTGGCAGCTTCACCGATAAACACCCGTCTGAACCGGCGCATGCTTTCGCTTCTTTCCGCCAGATTCAATATACGGCTTTCGATCTTCCCCCATTCCTCCATGGTGTATGCCATCAGGCATCCATCCAGCCTGGAGACCATAATCCCGTCATATCCGGTGGCACGAAGGACATCCCGAAATCGTTTCGGAATGGCAAAACGTCCCTTTTCATCGACGGTATGGTTGGAGCTGCCTCGAAACATAAAGTCCCTTTATCCCCACTGTTCCCTACTTATCCCCACTTTATACATTGTAAAAGTATATTTCAGGCAAAGTGTCAAGAAAAAAATGAAAAAACCGCCAA
Organism: Desulfobacterales bacterium; assembly: GCA_963677545.2. Lineage (GTDB taxonomy): Bacteria > Desulfobacterota > Desulfobacteria > Desulfobacterales > JAFDDL01 > JBECKW01. The sequence continues at coordinate 145,128 of CAXXKH010000005.1, read as the reverse complement.
AAAAAATTTAAAAAAATACTGTTATTAAAGAATGTTAATATGAAGATGGCGCGACGATCCGACCCGGTGGGGATTCGTGGGGAAATATTCTGAAGCAGGCCATTTCCATGAGAAAGAACCCTGCTTGACAACAAAGCCATGTTGCTGATAAAGTATATATAAATATTTCAATAAGTAGCGGCCTTATCACCAAAGCGGTTATTTCGGACCGGAGCGGCAGAGAGACAGACGCGTCATGCTGAACAGGATGAAAAAAGACCATATCGAGCATCAAGCGATGAGAATCGGTACCCTGCTGGTCAATGAAGGGTTCATCCGGAAAGCCGACGTGGCCGAAGCGATTGAGATTCAGAACAAGGAGTCTCAATTCGCCGAACTCGCCCTGGGGAGACTTCTGGTCAAAAAAGGTCTTATCGACAAACACCAACTGCAGCGCCTGCTCGAACATCCCGAGCTTCGAAATGCCGTGGGAGAATTCGCAGTCGAAAGAGGTCTTGTCGATCCGCATCAGCTTACGGAATGTCTTCACGGAAAACCGAAAGAGCAGCCCCTGGCCGAAACACTTGTGGCCGGCGGTTTTTTGACCGATCTCGATTTCAAGACCTTTCTCGAGCAGCAACTCGACAGCATGAAACTTTGCGAGCTGGCGGTTCGGCTTGGCATGATATCGGAAGCCGACCTGGCCGAAATGGTCAGGCAGAAACAGCACCAGCGGACCATCGGCGAAATACTCTGCGATTTGAATCTGATCACGCCTCTGGATCTCAACTCGGTATTGACGAAATACCAAAAGCATTTAAGGCTCGGAGAAATCCTTCTGAAAAATGGATGGATAGACGAGGAAACCCTCGAGACGGCGCTGCTGGAGCATGAAAACCGCGCCAAGCCCCTTGGGAACATTCTCCTACAGAAAAATATCCTTACCGAAGACCAGCTTTTCTCCGCTTTTGCCGTTCAATACAATGTCCCGTTCCGGAAACCGGAACGCTTCAATTTCAGCGATCAGCAGAAATCGGCACTCACCGGAATCATGGGCGAGACATTCTCGCGACGCTTTCAAATCGCCCCGCTCAGCCTTGAGGGCAACACACTGACAGTTGCCATTTCCGATCCGGAAAACCTCGAAGCGGTGCAGTCCCTTCGTTCCAGACGGGTGGATTTGCGAACCCTGTGCGTCCTGATCACCGGGTCGACCATGACACACCTCCTCGACAGCCTCTACAGAGACAACGCATCGTCTCCGGCGCCTTCCGAGTCGGCTCCTTCCCCGGAACCTGTCGTCAACCCGCCGGCACAAATGGCAATGCCCGATCCACCGGAGGCGGCGCTTGCCGAACCGGAAACAGCGCCACCGCTTTCTGACGAGGCAAGCGGGAAGGAAGCCATGAGTGCCGAAAAACTGGTGCATTCGATACTCAAACATGCGCTTGCAAACGGTGCGGAAGCGATCCATATCGACCGCACGCCGAATCGCGCCACCCTGAGATTCCGGGCGAAAGACACCCTTCACGCCCCGACCGAGACGTGGATGGAGAATCGGCTTCAGTCCCTCGCGGCCCAGGTTATGCACACCATCAAGAAATATTCAGGGCTGGATGTAACCTGCAGACACCGTCCCCAGGATGGTGCGTTTCGTGGACGCATGCTTGACGGCGCCGGCCCCGAGACAGACGCCATGGATTTTTCGGTATCGGCATGCCCGACCCTGGCCGGGGAAAGCATGACCATTCGGCCCATTCAACCCCATGAACCCGCGCCGGGGTTGGGCGACTTATCCCATTCCGAACATGTCGTCTCTTCTCTGAAACGCCTGGCGAAAGACATGACCGGTTTGATCATCGTGGCCGCACCTCCCGGAAATGGTCGCGCCGCAACCCTCTACGGCATTCTTCGCCATATTCATCAAACGGATATCAAGGCGGTTGCGGTTGAAGATCCCATCTCCTTCAGCCTCCCGGAAGCGATTCAGATCCAGGTCAATCCGGCCCTGGACCTGACCTTCCCCGTCCTGCTTCGGGCCGCCCTCAGGCTCGATCCGGACGTGGTCCTCGCGGGAGATCTTCCGGATCGGGAAAGCGCTATGCTCGGATTCAAGACCGCCGGAAAAGGGGTTTTGTTTCTGGGAGCCGTCTATGCCGCGGATACGGCCGGCGCTATTTCCGGACTGAGGATGTTCGATATTCCCCCGGGATATCCGGTCAATTACCTGAAGGCTGTCCTGGCCCAGCAGTATGTCCGGAAAATCTGCCCGAAATGCGCGCATACCTATCAGCCCGATCCCGCTGAATGGCAGCCGCTTTTTGACCGGTTCCCCGGCCACCTGACCTTCCATAAGGGCGCGGGCTGCCCGGACTGCGGTTTCTCCGGCTATAAAGGCCGGATACTTCTCTCGGAACTGCTGGTAATGACGGAACCCGTCCTGCAGGCCATGAAACGCGGGGACACCGAACACGACATCCGTCACCTGATCATTCGAAGCGGCATGAAAACCATGATCGATGACGGTCTTTCGAAACTCGACCGGACAACACTCCCTGAAATCATCGATGCCGTTTCGCCGGAAGCCGCGGAAGCCTTTAAATGCACCCGCGCCGATACCGGGACCGTTCCTCCCCGGGAAAGGTCCGAAGTATCTGAAGACGTGGAATACAAAACGGTCCTCTCTACACCGGATATCGCGAAAGCGGATATTCAGAAACTGCACGGTGCGTATGAAGTGCTCATCGAGCAGTCGGGGCGCCGCAATCACCGATCGAGCCTTCAGGCTTTCGAAACCTATATCAAATCGAGTTATCAATCCATCTGCCGGCAATACGATTGCAGCCGGGTCGTCTACCGTGTTCAGCGCAAGGCGGGAGAGGTTCTTCTGCTCGCCTCCCCGGAAAAATAACGTGCTTTTCCACTACGGAAATACAATTCTCCGGTTACTATCAATCCCCCTAAGCATTTCCGGCCCAATCTTTACAATTAGACAGGACAATGATATACATTGTGTAATTGTATATTATGGAGGAACCGGCCATGCAAGTTTCAAAATGGGGAAATAGTCTGGCAATCCGACTGCCGATTTCGGTCGTTCGTGCACTTGAACTGCGCGAAGGTGATGATATTGAAGTATATATTGCCGATGACCGCGTCTTTCAAATAAAAAGAAAACCCGGCCGTGATGCCGTTTTTGAACGGTTGCGTAATTTCAGGGGAAAGCTTCCAGCGGATTTCAAATTCAACCGGAACGACGCGAATGCCCGCGACTAAATCATTTATAGATACAAATGTGTTGATCTATCTTTTATCCGAAGATTCAGTGAAGGCTGACTGCGCGGAAGCCGTTTTACAGGAAGGCGGCATTATCAGCGTTCAGGTATTGAATGAACTGACCAATGTCGCGCGACGAAAGCTTGCCATGTCATGGCCGGAAATAGAGGAAATGCTGGAACTGGTCACATCCGTATGTCCCGTCAACCCCCTGACGATTGAAACCCACGAGAGAGGGCGCCTGGTAGCTGAACGTTACGGCTTTGGGGTGTACGATGCAATGATTATCGCCTCCGCTCTTCTTGACGAATGCGAAATCCTGTATTCCGAAGACATGCAAAATGGTATGCTGATCGATCAGCAGGTGCGTATTCTTAATCCATTTAAAGGCTGACAAAATGCTTACAATCCGACAATTCAGATATTCATCCGACAATCTCGCATATGTTATCCATGGCCACCGCGAGGCAATGGCCGTAGATGGTGGTGCAACGGAAGAGATTCTCTCCTATCTTTCTGAGAAGGGGCTTGAACTCACTCTCGTCACCAATACCCACGAGCATCCGGACCACACCCCCGGCAACAGCCGACTGCTTGGTGAAACCGGTGCGGAGGCCGTAAAGCCCCTGGAAGCCGCGGCAAGAAAGCAGATCCAAATAGAAAACGAGACGATCCGGATCTATCATACCCCCGGCCACTCCCTCGACTCCGTAACCTTTCATGTCGATTCCCGTATCATCACCGGCGATACGCTGTTCAACGGCACCGTCGGCAACTGCTTCACAGGAGACCTGGAAGCCTTTCATAGAAGCATCCAGAAGTTAATGTCGCTTCCCGGCGAAACCGTCGTGTATGCGGGGCACGACTATGTGACCTATGCGATGGCCTTCGCAAGAATCGTGGAACCGGACAATCCGGATATCGATCGGTTTTTGAAAAGCTATGATCCGGCGCATGTATTCTCCACCCTGGAAGATGAAAAACGCGTCAATCCTTATCTCCGGTTCAACGATCCGGATATGATTCGAATTCTCGAATCCCGGGGACTTCCGGTATCCACGGAATACGACCGATGGGAATCCATTATGTCGCTGGGATGATCCCGAAAAAGATCAGAGAAAACTTCCCATAATTGGAAAAACAGTTACGTATTATAAAATAACTTCTTCGACTAAAGCATAACTGGTGCTCCGTCCACCGCCCGGTGTTTTCACGAGAATGCCGCGATTTATCAGACCATTAATATCGCGTAACGCCGTATCCTGGGAACATTTGGCGATTTTAGCCCATTTTGAAGAGGTGAGTTTGCCTGTAAATCCGTCCAGAAGTTTGTTGATTATGATACGCTGACGAGCGTTGATGGGTTCACCGGCATGCATTTCCCAAAAACGTGCTTTTGAAAGGACCGATGAAAGAACGGTTTCCGTGTCATCGAAGGCCCGGTCGAGGCAACCAAAAAACCACTCTATCCAGTCAGTGATGTCGAGGTCTCCTTTCTGGGTTGCCTCGAGAATATTGTAATAAGCGCCACGTTCCTTTCGAATCCGTGCGGACATGCTGTAGAAGCGTTGTACGCTCTGTTCTGAACGCGCCAGTAATAGATCGGCGATAGCCCGCGCAATGCGGCCATTTCCGTCATCGAACGGATGAATGGTGACAAGCCATAGATGAGCGACCGCCGCTTTGAGAACTGAATCATCGGCATCATTACGGTTGAACCAGTCGAAGAAAGCATTCATCTCCTTTTCGAGGCGCATCGTATCGGGTGCTTGATAATGGACACGTTCCCGGCCGATGGGACCCGATACGACCTGCATGGGACCGGAACGATCTGTACGAAAGGCACCAACCGTTATTTTCGTCATACCGCTGCGGCCGGTGGGAAATAACGAGGCATGCCATGCAAACAAACGTTCGTCCGTGAGTGGATCGTTGTAATTCCGGACGGCATCAAGCATCATCTCGACCACGCCTTCGACATTTCTATCTGGAGACATGAGCGCACAGATATCCTTACCGAGGCGGCGCGCGATGGACGAACGCACCTGCTCCGGATCGAGCATCTCACCTTCGATTTCACTCGACTTCACAACATCTTCCGTCAGGGCATGCAGTACGGCTTCGGTACGCAGTTCAAACCCCAGCGCCTCCATCCTGCCAATCAACCGGCCCTGCCGATGACGAACGCTTGCAAGAAGGGCGGTCAATCGTTCACTGTCCCATCGAAAAGCCGGCCAGTCATCTCGTTCATGGATATACATGTTATTCTCCGCACTTTATACGGCGAATATAAAGCCTAATCACCGCAAGGTCAAGCGCGATTATGAATGACCCGCAACAATGGTTTTTCTTTGCGTTCTTTGCGGCTTTGCGTGAAAACTTGCTGGAATTTTCAAGTTGTCAGGTTTTGTGATCAACTCCTTCCAAAGATTTTTTTTCGTATACCCATAAACATACCCAAATATACCCAAACCAAATAAGGGTTATACATATTAATACGGCTCCTGCCATACTTATGACATCGAAACGTTCGAGAACACTACGGGCTCCGGAACACATAAGCCGCTCCGGTCTCATATCCTTTATCTTTGTCCTCGCGTGCCCCCACAACCACAGTGTCTCCGGAAACAGACACACTTCCGAAGCCAGCCATCGCAACACCGTCCAGGGCAGTAAGCCTGGTCGATTCGGTCATATCCACCCAGCCTCCAGAAGGTTTGTTGAACATGCATACGGATTCATTCGATGCTCCCACCACCACGGTGTCCCCTGAAATAGAAACACTGCCACCGAAATGATCACTCGACCCGGCATCCGAAGCGGATATTTTCGTCTCCAAGCGCAATACGCGGGGATCGATCAGGCCCAGGGCCTTTTTATCTCCAAAACTTTCAGACTGTCGGGGAGAACAACCAGCACCTGCCATAAAAACAAGTATCAGGATCATCACTACTACTGCATTCCAAACCCGGTTCATATGCCCATCCCTTCAAACGTCACTGTTTAGCAACAAATCCTTTTTGACCTGATTCAACCAGTTTTTTCAATGCTTTTTCAGCATCAGTGCGGTTTTCAAGCTTGTCTATACGAACTCTAAACAACACCTTTCCACCTTCCAACTCAACCCGCTCGATATGGGCTGCAAATCCTTCTTTACGAAGTTGTTTAGTCATTTCTTCTGCTGCTTTGACATTGGATAAAGCAGCCGCTTGAACAGAATAAAAAACGCCCGTCCCCGGCTTTACCTTACCACTCGAAGTTTTGGCTGGAGGTCTCTCGGTTGCAGTCACCGTGCTTTTCTTCTCAGGTTTTTGGGCCATAGTTTTAGTAGCTGAATTCCGTGCAACGGATTCTTTTGGATCTGGCACCATAGTGTCTGTTATCTTCAATGCATCCCAGTCTAAAACATCATCAGGTTTTGTCGATCCCGAAAACATAGCGTGATCCTTAAACGTTTTCGAGCATTGCGCTGTTTGGAATCGACATGTAACTCCAGATATGAAATCGCCCAATCAACCAATTCGGACATCTGTTGTTTGTCCCCCCGGACTCGAGACATAACTTTATTCAACTCGCCGATTTTACCATCCCATAAATCATTAATGGTTGGTCTAGGACGCTCGCACCACAACCAGGTGAGAATTTCCGATTCCGGTAACCAGGGAGGCACAAACAGGCTTCTATATTTCTACCGGGCGCTTTCCCTCCAAATGTCTATAGGCCGCTCGTCTTCATCATCGTCCCAATATGCTAAATACTACACGGGTGATTTGGATGAATACGCGGAAGCCAACGATTACCTGAACCAGAATATCTTCTTCGACCTGCTCCGTTCGGTCGGCGGGGACAAACCGCTGTTCAATTCGGAGAGTCACATTATCGCGGACAATGGAATGGACGTCATACCATCGGCACATATCCGCAATGTGCTCTGGCAGGCCGCTGTTCACGGCCAGGCGGCTTCCGTTGTCTGGCTCTGGGAACAGATCGTTTTTGATGAGGACGCGAAAGTAAACACGCGCAACAGCATCATGAACCGCCCCGACAACGTGGTCGAGCACGGGAGAACCGTCTTGGATCTCCTGAGACTGGGGAAGGAAATCAATGCGTTTCAAACCGCCTCTTCCGGATTGCCCTGATCTACTCCAAGACATCCCTGGCATATAATCCGGACTATGCGTCGTTATTGTTCGTTGCATATGAAGCAGGGAATCCTTCCGATTCTCGATGACCTTCCCGGGGGAAGACCGGTAAAACTCAAGTTGAGCGAATCCCCCGATGAGGAAGCATTCGGCGTGGAATGGCGTTCCGTGACGTTCAACGGCCGGCGGCTGGTAAACATTGTCAACTATAACAAGCAGGCCGTAAGCATCATCCCGGAAGGGATTTCAACAACCGACCGTATCGATTTGATAACAAATACCGAGGTCGGCCAGGTTTTGACCATTGATCCGCTGGAAATTTACCTGATCAGCGCACTATAATAATTCGATGTACTGAACCTATATACACATTCATTATATCAAATGGATATTCACCTGTGACAAATGTTTCTTATCACCAATTGGGGAAATGATGGGATAGCGTTTTGAAAAAGTAGCTATCACATTATAGTACTATTCTCATATCGGTGTTTTTGGTAAAACTGTGATACTGGAGAGGTATCACACGAATCGGTCTCGAAATGGCTGGCGCAACATCTTGCGATGGCTGTTTTGCTTTCCGTTGGTAATGTTGAGTGGAGCAGTGCCACCAAAACTCATGAATAGGATAATTATACTTGAACATTAAATAAACAATCCCCTTTTGTTGTACAATGATTCAATAACTATCACCATAATCTGTCAAATCATAATTTTGCTATTCATACCTCAACGAATGAATCGGATTTTTCCGGGCGGCGTGGATTGTATTCCCTGCTACAGTAAACCATGCAATTGCTATTGCGATTACCCCTGAAACGAGACAAATAGGAATTAGTAATAGTGGATCAAATTGGTATGCGAATCGTTCAAGCCAGATTCGCATGGCGAATATGGCGACAGGCCAGGCGATAATATTTGCTATAAGCACGGGTTTTGAAAACTGCCATAATAATAAACTGACAATGTTTTTCACTCTTGCCCCCATAACCTTGCGCAGGCCTATCTCTTTTGTCCGACGATCCACTGTGAATGAAGCTGAGCCGAACAATCCCATGCAGGCAATAACAATGGCCAGCAGAGAAAAGCTGATGAATACGTTCATTTCCGTCTGTTCCTCTTGAAATTCCCCGGCGAGTAGCTGGTCAACAAAATCATAGGATATTTCAACATCACCCATAACTCTGCTCCATACTGATTTAACCCGCTCTAATATTTTGTGGGGAGAACCTTTGAAACGCACGGTAACAGCACCGACGGTGTTCGGTTCAAGCGAATATACTTCCGCTCTTGGCAATGTATTTATGCTGTATATATGGTTATCCGCAACAACACCGATAATCGTATAATTAGTATTGATGAAAGTCGTTGAGTGTATATTTTTACCTATAGCATCCTCTGTACTGTTAAAACCCAGTTGTTTGACAGCACTTTCATTAAGAATGATATTTCTTTCAACAGGCTCTATGTTTTTATCGAAATTCATATTACCGGTATTAAATCGTTCCGGGAGATCCCGCTCAACAGAATAATTTCTTCCCGAAACAACCGGGATTTGATAAGTTGAAATATAGTCATAACCAATGACTCTTCTGGCAATTTCATATGTGGTTTCCGGACGACCGAGGCGTGCAAAAATACCGGTGAGCTCATTTCTCTGACTCGGCTGCATTCTTGAAAAACTAACATTTGATACATTCGTAAGGTTTAACAATTTATTTTTTAATGGTTCGAATTTACCTTTAAACTCATCTTTATAAAGCATTTGGTTAATTATTAATAAATTATCTTTGTTATACCCCGGATCCCGTTTCAGACTGTACCGCATTTGAGTATAGATAACGCCTGTTGCTATGATAAGAATAATGGAAATACTGAACTGGAAGATCACCAGTGCGGTTCTCAGGGACATTGATCCGCTGGTTTCCTTGGATTGATCTGCCTTCAGGGCATCACCGGGCCGGTAACCGGAAAGAATAAATGCCGGGTACAAACCGCCGCTTATTCCCACAATGATCAGCATTAACAATAGAGGCAGAATTGCATTAAGAGAAATGTAATTCAATGAAAAGGATTTGCCCACTATTGATTCAAATATCGGCAGTATTAACTCAACCAGACCCACGGATAAAATCATTGCCAGTAACACAACAAGGGTAGATTCACCGAGGAACTGAACAATTAACTGTTTTCTCTTTGCACCCACAACTTTTCTCATGACAACTTCCCTTGTCCGTTGTGTGGCCTTTGCGGTAGTAAGAATGGTGAAGTTGATGCACCCTATTAAAAGAACAAGCAGGGATAAAACGGCAAAAGACATGACCACTGTCTTGTTCCCGCTGGCTCTGCTTTTATCCCAAGGAGTATCAAGATGTGAAGTATCCAGTCTCTGAAAATCCAGTGAATATCTATCACTGGCTTTCCTGGTGGGATCATCAACGGGGATGCTCCGGTCGATCAATGCGGGGAGGAGAGGCATCATGGTTTCAATATCGATGCCTTTTTTCAGTTTAATATATGTGCTGCAACTGGGATTACCCCAGGTCTCAGTGTAGTACGGATGGAGAAGGGTTCCATCAAGAAGAGATATGATTGGTATATCGTCAAGAACTGTATTTCCTGGAATGCGATATACAGCGGTTACCTTGAAATCGAATTTGGTATTCCCCTCATTATAGGTTATCACCTTTCCAATTGGATCCTGGCTCCTGAAAAACCGTTTTGCTGTTTTCTCACTTAATGCGATATTCGCAAAGTTTGTGAGTGTATCTTCGAGGCTTCCCGCGATGACCCTTAATTGGAAAATATCAATAAAGGAAGGATCTACACCTGCAACTCTGCCGCGAAATCTGGTACTACCAATATCAAAGGGATACTCTCGACCATCATCGAAGATCCGGGCGATCTGTTCAAAATTGCCTTTGAAGAATTCTTCAAGCGCAGGCAAGGCCGGATAAGGGACAGAAGCAACCTTTAATTCCCTTCCCGGCATTCTATCAATAAAATTTACCCTGTATATCCTGTCTGAATCTTTCCATTGCTTATCATAGGAAGTTTGATCCCTGACATACAGAGCGATGACAATGCACGCCGCCAGGCCGATTGCCAGGCCTGCAATATTGATCGCGCTGTAAAGTTTGTTTTTTATTAAGTTGTTTATCGCTGTTATAAAATAGTTTTTCAGCATGATGTCCTCCGAAGACTCGTATTACTCATACAACAAAGGATGGATCGGATTACTCCTTGTTGCCACCCTCTTGAATTGACTGATTTTATATTCCCTTCTAGCAATATTTGTACCATAAAGTTATATGTTTGAATTAATGATGAAAAGGATATTTACACAAAATATAGCCATCATTGTGTCCGATTTCGCGCATTATTTCTGTCCGAAAACGAACATTCTTGCCAGTAAATGTAGAAAGAAAAATCTTGGTCACTAATGATAGCAGATTCGGTATTCAAGACTAATTGGCAGGCAAAATCCGAGGAATATTTAGACTAAACAAGACAAAATGTGATTTAAAAGTTTCATAGGCTGCTTAAAGATGAGTGGAGAAGGATCCAATTTTGTTATGGTTATATGAAATATCCTCTAATTCAACAATACTTGCATAGACAGAAAGTGCCAGCTACCAGTTTAATTTTTGCCGTGACTACTCAGGGTTTTAAAGTTTATACTTCCTGTCAGGTAAGAAAGTCCGGCAATTTTCCGTCAAACAATAATTCCAATGCGTGGCTTGATTTTACTCCGTGTTTTCGACAAGTCGACAAGTCGCTTCGAATGCGGCAAAATATTTTGGCACCATCCATGGATCGAAAACAGCCCGATATCTTCTGCTGAACTTTTGTCATCCGGATATCATTTTCACCACGGTTGTTCGTAAACGGAACGCGTTCATTATCCATAAACCTGAGCACGTCTTCTTCAAAACTCCTTAACCGTTCCAGCAAATTTCTGGACTTCGACCTCTTCATCCGGCCTCTTTTTCCCTTTTCTTTTGGCCGAAAGGGTTCCGGGCATTCTATGTCACCTTGTTTCAGAATGGCTCTGTATTTTAGCCGGTATTTCTGTGATTCGAGAGCATTCAGAACCCCGCCGGCCTCGGTGACCTTACAATTGACGATTTCAAGCAAGTCCAACAGTTTTTTTGCCCATTTTTGACCATCCTGTTCCCAAGCTCGCGTCAATTCCCTTAGATGATGCGCGTTGCACAATGCATGGGAGCAGTCGAGCCTGTAATAAGGTTTCCAATGGTCATGACACAGTATCCCTTTGAACTCGGGTAGTATGCCCATATCGATAAAGGCATCCATCCCTCTTTTTCCGTGGGGATAATAAAGAGTCCAGAACTCATTTGATACGCAATGCAGCCAATGTCTTGCCCCCCCTATATTGACGCCGGTTTCATCAGCATGTGCCAGATCCGAGATTATCAATTGCTGCTTGGCTTTCTTTTCAAAGTCGTCCAGAAGCTCAAAGGCTTCTTTGTTAAAATTGAAGATCGAACCTTCGCTGACGGGTATGTGAAGCTGGTCAGCAAAATAGTCTTGTATCCTGTTGTACGGAATAAGTTGGAACTGGGACATATAGACCGAATGCGCCTTAAGGCCCGTTCCATATTGAACCGCTTTTGTAACCCCTTTGGGAAACGGAGCAACAAACCGGTTTCCCTTATCATCCTTGAGAACCTGTGCCCGGTATTCCGTCACGACTCTTGAGATATCAATATCGAACACCTGGCGGATTTCAAAACCATCTTGTCGGTACCGCCCGGCAGGCAGTGTGCGTCGATCAATCTTAATCTCCTCAACTCTGTCAGGGTTGTTGACCTTTTGAAGCGTTGTGCCCACATGACCATTCTGACCGCCGGGCTTTTTGCCCGTCTTTTTTCGGGTCGGCTTTATCCTGTTCGGATCGCTCGACGGTGGCTTGCTGCTGTTGGTGCTGTTTAAATTCAAACGATTGGCAAGCAATTTAATGATCAGGATCAAAATCTCGACAATCGATTTCGTGGCCGCTGACAATTGCTTGTCTTCACGCACAAGGAATTGTGCTTTTTCGATTGTGGCCTGTATGTCGATGCTTTCGATTTTCATCCGGTCCGTTTCCTGTGTTGTAAACTGGAACTACTATAACACAGGTTTTTAAACCGAGATTTTTCTCCCTGTAATCCGTTTTGCCGCGTTTAAATATTTTCGAGCTGATGCGTCCCGTGTTTAACCGAAAAAATCCGCCTCTATCGTTATAAGGCCGGCTACTTGTCCAAATAAGGGAAAACGTGCGCCCGGGTTGCATTCCAGAATTTTCCACAAAAACCCTGTCAAGTCTTTTTTTACTTCTTTTGCATTTTTTCGCTGAATAGTTACTTTTTGCCTATATTTATGGTATGCTTAACAATAGCCAATCCGGCCTGACTGTGTCACCGCATTCCCAAACCCTCACCAAAGGAGGTCTGTTATGAAAATTTCGCAGTGCGTCACCCATTTTTTAAATTACCAGCGCATGAACGTTAAAAAAAAATACGTTGCGCAACTATGAGTTCATTCTGGGGAATTTCCAAACCCATTTCGGAGAGGTAGAGCTATCGACCATAGCATCCGAGGACATCCTTGCCTTCATGTCCATAGTTGCGGATGGCACCAAACAAAGCACCAAGAAACTCCGATTCACACTCCTGTCCGCCTTTTTCAATTATGTTAAGAATAGCATCAATCCTGAATTAAAGAATCCATGCGACAACCCAGCACTTCGAAAACTATTCAGGGCCGGGAAACACACACAGATTAAAATCCTGGGAAAGGATGTGGTCGATGAAATCATTTTCAGGACCAGAAATTCACGAAATCGGTTGTTGCTTGAACTGATGGCCCGAAGTGGCATGCGGGTCGGTGAGGTTTTGAAACTCAGGCCCATCGACATTGTAGATCGCAAAGCAATCATTCGGGACCCGAAAAGTGGAAAAGATGCAGAAGTTGCTTTTCTGCCGCTGAAGGTTGCGGACCGGCTTAAAAATTATATCAGTGAAAAAAGCATCGAAACAACCGATAGGATTTTTCCAATCACATACGCGGCTGCCCGGATCGTCGTCAAAAAAGCCGGCGATTTGGTTAGGGTTCATTTAAAGCCCCATGATTTGCGCAGGCATTCCGCCACATATGCCAGTCGATCCGGTACTCCGATTGAAATCGTGTCAAAGGTTCTGTTACGTCATTCAAACCTATCGACCACTCAAAGATATTTGGGAAAAATCAGTGATGCTGAGGCAATGCGTTGGATCGACAACCTTCATGGATAATTTAGCCGATGGCCGGGCAGAAGATTTGACCTCCGTCCGGCCATTTAAGAGACCAATTTAAAAATGATGGTTTTTAATGGTATCGTTGAAAACTCGGATGCGCAAATACTCAATTTTCGGATAATAATACTTGAACATTCCTTAAAAATCCCCTTTTGTTGGATAATGATTCAATAACTATCACCATAATCTGTTAAATCATAGTGTTACTATTCATACCTCAACGCCTTAATCGGATTACTTTTTGCCACCCGCTTCGTATTACCAGCCACTGTAAACCATGCAATGGCAAGAGCGATAAGACCTGAGAACAGGCATATGGGGATCATGAACATAGGATTAAATCTGTAGGGGAAACGTTCCAGCCAGCTTTGCATGGCAAAAATGGCGACAGGCCATGCAATGATGTTTGCAATTAATACCGGTTTTAAAAAATGCCACCCAAGGAGTCTTACGATGTCCTTTACTTTTGCCCCCATAACCTTTCTCACACCTATTTCCTTCACGCGCCTGTCAACAGTAAAAGCAGCTATTCCAAACAGGCCCATGCAGGCAATAAAAACCGCCAGCAGGGCAAAAACGATTAACATCTTATTCTCCTTTTCCTCTTGCGAAAAGGTTGTAGCCAGATTTTGTTTTACATTACTGTCTTTAAATGTAATGTCACCAGCCACTTCATGCCAGACGCGTTTTACATCTTTAACTACATTTTGATAGTCGCCCTTGTATCTGACAGTGAGAAAAGAAGAAACATCGGGAGTCAAACGATATATTTCAGGTTTAGGCTTAAGACGTAAATTCCTGTATTGGGAATCCCCAACAACTCCTATGATTGAATATTCCTCATATCCTGGTTTGCCTTGCTCACCCTGTACAACTATTTCACCAACCGCCTCAGCGGCTGATGCGTATCCCAATTGTATGGCAGCAGCTAAATTGATTACTATTCTTCTGTCCTTTATCTTTTCATCATTTTCATTTTGTGGGCTGAAAAAATTAGGGGCGGGTTCTTCCATATCCATATCCCTGGAATAGTATCTGCCCGAAAGAATAGATATCTCATATGTATTAAAAAAATCATAATCTACATACATGACTTGTAGTAGTATTACTTGATCCATCTTTGAGCCGGACGTTTTTGGTTTTAATCCCGCGTTCGTATCCACGCCTCCATTTATTCTCCTCGGTTGTATACTTGATAACGCAGCATTAGTTATCTCAGGAAGTTTCAACAGCTCCTGCTGAAGTGTTTTTCTATGACCGCTTATATCCTGTCTGGCAATACCTTCAACGACTAATAGATTGCCCGGATTGAATCCCAGATCATGGTTACTCGTGTACAGCAACTGACAATAGGCAACGACAGTAGCAATAATTAAAACGATAGATGCTGAAAATTGAAAAATAACCAGGACATTCCTTAGCTTAAAGGAACCGACTGCATCCGTTGCCTGGTTGGACTTCAAAGCCTTTGTTGGAGAAAACCTTGATAATACAAAGGCCGGATAAAGTCCTCCTGATAATCCGACCATTGTTACCAGAAATAATGCAAAAATATAACTAGCCGGAGACGTATAGGGAACAGCCAATTCCAAATCCATTAATGTTTCAAAATACGGCAATGCCAATTCAGTAATCACTATTGAGATAAGAAATGCCATAAACGTAATCAGCAGGGATTCGCCAAGGAACTGGATAAACAGCTGTTTAAAACGGGCGCCAACCACCTTCCTCATGGCCACTTCACGGGCACGTTGGGTTGCTTTGGCAGTTGTTAAAATGACAAAATTGATACAACCTATAATAAGCACTAATGCCGAGATAATTATATATACGGCTATAATTGTTCTATTTCCTACCCTGGTTGGCCCGGAAAGCCCCATATCGAAAGGATTAAAATATATGTCATTTATTTTTTGAAGTGAGTAGTGTTGTATATCACTCCTTTTTTGACCTGGTTTTGGTTTGGGCCATACTGTATCGACAGGAATTGTTTTGTCGATAAAATTCGGCAACCGAGAAACAAATTTTTTAATATCCGCTGTTTCACTCATGCGGACATAGGTGTCAGGCCAGGTGGTATTCCAACTACGGATCGTTTCCGGGATCCGGGATTCATCCAGTAATGTAAAACAGGGTATATTCAAAACTGTTTTTGGAGAGATAAAACGATACACCGCAGCCACCTGATACTGTTCTTCATTGCCGTTATTCAGCTTGAAAGTTATCACTTCTCCAATTGGATCTATATCGCCAAAATATTGGATGGCGGACTCTTCGCTTAAGGCGATATTGCCAGGGTTTTGTAAAGTACTTTGCAGGCTGCCTTTGAGAACTGTAGAACTGAATATATCGATGAAGTCTTCATCAACTTTCGCAATGGATGCAGGATAGCGCATATCATCAATTTGTATTTCTCCATCATTTTTCATGATACGAGTGCCTGATTCAATATCCCCTGGGAAATATCTTTTCAGGGCCGGTAATAACAGAACAGAAGTGTATGAAATCGTTCTTTCAGGAGAAATCCCCTGGTTGATGCGATAAATAAGATCCGCCTTTTCCCAGTGTTTGTCATAGGATAGTTCGTTTTGAACATAGAGCGTTATTAATAAACAGGCAGCAAGTCCTACAGCTAATCCAATGATATTGATTGCGCTGTAAAGCTTGTTTTTGAGTAAATTGTTAATTGCTGTGGTGAAGTAATTTTTAAACATGATGGTCTCCTAACGGATCGATTCAAGGTTCCAGGTTCAAAGTTTACAGCTTTAAATCCAGAATCTTTGATAACCATTTTTAATCTTTTTAACCTTGAACTTTGAATTTTTGAATTAAAGTCACTCACACCGCGCTCATACTCTGTTCCGCAACCTCCTGATCAACTCGTTTGCTCTGTGTAACAACAGACCCATCAAACAGGTTGACCGTGCGTTTTGCAAAATCTGCATGAGACTGGCTGTGGGTAACCATTATGATAGTAGTGCCTTCATCGTTAAGGTTTTGAAGCATTTCCATTACTTCCTGACCATGCGCGGAATCCAGGTTGCCTGTTGGTTCATCGGCAAGTATGAGTGCCTGGTTGCCTACTACCGCGCGCGCAACAGCAACTCTTTGCTGCTGCCCTCCTGATAACTGGCTCGGCATGTGATTGGCGCGATGAGCAATGCCAACCCTGTCCATTATTGCCTCAACCCGTTTCCTGCGTTCTTTTGAGGGAATGTTGTGATAAAGGAGGGCAAGCTCGACATTCTGGAAAACGGATAATTCATCGATAAGGTTAAAAGACTGGAAGATGAATCCGAGATTGTGTTTTCTTATGTCACACAACTTTGACTCATCGTAAGCGGCAATGTTTTCATCATTAAAAAAATATTCCCCCTTTGTGGGATTATCCAGCATGCCGATTACATTAAGCAGGGTAGACTTGCCGCACCCCGAGGGCCCCATTACCGCGACAAACTCTCCACTGTTCACATCAAGGTTGATGTTGTTTAAAGCTGTGGTTTGGATGTCGCTGGCACGATAAACTTTTGTGATTCCGTGCATTTTTAACATTCCGATTCTCCATTGAGAGCTTTTATTATAATAACTAATACAATCATTTCTGGAAAAGGTTACAGAGATGAATAAATGAGCAACCGCTTAGTGCGGCAGATCATGGCATCCCATTGCGGATTTATCCGGGCGATGAATCGGGAAAAAGCAGGCGTAAATTTTAAGCTAACCTTCTAGGGCAATACCTATAAACCGCCGCCTCATATTCAGATGAAATCTACTGAAATGTATCAACATGGGAAAATGGTTCTAAGAATAGGATCATGTGAACTCAGGAAAATAATTTAGATCATACAAATATTTGCGGTTTTTTTAAAAGAGGATTCAAGTATTCTTGCATAATCTTGAATTTTAGAAAAATTTAATGATTTTGCCGGTATCTTTGTATGTCCGAAGCGGCCATATGATCCATTGAGTAAATAGCTCTACACCAAAAAAATAAGATTTCAGAAGTGTGAGATAGTCAAAAGATATCACGGGTCCATAATAAATATTCCAGATCGCGATATTATGACCTTATCACAGGTTTAAACGGAAAAAGCCGGACCACAATATATTGGGGGTGGCTTTTTTTTGGTTTACGGTTGAGCATCTGGGTGTAATAGATAGCATCAGGTTTCGGCCTGAATCTTCAATACAGGTATGACTTGCCAATCTCAAACGTTTTAAAAGTTATCCAGCTATTCTCGTTTTTTCATTACCGTTTATTTTTTGGATTGATAAATGCCGTCTGCCCAATGGTTATTTCTAATTGTGAGCAAATGCTTTGGCGAGCATCGTAGGGGACATTGAATAGTTTCATGTGTTCCCAAACAAGTATTCTTAAGGCCTCATACCCAACTCCTTTGCCTTTAAGCATTTTTGCAACTTCTGTAATACTATCTTTAGGGAAGCCATCGAAGTAATCAAGCCTCGCTGACAAGTCCAACAATCGATCTGAGACACTTATATCTGGCATACTTAATATTTTATCAAAACTTGGTCTTAAGTCTGACAATCCTAAAGAGCACGAGGTATGCTTTATTAGACTATAGCAGATGTTAATCGTTAGAAATTGCATATACGCTCGGGTTTTGCTATCCAATTCAGGCCCTGATAATTCTGGATACTTATGCTGCAATATCAACGATAGAATGCCCGCGATTTCTTCTTTGTCCCTTTCCAGGAACTCATACAGTACACTAAGCATTCGCAAGCAAAGGTCATAACTTTCACGTATTATATGAATTTGTATATCTCCAACTATACTACCAAAGAAATTTCTCAGAATCTGCCCACAAATACGGATTACATGATGAGCTGAATTAGCTTCGTTTATCATTCTCAGAATTGATTCATCACCTTTTGGCTCGTCCGATGAATCATCACCCACTTCTTTGAGCCCTTTTGGCGGATCGACATCGTCTTGTCGTCTAAGGCTTTGTTCTCGTTCATCAGATGGTGATGAATTCTCAGAAATCATTAATGGGGTTGGGTAGATTCGGCGATCAGGCAAAACTTTTGGTGTGTCAAGCAAACTATATTTGGCAATTGGGGTAAAATGGCTTTTTGCTGCTGCTAATATTAACTCAAGTATTTTTGGATTTTTTGATAAGTGGCAGAGAAAAAGCATGGTTTGTGCAGCATCGTTATTATAAAGAGCTCTTGAGAGGTTCTCAACTTCATCGATAATTCGTTTTTCATGTATATTGTTTGATAAATAACGAGCTAAAAAATAGCAATAATAGTACCGATATTTAAATCCTACATTATCTCCATTTCTACGAAAAACACCAATATCACGCAGTTGTTGTATGGTTCTTGTACAGTCAAGCATTAGATTGTACTTATCGCAGTATGAATCATGCCACTCAATAAAATCAGAGGCTATTATATGTTTCCTGCCAATGCTATAACTATAATAAGCTAATTCAGATAGATAATTTAGCCTTACTTCAACATCTGATATCTTGCTACATGCACCTTTAACAGTGTCTCTAATAATTAACTCATACAAGGATCCATACAATCCAGATGAATTTTCTATTGAACCACGAGTTTCGAGTTGTTGCATCATCATAAATATAAAAAGCGGGACAGATGGCATCGCACCCTTCCCAATGAGTGCATCAATAACTTGGGCATAACGGACACGATCTGTAAATAGCTCTTCATGGGAGGTCTCGAAAGGATCAGTACCAACATACAGCCACCTATGAATCAAAGCATCACGAGTTTCTCGATCAGATTCCAAGATATCAACATGTTCATAAGTCCAAAGAACAGTGTCATCAATAGTTCTGTTTAAAATTTCTCCCATCCTGATCCCAGGATCTGCGGTTACTATAACAATGCCGAAATTTTTATTACACCAACCAAGCAAGCTATCTCTTCCTCCAATCGACAAGGATAATCGATCAAAGTCGTCAATAAGAATGGCGCGCTGTTCTATTGGTATTTGCCAGAAGCGGGAGGCACTGGATGGGGTATATATTCTTTCAACTATACTGTTAATTGCACTATGGAGACGATCCTCTATTGAAAGGTTTCGTGGTGATTTAATCGCAAATTCTGAACGTAAAATGATTGGTACTAAACCAGCTTCCCGCAAATCTGTGAATAGAGATTTACAAAGAGATGTCTTCCCAGTTTTCTCATTGCCAGCGATTAGAACCTGCCGCTTTTCTTGAATATATCCAAGTACTTCCCGGTCACGGACAAGTCCAGATGGTCTGCAGGCATTCTTCACATCAAGTTTGCGTAAATCAGGATAGACAAAAAGGTCGCTAAGGTTTAAATTGCGTTTTCTCGGATGTTGAAAATCAGTGCCAATTTGTTCTATCCAAATTTTCCATTCATTAGTTAACTCAAAATTATTCCTAACTAACTGGCGCAATCGTAAGAAACGGTGCTCAGATTCATTAGTAATTGGCTCGTAAATCCCAGCGATCAAACCAATTGATTTGCAATTGAACGATTTATTTACAGTGTCAATCTTAACATAATTAAATGTACTTTCATCCGGCTGTTCTATATTTTGAAGAACCCCGCCTTCGATATAAAGATTCTGCTCAGTGCTTTTGCGAACCTTCAAATAATGGCTGGAATGATGCTCATGACCTGTAATAACCACATCGCAATAATCCTCCAATACGTTTTTTAATTTGATCGCATTATCTGGATGGAGCCAATTGTATGGATGATGAATCACTCCAATAGAAACAGCACCTTCAGATGGATGCTTCCCCATATATTGTGTTAGTTCTTCGACAGGAAACCAAGATTTGCCTGCTTCCTCCTTTTTTTTCGTAAACATTGTACTATTTAACAAGAGGAATCTTACACTTTCGTCCTCAAGATTTATGGTATGGCTTATAAAGAGATCTTCCACCCCATAGGCACCAATATCATTCTGGGCGTTCTTAATAAATTGTCTAAACGGTTCTTGCGGCTGGAAAAGAATGGATTTTGTTTTCAGATTGGGCGGCGCTGAAGGAGTAGAGGCCTCAATAACTATATTCCGGAGTTGTTCATCATAATCTTTGTGTTCAAAATCGTGATCGTGGTTACCTGGGATAATAATAAAGATTGGGGATTTGTCGAGATGATCTTTCAGTCCTTCATAAAGCTGTCCAAGGAATTCATGGGCAATATCAAATTCCTCTTTTTTGCCACGATTTGTTATATCTCCAGAAAACACAACAATACATTTGTCTCCTCGGGACAATTCACCGCGAAAAGCCCCCAACAAGGTATCAATCCGCGTCATAATCGAATTGGTTGATGGCTCCGTCGTTAAATGAATATCACTTAATTGAATTAGCTTGAAAGTCATGTTCTATCCTAAAATTGAAGTATTAAAATACCAGCGTTGTTTTCACTATACGTCCGGAAGCATCCTTCATTTCCAGAACGCTTCTTAAAAGATCAAACTTCTTCGCCGCTATATAAAACTGGATGAAGCATGGAACCAGGGAAAGACAGCGCAAAGAACATTGGGCTTTTCCCCTTTGAAATGATAAGCCTTTTTAGGCGCTTGCAGATGAGCCTGTCAAGGGTATTTTCCCGAAAACCTTAAAAATCAACGGGGGTAAAGGAGTTTGAAACTATACTTTATATGTGAGATTGCTAATTTGCGAATTGGCTATCACGCGATTCCCGCGGGTGGTTTGATGAACCATACCCTACAGACGGCTGCCCTTCTAATACGATTATCATGAAATCAATATATTGTGGGCCTCTACTCGGCCCCAGAGCATGTGATACCATACCACTATTTGCCATTCAGTGGATACTTCATGGATTGCGATTAAGTGAGTATCACAATTTTTACCTGCCAAAAAAACCACCGATCTGTCTGTAATATTAAGGATTGTCTCTTTCTACTATATATCATTTCGCCATTTACAAAGATGAAAAGGAAAATGACCATATAGCCATTGCATACATGCATGAAAATTTTATTCCAAAATCTGATTGAGCTATTTACTGTCACCAGCTATTATGAACCGGGAAACTGGCTGAGTGGCCCCGTCGTCGATCGCCGGATTCGATAGTTTTAAAGGGTCAAATTGAGGTCAGACCAAGCAGATGGACATAAATTCAATAGGTTAAATCAAAAACACAGGGTGTTTTAGCCCTTAAACGCACTTTTTGGGCACTAAAAACATGCTTTTAAGAAATCATGGTAAAAAAAGGAAACGGGGTATGAACTCCAATCCACCCCTTTGGAAATGATGGAATACCATTGAGAAGATTTTTTAATTTTATGACAGTTTGACTGGGGAAAGACTCTCTGCTGAACATGAAACACATTGTATTTGTCTACGACATAGAAAGATCAAAATCCCATCGCCAATTCACGGTTCGGATGGAAGAACGGATGCTGTCCGGAAAGCGGTGGGAAAAAACAGGTAAAAACAGAGTCTACTCTGCTTCCGATCTGGTTAAATTAAAGTCCGCTTTTATCGATCCCGGCCTGGCCAGGGAGGCCATGCAAAGTGAGATGGGAATACAGAAAACCGAAGGTAGATTCATCTCCGCTGATATGAACTTGACCACGCTCAGAATATCACCCGCCCTTATTAAACGTTTTTTAAAAATATGCGCCTCACGGGGCGCCATGTGCAATGAAAATGGAGATGTACTGAACTTCAACCTCCTGGAAAATATCAAACCGGACATTCACATTCATTCCGAAGCGATGGATCTGTTCCTGCAAAGCAAGAATTTTCTGGATTGCGATTACACGATCTTTTCAGGATCAATTCTGGTTGTTTTTAGGTCCACTCTTTTTCTGTTCAATCGGAATTATTATGATGTCCTGAGGAAGGTACCCTATGGCCGTCCGCTTGGGCCCGATGAATTTGAGCGAGCCAAACGGCTGCTGTCTCAACACGCTGATGATCTGAATTTTGTTTACACGACAAATCGAGACAGAAAAACGATCACCTCATTTGTCCCTGTTTTCGATTTGACTCCGAATTTAAAATTCGCCAATCTTTACTTCAATTATGACGACGTCTTTATTGACTTTGACGCTTCGGAAAAGACGTTTACCGATATTGACCATCGCAAGACGATC
This sequence comes from Desulfobacterales bacterium, assembly GCA_963677545.2. GTDB lineage: Bacteria > Desulfobacterota > Desulfobacteria > Desulfobacterales > JAFDDL01 > JBECKW01. The sequence goes on along the minus strand of CAXXKH010000005.1, from coordinate 122,314 downwards.
GAGCGTGATGGAAAAAAAGAGAAGGGATTTGTCAACCTATTGATCCAACGCGGGCTGAGGCGGCAGACATCCCATGGGGCTTTTTTTCTCAGTTCGGCAAACCGCATGGAAACCCTCAAGTGGCTTGCGAACGGAGGGTTTCAACTTTCCGTCGACAGGAGAAAGCTGAATCTCGACCTTCAGTTGCATCTGGATATACGAGTAAACAAAAAGGGAATCGATGTCGGCGGCACGGTAGCTTCCGGACAGGCATCCATTGAAGTTCAGGATGTGGTTGCCGCCATAAATGAAAACCGTCCCTTGTTTCGTTTTGCCGACGGCGGTTTCGGCCTGACATCGCCGTTGAAAGATGAGCTCAATGCCCTGCGGCCCTTTTGCCGGGGTAACCGAATCACTGTTCCCAGGCACCAGTTTGCCCTGTTGTCTGAAAAACTTGTTGACGACGAGCACTGCCGCATCGATTCCCGATTCCGGGAATTAAAAAAATTCCAGCTCGCCGACGAGCGGCTGAACCCTTTCGATCCGCCCGCATCTCTGGAACATCTCCTCAGGCCTTATCAGGCATATGGCTATATGTGGCTGTGCAATTTAAAGCAATTGGGGTTCGGCGGCATTCTGGCCGACGACATGGGGTTGGGAAAAACACTTCAGGTGATGGCGCTTCTGCTCAGACTCAGGCAAAACGGCGCCAGGGCGCTGGTGGTGGTCCCGAGGACCCTGGTACACAACTGGGAATTGGAAATACTGAAATTTGCCCCACAACTGTCCTATACCATCCATCGCCATCACAGGCAGCCGTTGGCGGTCGATGGTGTCGATCTGGTTATTACAACCTACGGGCTCGTTCGTTCCGATGTTGACGTGTTCAGAAGAAACCACTGGGACACGATGATCCTGGACGAGGCCCAGACCATCAAAAACCACTATACCGATACCAGCCGTAAAATAAGGAAGATTCCGGCCGACTTCAGACTCGCGCTCACCGGCACTCCCCTGGAAAACAGTCTGACCGATTTATACAGCATTTTCGAATTTATCATGCCGGGCTTTTTTGGTTCATTGAAAGCGTTTAAACAGGCCTACCCCCCGCACAACCCGGAGGCCTGCAAACCCCTGCGGGAACTTACGAAACCATTTATATTGAGACGATTGAAACGCCAGGTGTGCAATGAACTGCCGTCAAAAACGGAAATCACCATTTTTTGTGAATTAACCCGGAAACAGACAGAGGAGTATCAAAAGGCCCTTCATTCCGCCCGGGTCAAACTCACCGAAGAAGAACAACATGGCGCATCCATTAATATCCTCACTGCCCTGCTGCGCTTGCGGCAGATCGCGTGTAATTTAAAACTGCTTTCGGATACATACAGCACAAAAAGCGGTAAACTGGACAGGGTTGAGGAAATGGCGGATGAAATCCTTCAAGGGGGCAATAGTATTCTCGTATTCTCCCAATTTACAAAACACCTCGATATCGTAAAACAGGCCCTCGAAAAGAAATCCATCCGCTATTATTACCTGGATGGTACGACGCGGCATCGGATGGCCATTGTCAAAAAATTTCAACAGGAAAAGAAGGCCTGCATTTTTTTGATTTCACTGAAGACCGGCGGCGTCGGGCTTAATCTGACGAATGCCAACTACGTTTTCCTGCTGGATCCGTGGTGGAATCCGGCGGTTGAAAACCAGGCCATCGATCGGTGCTACCGAATCGGTCAATCCGATCCTGTTACCGTCTATCGATTCATCAGCAAAGGATCCATCGAGGAAAAAATCATGACGCTTAAGGAGAGAAAACGGCAGATGGAGGATCAAGTCATCAACGTGACGGATATGGAGAGCATCCCGCTCTCGGAAAAGGAGCTGAAACAGCTAATTATGGGTTGAGATGTCCTGAAGTTATGGGGAGTTAGAATCGAAATGGAGAAACAATCCTTGACCAGGAAAGAGAAGATGACCGCCTATACCGCATGGGGAGCGGTTTGCCTGTTCTGGGGCACCACGTATCTCGCGATCCGAATCGGGGTGAGGACAATTCCCCCGGCTCTGTTAGGGGGCGTACGTTTCCTGACAGCGGGGTTGATCTTTCTCGCTTACCTGAGATGGAAAGGCCACCGTTTTCCCGGACGAAGAGAATTCATCGACATGGCTGTCGTAGGCATCGCCCTCCTGGCGACTGCCAACGGCCTCGTGATGTGGGCGGAGCAATGGGTGCCGAGCAGCATTGCCGCGCTTCTGGTGGCGACCCTCCCGTTCTGGATGGCGGGGTTCGAGGCAGCGCTTCCCTCGGGCGAGCGCTTCACGCTTCGGAAAGGATTGGGCATTGTGGTCGGATTCGCGGGCTTGTTTATTCTGTTTTTACCGGAAATCAAGACCTCTTTTGACACGGCCTACCTGAAAGGGGTACTGGTTATGATTTTTGCCCCTCTCTGCTGGTCGGCGGGTTCCGTCTATTCAAAGTACCGGCCGGCCAAAGGCCACCCGCTCATGTCGGCGGCCATGCAGATGATCGTCGCAGGGGTCCTCCTCCTGCTCATTGGCAGCCTGTTCGGCGATTGGCGGCGCTTCTCTCTCAACCCCGAAGGGATCGCGGCAATCGCCTACCTGATTGTGTTCGGTTCCATTGTGGGGTATGGCTCTTTCATCTATGCGCTGGCCAAACTTCCCGCCACCAAAGTCTCCATGTACGCCTACGTCAATCCGGTGATCGCCGTTATAATGGGCTGGCTGATCCTGGATGAGAGGATGGACTGGAGCGTGGTTTCCGCAACCGTTGTCGTTCTCCTGGGTGTGGTCCTCGTCAAATCGTCCAAATCGCGAGGGAACATGGGAGAATAGAGAGTCATGAAGTCATCAAAAGAAATTCGCCACGATTTTATCTCTTTTTTGAAGAGTAAAGAACATACCTTTATCCCCAGTGCACCGGTGGTTCCGCAGGACGACCCAACGCTGCTGTTTACCAATGCTGGAATGAACCAGTTCAAGTCGATTTTTCTCGGCGACAATCCCCGGAATCTGACCCGTGCCGTCAACTCACAGAAGTGCATGCGTGTGAGCGGTAAACAAAACGATCTCTCGGAGAAACGAAGCTGGTTGACAAGGTGCAGGGGCTGTTGGACACCATCAAATCGCTGGCAGCACAGGTGAAGTCACATTCAGCGGTATAGTCGGCGGGGGTTCTTGATTCATTGTTTGATGAGGCTGTGAAAAAGAACGGTGCTTTTCCGTGGGCGGTCAGACATCTTGGCGTAATAGAAAAGGATGCCTTCAGCAATGCGGCGGATGCATTGAGTGACGCGATAAAAGAGAAGAAGCTCGACACTATGGTCGTGGTACTTGGAGCGGAAGTAAACGGCAAAGCTCTCTTTGCGGCAGGCACCGGAAAAGATGCTGTCGAAAAATTCAACGTATACTATGGTGATCTGGTGAAATCCGCGGCAAAAACCGCCGGTGGTGGCGGCGGCAGTCCGGTCCGTGCGCAGGCGGGCGGAAAGTATCCCGCGAAAATCGATGATGCTCTGGATGAGGCATCGGCACTCCTCGATAAAAAGGCAGGTGCATCATAAAAAAGTGTGATCTACGCTGCTATATAGCTATTTGTTAAGTGTATAGAGACAAATAACGTTGTTGACTAATTGGACTTATACTGGTTTCTCTTTATTATTTTCGCTATTACTGAAGCACATACTCCTAATTGACGAGCACTCTCCGAACACTTATACCAATTCCAAAACAAGCTCGCAACGTACTTTTAAAACCTTTCCTGTTCGGCTACCGCCTTTCAACACTTCCTTTGAAGATGATGTCGTCAATTATAGTTGATTGCGTATCTGGCTAAAAGCTTTCGCATAAAAGAAGGTAATCCTTCAGACCCGCTTCGAATCAATAAAGAACACTTTGAATGAAACACCCGCCACTTCCGGAAGCGCCGCTCTCCTCACTGTCGCCCGTGCTTGCTGTCTCTTCGGGGCCTGAAGGATCCACAATAATCCCGTTTGCACAACCGTCCGCATCGCCGGTATTTCCGTCCGTGAAAGTCAGCCGAACCGACATCATATCCGCACTGAACTGTGCGTAATTGGAGAAATCGCTATAGTCGTTTACGGAATCGTATTTCAGCCATCGAGAATCATCGGAAAAGGGGCTTGAACTGAAGAACGTCACCACCACGGGTTGGCCCGGGTCTTCAAGAGAGGCTCTGAAACCGAAAAGGCCAAAGGGAAGATGCAGGTTGTTGTCCGATTCCAGTTGCGCCGCAGTATTGTCCATTCGCATGAACAAATCCATTTGGTGAATATTTTCCGTACTCTGGCAGCAAATGATAGTTTCATCATCGGAAAGCCGGATGCATTCCATACCATCCTGTTCCGGATCGTTGATGCCGTTTCCGTCCAGGTCGACCATGGTACCTTCCGGTAAATCCTGATCATCGGGTATGCCGTTTCCGTTTTGATCGGTGAAGGAATCGGATGTCACCGTAAACGACCTGATCTCGGACCACATCCAGGCGATATCGTTGTAGTCATAGTAGCAAACCCGGAAATAGCAGGTTTTTCCCTGTTCGATAATCAACTGTGGAACCAAAACATCCGTCCGGTTGATATCCGACACAATGTCGAAAATAATATCTTGGAACTGGGAATCGCCGGCAATCTGCCATCTGGTAGCGAAATGAGTCTCGGCGAAGTCCGGATCCGTGTAATCGCTCATCAGTTCGGGTTCCAGGGACACACCCGTTACTCCGTCCTCAGGGGAGATCAGAACCGGAATACCCGGACCCTCCGTCCGTTCTTCCGGCGAACTGCCGTTGAGATACTCCCCGAGATTGTCCAGGCCGTCATTGTCCGGATCCAGACGGGCATCATCCGGATCCAGGGGGTTCAGCCCGTATCGGATCTCCCATTCGTCCGGTATGCCGTCGTTATCGTCATCTGTATCTTCGCAGTCCGGCTGCCGGTCCCCGTCAGTATCGATCGGGTTGAATGTTGCAGTAACGCTTCGCGTCCGATCCATGACAACCAAACATGTTTCCGTCCCGCTGCATGCCCCACTCCAACCGGAAAAGACGGAACAGTCATCGGGTGTTGCCGTAAGCCTCACAACCGTATCGCGGACATAATTTTCTGAACAGTCGGCGCCGCAGTCGATGCCCGTCGGGCTACTTGAAATCCATCCGCTGCCGGATCCGCTTTTAGATACGGACAGGCTTTCCCTTCCTGTTTTAAAGCTCACCTCATCGCCATAAGCCGTACCCGCCGGGTTGGCGGCATAAGCCCGAACATAATAGATCGTCTCCACACTGAGCTCTGTCATAACGGATGTGAAGGCGCCTGTTGAAGATACTCCGCCTTCATCGGTTTTGCTGTCTTCAGTGGTCGGGTCACCGGTGATGTTCCAACATATCCCGTGGGCTGTTGGATTTGGAATACCCAAAACCGTAATATCTCCATGGCCTGTGGCCGAAGTGTAGTCAATGGCTGTAACTGACTGGGTGGTAACCGTCGGAAGGATGGGTAGGGTGGCAAAAGAGGCCTGTGCGCCGTAGGAGGTGCCGACCGCGCTGGTGGCATAGGCCCGCACATAATAGGTCGTACCGGGATTCAGGCCCGTCATGTTTGAAGTAAATGCACCGGTCGACGAGGCCGCACCGTTGTCGGCGACGCCGTCGGCCGTTGTGGGCGTTCCCGTAGTATTCCAGCAGACGCCGTGCGCCGTGGGATTGGAAGTCCCAAGCCCGGTAATGTTGCCGTTTCCAGTAGCCGACGTAGTGCCGATGGCACTGACCGCCTGGGTGGTGACGGTCGGTGGTGTCACCGGCGTCGTGGTTGTGAATGAAACCTGTGCGCCATAGGAGGTGCCGACCGCGCTGGTGGCATAGGCCCGCACATAATAGGTCGTACCGGGATTCAGGCCCGTCATGTTTGAAGTAAATGCACCGGTCGACGAGGCCGCACCGTTGTCAGCGACGCCGTCGGCCGTTGTGGGCGTGCCCGTAGTATTCCAGCAGACGCCGTGCGCCGTGGGATTGGAAGTCCCAAGCCCGGTAATGTTGCCGTTTCCAGTAGCCGACGTAGTGCCGATGGCGCTGACCGCCTGGGTGGTGACGGTCGGTGGTGTCACCGGCGTCGTGGTTGTGAATGAAACCTGTGCGCCATAGGAGGTGCCGACCGCGCTGGTGGCATAGGCCCGCACATAATAGGTCGTACCGGGATTCAGGCCCGTCATGTTTGAAGTAAATGCACCGGTCGACGAGGCCGCACCGTTGTCGGCGACGCCGTCGGCCGTTGTGGGCGTGCCCGTAGTATTCCAGCAGACGCCGTGCGCCGTGGGATTGGAAGTCCCAAGCCCGGTAATGTTGCCGTTTCCAGTAGCCGACGTAGTGCCGATGGCGCTGACCGCCTGGGTGGTGACGGTCGGTGGTGTCACCGGCGTCGTGGTTGTGAATGAAACCTGTGCGCCATAGGAGGTGCCGACCGCGCTGGTGGCATAGGCCCGCACATAATAGGTCGTACCGGGATTCAGGCCCGTCATGTTTGAAGTAAATGCACCGGTCGACGAGGCCGCACCGTTGTCAGCGACGCTGTCGGCCGTTGTGGGCGTGCCCGTAGTATTCCAGCAGACGCCGTGCGCCGTGGGATTGGAAGTCCCAAGCCCGGTAATGTTGCCGTTTCCAGTAGCCGACGTAGTGCCGATGGCGCTGACCGCCTGGGTGGTGACGGTCGGTGGTGTCACCGGCGTCGTGGTTGTGAATGAAACCTGTGCGCCATAGGAGGTGCCGACCGCGCTGGTGGCATAGGCCCGCACATAATAGGTCGTACCGGGATTCAGGCCCGTCATGTTTGAAGTAAATGCACCGGTCGACGAGGCCGCACCGTTGTCAGCGACGCCGTCGGCCGTTGTGGGCGTGCCCGTAGTATTCCAGCAGACGCCGTGCGCCGTGGGATTGGAAGTCCCAAGCCCGGTAATGTTGCCGTTTCCAGTAGCCGACGTAGTGCCGATGGCGCTGACCGCCTGGGTGCTGACGGTCGGTGGTGTCACCGGCGTCGTGGTTGTGAATGAAACCTGTGCGCCATAGGAGGTGCCGACCGCGCTGGTGGCATAGGCCCGCACATAATAGGTCGTACCGGGATTCAGGCCCGTCATGTTTGAAGTAAATGCACCGGTCGACGAGGCCGCACCGTTGTCGGCGACGCCGTCGGCCGTTGTGGGCGTTCCCGTAGTATTCCAGCAGACGCCGTGCGCCGTGGGATTGGAAGTCCCAAGCCCGGTAATGTTGCCGTTTCCAGTAGCCGACGTAGTGCCGATGGCACTGACCGCCTGGGTGGTGACGGTCGGTGGTGTCACCGGCGTCGTGGTTGTGAATGAAACCTGTGCGCCATAGGAGGTGCCGACCGCGCTGGTGGCATAGGCCCGCACATAATAGGTCGTACCGGGATTCAGGCCCGTCATGTTTGAAGTAAATGCACCGGTCGACGAGGCCGCACCGTTGTCAGCGACGCCGTCGGCCGTTGTGGGCGTGCCCGTAGTATTCCAGCAGACGCCGTGCGCCGTGGGATTGGAAGTCCCAAGCCCGGTAATGTTGCCGTTTCCAGTAGCCGACGTAGTGCCGATGGCGCTGACCGCCTGGGTGGTGACGGTCGGTGGTGTCACCGGCGTCGTGGTTGTGAATGAAACCTGTGCGCCATAGGAGGTGCCGACCGCGCTGGTGGCATAGGCCCGCACATAATAGGTCGTACCGGGATTCAGGCCCGTCATGTTTGAAGTAAATGCACCGGTCGACGAGGCCGCACCGTTGTCGGCGACGCCGTCGGCCGTTGTGGGCGTGCCCGTAGTATTCCAGCAGACGCCGTGCGCCGTGGGATTGGAAGTCCCAAGCCCGGTAATGTTGCCGTTTCCAGTAGCCGACGTAGTGCCGATGGCACTGACCGCCTGGGTGGTGACGGTCGGTGGTGTCGATGCGGCTTGGTAGAGTTCGAGAGCGCCCACATCGGCATGGGTCCCCTGGGGGCGGGCAGTGCCCCTCTGATCCGTAGCCGGAGCGCCGTTGTAGACGTTGCCTCCTTCAGGGATCGCATCAATGGCATCACTTCCCGAAAGAAGGTTGTGGGTCTGTGTATTTCCTCCGTTGTCCGCAAGAACCGCGATATTCAGAGTGGCGCCGGTTTGGTCACCGGTACCGGAAAATGCGGTTAAGACGCCGTCACAAAGATTATACCCCTGTGAGTTTAATCCGCCTGATGTGCTGTTGTAGAAATTCGCCCCAGTCGGGGCTGTATTGGAAGCAAGGATGGTATTTTTAATGTTGGCCGTGGATTGATCGAACGCTATCCCTCCACCAGTGAGGGTAGCGGTGTTATCGACGATGGTACAATTTACGATATCAATTGTGAGGGCGGTGGATGTACCATCAACCAATCCTCCTCCATTGCCGGCCGTGTTGCCCGACAGGGTGCTATTTTTCAGTTCCAGGCTGCCTGTGACAAGCATAATGGCCCCACCAAAACTATTCGTCGCTTTATTGCCACTGAAGGTGCATCCGCTTATACTAACCGAACCGCTTGATCTGTAAGCAAGACCGCCGCCATTGTTATTGGCTGTGTTATTCGTAATTGCGGAATTGGTTACCGTAAAAGCGCCGTTGCCTCCGTACGAATTCAGTGCCCCCCCTTCTTGTGAAGCGGTACAATCGCTTATTCTACAATTATTAATACTTACTGAACCTTGATAATTATCTACGGCTCCCCCGGTGCCGGCACCAGACGTAACATGGCAGTTTGTAATCATACAGGCGTCCAGCGTGAGGTTCCCCTCATTTTCTATGCCGCCGCCAAAATCGCTGACGCTACCGTTGGTAATGGTAAGGCCGCTGATGCTGACGGTATATCCGCCGCTGCTGATGTAGAATATTCTACCTGTACCATTTCCGTCAATTGTACAGTTTTCCGATCCCCCTCCGTTGATGGTAATATTTTTGTTTATTTCAAGTTGGCCCGAGGTGAGCGTAATTGTTCCTGTTACGGAAAAACTAATCGTGTCTCCGGGTGCAGCATCCGTAATGGCCTGCCGTAGTGAGCCGGCGCCAGAATCACCGGTATTGGTTACCCAGATTTCTGCGCACAAAGCGCTTGTGCATGAAAGAAAAATCAACACGAGTGATGTGAGTACGGTTCTTACCATGGGACCTCCCGTCTCCTGATGTACTGCGCCGTTTGTGGATGAAATTGGGCAAAAGGTTTCTTTTATGATAAAATCGTAGAAATTTACATTAAGGTTTGTTTTCTGTCAATATAATCACAGATTTTTGAGGAAGTTTTTACTATTTGGACAGAAGTAGAAAATTCTATACTTTCCCTCAATTGCATATAGTAGAATCTTTAACTTTTTGTGAAATTAAAGATTATTCAAGTATTGATGATCGTCGCAGGGGTCCTCCTCCTGCTCATTGGCAGCCTGTTCGGCGATTGGCGGCGCTTCTCTCTCAACCCCGAAGGGATCGCGGCAATCGCCTACCTGATTGTGTTCGGTTCCATTGTGGGGTATGGCTCTTTCATCTATGCGCTGGCCAAACTTCCCGCCACCAAAGTCTCCATGTACGCCTACGTCAATCCGGTGATCGCCGTTATAATGGGCTGGCTGATCCTGGATGAGAGGATGGACTGGAGCGTGGTTTCCGCAACCGTTGTCGTTCTCCTGGGGGTGGTCCTCGTCAAATCGTCCAAATCTTGAGCCAATTTCAAAACGCCCCATTTCGGCCGATCTCTGCGTTGGACGAAAATTTCAATCCTCGAAATATGCATAATATGTCTGTGGTTGAAATTTCCGTTCCGCCTTGAGCTTGACCGAACTGAAACGTTTTGAAAATGGCTCTCTTAATTAGCTGTTTTTAAAGCCTCCAGTCCTTCAACCATACGTTTTGCCCAGTTTCTGACAATCAGTTTCGCCCGGGCGTTGTTGGTTATCCGGTTTGCCCATTCAAAATAGCCATCGTCGGGATCTTCCCGGGTATCCACCCAACGGCCGAGGATCTCCCCGCTCACGGCATCCTGAACTTCCAGAAACAACGTGGCCTTACCGGCCTGCCGGACATACGTCCTGTGAATGCCCGGGGAGTGTTGAAGATCCGGAGCGTATACATCCAAATTGATCACCCTGGGTTTAAAAAGCAATGTAGTCGAATCCGCTTCATCCACTTTTACCAACCCCCCTTTTTCCCGGAGCGTTTCATTTAGCTCTTCATAGACCAGTTTTGCCATACTTTCTCTTATTCTGGCCATGTCCTTGTCGGTCACTTTGTTTGACAAACTCATGCGGTCACGATTCTGATCCCGCTTCCAGTTCTTTCTAAAACTCACCTCAACCGGAGTAATCTGGTATCTGGTATATTCCGACCAATCGACGCCATTTTTGATCTGTTTTTCAGTAAACCGGGTAGATTTTACAACCGTCAAACCATCCGTCGTTATATCACCCTTTCTGACATCCCCTTCTCCTGATGCGAATGCGACACCCCCTGTAAGCAGCAGAAATATCAATATCAAATTTCTGATGTGGAGAAATCGAGACCCCTGATTTTTTGATAGGTATTTCATATCGCCCTCCAATGCTTGTATTGTCCATGGAAACAGTTACTAAATTTACCCCTTACGGTAATTATGGATATATCCGTCAAACACCGCCGCCTGAAGTTCAAACTCGCCTACAAATGAAGATAAACATATTTTTTTTACTGTCCACCATCTCCCGCTCCCTTGTCAAAACCATTATCGGTCGAATTATGGCGAAAACGGAAAAAACCGGTCAAAGTGAAACTTGTGGCATCTTTTTTGCTGTTCCTATATATTTTTTTGTCCTGCTGGTGTATCCCGAAACGACTCCTGAAACCGGAGGACTGATGGAAGTGTTTACACAAACGGAATAAGCTTTTCGAAAGGATATAAAATTGCCCATAATAACAGACCCATATTTCTACCTGATTGCCGTCCCGGCGGTGCTTCTCTACGGCATGGCGAAAGGCGGGCTCGGCCCGTCGGTGGGCGCCATCGTGGTGCCGGCCATGTCGCTGGTGATCAGCCCGGTCCAGGCGGCTGCCATCATGCTCCCGATTCTCTGTGTAATGGATATTTTCGCCATCTGGAACTTCCGAAAAGCGTTTGATACCCATCACCTGAAGATTCTGATTCCTGCCGGTATCGTCGGTATCATCATCTCCTCGCTTCTCATGGGACGTCTATCCGACAATGCCATTCGAATGATCATCGGCGTGATCTCCGTCGTCTTCTGCCTCAATTACTGGTTCGGCGCCACTGCGTCGAAGCAAAAAAAGGGCGGCAGACTCAGCGGCTACCTGTGGGGTTCCGTGGCGGGGTTTACCAGTACACAGATTCACGCGGGCGGTCCTCCCGTCAGCATCTACCTGCTTCCCCAGAATCTCGACAAGGTGGTCCTGATGGGCACGCTGGCCATATTTTTCGCCGTCATGAACTACCTCAAGCTCATCCCCTACACCCTCCTCGGGGCAATCGACACATCGAATCTCCTGACATCCATTGTCCTGATGCCCCTGGCGCCCGTGGGCATCAAGCTGGGGTACCTGATTCTGAACAAGGTCTCCCAGAAATCGATCTATCGGTTTCTTTATGTCGCTCTGTTGCTGTCGGGGATCAAGCTATTGTATGACGGATTTTTTTAGACGACTTGACATCGATACAAAATTACCGTACATTTTAGGAGCCATGTTTGAAAGAGACATAAAACCAGTTAAATCAAAGAGCTATTTTCTTTTCGGGCCCCGTCAAACCGGCAAGAGCACACTCGTGAAATCTATGCTCGGTGCGAAGGACCTTTATATCGATCTTTTACCCCAGAGAAATTTTTTAAATTATGCAAAAAATCCTGGACGCTTGCGGCAGGAAATTCTATCCCATCTGGAAAGAAATACCGGATCGATTGTTGTTATTGATGAAATTCAAAAGATACCTTCCTTGCATTGAAATTACCGGCCTGGAATAGAAGCGCCAGAAGAAGGCTGGTTTCTCACCCACGCTTTTATTTTTTTGATACGGGCGTAACAAACACACTTGCCCACACCCTTACTGAACAGCTAAACCCGCAAATCAGAGGGCGTCGTTTTGAACAATTCGTTGTCTCCCAACTGATATCTTTTATTCATTACAGAAGACTCGATCTGCAGCCGCATTACTGGAGAACCAACCATGGCGCTGAGGTGGATATGCTGCTGTGTAGAGGCAATCAAATCATATGCGCCCTGGAAATAAAGTCTTCGAAAAATATAGCGGGAGAAGGCCTTGCCGGTCTGAAAAGCTTTCTGGAGGACAATCCGGATGCTCCGGCCTATGTGCTAGGGTCTGAACAAAATAGGCGCTTGCTGAACAAAAAGATCACCGTGATGAACTGGAATGATTTTATACATGAAGAGCTGGATACTATAATCGAATGATCCCTTGAGCCAGTTTCAAAATGTTCGGTTTCAACCGATCTCCGCATTGGAGCAAATGATTCAATACTCAAAATTAAAAATATATTTCTCGCGTTATTTTCGGCAATATGTCAACACTTCCCCCAATATGCGAATCGCCTTGTCGATGTCCGTCTCTTTCGACATGGTAAAATTCAGCCGCATGGTCGAAACCTCGTTCGCCCTGTCGGTGTAGAAGTATTTCCCCGGAACGAATGCGACATTCCGGGAAAGCGCCTCCTGATAAACCGTCTCCATATCCAGACCGTCGCCGGCTTCCGCCCATATGAACATCCCGCCCTCGGGGCGCGACCACTTTGCATCCCTCGGGAAATAGTCATCAAGCGCTTTCAGCATGGCCTCCTGTTTCGGGCGGTAAATGGACAGTATCCGCGGGAGATGCCGGTCGAGATAGCCGCCTGTGAGATATTCGGCGGAAAGGGCCTGGGCAAAAGTGCCGGTGTGCAAATCCGTTCCCTGTTTCACCCGCACCAGCCAATCCTGAATGGATGCAGGGGCGACACAGAAACCGATTCTAAGACCGGGCGCGAAGATTTTCGACAAGGTCCCGATATACACCACATGATCCGGAGCGAAACTTTTTATCGGTGGAATCGGCTCCCCCCGATATCGCAAATCGCTATAGGGATCGTCCTCCACCAGCAGCGCGCCATATGTTTGAAGAATCCCGGCAATCCGCTTCCGTCTCTCCAGGGGAATGGTACGTCCGGAAGGATTCTGGAACGTGGGCACAAGATATACAAACTTCACCCGTTCCGCCCGAAGTGCTTCTTCGAGGGATTCGGGAATCAGACCGTCGTCATCGGTTTCGAGACTGATATATCGGGGCTCAAAAGGATTGAATGCGGAAAGCGCCCCCAGATAAGTCGGCGCTTCCACCGCCACACGGTCCCCTTTCGAAATCAGCACTTTGCCGATAGCATCCAGAACCCCCTGGGACCCACTGGCAATGATGATCTCATTCGCTCCGGCCGACACCTGTTTTTTCGACAGGTAATAGCTCAAGGCTTCCCGCAGGGGCGTGAATCCCTCCGTCACATCATATTGGAAAGCTGACGCACCGTATTCCTCCATCACCGAATTGCATAATCCCCTGATGATATCCATGGGGAAACTGTCCGGGGAAGGCACACCGCCGGCGAGGGATATCATGCCCGGTCTTCCGACAACCTTGAGGATTTCCCGGATGGCGTTGTCACGTATACTCCCGGTTCTGCTGGATAGCAGTCGGTCAAATTCCATCATTACCCCCTTGAGGCAATTTTCATTAATACATTCTGAACAAAAACTTTTTTTCTCGCGCGGAGACGCTGAGGCGCAGGGAAAACCGATGGAAGATAGAAGACCACCTCGCTCGGACGAGGGAAGATATGGATGTTGTGTTTTCCTCCCTCATCTCTCTTCCATCCTCACTCGCCGTTAGCTTTTATGCTGTTCTCTGCGTCTCAGCGTCACTGCGCGACAATTGCTTTTTCGATTTGCAGGCATCTTACCGGTTGTGCTAAAAGAAAAACAGATACACATTCAATAAATTTTAAGCATAACAGATGAGCCAGTTTCAACATGTCCCATTTTGAAACTGGCTCGGATTGGAACGTCATGGGCTCGGAATCCGTTGATTTCCGATATCGACAAATCGCGAATAACCTGGAAGAGAGTATCAACAATGGCATCTATTCGCCCGGTGAAAAGCTTCCCTCCATTCGGGAGGTTCACAGACGCCTGGATGTCAGCATCAGCACGGCCTATCACGCATATATGGAACTGGAAACGAGAGGGCTTGTCGAAGTCAGGCCAAAATCGGGGTATTATGTCAGCCTTGCTTCATTGAAAAACCTGCAGCCGCCAACCGTGCCCGAGTTTTCAGCAAGCCCGCAAAAAGTGAAAGCCACCGGCATGGTGAATGCGGTGCTGAAAGCCATTTCGAATCCCAAAATGCTGCCTTTAGGGTCTTCCGCCACCGCCGCCACACTGCTTCCCTACCGGCAGTTTGCCAAAATCATCAAATCTCTGACCGCGGAGGAGATACAAAAAACCATGGCATACACCCTTACCGAAGGGCATCCCGTACTGCGCCGGCAACTGGCCCTGCGCACCATCGGGGAACTTCCGGGGATATCCCCGGAAGATTTCGTTATCACCACGGGATGCATGGAAGCGGTCACCCTGTGCCTTCAGTCCATACTCAAACCCGGAGATACACTGGCTATCGAGACACCGACCCACTTCGGATTCCTGCAGCTGTTCCAGGAAATGGGGATTCTGGTACTGGAAATTCCGACCCATCCGAAAACAGGCGTCGATATCGATGCCCTTCAAAACATCGTCAAGAAGTCCCGGATTCAGGCATGTCTCTTCATGCCCAATGTCCACAATCCCCTGGGGACACTGCTGCCCGACGAAAAAAAAGAGCGACTGGTAAAATTGCTGAACCGGCATGACATTCCGGTCATCGAAGACGATATCAGCGCGGAAGTTTTCTTTGCCGGGAATCGAAGGCCTTCGCTGTTGAAGTCCTTCGATCGTAAGGACCTGGTACTCACCTGTTCTTCCTTTTCAAAAACCCTGGCGCCGGGCTTTCGTATCGGGTGGGCACTTCCGGGGAGGCGTTTCAAGGAGAGGGTGCTTCGGCTGAAAGCCGGAAGCACCGTCTGCAGCTCCAGCCTGGACCAGGAAATTATGGCAAGATTTCTGGCCGGCGGGACATTCGAACGCCATATGCGATCTCTCCGAAACATGGTGAAAACCCAGGTCGTCAAAACCGCACTGGCGGTTCAGAAGTACTTTCCGGAGGGCACTCGCCTCTCCTTCCCGGAGGGAGGCTCCCTGTTGTGGGTGGAACTCCCGGAAAATGCGGACGGGATGGCGTTGTATCAAGCCGCGTTGAAACAACGGATTTCCATTCTTCCCGGTGTTGTCTGTTCGGTATCGGGCAAATTCAAAAATTATGTTCGGATCGGATGCGGCCGGCCCTTCAGCGATGAGACGGAACGGGCAATTAAAATTCTTGGTGGACTAGCTGGCAAGTCTTGAGTAAGTCTCCTCGCATAGCGGGAGGCCTCAGGAAGCCCCTCGAAGGGGGCTAAAGACAGACTAATGAACATCGAACGTCCAAATAACCATTTACCAGTTGAAATCCACTGTGAACTGGCCGGCAGTCTCGATTAATAAAAAAAATCACCGGTCGTAATTCCTGGATTTCAGTGTTTCACTCAGCCATCCCCGGGAGAGCCAGCGCTCCCGGATTTGAACCACGATATCATCCTCCCGGGCGTACGAGAGATGAATGTCGCTTTCATAAGAATAGGACAGTCTCAGCGGCAGATCCGCCAGGGTAAAATAGACATTGTCCGATCCCAGCAAGCCGAACCCCTTCTCTTCGGCCTGCATAATCTGTTCTTCAAGTTCGACCAGGGTCATGGGAATGTCATGCCACTGATCCGGGTAGATATGCCGTCCCCAGGAAAAACCGAAAAATGCCAGGACGTGTGAATGACCGCAAGAATCAAACAACTTAAGATTGGTCCGGAGATCGGGCCACAAATCTTCACGGTCCAACGGATCGGTGACCAGTTCCATGTTCATCGCTGGTTGCATACCTACTAATAGCTCCTGAATCTCTCGCAAAGCCGCCGAGGTCGCCAAGAAAAACCAAAAAATATACCCTTTGCGTTCTTTGCGACTTTGCGAGAGAAATTGCCGTTGTTTTTAATGTGTCAGTTTCTTTGATCAAACGCCTTCCGAAATGGATGGAGCGGCGGGGCTGACACCTGATATATAAGGACAACACCCTTCTGTATGAATTTGACAACGAATCCAACCCAGCCGATCTGTATTCTGGCTATACTTACAACAAGGATTCGATCGGTGTGTGGTTCAAACCAAACGCTTCGGCCACACCCCGATATGTCACCAAGCCATCCACGATATTCGCCCCCCAGAGAATCTCCCGGTTCTCGTACATGGCCTTCTGCCATCCCTTGGAAGCAATTTCAAGGGCATAGGGAAGTGTGGCATTCGAAAGCGCCAGGGTTGACGTAATGGGAACCGCGCCGGGCATATTCGTCACACAGTAGTGGACCACTCCATCGACGAAATAAATAGGGTCCTTGTGGGTTGTGGGCCGGCTGGTTTCGAAACATCCCCCCTGATCGATGGCGACATCCACCATGACGGCGCCTTTTTTCATGGTTTTGACCATGGGCCTTGTAACGAGCTTCGGTGCTCTTGCCCCGTGAATGAGAACAGCGCCGACGACGACATCCGCCCATTTAATCAGGCTTCGAATACGGTCCGGTGCGGAAAAGAGAAGAAAGCAGTTGGCGGGCATCACGTCATTCAAGTAGCGGAGCCGATCCAGGTTCGTGTCCAGGAGATACACCTTGGCGCCCAGTCCACAGGCCATTTTCGCGGCATTGACCCCCACCACGCCGCCACCGATAATCAGCACCGTACCCGGATCCACGCCCGGTACGCCTCCCAGTAAAAGCCCCCGCCCGCCATGTTCCATTTCCAGGTACTTGGCGCCCTGTTGGATCGCCATACGACCCGCCACTTCGCTCATGGGTGTCAGCAGCGGCAGTGTTCCGTTCTCCCCCTGGATCGTTTCGTAGGCGATGTTTACGGAGCCCGCCTTCATCAGCGCACGGGTCAGCGCTTCATTGGCGGCGAGGTGAAAGTAGGTGAACAGGATTTGGCCCGGCCGGATCATTCCCCATTCGCCCGGTTCCGGCTCCTTGACACGCATGACCATCCGGGCCTCTCCATAAACCTCCCCGGGGGTCTCCCTGATCTCCGCGCCGGCCCGGATGTATGCATCATCCTCGAACCCGCTGCCCTGCCCGGCCCCTTTCTCAACCAGGATGGTATGTCCATGATACCGCATGACCTCGACACCCCCCGGTGTCATGGAAACGCGATTCTCCTCTACTTTGGTCTCTTTCAGGATACCGACAATCATTTGCCTCTCCCTCTTTTAAATTTTCGTAATTCATTATACTCGAATCGACCGATATCTTTCAACAAAACAATGAATCCCCCGCTCACTTTCCTTTAAAAATCAAAACGCTGCTTGTGACTGAAAGGCAATGATGGTAAAAGCGACGCCTTATGGAAAAAAATGTTGAAACATCAACAAGCATGAGACGGCGGGTACTTGCGGCCCTCTTTGTCTGTATCTTTTCCAGCGTTTTAGGCACGGGAATCGTTGTCCCCCTGCTCCCCGTGTATGCAAGCGATCTCGGGGCCAGCGGCATCTATATCGGTCTCATTTTCGGCTCTTTTTCCCTGTCCAGAACCTTCCTGCTGCCCTATTTCGGCAGACGCTCCGATACCTATGGGAGAAAACCGATAATTGTCTGGGGACTTTTTTTCTATACGCTGATCTCGATCTCCTTCGTATTTTTCAAGTCCGTGAATGCCCTGATTGTCATCCGCTTTTTTCAAGGCATGGCTTCGGCCATGATCCTGCCCGTTGCCCAGGCCTATGCCGGAGATCTCACACCGGAGGGGGGGGAAGGATTGGGCATGAGCGCCTTCAATATGTCCATTTTTTTCGGCTTGAGTCTCGGGCCTTCCATGGGCGGCCTTATCAAAGACAGCTTCAACCTCAGTGCGACCTTTATTTTCATGGGGGGACTGGTGACAATCGCTTTTTTCCTTGCCCTGTTCCTGCTGCCCCCCAAACACCTTGAAAGCGTTACCCATAGAAAGCAAACACCCGCCCCCTGGCGACATCTGATGGCGGATCGAATGATCCTGGGTCTTTTTGCCCTCAGGTTTACCTATACAGCCTGCATCAGCATCATCTGGAGCTTTCTGCCGATATACGTCGATAAGAACTTTTCCATGTCGTCCACCCGGGCAGGATTCTTACTGACACTGGGTGTAATGCTTTCCGGACTGCTTCAGATGCCCATGGGCGCGCTGGCGGATCGCTGGAACAAGAGAGCCATGATTTTCATCGGAGGTCTTATTGTTACATACGCCGTTGCCTCCCTAAGGTGGTCGAATAGTTACGCCGATTTTTTTATGGCAAACTGCCTGTTCGGCCTCGGTGGCGGAATCTGCATGCCGGCTCATATGGCCCTGGCGGTGACATCCGGAAAACAGGTCGCCGCCATGGGATCGGTCATGGCGATCATGACGGTGGCGCACAGCCTCGGAATGATGGGCGGGTCACTGCTCGCCGGCCTGATCATGGATTTGTCGGCGGTCTATTATGCATTCACCTGGGGTGCCGTTATCATGGCGGCGGGCGTGCTCGTATTTTTCTTGTGCGCGACCAGGCCCAATCCCCATACTTGAGTTATTCTATCGCTTGAAAAAATCTCAAAATAAGACTTCACAAATAAGCCTTACTTTGTAATCCTTACAAACAATGGCTACTCATAAAAACAGTGCGCAGGTTTTAAAAGGGCTTCTGGATGCGATGGTGTTAATGGCGCTTTCCAGGCGAGATAACTATGGATTTGCCATCTACCAGGAAATAACCGCCCGGATGGGAAACGATGCGGATCTTTTCAAAGAATCCTCTCTCTACCCGCTTCTTCACAGGCTGGAGGCAAAGGGATTTGTCGATTATTACTGGAAACCCGGAGATCGCGGAACAAACAGAAAATATTATAAAATTACCGAGGCGGGCAAAGCCCATTTAAATGAACGGGTCGACGACTGGCTCAAGGTAATAAGGGTAGATGTAGACGCCCGTCAGCATGTTTTCTCCTTTCTCCGGTTAAAAAAGCAGAAGACCCGGTCGCCATACAAGCGACCGGGTCTTCATGGATTTATTCATCCCGCATTCACGGTAATTTTGCGGGGTTTTGCTTTTTCCGCTTTGGGAAGCGTCAATCGAAGCACCCCGTTTTCGAGTTTTGCTTCGATTTTTTCCTGATCGATGATCTCCGACAATGTAAACTGCCGGTAGTACTTCCCGATCTCGAATTCCACGATAACGTCCTTCTCGTCGGATTCTTCCCAAGGCTTTACTTCCCCCGATATCGTGAGGACACCTTCGTTCAAATCGATGGTAACGTGATCCGACGTCACACCCGGCATGTCGGCCAATAACGTGATCTCATCTTCACTTTCAAAAATATCCACATCCGGTGTAAAAACAAGACCGGGTGTTGTCTGTTCCGCGGGACTCTTCATTTCTTGTTTTTCTTTTACCTTGAGGTCTTTTGTTCCAGCCATTTTTTACCTCCTGTTCTTGTCCCGTTTGCGGGACGACCGTTTGAATTGCTGATTCTTTTTCGTTGCCGACCGAAAAAACTGTCCCGGCACTATCAGTTAACGGTAATCTGCCTTGGTTTCAGCGCCTCGGCTTTGGGGACGGTTATCATAAGAAGACCATCCCGCATTGTCGCCCGGGTCTTTTGACTGTCGACCTCTCCGGGCAGGGTAATCGCCCTTGAGAATCTTCCGGCCTCCCGCTCCCTTCGGTGATACCTGACTTTTTCACCCTCTTCCGGTATCTTACGCTCTCCGGAAACCGTTAATGTCTTGTCAATGATCTCTATGCCGAGTTCATCAGCCCCAATGCCCGGAAGTTCCGCACGAACGTAGTAGCTATCCTTGTCTTCCGTCAAATTGAGCAACGGAAACACCCCGGCCGACTGCTCCCGACGCCATGGCGCCCCCCGGACCAACATACCGGAGAGAGCGTCCATTTGCCGCCTCATCCGTTCCATCTCGGTAAATGGATTCGCTGAACCAATTCCGGAAAAATTGAATATGCCTCTTGGTAACATGGTTAGATCCTCCCTTTTTTATTGGTTTTTTTATTTTCCAGGCCCGGCTGTCACCACCGGGCTGTTACCGCCTGTCGATTATTCTGCCTTGGTTTCAATCCGCGTCAGGTCTGTTTTTGGAAGCAGTTCATCCGGCAAACGAATGTTTTCACGTGTCCATTCATTCTTGATCCAACCGTATGCCGCTTCTGTGTACTATTCAGGGTGTATTCGGGATTGAATGGACATAATCTCACCTCCAGCCTCGTTTGCTTGGAAAAAACGTCCTATATTCAAAGGCGAAAAAATGTTTGAGTGATGTATTTGATCACTTCTGAGAAGAATTTAATGTGAAATTCATCTCTGTCAAGGGGACAACTCTAAAAAAGTTGAACTCAAATTTTTTTCTGTATATATATGAAAATAATCCATAACAAATAAGACAACGGAACACATGTGGCCGCCATGTCAACCAGATCTTCCCATGCAAAACCTGAAAAAAGTGCCCGGAAAAAAACAAAAAAAACCAGACACCCAGCGGAAAAAAAGCCTCGCGCAAATTTTCAAAGCACCACCGTAGATACCGACAGGGGCGCTGCCGAACGCAAACATGTCGACGAAGCACTTCGTGAGAGCGAAAACAGATACCACATTTTATTTAAAAAAATGTTGGAGGGCTGTGCCCTCCATGAGATTATCTGCAATAAAAAAGGGGTTCCCGTTGATTACCGCTATCTCGATGCCAACCCTGCGTTTGAAAAAATAACAGGATTTAAAGCGGCTGATATTGTGGGTAAAACGGCACTGGAAATAGCCCCTGACATCGATCCTTTTTTTATCAGGACATATGGCGAAGTTGCCCTGAACGGAAAACCGATCACGTTTGATTACCACAACGAGAGTTCAGACCGGCACTTTATAATTTCCGCCTATCAGCCGAAAGAGAGGCAGTTCGCCTGTGTTTTTCAGGATGTAACGGAGCAGAAGCGAGCCGAGAAAGCGCTGCGCGAAAGCGAAGAAAAATTCAGGGTGATTGCGGAAAATCAAGTTGCCGGTATCTTCGTGACTCAAGACGGAAAAATAGTTGATGCCGATGACCGTCTGGCTGAAATGCACGGATACGTCAAAGAGGAAATTTTGGGCCGGCCCTTCTATATGCTCATTCATCCCAGTGAGAGAAAAACGATGAAAGCCAGACTGCAGAAACAGCTCATGACGCCGCCTAAATATTGGCAGCGTTTCAAAATTCTCAGACTCAAGAAAAACGGAGAATCGTTTTGGGGCGGACTCATAGCGACAAAAGGCTCATATAACGGCAAACCTGCCCTTTTAGGATCGATTGTTGATATTTCAAAAACGGTACAGGTTGAAGAAGATCTCAAAAAAGCCCGCGATGAGTTGGAAACACGTGTCCAGGAGCGTACGAAAGAATTACAGAAGGCCAATGATGACCTGAATGAAAAAACAAAGAATCTGGAAGATCTCAACATCGCCCTTAAAATTCTTCTTGATAAAAGACAGAAGGACAAGGAAGAAAGTGGAGAGCAAATTCTGCTGAACGTAAAAGAATTTCTGATTCCCTATGCAGTGGAGCTGAAAAATGGCCCCCTGACTGAGCGGCAAAGGAATTATCTGCAGCTTCTGGAATCAGGACTGCATGAAATAATTTCGCCATTTGCTCAGAAGCTGACTTCCAGATATATGCATGTCACCCCAAGAGAGATGCAGGTTGCCAATCTTGTTAAGGAGGGGAAAACGTCTAAAGAGATTGCCGCAATCCTGTGCACCACCGAGAGAACAGTTGTGGCGCATCGGGCCAACCTCAGGAAAAAACTCGACTTGAAGAAAAAATCCAACCTCAGGACATACTTGTTATCTCTCAATTAGTTGGTGAAGTTCATCCTCTCATAAATCGATCGTGCAGAGCCTCGATAATCTCCTTTGCATCGGTATTAAAAGATTCGGATTTGGATATGATCCGGTCCGGAATTACAGGCCGTGCAGTACCGGCGAAGTCACGATAATCACCGTTGATTCGAAAAAAGGCGACATCATCATGCATGTCCACCAGGCGCTCGAAGGGCCAGCGGATGACCCCGGGAGTATTGAACCCCACACCGATTTCAATGACCACCAGTTTTTTATCCCAGACCCCCCCCAGCCAACGCCGATAATCCGCTTCCTGCTCGGCATATTCTTCCCGCTCCCGAAAGGCCACAAACAACGGCGCACCGCAATAGGGGCAGGTCGGCAGGACCGCGGGATCTGCCACTTGAAGGGTTTCGTAATCGATATGGTCCAGAATCCGATCGATAAACGGTTTGGTATCCCAGGTTTCCGGCGTACAGGACCTCGTACACTTCAGGCGCTCATAATTCCCCTGGGCCTGAAAAACCCGGTCTGCTTCGAAACCGCTCTTTATAAACAAGCCGTCTGCATTCGAGGTAATGACATAAAAATCTTTGTCCCGGACAATGGCGTGGAGTTTCCGGTAAAGCGGGCTGGGGGGAAATTCATAAAATGTATGGTTCAGATGCGTCGCCCAGTAGGCCCATTTCGCCGGTTCCGCCCAGAAATGATCCCCGACGAATTCATACTGCATTCGATGCCCCCTCTCCGCCCATTTTGGAAAGACCCTGGCAAAAGTAACCGTATCGGTATAATCTAGGCCGGCGGCAGCCGACATCCCCGCTCCGGCGCCGATCAACAGGCGTTCACTGTTGTGAATCGCCCGGGCCATGGTATCAATCGTTACAGCGTTGGAAGGTCTGGGTGTAACCATCTAAATCCTCCTGGAGATAAACATTGAAAATTACCCGTTCAACGTGATGCCGATTGTGACTGAGCCATTCCGTGACTGTCTGAATGGCGATTTCAGCGGCCATCACCCTGGGAAAATTGAAAACGCCCGTTGAGATGCATGGGAAAGCAATCGTCTTGATATCGGGCAGCTGACTTGCCAGGGCGAGGCAACTGCGATAACACGACGCCAGTTGGTGTCGCTGGAAATCACTGACCCCTCCCTCACCGATAATGGGTCCGACGGTATGCAGGACAAACCTCGATGGCAAGTTGTAGGCACGGGTAATTTTAGCATCGCCGGTCTTTTCCCGGTGTTGTTGTATCTCCATGATCGTCCGGCAATCCTGGCGGAGCTGAGGGCCGGCAGCGGAGTGAATCACATTGTCGATACAGTTATGCAGGGGCTGAAAACACCCCAGGAGTTGATCGTTGGCGGCATTGACGATAGCATCAACCCTCAGGCGTGAAATATCCCCCTGCCATAAAACGAGCCGGTCCGGGTTCTTCAGGCGGCACGTCGGTATGGTATCCGAGACAGTCGGCAAGTCGCCGCCGTTCACAATTTCCCCGCGGTTCGTTTCATCATGCAACAGCCGGTCGATATCGTGAAGGAAAGCACCATTCAGCGGGCCGGGCGGACGGATATTGAGCAGCCCCCGCAACAGCCGCCGCCGGCTTTCATAGTCAGGCGGAAGTTCTCCAATATCAGCCAGGCCCTCGCCATGAATCAACCGGTCGAGCAAACGGGTAACGGCAGCAGCCTTTTCGGCCGCCCGCAATGGATTCCTGAATTCGAACGGATAGGGGTCATCGATCTCGACTTGACGACGATACTGATCGAGTTCCAAACCAGGGGCGATGCCGCCACTGCCCCGATATGATGTCATGATCATCACCTTTCTCAGTTAACATACCGGTTCAACCGGTCTATGTATATTATCTTGGATTCACCACGAAGGACATGAAGGGCACGAAGAAAATCAAAATACAACCGGTTATATCCGCGGCGGGACATAACAATGTAGCAGGACCCGGCGCCCTGCTACAATTAGAGCAGATTACTCTTCCCGTCTAACGTAATTGTCAGTGAGATGAACTTCCAGGAAAACAACAGGCTTACCGATCCGTTTGAAAATCAATGGGCAATGCTTTGTCCCGGCCGGGATTCGAACACTTGACGTTTTTGTAATGACATGCTTTTCACCCTCGATATAGAATTCGATTTCAGCATCGAAATCGTAAATATCGTCTTGATTTGCCGAAAGGAAGTTGAGAATGATCGGAAAGTCATGAATATGTGGCGTCTCTTCATTAACATGCGCCTCTTTTTTCACTGAATACAATATCATGGCTTTTTCGCCATGCTTATCCGGTCCCGAATAAAACCCCTCAAATATGACTTTGCCATCCCTGTCAAATGTTGCTTTCGGCTCTTCAAAAACATACGTCGGTTTTTCGCTGGTGCCCATGTTCCATACTCCTTTTGGTTGATATGTTGGTTGGTTAAATAATTCGAAGCACATTTGGGGCCGCCCGAAAAGGACGGCCCCAGAATAGATTGCTTAGCTCTTTTTTTCCGGAGGAGGCCCCATGGGCATCCTTCTCTCTATTTTCGGCGGTGATGCCAGAAAGGAATCCTTGGCGATAACCTCCTGGAGGCGGCAGAAATTCCACTCCGGATCAGCCGGAGTCCAGGTGCCGTCTTCATATTTACCGCAACTGTCCGGCTTCGGAAGCGGATACTCTTCTATCGGATCATCCACCAGGTTGTAAAACAGGCAGCTTTCCGTTTCCGCGCTATTGTCACAGATAACTTTATATGTTGCATTCCGTGCACCGACCTGCATGAGGTTCTGCTTGACAGGGTTTATGGTTTCCGTAAGCAGATAGCCTTTGTTGGGATCGCGCGTGCCTTTGGCGCCCTTGAAAAGAATCGGTGTGAGAGAGACGCCGTCGACGGCTACAGTGCCGTCACCGGACCTGTTGGGAACCATCTCGGGCACATCAAGATCCGCCAGTTCCAGGATGGTGGAAAACAGATCTACGTTATGCACCCATGCGTCGCTCTTGGAGCCGGGCTTGATACCCGGTCCACGAATCGCCATCGAGACACGGACACCGCTCTCAAAAGCCGTTCCCTTGCTGCGACCACGCCGGGTGATGTACAGGTTGTCGATAAACTCGCGTTTGGGACCGAACATCCACGTGCCGTTGTCACCGAGGTAAATGACGTAGGTGTTCTTATCCAGCTTGTCGACCGTTTCGAGTATTCTGCCGATCATGGTATCCATCGTGTTGGTCATTGCCCGCATAAGCGCCTCTGAAGAACAGGCGCCAACGTTCGCGGAACCGAACTCACCGTCAGGTCCCATGCATGCTTCCATCTCTTTGCGTGACACATCGTCCATGGTGTCCGCATTCGGAATGACCATCGGGTTCGGCTCCTGTTGTCCGGTAATATGCGAGAGGTTGAATGCAAACCACACGAACCACGGTTTTTCGGGATTCTTCTCTTCCTGCGCTGTAATCCAGTTAAGGCAATCCGCTGTTTTGACAACCGGCGCAAAGGTTGTGGGCGCGATGCCGGGAAGAGACCTTGTGGGCGCTTTTTCCGTTCGATACTGATCCAGGGGGGTCGTACTGTCCTGTACATGATAGTCCCACTCGAAGTATGTGGTAACACCCCCATGAAGATTGCCCTGGAAAAGATCGAACCCCGCTTCCTTGGGCTTCATCCCGGGGTATACCCCAAGACCGGCGATATGCCACTTGCCGAACACCGCAGTGCTGTATCCGCCTTTATCCTTCAGGTCATTGACAAAGGAGTGATGGTTCTGGGATAACCAGCCCGTATAATCCAGCACGCCTGTCTTTGCGGAAAAAAGTCCGGTTAGCAGAGAGGTGCGTGTGGGAGAGCAAAAGGGTTGTGTCCAGGCATGGGTAAACCTCATACCGGACTTGGCAAGGGTATCGAGAGTAGGAGTGGACGCAGGGTGACCATTGATCAGTCCATAATCCGGATGATTATGCCCCGAGGGTCCATATTGCTTCGTAAGGTTTTCGATCAGACCGGGGTACATATCGGTCGTGGCATCAATACCGATATCGTCACCGATGATGAGCAAAATGTTCGGACGTTTGGACGCATCCTCGTCAGGTGACCGAAACATGCCTGCCGCAAATACTGACGTCGCTGCCGACATAAGCGCAATCAGTGTGACAACCCCGCGCAACGCTGTCAAAAAAAATCTGTTAACCACTTTTTCATTTTCCTTTCTCCTCCCCATTTAATTTCTGAAAAAAAAACAAAGCGCCATTACTTCGCGTTATTATATAGCCAATATAAGCCCCACGGCAAGTCGAAATTGACGGTAATCCCGTTTTTTTCGAAAATACCGTGGCACTCGACCCGTCTGAAGTATAAAATTATCTTGTTAATTTTCCGCGGTAAGCAATCATTTTTCTATAATGGGGTACTGTCTTCTTTTTTTATTTCCGACAACAGGGCAGCTGCCCATCGACAGATCGATGACTGCCGGTCATCTGAAACCGATTTTATTTTTTCAAGGTTCGAAATAGCCGAAGCACTATTTCCAAAACCTTCCCATACAACCTGGGCTTTTAAAAAAAGTGCCTCCGGGAAATCAGGGTCTTGCCCCAAAACATCATTGATCTTCCGCAGTGCGACATCATACTCTTTTCTCATTTTATGATAGCGCACCTGCTGCATGTCGGATTCGAGCTGTTCTTTTAAAGAGAAACGTGCTTCCCTCTCGCCGGAGATCCTGGCAAAAAAGTTAGCCATTTTGCTGACAATAATCAGCATGACAACCGTGGTTACCGACCCTAATATTAAACCCGACATTGCGCCGAGGATTGGCCTGCCCCAGTAAACAGACCCATAGTAGTAGCCAAAGGGAACCGAAAAAAACAAAATAAGACAACATACGAATAATTTTCTTACAGTTTCGCTGGAAAGGTTGCTTACCATGGCACATCTGATTCCTGGCCGGGGAGTGAACAGGCCAACTTCAAAACACCCCTTTTCGACCGATTTTTGCGTTTCGCCGTTGTTATATTAAATTTACTTTTAGCATTTTTTCAATGTGAAAACAAATACTTTCAACAGCCTTTCCTTATAGAATCAAACGCTTTCTTCCTTTTTTCATTTTGGGGTACCCAACTCGCCGCCTTTGTAGTATAAACGCTTTCGAAGCAGATTTCGGCCGCGGGAATTCCGACCGCAACCAATTGAACATAAAAAATAAAGATATCATGGCCCTGCGAACATCGCCTTCCCTCGAATCAAATATCGCCCCGGACGATTCGCCCATCATACGACTGGTCGAAGCGTTTGCCCGGGAACAGGTCCAGGAAGCAAGGGGCAGCCACGACTGGGAGCATACCCTGCGGGTGGTTCGTCTCTGCCGCCGGATCGGTCCTCCGGAAGGAGCGGACATGACGGTCCTTCTGTCAGCAGCCTACCTGCATGACATCGGCCGTCATCTTCAGGATCAGGCAAAAGGAGCACTGTGCCATGCCCGGAAGGGCGCCGAACTGGCTGCGCCTTTTGTGGCGGGACTCCACTTGTCCGAAACCGAGAAAAGCAATATTCTCCACTGCATCGCATCCCACAGGTTTCGGGGAAATGGTATTCCGAACACCCTTGAAGCCAGGGTGCTGTTCGATGCCGACAAGCTGGACGCCATTGGCGCCGTGGGGGTTGCCAGAGCCTTTCTTTTCGCGGGAGAGGTGGGGGCACGGCTTCACAATCCCGACATTCGGATCGAAGAGACCAAGTCCTATTCCGTGGATGATACCGGGTACAGGGAATTCAAGGTAAAGCTCCGTAAAATAAAAGACCGGATTTTGACGGAAACCGGGCGGCATATCGCCGAAGATCGCCACCGGTTCATGGAGCAGTTTTTTATTCGTTTTATTCAGGAATTTAATGGAGAGAGGTAATTTTATGAGCATGAATGTTGTGGGGCGAATCGATGATCAGGTAAAAATATCACACGTATTGATCAGTGTTTCCGACAAACAGAGGCTTGAAACGTTTATTCCGGGTCTTAAAACCGCCAATCCGGATATTAAATTTTTTTCCACCGGGGGGACCTACAATCATATCCGCAATATCCTCGGCCCCGATGATTCCAGTCTGGTCCAGGTATCGGAGTTCACGGGCCAGCCGGAAACCCAGGGGGGCCTGGTCAAAACCCTCGATTTTAAAATCTATCTGGGACTTCTGACGGAAACGTACAACGAAGAGCACCGGAAAGATATGGAACGAACCGGGGCCGTACCCATCGATATGGTGGTAGTGAACCTTTATCCCTTTAAAGAGACCATTTCCAGTAAGGACGTTACGGCGGAAAACGCCCGGGGCAACATCGATATCGGGGGGCCGTGTATGATCCGGGCCTCTGCAAAGAATTTTATCCGGGTGGCGTCCGTGGTGGACCCGGAAGACTATGAGTTTATCGTCTCCGATATGGCACAAAACGGGGGAACTCTCTCCCTGCGGCGCCGTTTTGCCCTGGCCCGGAAGGCATTTTCGCACACTGCGGAATACGATCGAATGATCGCAAATTACCTGGCCGCACAATCATACGAAGCCGTCAGTGAATGCTACCAGTTTTAAGGAGAAAATCATGGCTGAAGATCTGAAAAAAATGTATCGCACCATCATGGATGACCATTTTTCCCCCGCCATGGAGATCAGTTTCGTGGATGGTGATCGTCGCCAGACACTGATTTACGAAAAAGTGGCCTGGACCATCGATGATGTCCGCAAGGGGCTGCGCTACGGTGAAAACCCCGGACAGGAAGCGGCCCTCTACCGGCTCATAAACGGAAACCTGATGCTCGGAGAGACCCGGACCATCCAACCGGGAAAATATCTGGTATCCGATATCGAGCTGCTTCAATCCGGAAAGCATCCGGGAAAGACCAACCTCACCGATGCGGACAATGCCCTGAACATCCTGCGATACTTCACCGAAGATCCCACTACCGTCATCGTCAAACACAACAACCCCTGCGGCGTGGCCCAGGCAGATGCCCTGGCGGATGCTTACCACAAGGCGTATATGGCGGACCGTGTGGCCGCCTTTGGCGGCTGCATTGCCGTGAACCGGCCCGTGGACAAAACGACCGCCGATGCGATTTTTCAACAGTATGCGGAGGTAATCGTAGCACCGGACTATGAGGAAGGGGTCATGGACATTCTCGCCCGCAAGAAAAATCTCCGGGTCATTCGAATATCCAACATAAGCCGCCTGGAAGCGTTCGTGGGGCAGCCCTACGTGGACCTGAAGAGTCTGGTAGACGGCGGTATCATTGTCCAGTGGCCGTTTATTCCCACCGCCCGATCCATCACCGACCTGAAACCGGCCGAGTGCGAATATAAAGGAAAACTCTACAAAATCAACAGGGAACCCACCCAAAGCGAGGCGGAAGACATGATCTTCGGATGGCTGGTGGAAGCCGGCATTACATCCAATTCGGTTATCTATGTAAAAGACAAAGTGACTGTGGGGATCGGCACCGGGGAACAGGACCGGGTCGGTGTCGCTGAAATCGCCCGGGACAAGGCGTACCGGAAACTGGCAGACCGATACTGCTACGAGGAACTCGGTATCCCTTACAATGACCTGAAAGATGACGGAAAGAAAGCGGAAATCGACAACCGCGTCGCCGGGGAGAAGGCCGGGCTGATCGGTTCCGCCATGGTCAGCGATGCATTTTTCCCGTTTCGTGACGGCGTGGATGTGGGGCTCAGGGAAGGCGTCTCGGCAGTTATTCAGCCTGGGGGCTCCGGCAACGACTATCAGTCCATCGAGGCATGCAATGAAGCCGGCGCCGCCATGGTGTACACGGGGCAGAGAAGCTTCAAACATTAATGAGCAGACACTGTATCCTGTCAAATTTAAACCTGTTTTGAATTTTCGTTTTTGGCGGCTTACCAACTTACCGTTCCACCTCGGTTTTCCGCGTTACGCCGCCTTTCG
Organism: Desulfobacterales bacterium; assembly: GCA_963677545.2. GTDB lineage: Bacteria > Desulfobacterota > Desulfobacteria > Desulfobacterales > JAFDDL01 > JBECKW01. The sequence goes on along the minus strand of CAXXKH010000005.1, from coordinate 92,273 downwards.
CTTGTTCTGATGAAACTGACCCATTTATAGACTCAAGTTATTTCATCAATTGCCGATTTGTATAGAGTGCTCGTACACCTGAATGTTGCGAGTCGAAACAGTGCAACGGATTCAAACGAAAGGATGAAAGCATGAATCGAGCCCACGGCATCGAAATGATACGCGGTATTTATTATGTTTTTAATGATTTATATCCAACTCTATGGCAGGGGGAATTATGAAAGTGATCGTTGCGGATGATTCCATGCTCACGCGCAGAATAGTGATCAAGTATCTTGAACCTTTGGGGCATTCGATCCTCCAGGCGGCAAACGGCGGAGAGGTCGTTGATATTCTGAACACCGGGGATTCAACCCCGGATCTTATTTTAATGGACTGGAACATGCCGGTTCTCGACGGATTTCAAGTCCTGCAGATGTTGGGAAAGGACAACCGTTACAAGGCCATCCCAATCATCATGCTCACCTCTGAATCCGACGACGCCAACAGGGAAAAAGCACTGTCGGCGGGAGCAAAAGGGTATATCACGAAACCGTTTGCGCCGGAAGATCTGATCAATACTATTAACGATATCCTGAACAGCTAGAGGGAAACGCTATTATGAGTACACTATTGTTGAATGACTGCTCCGACAAAGTGACGGAAAAACTGTCTCAACTTCTAGGAAAAAATACCCGAATCGTCAGCACTCCTTTTCAGGAAAACAGGGATATCTGCGAATTTGATCTGGTCGCACTATACTCGGACAACGCAGCCGGCGACACGCTTGAAAAGATAAAACATCTCCGGTTTTCAACAAAATTCCGGAATATTCCCATTATCCTGCTTCAGCCGGAAAAGTCGCCCCGCTCCAACCGCCCTTTCTTCAGTTCGGGTGCCATGGAAACCCTGGCGCTCTCGGAACCACCTGAAGCACTGGTTCAGATTTTACAGAGCCACATGATTCCGGGTCGAAAGCCCAGGGAAAAGGAAATGGAATATCTGAATCCGTTCATCTCCAGTACCAAGGATGTATTCAGCACGATGGCGTCCATGGACATTGACTTCAGGCAGGTATACTTCCAGAATGAGCACCGGATGCTCGGGGACATCTCCGGCGTCATCGGACTCTCCGGCGCCGCCGAAGGGACCGTTGTCATCACACTGTACTGGGAACTGGCTCAGCAGGTAATCTCCAGCATCATGGGCGTTACAACCGAAGAGATCAGTCCGGAGCTTTTGAACGATGGGATCGGCGAGATCATCAACATGATCAGCGGCTCCGCAAAACGTTACCTGACCGACACTCAATTTTATTTCCAACTGTCGCTGCCCACGGTAATTTTAGGGTGGCAACATGAAATCGGCCACCCGGAAAGCTCAAACGTCGCCGTCCTGGTTTTTGATTATGAAGATAAATCCTTCGCAGTTCAGGTATCCCTGACACCGGGAAAAGGTGATAACGCAAAATAATGGGCCAGAAAAACCATATTCTCCTTATCAACAAGGAGCAGCATTTCCGCGATGCCGGCATCAGAATGCTTTCAGCGGCCGGCTGTCCCGTGCATGCGGCATCCACCCTCCGGGAAGCCCTGGCTGGAATCGCGTCCGAGCCCATCGGCCTGATTGTCTGCGGTCTCGAACTTGAAGACATTTCGGCAATCGGTTTCTGAAGTATTTAAAAAACGACCCCCTGAGAGAAGCCATCCCCTTTTTGTTCTGCATCCACTCCAAAAGCCGGACGTTGCTTCCACTCGAGCACGCACACGAACTGGGGGCCGAAGCCGTTATCTGTTACCCGATGGAAGCAGACAGCTTTATCGATCAGATGCGCAGACACCTTCCGGACTTCGTCAGCGAACAAAAAAGCAAATTCACCGCCCCGGCGACTTTTCCGGAATCATTTCTACAGCAGCGGAAAGAAACCGGGGCTGAAAAGAAAAAAAGAGCTGCCGCCCTCAAGAATGCACGGGTCTCCGTCAACGGCAGAGATTGGGCCCCATGCCAGATAATCAACTATACATATCACGGCACCATGGTGGAAACCAAACTCAGGGGAAAACAGTGGTGTTCCGTGTTGCTGCGATACAGAATGCCTGCCGGGCCGGTAACTGTCAAAGGCAGATTGATCCATATACTCCTGGAGATCATGAGCGGCCCATGGGTATGGGAATTAATTTCAAGGGGGATGCTGCCTGGCGTCAAGTTTACAGTCATATCAAATCCAATGACAACCATGTTCCCCGGGCAACAAAACCCTCTCCGGCAACACCTCCACCGCCGGCACCGGCTGCCGTACAACCGTCTCCAATAAAGGACGTGAAAGTGGCATCGTCCGGGGAACGGATCAGACCGGCGGATCCCATCGGTATCGAGGTCTCCCGCGACGGTTCCCTGTGGATGTACGGGGAGATTGTCGAATATGAAAAATCCGTGGTATCCATTACCACACCGGTACTCGCAAAATCCGGAGAAAAACTGCATGTCCGGTTTACTATGGAAATCGAACAGATTGTCATTGAAGGAGAAATCGAGAGCGTCACCCTGAACGATTTCAAGATGCCCGCCGGAATGGAAATCCGTTTTCCCGAAGAAGGAAAGTGGAACGATATCCGCGGTGATCTCGCCAAGAATAAAGAGGTCCTGAAACAGAGCGAAAACATCCGGACACCGATGGCGCCCCGACAGCCCGCATCTTCAAAAGATGCCGATAGAAAGGCATCGAAAAAACAGGAATGGGCCGACACCCTTGTCGAATCGGAAAAATTCCCCGGAACCGAAAGCATCAAGCACCGTTTTTACAAAAGCCTGATCGGGAAAAAACTTGGCAATTATGAAATTGCCTCCTTTCTCGACGCCGGCAGTATGGGGGGTGTATTCAAGGGCTGGGATATCGCTCTGGAAAGAGATGTGGCCGTTAAAGTCATATCCTACGAGCTGTCATCCCAGGAAGAATTTGTGGAGATGTTTTTCAAAGAGGCCCGGCTCGTTTCCAGATTGAACCACCCCAATATCGCCCATATCTATTTTATCGGGAATGAGGCCGGCATTGTATATTATTCCATGGAATTCATTCATGGGAAAACCCTTTCCGAACTCATGGATGACAGTCACTGCATCGAGGTGAACAAGGCGGCCGCTTATCTTGCCGACTCATGCAGGGCGCTGGATCGTGTCTGGCAGGAAAAAATCATTCACCGCGACATCAAGCCGGCCAATATCATGATCTCGGAACATGGTCTCGTCAAGCTTCTTGATTTCGGTGTCGCTCAAAAACAAAAAAAGGGGGGGACCAGTTCAAAGGATAAAATTGTCGGCTCCCCTCCCTATCTGAGTCCGGAAACAATTCGGGAACAGCCGGTGGACCTGAGAAGCGACATATATTCCCTGGGCGCCACATTTTACCACGTATTAACCGGTTCGCCGCCCTTTATGGACACTACGCTTGAGGGGATCCTTCGAAAACATCTCGATGAAAATCCCATCCCTCTGGAAAAAGTACAGCCGGACATCCCTTTACCCGTCAGCGATACCATCCAGAAAATGCTCGCAAAAGATCCCAATAACCGTTTTCAGTCCTATCAGGAGATTATTGATGCCCTTGCCGCTCTCTAAAACTTTCGTTGAATCCGCGGGTCTTACGAATATCGGCAGAAGAAGGAAAATCAACCAGGATGCACTTCTTTTGGACGACCAGCTGGGTCTTTATGTGGTCGCGGACGGCATGGGCGGGCACAAGGCCGGCGAGATCGCAAGCCGGATCGTGGTGGAAAGCCTGGGTGATTCAATGGGCAATCCGGCATATGACTCGGACATGATGCATCCGGATGATTCCTTCTCTCCGGAAGCCAACCGACTATTGAGCGCTATTCAGAATGCCAACCGAAACGTCTTTCGTTCCTCCCGTGAAAACAATGAATACAAGGGAATGGGCTCCACCGTGTCCGTGGTGTATCTCCAGGACAATTCAATCATCGGCGCCAACGTGGGTGACAGCCCCATCTATCTGATACATCGAAAACAAATAGAGGAAATATCGGTCCCCCATACGCTGGCGGCGGAACAAGCCGCAACCGGTACAAACGGTATCACTCAACCCTTACATTCTCTCAGCCATATTCTGACACGGGCCATGGGGACACATGACTCTGTAGATGTGCACCTCTGTGAAATCCAGCGCTTCAAGGGAGACATCCTGGTTATCGGTTCCGATGGGCTGAGCAATAAAGTAAGTCGGGAAGAAATCAGCAAAGCAGCACAAACTTTACCGCCCGCTGAAGCTTGCAAACACCTTGTGAGCATGGCCAATCAGCGCGGCGGAGAAGATAACATAACAGTAATCGTTATAAAAATAGGACATGTTGCATCCAGATTGAATTCGGTTGTAAAACTGCTAATGCGTTTTGTTGGAAAAGTGTTTCCTGTATTTCCGAAGAAACGTAGGACTGTCTAAAGGAGGATTAAGAATGCCGATTCTGACGTTAAAATTTCAAGACAAATCTTTGGGAGAATACGACCTCGAACCCCGGAAACCACTTTCCATAGGAAGAATGGACGATAACGATATTGTTATCGACAACCTTGCCGTATCGGGACATCATGCTAAAATTGATATGGCGGGCACCGATTACATCCTTATGGATCTCCAGAGCAAAAACAAATGCTTCGTCAATGAGGAGATGGTTACCTCCCACAAACTCCGGCATGGCGACGTCATCACCATCGGAAAACATCAACTGACCTTTGCTTATAAGGATGACGAGGAAAAGCCCAAAAAATCGGGGGAAGATCTTTACCAGACAATGGTTATAGACACATCCCAGCACCGCGAAATGATGAAAAAAAGCAAACAGCCGACAGCCGACGCCGATCAACCTCCGGCGGCAACCCTCTCCCTTCTGTCCGGCGGTCAGGGGGAAATAGCCATCTCGAAAAAGCTTTTCAAAATCGGTAAAAATCCGAAAAGCGACTACCAGATCGATGGATTCTGGATGGGACAAACCGCAATCACCATCAGTCAGCGACCGGATGGGTATTATCTGAGTTATGTGGAGGGGATGAGCAAACCGAAAGTCAACGGTGAGATAATAAAAACCACCGTCCGGCTCAAGGAGTTCGATACCATAGAACTCAGCCGGGTAAAAATGCAGTTGGTATTCAAAACACCGAAAAAAAAGTAGCCACTCCATCAAGGGAAACCGGACAAGGGTCACGGCGGCGATATTCGGGTTAACAGTCGGCTGTTTTGATCAGGGCCTTCAGCTACCCCCTTTAAAACCTTTCTCTGAAGCGGCAGCGCAGCCTCGGCGAACCGGCTGGTTGAAACTTCCGGAAGGGCGATATTGATATCCGTCATAAAATCGAGCCCCGACATATCGCCTGTGACCGTCAATTCCGCGGGCTGATCGAGGGAGATATACGCGCCGCAAGCCTCCCCGTTATCGCAGATAAGATCGTCATTATTGGGATCCGTTCCGGCGTAAATAACGTAGGTCTCACCGCCGGGCACTCCCGAAAATTGGAAATCATAGACGCCGTCCTCCCCCGCGCTGTCCACCTGCTCTATGGTCTCATACGTGTCCGGATCCACCAGAAGGATAAAATGGTATCCGCCGTTCGTGGTGACAACCTCCGATACCTCCTGTACAACAACGGAGACCTCAATCCGGTTCATGTTTGAATCAAACGAGACTGTACCGGTATAGGTCTTCTCACCGGATAGTTCATCACGGTTCACGGTGGCCGTATATGTACCCAGCCCGAACTCATCGACATCATCGGACGGCGTAACGGACAACCAGGAAGCATCCGTTGAATAATCGGTAATGTAAAGCTCTCCCGCTGTGCCGCCCCCGCCGTTCTTGAGTACCACCTGGGCCACATTGAGCGATATCCCATAATTCAAAATGGTGGGGCTGGCAGACAACAGGGGGGGAAGTCCGCCGCTCATCCCACCGTCCCGGGCGACCAGTACCGCCTTGTAGGCATCGATCAATCCGTAGCCGAACTGATCGTCCCGGCCCGAATCACCGATATCCTGTGTAAGATACCCCCCGGCCAGCAAAGTATCGAATTCAAGCGGTGTGAGACCGGGGTACAGCGAGCGCATCAGGGCAGCTACCCCCGAGACATGGGGGGTCGCCATGCTCGTGCCTGTTGAGAAAGCATAGATCATCTCGATGGTCCCGCTGCTGTCGTCCCCTGTGCTACTGAGGACTCCGTCCGGATATCCGTCCCCGTTCGCATCCGTGGAAGAACCGCCAGGGGCCGCCACATCGATAGTGGCGCCATAATTCGAGTAGGAAGCAAGAGACTCGTTAATGGCAACGGCACTCACCGACACCACATCATCGTAGGCAGCGGGGTATGTTGGCGTACTGCTCCCGTCATTTCCCGCAGCGGCAACAACGATGACCCCCTGCTCACGGGCGGCCGCGTACACATTCGCCTCTATCCGGGAATATCCACCGCCGCCAAGGCTCAAATTGATAATATCCACCGGCTCATCGGGGATTGTCCCGGAAGCGTTTGAAAGCCCGGCCGCATACTTTACTGCCTGTATAATGTCACTGGTAGTGCCGCCCCCCTTACCGAGCACCCGAAGGGGCATAATCCGGGCATTCCACGCAATACCGGCCACACCCTTTCCGTTGTCGGATGCCGCGGCAATGGTTCCAGCCACATGGGTTCCATGAAAGGAACTGCCCTCGACACTATCCTGGTCGCCCGGATCGTCGGGGTCGGCATCGATACCGTCGCCATCCAATGCGGTATCCACATCGGAAATAAAATCATACCCGCTGACGAGTTGCCCCTCCAAATCCGGATGGTCCAGCAGGACACCGGTGTCCACCACCGCCACCACCACATCGCTGCTCCCCGTGGTAATATCCCAGGCATTCGGAAGATTGATCAACGGATAGTGCCATTGGTAATGGTAATGGACATCATCCGGCACGAGCAGGGGACGACGGATATAATTCGGCTCGGCGAACAGGACACCGGACTGCCTGCGCGCGGCCCGAACCATCCAGAGAGTTTCCATCTTGGCCCGTGTTTCGCTGTCCATCTCCCCAGGACCGATGCTTCGTTCGAGGGCATCTTTTACACCGAGCTTTTCAAAGAAGACATCCTTATCGACAGTGTCCGATCTCGCAAGAAGCTTGTCGCGGTCCTGAGCCCCGGCTTTTGTGGAAAATCCCATGGCCGACAGGGCAGCAGGGCCATGTTCCAGAGCCGCGGCAACACCCGCCGCTTCTTCTTCATACCGGACCAGGATCTCTCCGGGTACGAAATCGTCGCTCAACCGAAGGGGGTATTGCGCCGCGGTTATTCCCGTCAGTCCTATGGTCAAGGCATAACCGGTGGCGGCCCTCGAGATAAAATCCGCCTCCACCCGCAGGTAATAGGTCCCATCCTGAGGTACCGTCAGGGATGCCATGCCATTGGTATCCGTAACGGTTGAATCCCTCAGGATTTGATAATTGTTATACAGGTACAGGTTTAATTCGAATGAATCCGGATCTTCAACCATATACAGTGAGATGTTCATTCCCCCAGTCAGAGATACCCGGTAATAATCGTCCGTATCGCCCTGTCGAAACGAATTCCCCTGCTCCCCCGCCCTGGCAACGTTCACATAGCCACTCACCGTAACGGGCGCTGTAATCACCTGTGCTTGAGCAAAGGAGTTGTTCGGTACCGGTGTGGTATACACGTCGTTCACATCACTGTCTGACACCATGTGTTCCCCTGATGTCACAGTCCCGCTGATTGTATAAAACTGGGGGATGGGATTGGAAACGGAGATCTCACGGTATTGGGTATCGGTCAACCCGTCGTTGTCGGTAACAATCAGCTCAGCCGTATAGTTACCGGCGGTTTGATAGGTGTGCTGAACAACCTCTCCACTTCCCGTCTCCCCGTCACCGAATGTCCATGCATAGCTTATAATCTCGCCATCACCGTCGGAAGATCCGGATGCATCAAACGCCACCACCAGGGGGGCATCACCACTTTCCGTGGAAACCGTGAAGCTTGCATAGGGAGGAGAGGCCGCAACAACAATCTCAGAGGCCCGGGTATCGGTTAAACCGTCGCTATCCGTAACGGTGAGTACCGCCGTATAGGTGCCGGCGGTCTGGTAAATATGCTGACTATTTGCGCCGCTCCCGGTCGTGCCGTCACCGAATACCCAACTGTAGGTGACGATATCGCCGTCATTATCGAAAGACCCGGATGCATCAAACACGACTATAAGCGGTGCGGAACCACTGTCTGAAGACAGCGTGAAATCCGCCTCGGGTGGAGAAGCCGAAACGACAATCTGTCGGGTCTGGGTATCGGTCCGCCCCCCGTTGTCCGTAACGGTAAGCGACGCCGTATAGGTGCCGGCGGTCTGGTAGGTGTGCTGGATATTCATCCCGCTGCCCGTCGTCTCGTCGCCGAAGGTCCATGCGTAGCTGGTAATCGTACCATTGCTGTCAGTAGAATCAGACGCATCGAAAGATACCGTCAGCGGCGCGAACCCGCTGTCGGGAGACGCCGCAAACACCGCCTCGGGGGCTGCATTGTCTGAGCCTGAAGATCCGCTGCCGCACCCGGCCGCAACTATCGCCAGAAGTAAAAAAATCAACCCTGTCCGCATCGCAGGTATTCGCATTCCAATTTCGCTCATGTATCCAACGGTTTAAAAATAAAGAAGTTATCAGCTTTTCCCATGGGCTTCAGTATCTTACGCCTAAGAGTGTGTTGTCAACCAAAGAGTTATCCCCGCCCAGGGTAACCGCATTTGGATTTGGTATTGAATTATTCAAAAAATGAACATCGAACACCGAACGTCCAATCCCGCCCCGGGCGGGAAACGTCGAATAAGGTATACTGCCGAATAAATCGATTGATTTATTCAATCGATTGATTATATTATTACCACAAACGAGGTAATGAAAATGAGAGCTATAAGATCGTCGTCAAACACCGCAAATGCACGGGACCGTCTGCTTGAAGCGGGCATAAATGTTTTTGGAAAATACGGCTACGAATCGGCCACCACCCGGATGATCGCCGGGAAAGCCGGGGTCAATATCGCCGCCATCCCCTACTATTTTAACGGGAAAGAAGGCTTGTACCATGCCGTTGTCACGCATATTGTCGAGTCAATCGAAATGCAGTTGGGGGAAACCTTCAGTGAGATTGCCAATCTTCCCTCTGACGAAAATGGGAAGCCACCGCTCGATCTGCTGGAAACCCTTTTGGAAAAACTGATCAACTTCATGATCGGATCACCCGAAGCGTTTCGATATGCACGGATTATCCTGCGGGAACAGATTTACCCCACGTCGGCCTACGCTATTATTCTGAATCGGGTATTTTCCCCCATGATCGATTCCATCGCCAGGGTGATCTCCCTTACATCCGCCGATTCGTTCAGGCATGACGCAAAGATTCGGGCCGCGGCCATTCTCGGACAGGTCATGGCCTTTCGGGTGGCCCGGGAAACCATGGTTCGCGCCCTGGGTATGGAAGGATACAGTTCGGGTGAAACAGCGGAAATCCGCCGCGTCATTCTGGAACATACCCGGTCGATTATCACATCATTGAACCATCCTGAACGTACAGGCAATCGAGGAACAGAATGAAATGAGGTAATATGAAAAAACGAATCATCAGGATAATCGTATTGGCCGTTGTGACAGCGGCCGTCATCTTTGGCGTACGGTGGAAGAAAAATCACGAAGGGTCTGACACTGATGGCATTCTGAAAATCTACGGCAGCGTGGACATCCGCGATGCGAACCTTGCGTTTATCGAACAGGAACGCATTGCTGAAGTACTTGTGGAAGAAGGGGACCGTGTGGAAGCAGGACAAGTTCTGGCGCGCCTTAAAACCGATCGTCTCGAAGCGCAAATCAGGGAAGTCCGGGCTCAAACAGCCGCACAGCAGGAGGTCGTGAAACGTCTTCAAACCGGAAACCGGCCCCAGGAAATCGAGCAGGTCAGGGCCGAGGTTGCGGCCGCTGGGGCGGACAAAAAAAACGCCCAGCAAAATTATGACCGTCTGGTGAAGACGTCCGGCTCCGGCGCCACAAGCGAGCAGGCCCTGGACAACGCCCGCTCCCGACGGGATGTGGCCCAGGCGAAGCTCGTCGCCGCTGAAAAAGCCTTGAGTCTCGCACTTGAGGGGCCCCGGCAGGAAGATATCGCCGCCGCCCAAAAAAAACTGGAGGCCCTGGAAGCGGGACTGTCTCTCCTCGACATTCGCCTTGGGGACATGACACTGACGGCGCCCGCACCGGGAATCGTCCAAAGCCGGATCCTGGAACCCGGCGAAATGACGGGGCCCACACGCCCGGTATTCACCATGGCCCTGACCGATCCGAAATGGATTCGGGCGTATGTGCCGGAGCCGAGCCTGGGCCGGATCAGGGAAGGGATTAAAGCAACTATTCAAAGCGATTCCTTTCCGGGACAGACCATGGAGGGGTGGATCGGCTTCATCAGTCCGGTTGCGGAATTCACCCCTAAAACGGTCCAGACCGAAGAGCTTCGGACCAAACTGGTGTACGAAGTCCGGGTGTACGTCAATGATCCCGACGACCGGCTTCGCCTCGGCATGCCGGTTACGGTGACACTTGAAAAGGAATAGTCCGCCAGAGAACAGTTAAAGACATTTTTTTAATCTATTGAATCCAATACGAAACATAAATTCATCTCAACGGGAATCCGTGGCACTATCGGTTCAAAACCTTACGAAGCATTTCTCCGGGAAGAACAAATCGATAGTCACGGCCCTTAAAAATATCTCCCTGGAAGCCTTAAAGGGTCGGGTAACCGGACTCGTAGGCGCCGACGGCGCCGGGAAAACCACACTGATCCGTATCGCCGCCGGCCTCATGGTCCCCACATCCGGTGCTGTTTCGGTACTCGGCCTCGATTCCGTAGCCGACAGCATCGAGATCCAGAGCCGTGTCGGGTACATGCCCCAGAAATTCGGCCTGTACCAGGATCTGACGGTTGGGGAAAACATGAACCTCTACGCGGATCTCCAGGGGGTTCTCCTTTCAGAGCGTAAAGAGCGCTACGACAGGCTCCTGGGAATGACCGGCCTTGGCCCCTATACCCGGAGAAGGGCGGGGGCGCTTTCCGGCGGCATGAAGCAGAAGCTCGGACTTGCCTGTGCGCTGATCAAGTCCCCCGGCATGCTTCTCCTGGACGAGCCCACCGTCGGGGTGGACCCCGTCTCCCGCCGGGAGTTGTGGAAAATCGTCTACGAACTGGTGGAAAAAGACGGCATCGGGGTACTCGTGTCGACCGCTTATCTCGACGAGGCGGAAAAATGCGATCACGTTGTGGTGCTGCATGAGGGCAGCCTTCTCGCCGAAGGGACATCCCGGCATTTCAAGGACCGGATTGCCGGAAAGGTTGCCCTGGTGGAACCGCCGCCGGGCATCAAACCCCGGGGGATATACACCCGCCTTTCGGGCAGAGATCATATCGTGGATGCCACCATCCGCTCGGGCCGGGTACGGGTGGTAACCGACGGCAATGCGCTTGAAATTGTTTCCGAAACCCTGCCCTCCCGGCTGACTGCAACCATGGATACCGTTGCCCCCAACTTTGAAGACGCATTCATGACGCTGATTCCCCGGAAAGAACACCGCTTCAAATTGGATGCGTCCGGAACATCCACCGAAAAAACAGCCCCGGACAACAATGTTATGGTACGAACCAAGGATCTCCGGAAATTTTTCGGTGATTTCGAAGCGGTTAAACGCCTTTCGTTTGATGTCCGGCGGGGCGAGATTTTCGGCCTGCTGGGGCCCAACGGCGCCGGGAAAAGCACAACTTTCCGAATGCTCTGCGGCCTGCTGCCCGCCAGCGCCGGGAAAATCAGTGTCGCCGGGCACAACCTGCGGCGTTCCCGGGCCAGGGCAAGATCCCGCCTGGGCTATATGGCCCAGCAGTTTTCCCTGTATGGCCAACTCAGCGCCCGGGAAAATCTCAGTTTTTTCGGAAAGGCGTACGGCCTTGGCAACAAACAGCTCCAGACACGGATGGAGTGGGCCTTCGAAGAGTTCGGACTCGATAAATGGCGTGACACAGCCGCCGGCGAACTGCCCGGCGGCTACAAGCAACGCCTTGCCATGGCCGCGGCGCTGCTGCACGAACCGGATATTCTCTTCCTGGATGAACCGACCTCGGGGGTGGACCCGTTTGCCAGGCGGGAATTCTGGCTCCGGATCAACGGATTCGCCGAACAGGGGATGACCGTCATTGTGACGACCCATTTCATGGAAGAAGCCGAATACTGTGACCGAATGCTCATCATGAGCCAGGGGGACACCCTCGCCATGGGCGCACCGTCGGAAATCCGGGCGCTGGCACGATCTGAAGAAAACCCGCGGCCGACTATCGAGGATGCGTTTGTTGCGTTGGCGACGGGTACGGCAAAAGGGAAGAAAAGCGAGATGGACGATGGATGACCGCTTCGCTGGGAAGATGGAAGAAAAAACAAACAACAACTTCCATTCGGTTTTTTGCAGTTGCGTCCCTCGTCCGAGCAAAGCGGACTTCCATCTTCCATCGAGAAATATGCCATCGGAGAACAAGTGAACAATGACAATCGATCGTCAACAGATAAATGAAATGTCACGTCCAGCGCTGTTCCTCATGCGCATGAGGGGAATACTCCGCAAGGAGACGCTTCAGATCCTGAGGGATCCCAGCAGTATCGCCTTGGCAATCGTCATGCCCATTGTATTGCTCTTTATCTTCGGCTACGGAATCACACTGGATGCCAGAAACGTTCCCGTCGCCATCGTCAGTGACGACAGCGGTCCCGCCGGCAGGGATCTGGCGGCACGTTTCGACCTCTCCCCCTATTTCACAACAAGCCCCGCGACATCAATGGCCGAAGCCGTGACGCTGCTGAACCGGAAGCACATCGACGGTATCATCTGTTTAAAAAGCGACTTTTCGGCAGCACTCCAAAGTAAAAATCAAGCCCCCGTCCAGATGATACTGAACGGTATCGATGCCAACCGGGCCAGGCTGATACAGGGCTACGCCCGGGGGATCATTTCGAAATGGGGTGAACTCCGGGAAGCCAGGGGTGAGACAGCCGTCACCCCCGCCGTGACGGTTACTCACCGGGTCTGGTTCAACGAAACGGCGGAGAGCAGGAACTTCATGGTGCCGGGACTTATCACCTTGATCATGACGCTTATCGGCATTCTCCTGACCGCACTGGTGGTCGCCCGGGAATGGGAACGGGGTACCATGGAGGCCATGCTGGTGACGCCTCTCCGGCGTCTGGATATCCTGCTGGGCAAGGTGCTGCCCTATTACCTTCTGGGCATGATGGGCATGGGGCTCTCCGTGGGTGTCGCCGTCACCCTGTTTCACGTACCGTTCAGGGGTTCCATCGCCGTTCTCCTGCTTGTAAGTTCCATCTTTATGCTTGCCTGCCTGGGATACGGTCTTTTCCTGTCGGCAGCCATTCGCATCCAATTCGTGGCAGCCCAGATTTCGGTTATAACGGGATTTTTGCCGGCACTCTTTCTATCCGGGCTTATTTTCGACCTGGAGAGCACCCCCGTGCCGATTCAAATCATCAGCCATATCTTCCCGGCAAGGTATTTCGTGGACATCAGTCATACCCTTTTCATGGCCGGCGACATCTGGCCGGTACTGCTTCCGGATGTCATCGTTTTGGCCGGAATGGCGATTTTGTTCATCGGTCTGGCTTTCCGCAACATCAGCAAACGCTTGGAGGTATAATGAAAAGCCTGCACCGTATTCTGGCGCTCATGATCAAGGAGTTCGCCATGATTCTGAAGGACAAGAAAAGCCGCTTCATCGTTATCGGTCCTCCCCTTCTCCAGTTCTTCGTCTTCGGGTACGCGGCGACCTTTGACCTTAAGGATGTCCGGTATGCGGTGCTGGATGAGTCCCGTGGGACCTTGTCCCGGCAGTTTGTGGCCGGGGTGGAAGGCTCCGGGCATTTCGATTTGGTGGCGAACCTTTTGTCCGAATACGAAATTGAAGATATAATCACCTTTGAAACAGCACGGCTCGTCATCCACATCGGACCGGAATTTGATCGAAACCTTCGAAGCGGCATCCCCACGGGCGTCCAGGTAATCGCCGACGGCCGGAACCCGAACGTGGCGCTCATCGCCCTTGGATATCTCGGCGCCATCGTCGGGCAGTATAATCAGACACTGGTTACGCAGGGCATAGTAAATCCCGGAGGACCCGGCGTGCATCTTGTGGAGAGGGCCTGGTTCAACAGCAATCTTCAGAGCAGGTGGTTTATCGTCTCGGCCCTGGGCGGCGTCATCAGCATGGTGGTGGTCATACTCCTGACAAGCCTGTCAGTCGCCCGGGAGCGTGAGTTCGGCACCTTTGACCAACTTCTGGTCGCCCCGTTCACACCGGGTGAAATCCTTCTCGGCAAATCCCTGCCCGGAATGGTCTTCGGGCTTCTGGACGCCCTGCTCTTTTCAGCGGGCGCGGTTTTCTGGTTCGGCGTACCGTTTCGGGGAACCATCACCGCCCTTGTGCTGGCCCTGTTGTGTTTCATCATCACCATGGTGGGGGTCGGGCTCCTGGTCTCCTCCCTCTCCATGACCATGCAACAGGGGCTTCTCGGCGCATTCGTCTTTATGATGCCGGCCGTTATTCTATCGGGCCTTATCTCCCCCACCGAAAACATGCCCCACTGGCTCCAGATGGGAAATTTTATCAATCCCGTCCGCTATATCATCATTGCGCTTCGGAATATTTTTCTTCAGGGCGCGGACACGGCCATGATATGGCCCCAGATTTGGCCTCTTCTTCTCATCGCCGGCGTGGCGCTTCCTTCGGCCGCTTGGCTTTTCAGGCATCGTTCACAATAGATTGGCGGGAGGCCATCTGTATGGCGGGTGTTTTGGGGATTTCGATGGTAAAGGTGCTCCCCTCTCCGAGGGTGGAAACAGCGGTCAGCCTGCCGCCGTTTTGTTCGATAATTTTACTCGAAATGAACAGACCCAGTCCGGTGCCTTTCCTCCCCTTGCTGGAAAGGACTGTTTTAAACAGGCGGGAGAGGGTCTTTTCGTCCATTCCGGTCCCGTTATCTTCCACCGAGAAGACTACTTTGTCCGGATCCTGGAAAACTTTAAAAACAATCCGATGGGTCTTGGGAGCAATATCGCTCCTGCATGCATAGCGCGCGTTTTCAAATACATTCATGAGGGCCGCCCGCACAATACCGACATCGAGCCGAACTTCGGACAGATCCGGACCAAAGTCCCCTACCAGTTCGATACTGTCTGCTGTCATCTCCGGGACCACCGCGGCGGCCGTCTCCTCGGCAAAAGAGGCAATATCCACCCGCTGCCATTTCAGATCCTTTTCCTTTGCGTAGAAAAGGATATCGACCATCATGTTACGGATCCGCTCCACCATGAGACGGACCGTCTCCCACCCCTCCCTGACCTGGGTCTGATTGTCCCCGGCAATTCCGGAATCCACGAGATACATGCCGCCGTCGAGGCCGGTGAGGAGTCCTTTGATGCCATGGGATGCCGATCCGATGAGAAGACCGAGAGAGGTGAGGTGATCCTGGAGACGTCGCACTTCCGTAATATTCGTGGACATCTCCATCACCTGGGCGACAAGACCGTTCTCATCCCGTATAGGAGACGTCACCACCAGCATGTGATACTCTTCTCCGGTCTTGGTGCGAACCACTGTTTCGTGGGAATGTGAGCGGCCGTCCTGAAACGTCCGGGCCACCGGACACTGGGGGCAGGCATCTGATCGATGTTTATAGATCTCGTAACAGAATGCGCCGCTGTCGTCTCCAAAATCCGCTTTGAAGCGTTTGTTGGCGGCCGTGATTCGAAGATTTCGGTCCTGGACGGAAATATAGCAGGGGACTTCGTCAAAAAGCTGCCTGAATCGCTGCCGGGTGGCTTGAAGTTTTTTCTGGAGATGATTGATTTCGGTGATATCCGCTGAAATCTCCAACACAAGTTCCACCCGGCCATTCTGGTTGTAAATCGGCGCGGTATGAACCATCACCGGAATAGAGCCGCCATCTTTAAGGCGAACAGTGTGGCGACTTTTCTGACCGGTGTTGCTCGCCACGGTTTTCTCCACCGGGCAGGGCCGGGAGTTCTCTTCAGCGTCGTATATGTCCCAGCTTTTTTTTCCCTCGATTCCCCCGATGCGCTCCTTGAACATCTGGTTGGCGGCGACGACATCAAAAGCGGTATTGTGCACCGTCACATAGCAGGGCATGTCGTTGAAAAAGGAGACATCGCCGCCCACCCCCCCCGCAAGTTCCCTGAAAGCGGCTGAAAGTCCTTCGAGGGTCTGGTCCACGGCCACCCGTCTTTCCAATTCAACCAACCGGGCGGATTTCTCCGCCACGAGTTGCTCCAGGTTTTCAGTATAAGCCGAAAGCGTCCGGCGCATTTCGATTTTATCCCTGGCGCGTTTGAGCGCGATGGCCAGCACCTCGTCATGAATCGGCTTGGTGACAAAATCCACGGCATCGTTCTGGATACTTTTTATGGCAAGATCGAGTTCACCATGCCCGCTGATCATAATAACCTCCGTATCCGGATCGATCCGTTTAATCCGCTTTAAAAGCCCGATGCCGTCCATCCCGGGCATTTTGATATCCGTGAGAACAATGCCCGGCCGGTGCTCCTTAAAGAGCGCCAGCGCCTCTTCACCGCTTTCCGCCGTTAGTACCGTATAGCCATCATCGGAAAGGGTGATGCCCAGCACCCTGCGAATACCGGGTTCGTCATCCACCAGGAGGAGGGTTTCATTTTTCGAGGTCTTTTCGGGCGGGGACATATTCATAACCTGAGTGCCTAAAGTGCCTATAAAATCAAGACTGCAAGTGCCTACAATGCCTAAAGTGCTCTATAGTGCCTTGCTACCCGATAGTCTTCTTCACAACCCCCAGAAGTTTATCCGCATCAAAGGGTTTGGGCAGGTAGGCTACCGCCTTCTTGATGGCGTGCCGTCCCGCCATCCCGCTGATGACAATGACGGGTATCTTTTTCAGGCGATCCTCTCTATAAATTCTCCGATAGAAATTCGATCCCCACTCTTCCGGCATTTCCAGATCCAGGGTAATCAGGTCGGGCGTGGTGGTTTTCAGCACCTGTTCTCCTTCAAGACCGGTACCGGCGGTAACGGTGTTGTACCCGTTGTCTTCAAACAGTGCGGTCAGGTATTTTACTACCACGGGATCATCGTCGATTATCAGTATCGTCTTTGGCATAAAAAACCTCGTTTGGTTGTAAAGAAGGTTTCGGGTGTCAGGTGTCAGGTGTCAGCCACCACGCTTGTGTCTGCTGAAACCCGACACCTGACACCTTGCAGTTTTTACTTCACATGACACTCGCTACACATAACCGGCCCTTTTTTCTCTTCTTCATGACACCCCTTGCAGAGGTTGTGGTAGGCGGCCACCAGATCCAGATGTTGAGAATCATCCTTTTTGGCATGACATTCGGAGCACTCTTTGTCCTCGGACGTCTCCCCTTCGAGGAGCCGGCCAGCCTCATCGTAGACATGGTGGCAGGCGTTGTACTCGAACGCCGCGGCCTCGTTATGCGCATCGTGCTGGAAAGAAACCCGGGGTCGCCGGGTGTTCCCCCGAAAGGCACTGTCTTCAACAGCTTTTATATCTTCCGTTTTTTCTACCTGTGCGATAGTTGCGCCACCGGCAATCATCAGTATGACGATTATAACAATCGGATACATCAATCGAAAAAATTTTCCCATTTACTATCTCCCAGGCCACTATTGGCAAGCGCTTTCGGTTTATCGCTTTCAGCCGTCATCCTCGGAAGTCTTCTCCATGACTTCATAGATAATATCACCGAGAAATTTCAACTCCAACCCAATCCCATAGGTGTGAATAATATCTTCAAGGCCGCCATGGCAGTTGTGACAAGGCGCGATCAGGGTTTCCGCTCCCTGGTTTTTGGCGGCGAAAAGCTGCTCTCCCTTGACCCGATTGCCCTCGACCCGTTTGTTTTTGAACGGAGGGCCGCAATTAATAACCCCTCCCCCGGCCGCACAGCAGTAATTGTGTTCCCGGTTCGGATGCATCTCCACTAGGTTTTCACATGTCTCCCGGGCCACGTAGCGGAGCATTTCATGAAGTCCCCGGCCCCGCACGATATTGCACGGATCATGTATGGTTACCGTCGGCTGATACTTTTTGGTAACCCTGATTTTCTTTTCCTTGAAAAGCTCATAATAGAACTCGATGGCATGCACCACCGGCACGGGCGGCATCCGCCATCCAAGCGCCCGGTTGCCCATATCGTATACCGACCGGAAGGCATGACCGCACTCACCCATAACGATGCGTTTCACCTTCAGGCGCATGGCGGTCTCGAAATGGCTCCGTTTCAGCCGGGCCATCATGGTACTGTCACCGGTGTACATGCACATATCACTGTTGTCCCATCCCGGGGTAGCGGGCATGGTCCAGTCGACACCGGCGGCATTCATTATCACGGCGGCCTGGTAAATTAGCTGGGCACGGAACTTGGGCTCCGGCCCGATAACCGAGTACATGATGTCGGCGCCCTCTTTTTCCAGGGGAATCCTGAGATCCGGTATTTCATCCCGGGCTTCCTCCTCCTGCCAGAAAAGAGTGTCGATCCATTCATCCTCCTTGACCCACATCTGGTTCATGGTGGCGGAATGGCTGTGGGCCGTATCCTGGATGTACTGGGGGGTGGTACCCAGGAAATGGCAGATCCGCCGCATGAAGAGCATCATGTACGCGACATCGATCCCCATAGGGCAATACATGACGCAACGGCGGCAGAGATTACATTCGGTATGGGCGACCTCCGTGGCCCGCCGGATGAAATCCACGCTGACCCGTCCCTTCGCCTTGATCAGCGGCCACAGGGTCTGCTTGACCTTGCCTGCCGGAGAGAATTTCGGATCCCCGTCATGAGATTTGTAAAAGTGGCACGCCTCGGAGCAAAGGCCGCAGTGCACGCAGGTTTCGACGTACACTTTCATACGCGCCCCGGCTTCGGTTTTAAGAATATTTTTCACTACCGTTTCTATTCTTGCGGGCGTCAACCGACGACATCCCTCATCGATACCGATGTCGCTTATAAACTGTTCCGTTTTCCGTGCAGATTCACCCATTTTTTTCTCCCACCGAGGTACAAGTGCCTAAACATTGTTTTTTTTTTGCGTTGTTTTTTAGGTGTCAGTTTTTTTGATCAAACTCCGTCCAAAATGGATGGAGCGGCGGGGCTGACCTCTGGCATCCGACCTCCGATTTCTTCCATCGTCTTAGCGAAGCGGTCTTCCCTCTTCCCTCTTTGCCTGTCCCTTACCAGTCCCTAGCATGCCTCACAGCCCCGAACTCCGACCCGATATACCCCCGGGTAAACGGGAAAAAAAACATATGGCTCAACCGGGTAAAAGGAATCGCCGCCAGCATGATCTCCCCTGAAAGCATATGCAGAATCGTCACTACCGAAGTGCCGACCCATTGGTGATAGACCCAGAATCCGGTGATAAACGGCGCCGCCACAATCAGGAGAAGTACAAAATCCGAAGCGGATGTCAGGTAACGGACTTCCGTCTGTTTGATTCGCCGGAGCATAAAAAAAAGACAGCCGAAAATAACGATAAGGGTCATGATGTCGGCAATTATATCGGGAAAGGACCACCACCCGAAATCCCACGCTTCCTTTACCAGGATCATATGGGCATACAACAAAAGCGGCGTCAGCACGGCGCACAGGTGGAAACAGAAGGTAACGAAGGTCATCACCGGCTTCTGCCGCATATTTTCGGTAGCGTACGGTATCAGCCATCTTACAATGGATCGAAGCCCGTATCGCAAGCTCATATATTCATAAACGATGTCGTCTTTTTCCCTGGCCAGAACAGCCATGGAAATCAGCCGGTAGAAGCTGCCAAAAACAAAGATGATAAAAGCCGCCCAGACCAGGGGACCACTGACGATGTTGTAGACCGTATGCATTACGATTTTTCTCCTTTTTTATAAAAGAAGTCACCTCCAACAAAGACATTTGGCCGAAATTGGCTCATCTCAGCCAATTTTAAAACGTCCCGTTTTGTCCAATCTCCAGGCCGGCGATCCGCACTGGTCTTGATCCCATTTTGGGCAATGAAACGTTTTGAAAATGGCTCATCTCTATAACTGCAGAACCTCACGAATGTATTTCCTCCCCGAATCTTCATCAATACAGCGAATTAACAACCTGTCTCCCCCCGGACTGAAGATCGGATCCCAGGCCTTTTCCATCTCACCGGTTACCAGACGTCCATTTACGGCAACCGCATATTTTTCGTTAATTTTCACCCGGGCGGCCACCATGTCACCACCGGGGCTGAATACCGGGCGCCATGCCATGTCAAAGGTCCGGGACCAGGGGCGGCCATCCACGACAACGGTGTAAGCACCTTTGTTTTTAGCAATACAGGCGATTTTTGAGCCATCGGGACTGAACGTCATATCGTCAACAAGATCTCCAAATGTGGCGGACCAGGGGCGCCCGTCCACAGCCACCGTCCACCTGCCGAACTTCGGCGCCACAATGGCTGCGATACGATTGCCGTCCGGGCTGTATGCGTGGTGCCAGAGCTGCACAAAAGTGCGTGGCCACAGCTGCTTGCCATTCTCTACAAGGGTCCACCCGTCAGGCATCTTGACCGGCGCGGTAACCGCCCCGGTTACCGGTGAAAACAGGGGCGCCCATGCGGCCGGATACTGATCGACCCAGGGCTCATCATCCACTGCTATCGTGTAGTCGTAGAGGCTGGTCCTCACCGTAACCGCTATTCGAACACCATCGTCGCTGAATGTCGGCTCGTAGGCGTTGAGAAACGTATGGTCCCAGACCACCCCGTCCACCGCGACCGTGTAACATCCCTTCTGCCACTCGAAAATGTCGCCCTCTTTTGTCGCAACCGCCTGAACGACGGCGGCGGTTTTCGTTCCATCCGGGCTGATGGTCGCTTCGGAAAGAAAACCGAAATCATTTTCCCACGCCACTCCGTCCAGAGCCATGCTGTGACGGGTCGCGTTCTGTGCCGCAACCGCTATATGCCGCCCATCCGCGGAGATCCTGGGACACCACACGAACTCGTGGGTCTCCTCCCAGGCCGCACCGTCCACCGCCACCGTCCACATGCCGGTATCGGAAACAAGCGCCGTTAAACGGCCGTCGACACCGTAGCGCAGGTGCCAGACCTTGTCGAATCCCCCCTCCCAGGCTTCACCGTTTTCACAGACACCGAATTCCATCTCGTCGAGCTGAACCACCGCGGCGAATTTTTCACCGTCCCGGCTGGCAGATGTTTCAAAAGCCGTCGAATATTGGCCTTCCATGACATCGACATCCGCAAGTACCCGCTTCCCAAGTTCCCAGTCCCACTGACTAATCCGGTCCATCCCTGACATCTCCTTCTCGTCCGTCCCGAAGTAAGTGCCTAATCCGGCAAGCCGGAGTCGACAGTATGCAGTCGGCAGTCAACAGCCGGCGGATTGTATCTATTTTATTTTGCCATCAAACTTATCGAAAGATGCACGCTTTTGCATGAATGTTTGCGGTAAAAGGTCCAAATGCGAAACTGCAAGTGCCTATAGTTAATTTATTCTGACGTTCTTTTGCCGTTTCCGACCTCTGACCTCAGATCTCCGACCTCTGGTCTCGGTTCTTCATCTCGCGCCCCTCGTCCCTCTCGTCTTTCCCTCCCTGCCTTATGCCCTATGCCCTTTGCTCCCCGCTCCCCGCTCTCTACCCACCAACCGGTTCGCCAAATCAATAAGCACCCGGGCATCCGGAGGCTTTTCCAGATATGCATCCGGCCCCTTGAGCGTGCCCCCGCTCCGGGCATCGAGCATTTTCAAATAGTGCTTGAATGCTTTTGGGGACACCGCCGACAACATAATTACCGGAATGCACTCCAGTGAGGTGTCGGTTTTGAGGCCCCGGTACATTTTCACCCCTCCATCTCCCGGCATCATCACATCCAGGACAATAATGTCCGGAAGGATTCCCCTGGCTTTTTGCAGTCCCGATCCGCCATCCCGGGTCGTTACCGGTTTGTAACCGTTTGTTTCAAAAAGGGTTTTAATGAAAATCCTCATGTCGATTTCATCATCAACAATCAATACCGTCGGTTTTTCAGTCTGCTCATCCATGATAATTGATCATTCATTCATCATCCGCATATCTTTGTCCGACCTCTGACATCAGACCTTCGACCTCTGATCTTTTCACGCCACCTTATCCGGGCGATTCACACTCGCGACCGGTGCCGCGGCCCTCAGTACCACCTGCTCCACCGTGCTCCCGAGAAGTGCTTCGTCCGGATCGATATCCCGGGTATGATGGGCCATGACAATCAGGTCCGCCATTTTTTCTCGGGCGTATTTAAGAATTTCCACATAAGGAACCCCTTCCCAGATATCGATTTCATAGTTATCGAAATCGCCCATTTGGGAGACATAAATCTCTTCTATTTTTTTTCGCGCTGCTTCGATCTCTTTCTCGATAGTGGGTTGTCCCGGCATCTTACCGACATGAACACCGCTCAGGTCCGCGGCATGAAACAGATAAAGCTTGCAACCGACTTCCCGGGCGACTTTGAGGGCAAAGAGGAATGCGGACATGGACGCTTTGGTAAAATCAATCCCCATAACGATGTTGGAAAAATACCAGAAACAGTTCGCACAGGGGCGGCTTATGATCAGCACCGGGCATCTCGCTTTCTGTGCCACCCGCTGCATGGTATCACCGAGTACATTTCGAAAACGGGTGGCCCCGACTTCTTCCTCCCGGCTGTGGGCGCCCATGACAATCAGATCCACATCCAGTTTCCGGGCTGCCCGGAGAATTTCGGTGTGCGGTACCCCCACCCGGGTCTGAACGACACAATTTTTTGTTTTAGCGAGCTGCTTTTCGTACGTGGTCCTGATCTCTTCCTCGACCCAGGCCTCGTAATCCCTGCCGTAATCATCTGTCTCTCCGGTCCGAACATCCGTTGCAAATGGACCGAATCCCCGTGTCGGAATCCCGTAAACATGCATCACATAAAGTTGCGCTTCGTACTTGACGGCAAGATCGAAGGCGACCCTGGCGGCATTGTCGCAAGTCGGGGATGCCGTGGTCGCAAAAAGAATTTTTTTAAACAAAGGTTACCTCCCAATCCCGCACTGCTCCGGAGCGTTGTGAAAACTGAGCGCCCAGGCAATGCCGTCGATAAATTCAAACAGGGTATAGACTGTATCAAACTCAAGGCTGTCGGCCGGATCGCCGAAGATTATATGACGCAGCTTTCCAAGCGTCACAGGCGTGTCAAGCAGCAAGCCGATATCATAGGGTTTGATTTCGACCGTTTTCTCTCCGACTACCCCCTGCAGCACCGAATAGATTTCGAGTTGCGGATTACCCGGAAACCCTATCATTTCAATTGTTTTTCCAAACTCCAGGGTGTCGATGGCGTCACGGGAGCATTCCCCGGCCGGGCATTCTCGATACCGCCGGCGCAGTTCCGGCAGAAATGCATTTAACTCCATGAATACCGGGTAAGCCTCTAGCATGCGAAAGAAGCTTCTAAGTGTGTAATCCCGGGTAAGTATGACACGGCTTGAAAGCAGTCGGATCGGCACGGCACCGGCGTCACCCCTATCCTCGGCTGTTAAAATTCCGTCAGGTTCGAGACAAACAGTATTGATCATAGTGCGCGTCACTGCCCCTTTTTGTGAAAATGAACGCAGTTGCTGCGAGTTTTTTTTCAGGCGAACCGGATCAATGGTTGCACTTTAGTAAGAGCACTTGGTTACCGGATATTCTTCACCAGCGCAATTTTCCGCTATTATGACATCAATACAAATGGTTATCGATTTTTCGGTACATGACGAGCCGGCGAGCGGTCGGAAACGAACGCTGCGAAAATACAACAAGGTGCTGTAAAACAATGATACGGCCAGCAATAAATAAAACCTCAAAATAGGATGAATCATATTTACATAGTGTTAGCACCAAAAAGGAATTTAACTTGTATCATCTGTCGCATCAATATGCAACATCATCATGAACCGCGGATCACTTAGCAATTATGCCTTTTTTAACAATTCTAACAAGTTGAGTTGTATCAAAAGTTGCGCGCGATCAATTTGGTCCACAGCCGCTTTCATCCGGACCTTGCCGTTCCGGAAGCCTGATGGAAACAACAGCGCCCTCGCCGCTCCGGGAAGAGATATCGATCTCGCCGCCATGGGCATCCACGATCTTTTTCGTGATCATGAGCCCCATACCGGTACCCCGGGTTCCCTTGGTGCTGAAAAAATTCTGAAACAGCCTGCTGCGAACCGACTCATCCATACCGCAACCGGTATCGATCACCCGGTACTCGACGCCCCACCCTTCGGCGGGCACTGTTTTAAGCGTAACGCTTTTTCCGGGAGCCTTTTCCTCCATACAGGCATCCAGGGCATTTTCGATCAGATGGAGCAGACACTGCTGGATTCCCTCCGGATCCATGCAAACAGGTGGAAGTGACGTATCGAGGTCCGCTTCAAGGACAATACCGCTTGTTTCGGCCCGGGGAGCCATAAGACGAAGCGCCTCCCGGGCGGGCGCGTTGGGATCGTATTTCTGAAAGGTGATGTCGGCGGTTTTGGAATAGTTGAGCATCCCCATCGAAAGGTTCGTTATCTTCTCGACGTTTCGCTTGACCATCTCCCAGCCCTGTGAAAGGTAGGTCTTGTTGTCCAGGGAGAGTCCCTTTTCAAGGACAAACGCCCCCCCCTTGAGCCCCCCGGCAATATTCTTGATGGTGTGGGAGAGGCCCGCCACCGTCTGTCCGATGGCGCTCATCCGTTCGGCGGACAGCAGTTCCTTCGTTTTTTCAGCCACCATCCGCTCCAGGTTTTCGGTATATTCCCTGAGCTTTTGCCTCATGAAGATACGCTCTTCGGCACGTTTAAGAGCGACTTCCAGCACCTCGTTTCGAATCGGTTTGGTTATGAAATCGGCAGCTTCCAGTTGAAGGCTCCGGATGGCCAGCTCCATATCGCCATGACCGGTAATCATAATCACTTCTGTTTCCGGATTCTCCAACTTGATCTCCTGAAGAAGAGCAATCCCATCCTTTCCCGGCATTCTGATATCCGCCAGAACCAAAGATGGACGTTCGGATTTGAAAAGCGTCAGGGCCTGGGCCGCGTTTTCAGCGGTAAAGACCTTATATCCCAGATCCTCGAGATAAATCCCCAGTACCGTACGAATCCCCTTTTCGTCGTCAACGAGCAGTATGGAAGAGTGTTCGTATGCCATCAGTCAGCAATCTCCGTCCGGTCCATGGCCGGGAATGCAAGCCTGAAGCATGCCCCGCCGTCATCACTTGGAAGCACATCGATGGTCCCTCCGCACTCTTTTACGATGCCGTAGCTGATGGAAAGCCCCAGGCCGGTTCCCTGGCCGACTGTTTTGGTGGTGAAAAAAGGCTCGAATACCTTATCGGCAATCTCTTCCGGTACGCCGCATCCCGTATCCCGCACTTCTATAACAACATCTCCCTTTCGACAGGCGGCCCTGAAGGTAATACGCTTTTCCCCGGGTTCCGCCGATGCAACGCATGCCCATTTATTATCGATAGCATCCCGGGCGTTGATGAGCAGATTGATAAAGACCTGCTCCAACCTTCCATAATCGCCCAGGATCTCAGGCAGCCCCGCCTCGACTTCCCAGTGCACTTCTATCTCCCTGAGCTTGAGCTGCTGGCCGAACAGTTCGAAAGCGCTTTTCAGCACATCCCCCACCTGGACCGGCCCGAGGGCATCCTCGGATTTTCGGCCGAACTGCCTCATATGGCCGATGATTCTGGTTGCACGGTCTACGTGGCTGTCAATCTCTTCCGCCAGGGTGGTAAGCGTCTCTTCGCGGATAGGCTCTTTTCGTTTTATTTTTTTGATGAAAAAACTGCTGGCGGTCTTGATGACCGAAAGGGGTTGGTTCAATTCGTGGGCCACACCGGTGGCCATCTCCCCCAGGGTTGCCATCTTTCCCGCCTGAATAAGCTGCTGTTCCGTCTCCATCCAATGGGTGATATCGCTGGTGGTCACCAGAATCGTCTTCCTGTCGGGGTGATAGGCAGGCGAAACGCGAATATTCGCATACAGTACGTTTCCGGTACTCCCGACCTGCCGAATCTTGTTCATGGCCCGGGATGAATAAAGCTGGCTTCTGATAAACTCCCGGTCACCGGCCTTGAAGAGATCCAGAAAAGAGCGGCCGGTCATCTCCTTCTTTGTCCATCCGTAAACAGCCTGGACACTGCCGTTGCAGTCGAGAATTTCAAGCGTGTCCATATCGAGAACGAACACGGGATTCGGAATATTCTCGAAAATGTCGTAATACTTCTTTTCGGACTGCTCCAGCGCCTCCTGGAGCAATTTCCGGTAGGTAATGTCCAGGCTCATCTCCATGGCCGCGACAATTTCGCCCTTATCGTTTTTGATGGGAGCGGTCCGGACAATCCAGTGGCGGGTAGTACCGTCTTTCTGGAAGGCCGCCTCCTGGCTGTGGTGTGACTTGCCGTCGGCAAATGTCTGTTCAACAGGGCAGGGATCGCATTTTTCGGTTCGTCCTTTATAAGCCCGATAACAGTAATCGCCCGGCTTTGGATGAAAATTTTCTTCGAACTGGCTGTTGTAGCTCAGCAACCGGTAATCCCTGTCCTGGACCGTTATGGTGCAGGGCATCATTTCAAACAGACGGCGATATTCATCCCGCTGATTGTGAAGGGCGGTCTCTTTCTCTCCGATAGCCCTGCCCATGTCGTTGATGGCATTGGCCAGGGTTGCCAGTTCATCGGACTGTTTCAATTCGATTCGGGCGGCGTAATCCCCTCCGGCCAGATTCGCGGTGCCTTCGATCAGTTTTTCGATGGGTTTCCTGACAAACCGCCGCACAAAAATGATAATGACGGCAGTTGTCAGGATGAGAGATACGACCGACAGGAGAATAACCCCGGTTGTGAAATCGGGCCGGAACCTGGCGCTGATATAGCCCCAGGAGCATATGCAAACCAGTTGAGTAAGACCGACGGCGGCGATCAGTTTCCACCATATTAGACTTTGGTTAAGCAGTTTCGGCCGGTCCGCCATCTCTCTACCTTACATACGCGTCAACACCTCGATATTCAAAAGCTCAAGGCCTTTTTTCAGAACCGCCGCGGTGGCGGCGGTAAGCGACAGGCGATCCGACTTAAGCGTCTCATTTTCCGCATTGATCACCGAATGCTTGTTATAGAACTGGTTGAAGAGTTTTGCCGTGTCGAACAGATAACTCGCCACGAGGGATGGATTGTACTCGCCGGCAGCCCTTTCCACCGTTTCCGAAAACCGGGTGAGTTGCCGGGCCAAAAGGCGTTCTTCCTCGTTTCCAAGTTGCCGGTAGTCTGCGTTTGCGTCATCCACTCCCCTCTCCCGGGCCTTTCGAAGGATGCCGTGGATCCGGGCGTAGGCATACTGGCAATAAGGGCCGGTATATCCATCAAATGAGATCGATTCCTTCGGATCGAAATGAATATCCTGGTTCGGTTTGACCCGGAGCAGATAGAATTTTATGGCCCCGGTACCGATTTTGGCGGCCCGGTCGCTGATTTCCGTTTCATCCAGGATCCCCTCGGGGTCACGGCTCCTGATCTCTTCAGCCGCCAGTTCCCGCATACTCTCGATCAGGTCATCGGCATCCACCACCTTGCCTTCGCGGGACTTCATCTTGCCCTCGGGGAGATAGACCATCCCGTAGGAGAGATGGTGACACTCCTCTGCCCACGTGTATCCAAGGGCCCCGAGTATGGTAAACAGGCATTGAAAATGAAACTGCTGTTCACTGCCCACCACGAACGTGCATCGGTCAAGACGCTCTTCATTTATTTTCAGTACCGTGGTGCCGATATCCTGGGTAATATAGAGGCTGGTGCCGTCGGGACGAAGTACTGTTACCCGCTTGGCCGCACCGCTTTCATCCTTTCCGAAGCGATCTTCCGGAAGCTGGAAAACAACATTCCCCGCGTCATCCCGGGAAAATACGCCTCTGGCCAGCCCGTCATCGATAATC
This sequence comes from Desulfobacterales bacterium, assembly GCA_963677545.2. Taxonomy (GTDB): domain Bacteria; phylum Desulfobacterota; class Desulfobacteria; order Desulfobacterales; family JAFDDL01; genus JBECKW01. The sequence goes on along the minus strand of CAXXKH010000005.1, from coordinate 64,140 downwards.
TGCTTTCCCTGGGCATAGGTTTCGGATTCGTGGTAAAATCGATCAAAAACAAGACCGAGTTTGCGGTAAGTCTCGGAAAATCCATCGTAGACCCACTGGTTCATCATCCGCCAGATGCGCAGAACATCCGGATCGTTCTGCTCCCAGCGCCGCAGCATCTCCTGGGCCTCATCTTCCAGGGAAGGGTCTTTTTCAGCCTCCCGGGAAAAACGCACATACCAGTCTCCGACAAAGGCGTCCCCCTTCTGCTTCCGGGATTCGGGAGTCACTCCCTCCCCCCATTTCCGCCACGCCAGCATGCTCTTGCAGATATGAACCCCCCGGTCATTGACCAGGTTGGCTTTAATCACTCGGAACCCCGCCGCCGCCTGAAGATTGGCGATGGCCATGCCCAGGGCGCCGTTTCGCACATGGCCGAGATGGAGCGGCTTGTTCGTGTTGGGGGAAAGATATTCAACCATGACCCGACGGCTGTGGGGAGTATCCGGCTCTGGGACAAAGGGCGCTGTTTCGAACATGCGCCTGCAGGCGTGACCGAAATAGCCCCCGCTGTTAAGGGTAATATTGATATAGGGCCCCGCAGCAGCCGCACTCTCAATTAGATCGTCCGGTTCGATTCGCTCCGACAACTCACCGGCGATGACATTCGGCGCCTTTTTTAACAGTTTTGCCAGGGAAAAGCACTCCACCGCCATGTCGCCCATCGACGCATTGGGCGGATATCCGATTTTCAAGGTTTCAGGTGTTTCTCCGTAAAACTCCTTAATAACATGTGAAACACGCTGCTGTATTTGATCCGTTAATTTCATATCCATCCTTTGATGAACTCGTAAAAAATCTGAATCAACCACAAAGGCACAAACGGCACAAAGAAAAACATTTTAATTTAAATCGGTTATCTTTGTGGCTTCGTGTAAGAATCTGCTTTTTTACGAAATTATCATCCTATAATATATAGAGTGTACCATATCTCATTTTCGTCATACCGAGGAGCAGAACATAACACGAGTTACCGAAAAAAATAAAGCAACACTTGAGAGCCAATTTCAAGACGTCCCATTTTGGCCGATCTCCGCGTTGGACGAAAATTTCAATCCTCAAAATATGCCTAATATGTCTGTGGTTGAAATTTCCGCTCCGCCTTGAGCTTGGCCAAACTGAAACGTTTTGAAAATGGCTCGTTATATTTCGGTTGTTTCTTTTAATTCGACGTTGGACGTTCGATGTTCGATGTTGGACGTTCATTTTTTTAAAATAAACGCTATGTTCAAATTAGGTTTACCGGGACTTTTTCAAACTGTCTCTTGACACCGATTTTAATATGGTGTTAGAAAGCATGATTTTAGTTAGCATGAAAATTTATTTTTATTCTTATCCTTGCTCCGACACCCATATCGGTTCGGGGCTGCTAAGCCAAAGGGAGGAACCATGAGACGGTACGAAACTATTTTCATATTGGACCCCGATGTTTCGGAAGAGCAACGGGGTTCTGTTTTTGGCCGGTTATCAGACCTGATGGGCCAGAAAAACGGCCTTCAGGTAGCGCTGGATGAATGGGGCGCAAAAAAACTGGCATATGAAATCAAGAAAAAACATCGGGGATATTATGTCCGCCTTGATTATTGCGGCGCCGGTGACCTGGTGGATGAAATCGAACGCTTTTTCCGGATTGACGATCGGGTCCTCAAATACATGACTATCGTTCTGGATAAAAATGCGGATCTGGAAGCGGTCAAGCAGGAGATGGCCGACACTGCCGCCAAGGTCGAAGCTGCCGCCGCAAAGGCTGCCGAAGCAGCCGCCGCGGCCGAATCGACCCCCGAGCCGGAAACCGAACCGGCACCCGAGCCAAAAACTGAATCGACGCCTGAGCCGGAAACCGAACCGACGCCTGAACTGGCAGAAAACAAAGGCGACGCAGTCGAGACCGACCAAGAAAAAGAGGAGGCGTAAAAATGGCAGTTCCATCTAGAGGAGGTAGACGAAGTAATAACAGCCGCCCTGATTCGAGAAAAAAGAAACGCTTTTTTCATCGGAGGAAAGTTTGCCGCTTTTGTGCGGATAAATCCATGGTGATCGATTACAGGGAACCGAGAACCCTCCGTTATTTTATTTCGGAACGCGGGAAGATCATCCCCAGACGTATCACCGGCACCTGCGCCAAACATCAACGGGGACTCACCACTGCCATTAAACGTGCAAGAACCATCGCGCTCTTGCCGTATATCGGGGGGTTGGATTAGAGAAACACAACCCGGGTATCAAAAGGAGGCCGGCTTTGACGCCGATACAAAACCGGGATACTGCCAGAGAAATGGTTTTTGGTATATGCATTACACTGGCACTGTTTGCCGGCGCCTCGGCGATACCTGTTTTGGGTCTGTTAGGTGTTTTTGTATTGCCCCTGCCCGTGCTGGTATATCGATTGAGACTTGGTCGGGTAAGGGGCGCCGTTGTTCCGGCAGTTGCTTTTGCCATAATGGTGATGCTGTTTGGCGGCGGATCGCTTGATCTTTTTCTGTTTTTTGCATTGCTGTTGCTCGGTTATATTCTCGGCGAATCCTTGGAGCGCAATTTTTCGCTGGAAAAAACCGTGGCCGTTACCTGCGGCGGGTTAACCCTGGCAGGTTTGATTATTCTGTTCTTTTACAGCCAAGCGGTCGGTATCAGCATCCCGGATCTCATCTCGGGGTATGTGGCGGAAAGTCTTTCGGTTTATCAGGCGGCTGCCGATAAAATGGGCATTGCGGAAGAAGCAAGACAGGAACTGGCCACATCTCTCGAACTGATCGAGTATGTCGCCCGAAGGACTTTTCCGGCAATTGCTGTTTCGGGAATGCTGTTCACCAGTTTGATAACCTTGTTTCTGGCCCGGCCTATCCTGAAATGGGTGAAGCTGCCCTACCCGGATTTCGAAGAGTTTTTGCTCTGGAAAGCGCCGGAAATGCTCGTCTGGGTAGTGATTGCATGCGGCGCGTTCATGCTGCTGCCCGCCGGTGCACTGAAACTGATTGGTGAAAACGGCCTGAAAATCATGATGCAGGTCTATTTTTTACAGGGGATCGCAATTATTGCGTTCCTGTTTAAGAAGAAACAGGTGCCACAGGTCATTCGATGGCCTCTTTACACATTACTGGCCCTTGTGTTTAATATTTTCGTAGTTGGGCTCGGCTTTTTTGATATGTGGTTGAACATAAGAAAACTGGGCGCGGATACGGGCAACAGTAATGAACCGTAACCAAATTGAAATTTGAATCCCGGCACTGCCGGGTCGAGTGAATGTTTCAAATTTTCTGTCTCATTCACGGTGATTATATACTGGAGGATTTGCCATGAACGTTATATTGAAAGAAACTATTTCGTCTCTCGGGATCATCGGCTCCGAGGTAAAAGTTGCCGCCGGGTATGCCAGGAACTACCTGCTTCCCCAGGACAAGGCCGTCCTGGCCACCGATGCCAACAGGAATCTTCTGGCCCAGCAGAAAGTGAAATTTGAAGAGCAGATCGCCAAGGAGAAAGCCTTGGCCGAAGAGATGGCCAAACGGCTTGAAGGCGTTTCATGCAAGATTACCGCTAAAGTGAGCGATGAAGACCGTCTTTACGGTTCGGTGACTGCACGGGACATTCTTGACAGCCTGGCCAAGCAGAATGTCAATATTGAAAAACGAATGCTTCTGCTCAGCGAACCCATCAAAACCCTTGGTACGTTCGCCGTGCCGATCCGGGTCTACAAAGGGGTAAAGCCGGAAATATCGGTTGAAATCGTTCCGGAATAAATTCGCCACGGACGGGGAGGTATAAAACCGCTTCCCCAGATTGAAACAATATAGGTCCTATAGGTCTTATAGGACCTATAGGACCTATGATGATTTGAATTAGTTCAGGTTCTTCTTCCCTTTTTATGGCAGATCATACAAAACCCGCGCCACAGGATTTCCCCAATCGGTTGCCGCCCCAGGATATTGATGCGGAGGAATCGATCCTCAGTGCTATCCTGATCGATAATGAATCACTGTTCGATGTTATAGAGATCCTCTCTCCCGATGATTTTTACCGGGCTTCGCACCAGAAAATATTCACGGCAATTACTGAGCTGTTCACTAAAAACGAGCCCATCGACCTCGTCACCCTTGCCAATATTCTCAAAAAAAAGAAGCATCTGGAAGAGGTCGGCGGCGCATCGTACCTTGCCCAGCTTGTAAACGAGATACCGCTTGCCGTCAATCCGGAGCACCACGCCAGAATTATCCATGAAAAAGCCTGTCTCCGGCGACTCATCCACAAGTCGAATGAGATCACCAAACGGTGCTTCGAAGATCAGGACGACGTGGACGGTGTCATCGATTTTGCGGAAAACGCCATCTTTGAAATTTCCGACAACAAGATCAAACCGAGCTTTTTCTCCATCAGCTCTATCATCGATAAAAACATCGATGAACTCGAAGAACGCCAGGCAAACAAGGCACTTCTCACCGGCGTTCCCACCGGCTTTTCACGCCTGGACGCGTTGACATCCGGACTACAGGGCTCGGACTTGATCATTCTGGCGGCCCGGCCGGCCATGGGTAAGACCGCCTTTGCACTGAATCTCGCCCGTAATGCAGCCGTGGACAGCGGTGTCCCGACGGCTGTTTTCTCTCTTGAAATGAGCAAAGAGCAGCTTTCCATGCGAATGCTCTGCGCCGAATCACGGGTCGACTCTTCGAAACTCCGGAGCGGTTTTTTCGGCGGGGATGACTGGGAACGAATTACGGAAGCGGCCAGCGTGCTCTCCCAGGCCCCGCTGTTCATTGACGACTCTCCCGATATATCAGCCATGGATATTCGGGCCAAATCACGCCGCTTGAAAATGGATAAAGGCCTTGGTCTTGTCATCATCGATTACCTGCAGCTTATGCGCGGACGGGCAGGTGTGGAACGTCGGGACCTGGAAATTTCGGAAATATCGAGATCTCTCAAGATCCTTGCGAAAGAGCTGGAACTGCCTGTAATCGCCCTCTCTCAGCTCAATCGAAAGCTCGAAGAACGTGCCGACAAGCGGCCCATGCTTGCCGATTTGCGAGAATCGGGCGCCCTGGAACAGGATGCCGATGTCGTGGCGTTCATATACAGGGACGACGTCTATAACAAAGATGAAAACAATCCGAACCGGAACAAGGCGGAGATTATCCTAGCCAAACAGAGAAGTGGCCCTGTGGGGACGGCCCACCTGGCATTCCTGGGCACTTACACTCGCTTTGAGGATCTTGCCGATGACTCATATTATGACATGGGATAGTGGCGCTACCGGGAAAGCCTAACAACGGGGGCGGATCGGGGCAAGTGATTTTTCTTTCAGCAATATTTCGATCATTGGTTTCAGGTGTCAGGTGTCTGGTGTCAGGAACTGCAACAACCGCGTCGACCGACACCTGAAACCTGACACCTGAACGCTTATTCTTTATGAAACGACTCTTCGGAAGCACTCTCGGGCTGAAAGCCAGCTGGATCAAACGGCTTGAAAAACTGTACCAACGCCGGACCCCCGTCGAATACCTGGTGACCGGGGAACTCGCCCGGGAACTCTCTCAGCTCTCTTTTGAAATTCGTCGCCAGATCGGCCTTCTTATCAACCGAAAGGGTCGTGTCGCCTTCGTAATAGTGGGTGATCCCCGGGGCATTGTCATCCCTGACCTCAGTGAGTATCGCCTGGCGCCCGGTCGGCTCCGGGGACTCAGATGCATTCATACCCATCTTTCCCAGGAAGCACTCACACATGATGACCTGACCGACCTCGCCCTTCTCCGGCTCGATATGATGGCTGCCATCATCGTCGGAGACGATGGTCTTCCACAAAAAATCCATCTGGGGCATATTCTCCCCGGGGCTTCCGGAAAAGCGCCCTACCAGATTCTCGACCCGCTTCTCCCGCACCAGCTCGACATCGGCTGCTTGGCTCTCATCCAGGCCCTTGAGGCCGAATTCGCTACCTCGAGCCCATCGCGTTCCAGAGATGTCGGGAAAGAAGAACGCGCCTTTCTGATAAGTGTCAGCACCGGTCCGCGCCGGGAAGCCCTTGACCGTCTCAGGGAACTCGAGGAACTCGCCGCCTCTTCCGGTCTGGAGGTGGCCGGAACGGAGCTTCAGCAACGGCGAAAAAAAGATCCCAAATACGTCATGGGGCTGGGCAAACTTCAGGATCTTGCCATTCGGGCCCTTCAACAGGAGGTAACCCTGCTGGTATTCGACCAGGAACTCGGCGCATCCCAGATCCGCGCCATTGCCGATGCCATCGACCTGAAGGTGATAGACCGGACCCAGCTGATCCTTGACATTTTTGCCCAACGGGCCCAGACCCGGGAGGGTAAATATCAGGTAGAACTGGCCCAGCTCAAATATCTGCTGCCGCGACTGCTAACAAAGAATAAAGCCATGAGCCGACTTACCGGTGGCATCGGCGGCAGGGGCCCCGGGGAAACAAAACTGGAGATCAACCGGCGCAGAATCAGGGAACGCATCGGTCGTCTGGAAAAAGATCTTAAAATGGTCCGGCGGCACCGCAAACAGCAGCGGGCCAGGCGGGGCAAACGGGGAGTGCCGCTTATCTCCATCATCGGGTATACCAATGCGGGTAAATCGACACTTCTCAACACATTGACCCAAAGCCGGGTACTCGCTGAAAGCCGCCTGTTCGCGACCCTCGATCCGGCCAGCCGTCGGCTTCGGTTTCCCAGAGACACCGAAGTGATTATCTCCGATACCGTAGGGTTCATCCGGGATCTTCCCAAAGATTTAATGGTTGCCTTTCGTGCCACACTGGAAGAGCTGGAAAACGCCGATCTGCTGGTTCATGTCATCGATGCGAGCAACCCCCTTTTTGAAGATCAGATGAATTCCGTCGAAACCATCCTGGGCGATCTGAACCTGTCACAGCTCCCCTGCATTCTCGTGCTGAATAAACAGGACCGGGTGGAACCCGAGCGACTCGATACGCTCCGGCGAAAATTTGGCGCCATCGCTATTTCCGCAAATAGTCCCGCCACCCTCATGCCGCTCATTCAAAAAATGGAACAGATGATCGCGGTTCACCCCGAATCGGAAGAAATCCCTGTAGACAACTTTTAACAAACGAACATCGAACGTCCAACATCCAACTTTGAATGAAAAGCAAAAACATAGTCCGGGTTATCCTTACGAACCAGGAACAGTGGGGAAACCATATATGTCGATAACATACGTTAATACCTGTCTTTTTTGTTGTTTGGTTGTTCGTTTTTCGTTCGACGTTGGACGTTCGATGTTGGATGTTGGACGTTCTTCTTTTTTGTTTGACCTGTTACAGACCTTGCGCTAATCTGTTGTTTCTGATCAATCTTGATGGCTTCTAAAAAAGCTAAGTGCATGAACAAATAAGGAGATTCGGCATGACTCAAAACGACATCCACGACCTGATTATTGTAGGCGGCGGCCCGGGCGGCCTGAGCGCAGCTATCTATGCAATGAGAGCTTCCCTGGAAACCGTCCTCATTGAAAAAGGCGTCCCGGGAGGACAAATGGCCATGACGGATGACGTAGAAAACTACCCGGGGTTTGAACGTATCGGCGGCGCCGAACTCTCCATGAAATTTGCTCAGCACGCCCAATCCTACGGCCTTGAAATCACTCCCAAAGAAGTGACGGCGGTTGTGCCGGGCCTCGAATACCATAACGTTCAACTGGACGATGGCAGCACACTCAAGGCACATGCAGTCATCATCGGCACCGGAGGCAGCCCCCGAAGAATGAACATTCCCGGAGAGATCGAATACTACGGGAAAGGCGTCTCCTACTGCGGTGTCTGTGACGGCTTTTTCTTCCGCAACAAAACCGTGGTGGTGGTAGGAGGCGGCGATACTGCCGTAGAAGAGGCCCTCTATCTTTCCAAGCTGGCAAAACAGGTTTATCTGGTGCATCGGCGGGATGAACTTCGGGCAGGCATGATCCTGCAACAGCGGTTGAAAAACGACTGTAACGCGGAAATCCTCTGGAACACCGTAGTGACTGAAGTTCTTGCCGATGACGACGGCGTCAATGCCGTTTCGCTCAAAGACACCCTGTCCGGTGAGGAGCGAAAACTTTCCACCGACGGCGTATTTATTTTCGTGGGGTATAATCCGAACAACCAGTTGATTCCCGATGGCACGAAAATGAATGCAGAGGGATATGTCATCACCGACGACAAATGCGAGACAAAAACTCCGGGCATTTACGTCATTGGGGATTTGAGAGAAAAATATGCCAAGCAGGTCGTTCTGTCGGCGGCCGACGGGTGCGTCGCGGCCCTTGCCGCCGCGCATTATGTCGAAACACGGAAGGCCCAGGCGGCTGATACGTGTGAACTGCCGGAAGAATGAAAATGAAACGATAGAAGAGGGATGACCGCTTCGCTCGGACGAGGGATGCAACTGCAAAGAGCAACATAAATAGAGGTGGTGGTTGTTCGTATTTTTCGTCCATCTTCCCAGCGAAGCGGTCTTCCATCTTCCATCGGTCTTTACTCCTCTGACCAATGACCACTGACTAATGACCAGTGACCAGTGACTAATGACAATGAAGTTAATATCCCTCCACGGCGGCCACAGCGGCGAGTTCTGTCAACATGCGGAGAATTCCCTTGCGGAAATAGTCGAAACCTATGCAGCCAGGGGCTTCTCATGGGTAGGCATCTCGGAGCACATGCCCCCGCCGGATGACCGGTTCCTCGACCCGGACCAGCGGTCCGCGGGGCTTTCTTCCGAAGATCTGAAAGACCGTTTTGACCGGTATATCACTACGTGTCGAAACTTCCAGAAAACCTATGAATCCAAAATGGCGATTTTTGTGGGTTTTGAAACAGAGGCCCACAGCGGGGCGCTTGATTTCGCCCAAGCACTCGTCAACAGATATAAGCCGGATTTCGTAGTCGGTTCGGTTCATCATGTTGATGATCTCAATTTCGACTTCGACGCGGCCCATTACCAGAACGCCGTAAGGACCCTGGGGGGTATCGATCGACTGTATCACCGGTACTTCGATATCCAGTATGAGATGATCACCGGTTTCCGGCCCCAGGTAGTGGGGCATTTTGATCTCATTCGTCTTTTTGACCCGGATTACCGGACAAGGCTGAGCCGGCCGGATATCATGAAAAAAATAGACCGGAACCTGTCGGCGATTAAAGATCTCGGGCTCATACTCGACCTGAACATGCGCGCACGCCTCAAGGGCGCCACGGAACCCTACCTGTCCCGCCCCATCCTCCAAAAAGCGCTCGAAATGGATATCCCGGTGATCCCCGGTGACGATTCCCACGGTGTGGATACCGTCGGCACGTACATAGAAGAAGGCATCAATCTTCTGAATGAAATGGGATTCAACACCCGATGGGAAGAGATTCTGAAAAAAATGAACATCCCAGCCAATTTCAAAACGTACCGTTTTGACCGATCTCCAGGCTGACAATCGGCACTGGACTTGCTCCCGCCTTGGGTGAGGAAACGTTTTGAAAATGGCTCATTCAACATCGAATAATGAATGATAAACAAGGACTTCTAAAGACTGAAAGCGACCAATGGATCAAGGACGTAACCGAATCTCCGACAACGTGAAAAAGGTACACATCACCGCCGTCTGCGGTACCGGCATGGGTGCCCTCGCCTGTATGCTGAAGGAAATCGGGCTTGAAGTGACAGGCTCCGATCACAAGGTCTACCCGCCCATGAGTACTTTCCTGGCCGAAAAAGGGATCCGGCTGAGAGACGGATTCGATGCACGTAATATCCCGGAAAATACAGACCTGGTGATCCTCGGGAATGCGGTATCGAAGGACAATCCCGAGGCCTTGGCAGCCGACCGGCGCGGACTCTGCTACTGCTCCATGCCCCAGGCCCTGAACCATTTTGTGGCAAGAGACAAGAAAATTCTCCTGGTCGCCGGCACCCATGGAAAAACCACGACCGCGTCCCTGGCCGCATGGGTGCTGTATCACGCAGGGCTTGATCCCTCCTTTATGATAGGCGGAATTCTCCAGAATTTCAGCAGCAATTACCGCCTGGGAAAAGGCCCTCATATCGTCATCGAGGGGGATGAATACGACACAGCTTTTTTCGATAAAGGACCAAAGTTCATGCATTATCAGCCCCACGTGGCGACACTTACCAGTGTGGAGTTCGACCATGCCGATATTTTCAGGGACCTGGATCACGTCAGGAACATCTTCACCGGGTTCGTCACCGGTATTCCCGCCTCCGGCACCCTGATCGCATTTGACAATGATCGGAATATCGATCAGATCATCGGACAGGCGGCATGCACCATCGAGCGCTATGGAGATACCCCTGATTCCTGTTGGCGTTTAGAGGATGCCCTTTTCCAGGAGAAAGGTACCTCATTTCGCCTGTATAAAGAAAAAGAGCGGTTTGGTGACTTCGAAACCCGACTGATGGGAGCCCATAACCTCTCCAACGCCGTAGCGGTAATCGCCATGGCACACCATCTCGGTCTCACCCCCGACACTATCCAAAACGCGCTCATCTCTTTCAAGGGGGTGAAACGCCGCCAGGAGATCCGGGGAACGAAACGGGGAGTTACCATCCTGGACGATTTCGCCCATCATCCCACGGCGGTTCGTGAAACATTGAAAGCCGTCAAACCGGCGGCCCGGAGAGGACGCCTGATCGCGGTCTTTGAGCCCAGGACTAACTCCAGCATGCGCGACGTGTTCCAGTCCGATTACGCACGCGCTTTTGACAGTGCGGACCTGATCTGTATCCGGCAACCGCCGCTTTTGGAAAAAATCCCCGAGGGGCAGCGCTTCTCATCCGAGAAGCTCGTGGCGGATTTGACACAACAGGGCAAAGAGGCGCATTATTTCCCGGATACCGATACCATCGTCGATTTCCTGGCCCGTGAAAGCCAATCGGGCGATCTGGTGCTTGTCATGTCAAACGGCGGCTTTGACAATATACACGTAAAATTACTGAAAACATTATAAATATCCAAACATGTTGAGCTGCCGGGCCTTGACATACCGGTGTTTTTAGTAGAAGAGCACTCCTGAATTCGACTTGAAAGAGGTCCGTATTATGTTGTATAGACCCATTGACCGTCGTAACTTCTAAGTTCGGCGAGGCAACTATTTTTCAGATAACAGCGTCTATACTGATATTCAGCCCAAGGCAGATAAGAATCGTCGTGCAACAGGTTCCTTATTCCTGCGTGTAATAATCAGTAATGGACCGGAGCAAAACAACTGCTTAATAATAGCCTGACACTTTATCAGGATAATCGCATGGTGGCATGCTATGGATATCAAATCTTCTCTATCTGTTATGGATCAATTAAAAGCAAACCAAAGTAGTCCGCTATGGGACCTTCTGTTTACCGGCCTGGGGAGAAGCATTCTGTCAATTATCAGGAGCCTCGGTGCGGCAACCATATTCCTGATAAAAACGTTCATACACATATTCCGGCGGAAACAGACAGGGGCCATTGTGAAACAGGTCCTCGATATCGGCTCGAAATCATCAGGGATCGTGCTCATGGTGGGTCTGTTTACCGGCATGGTCATGGGGCTTCAAATGTACTATGCGCTGGTAAATTACGGCTCCGAAGCGGCCCTCGGGTCTGCCGTGGCGCTTTCGCTTGTTCGGGAACTGGGACCGGTGCTTTCCGCTATTATGATCACCGCCCGGGCAGGGTCGGCCATGACGGCGGAGATCGGCATCCAGCGCATTTCGGAGCAAATCGATGCCCTTCACACCATGGGCATCAACCCCATCAAGTATCTGATCAGCCCCCGGCTGGCAGCAGCCATCATCAGTTTCCCGATTCTCACCGCCTTTTTTGACCTGATCGGGCTTATCGGCGGGTATCTGACTGGGGTAAAACTCCTGGGGCTGAACCATGGGGCCTATATATATCGGGTCTATGACAGTCTGGAATGGATCGATATCTATGGCGGATTTGTGAAATCCATTGTCTTTGCCATCCTCGTTTCAACCATCTGCACCTATCGCGGGTATTTCTGCCACATGCAGCCGAACAGCCGCGGTGCTCATAGTGTCAGTGAGGCCACCACCTCGGCGGTGGTACTCTCATGCGTTTGTGTCCTGGTATCCGACTATGTGGTGACCACATTCCTCATGTAAAGCGAGATCTATCATGGCTATTCCGTTAATTGAATTCAGAAATGTCACCAAACGATTCGGGGACAACATCGTCCTGGATAACATCAACCTGGAGATTTATGAGGGCCAGATAACCGTCATCATAGGAAAAAGCGGCACGGGAAAAACGGTTCTGCTGAAGCATATCATCGGCCTCCTGGAACCGGATGCCGGTACAATCCTCTTCAAAGGGAAACCCGTGACGGAAATGTCTAAAAAGGAGAAAAAGGCGTTTCATAAACAATTCAGCTATATGTTCCAGGGAAACGCCCTGTTTGATTCCATGACGATATTCGAAAACGTGGCACTCCCCTTGAGAGAAACAACCCGCCTGAACAAAAAGACCATCGCCCAAAAGGCCCTGGCCCGGATTCGTCAGGTGGAACTTGGTGACGAAGGCGACAAGTACCCCTCCGAACTCTCCGGGGGCATGCAGAAACGTGCCGCACTCGCGCGGGCCCTTGTTACCAATCCCAAAATCGTCCTTTTTGATGAACCTACCACCGGTCAGGACCCCATCCGGAAGAACGCTATCCTGAGCATGATCGCCCAATCCAAAAGGAAATTCGGATTTTCGGCGGTTGTCATCAGCCACGAGATTCCGGATGTCTTGTTTATTTCCGACCGTGTCATTATATTATGGGACGGAAAAGTTAACTTCCAGGGCACCTGGATGGAGATGCAGGTAAAAAAACTCCCTATGGCCCAGGAATACCTGGCCAGCCTGGAGGGCTTCGAGGATCAATTGACCGGACTCATGTCCAAACAGATGTTCCGGTCGCGGTACAAAACCGAGCTTGAGGTATCCCAGGGCATAAAATCCATGATAATCGTCGTGTTCAGCGTGGAACTTGACCTGATCACCGAGCAGCTTGGAACACATGCGGCACTGGAGGTCATTAAACGGCTGGGGGAATTTATCACGGCGCAACTGGATGGTGTGGGGGGCTTTTCAACCCGACAACAGCGGGACCATATTCTGACCGTTTTCCCCCGATTGGAATATGACGAGGTCGTACATTTGATGAATAAATTTTCAGAAATGCTTCGGGGACGTCCCCTTCATGATATTCAGCCAACGTCCCAAAAAGAGGTAGATTCCAAGAACTGTTTCGATATTGTTATATACGCCGGTATCGCCGAAATCACTTCCAACGAAGCATTGGAAGATGTTTTTCAGAAAGCGTCGGCCAATCAGAAGATAATTGCTCAATACAAGTGCGAGAGATCCGGAGGTTGAAGGGCATGAAAGGGTTAAGATTTGCTCAATACAAGTGTGAGGAATCTGGAGGTTCTATAGAATGAAAAGATTTAAAATGGAAACCGCGGTGGGCATTTTTGTTGTAATCGGGCTGGTTTGTATCGGATATATGTCCATCAAACTCGGTGATGTTACGATTTTCGGAGACAACTCATATTCGCTTTTTGCGAAATTCTCCTCCGTTTCGGGATTGAAGACCGGAAGTTCGGTACAGATGCTCGGTATTGAAATTGGAAAAGTAGAAGGCATGACACTTGACCAGGAAAACCAGCAGGCAGTGGTTGAACTTCGCATTCAAAACAATATTGTGGTTTACGACGATGCCATTGCATCCATAAAAACCTCCGGGCTTATCGGCGATAAATACGTACAGATCGATCCGGGTGGCGGCGGTTTTGAACTCGAGAAGGGCGCCAATATTATCGACACCAATCCCCCCCTGGATATCGAATCACTTATCGGCAAATTCGTTTTTGGAAGCATCGAAGGCGAGGAAAACTGACCATTATACCAATTGGCGCCACCCCTTTTTTTCGAAAATGATGATGGGTGTCACGGAACAAATTGATACGAGAAGAGGAAATTATGAAAAAATATCTGATTGGGATTATCCTGACAATATTTCTGGCAGCCCCTCTGGCCGCTCAGACCGACGAGCCGCTGGATGTGATAAAGAAAAATGTCGATAACGTCTTGAATGTTCTGAGAGATCCCGCTTTGCAGGAGGCTTCCGCCGCCACGAAAAAAAAAGAGGCACTTCGATCCATCTCCGATGAAATGTTTAACTGGCCCCTGCTTTCCAGGTATGTCCTTTCCAGAAACTGGAGAGCTTTCAATTCGGACCAACAGTCTGAATTCGTAACACTTTTCAAAGAAATTCTGGAACAGACATATATGGATAGAATTCTGGCCTATAAGGACGAAAAAATCGAGTACGCAGGCAATCGAATGCTCTCGAATAATAAGGCGGAAGTTGAAACCCGTATCTACACAGGCACGGCCCCCATTATTCTGACATACCGACTGGCGCTCATGAACGGCAAATGGGCCGTTTACGAAGTGAACGCGGATGGCATATCCATGACACAAACATTTCGGGATGATTACAGAATATTCCTGCATGACAATTCTCCGGACGATCTGCTGGCCGAATTAAGGAAAAAGGCTGGTGGGGCGGGGTCATAACTTGAGTAAAGGCGATGTCAAAGGGCAACGTCATGGCACGAGTTCCAACCATGACGCACCCGCTGACCCGGCGCCGTCATCCCCCCCCCTTGATCCGCCTTTCCCATGGCGCCTGCGAGGACGGGAAGATTCCCTCCATTTTTTTCCCAAAACGACCTCCACCATGGACGAAGCCCGGCAGCTCGCCCGGGAGGGATGTCCCCCTTTTTCCGTGGCAATCGCGGAGATACAGACAAAAGGACGCGGCCGGCTTACGCGCCTCTGGCACTCCCAGGCCGGAGGGCTCTATTTTACGATCATTCTTCGCCCGAATCTGCCGCCTGAAGCCTGCTTCAAACTCAATTTCCTGGCATCGATATGCCTCGTGCGCCTTCTTCGACGCCGCTTCGGTATCGATGCCGGAATTAAATGGCCGAACGATATCCTCGTAGACCGCCGGAAACTTGTGGGTATCCTCTCCGAATCGAATATTCAATCGAACCGGGTGGACTATGTCAATATCGGTATCGGTATCAATGTCAACAACTCACCGCCCGAAAAACTCTCCGGAAAATACCCCGAAGCCACTTCCATAAAACACCTTTCCGGCAAACCGGCCTCACGCCTCTCCCTGCTTGCCGAATTCCTGGATGAATTCGAAGCCGGAGTAAAAAACCTGGCCAGTATTGACATCATATCGGAATGGAAACGGTACGGAATACCCTTTGGCCGACAGGTGACCGTTATCACGACGGGAGGAGAATTCGAGGGAATCGCCGAGGATATCGATGCCGACGGCGCCCTTCTTCTAAAACTTGCCGACAGCTCCCTGAAGCGGGTTCTGTATGGTGACTGTTTTCTATAAAAAAAAGGGGCTCCGAGAAGCCCCTTCCATATTCATATATCTTTGGAACAGTCCTAGCCGGCTTCCATACTCCGTCGATCCGCCATATCCATCAAAACCCGCTCCCTGGCCTTATCAATACCAAGGGCCTGACGTTTTTTGTCGATATGAGCAATCATCTTCCGGGCCATTTCATAGGGATCCACTTCAAAGTCCCACTTGCCAAGGCCCTGTTTTTCAAGTCCGTCAAAAAGAAGGTTCTTGAATTTGGTTCCTTCCACCGCGGGAAAGGTCACACCGAATATCGTATATACACCCGAAGCGACGAAATATTGCCCGATGGAGATGGCCTTTTCGCTCATGTACTCGGGGGCCGCGCCGGCCACCGGGAGATCCGCGATGCTGCTTCCCAGACCGCCGGTTTTAACCATCTCGGCACAGGCGATCAGAATACGGCTGTTATCCACGCAGGAACCCAGCCCAAGCACCGGCGGCATACCAACGGTTTCACACACCTCTTTGAGACCGGGACCGGCCAGATGGGCTGCCTCGGGAGTAGTCAGCCTGGCTTTGGCCAATGCGATCTGGGAACATCCGGTCTGGACCACGAGAACATCGTTCTTGATCAACTCCTTGACAAGTTCCACATGGACCCAGTCCTGCTTGACCCGGGGGTTGGTACATCCCACGACACCCGCCACACCACGGATACGGCCATTGATGATATTGTCGTTCAAAGGCGCATAGGAAGAGCGGAAACTGCCGCCAAGCATGTAGTTGATATACTCATGGGAAAATCCGTGAATACCGACATTCCTGATATTGGGAATTTCCACGGAGGCAGTCCGGTTCTTGAATCGGGTAATCGCCTGGATGACGATTTCGTCAGTACATTTTTTGGGATCGTGCTCCTCGAACTCAATGTGTTTGACCCCTTCGATGTGGCAGCGGGGATTTGTGGTAAACAACTTGCTGCCGTAGCAATCGGCCACTTTAGCAAGCCCCTGTTTGATACACTGGACATCCACCGCCATGGCATCCACCGCGCCGGTCACCAGAATCGCTTCGGTGGACATGAAATCGCCGGCATGGGGAACCCCGTGGCGGCTCATCATCTCGGCGCCACTGCAGCACATACCCGCGAGATTGATGCCGTTGGCGCCGGCCTTTTTGGCGGCTTCCACTAGCGTCGGGTCATTTACCGACTCCAGCATGGTTTCGAACATATTCGGCTCATGGCCGTGAATAATGATGTTGACCTGATCCTCCTTGAGCACACCCATATTCACTTCAATTTCTACGGGTGTCGGGGTGCCGAAAAGGATGTCGGAAATCTCGGTCGCCACCATGGAACCGCCCCACCCGTCTGCCAGTGCGGTCCGGTTGCTCTGTTTGACAATATTGTCACACTGCTGATCGACCCCCATGTGGGTCCGGTGCATCATCTCCATGATCTCCCGCATGGCGCCCCGGGGAACAATCCCCAGCTTGCGCCAGGTTTCCAGCGTCTTTTCGGGCACCCGACTGACAAAAGGGATCTCCCCTTCCACCTGGGTGTAGGTCCGTTCAAGCTCCTTATAAAGGTCCGTTGCAATCTCCTTGACACTTCGGCCGTCGGTCTCGATCCCGACGGATTCAGCCACCTGATTCAGTTTGATGGTATCTTTGATTTTATATTCCGAAATGTGTCCGCTGACCACTTCGCGAAAAAGGTCCAGCATGGACATACCGTGGTCGGTATGCGCCGAGCACCCACTCGCCACAAATCGAGCCCAGTTTCGTGCCTGAATCGTATCGATATCGGCCCCGCATACCCCCACCTTGCTGTAGGGATCCGCGGCGTTCAACCGGCAGGGCCCCATGAAACAATGCTTGCAGCAAGCGGATTTGTCACCAATGGGGCAGGCTTTCATACTGGCCGCCCGATCAAAAGCGGTTTCCACGCCGTCCCGACGTGCTTTTTCAAGCATCTGCGCCGTGGCATCACAAATGGTTAAATCCTTCACCGGAATCGGTGCCTTTTCAGCCTTCTTTTTTTCCATTCTTTTCCTCCCTTCTTGGAAAGATTGTAATTTCGAATGAAGTTAATAAGTGAACAGCCAACACTAAAAGAAAAATACATCTTTATTCTTAATATCTTATAATCTATTAAGAATAGTTACTATTTATAATAAGTCTTTATACCTGTACTGTCAAGCAAAGTTTGACAACAACTCGGAAAGAAACCACCGGAAGCAAATGGAAAAGAGAGAACCCGAACCGAACATCTACGTTTCAGACTTTTTCAATGCCGCCAATAAGCATTGTATTTAGTTGATATGATAAATAATTATTGTTTTCAATTTGACTTTGGAGTCTCTCCCATGCAATAAGTAATTATTATGGGATGGACGATCGTGCGCCACATTGACCACGTACCCGGCAACCACTGTTTGTTTTTCTAAACCGATACCGACGAACCTACCGAACACAGGCATTTCAAGCACGATATCCCGTATCCGTTACAATTCGTTCTTTCCTCTTATTCCATTTTTCTTTGAAAGGAGGCAGCTATGAGTAATAGTGTCTACAAAGTTATCGAATTGGTGGGAACCAGCGAAAAATCCTGGGAAGATGCAGCAACACAGGCTGTTGAAACAGCCGGAAAGAGTCTCCGGGAGCTTCGAATCGCTGAAATAGCGAAACTTGATCTTAAGATCGAGGACGGGAAAGTAATTGCCTATCGTGCAAGGGTCAAGGTCTCTTTCAAGTTCGGTCCCGGCAATTGAAAGAGGGGTATGCGTTGAGACTATTCAGCCGAATAGTCATCACTCCATACTCTCTTGCCCAAGCAGTCTGCCGATCGAGACCGCGAAGCCGACTGGTCTCGCCGAAAGTCTTTCGCTGCCGCAGTCTCGATCTGCCTGTTTCACTCTTTTCCAAATACTTTTGGAAACAAATCCCGAGATGAACCACGCGCCCTCCCCTGACTCCTGCCGAGGATCCCCGCGCCTGGAATACCTGACACCTTTTTCTCGCTGAAATACACTCTTGCTTCCTCTATTGTTTTCCCATATGAACAAAAAAACAATTATTGGTAGAGCCATTTTCAAAACATTCTCCCGCCAGATGCGAAATCAAGCTCAAAGCGGATCGACCAATGCAGGGCCGGTCTAAATGGCACGTTTTGAAATTGGCTGGGTAGTAAATAACAATGTTTCCCCAGATCAATTGCTGATAAGGAGGATTTTCATGGCATGTACCATCATCGAAACAAGCAACGCTCCCGATGCCATCGGACCTTATTCCCAAGCCGTTGCCGCGGGACCGTTTCTGTTTGTCAGCGGTCAGCTCGGGCTGGATCCACGTACAGGAGAATTGGTTGATCCCGACTTCGAACTGCAGGCCCGTCAGGCCCTGGAAAACATGAGCCAGATCGTTCTGGCCGCGGGCTGTCAAATGGATCAGGTCACGTCCGTGGAAATCTACATCAGCAATATAAGCAATTTTTCCAAGCTCAACGATATCTACCAGGAATTTTTCGGGGATCATAAACCGGCCAGAGCTGTGGTGGAAGTCAGCGCCCTCCCCAAAAAGGCAGGGGTTGAAATAAAGTGCACCGCCTATAAAGGGTAGAATGACGCTCCCCGACAACCCAAAAAACATGTCCCTGGCTGTTGTAAGCGGCCTGCTGCTGAGCGGATCATTCCCCAAATTCGGTACTCCCGCACTCGCGTGGATCGCATTGATGCCACTGTTGCTGGCAATACGGAATCTTCCCACTGGTGAGCGTTTTCGCCTGGGCATGGTAACAGGGCTTGTTCACTACCTGACCCTGGTGTACTGGCTGACCATCACCATGCAAAACTACGGGGGACTGCCCTGGTATGCAAGCATCGGTTTTCTGTTTCTTCTTTCAGCATACCTCTCATTATACATCGGCGCCTTCGCCGCCCTGCTCGTTCCACTGGCGCCAACCCCTTTCCGTTGTTTTATGATGACGCCGGCCCTTTGGGTCGCCCTGGAGTTCGTAAGGGCAAAACTGCTCACCGGATTCCCCTGGGAGCTTCTGGGGTATTCCCAATACAAGGCGTTGCAGATCATTCAAATCTCGGATATATTCGGCGTATACGGGATTTCGTTCCTGGTGGCCGCTGTAAACACAAGTCTGTTTCTGGGCTGGCTGTTCTTTAAAAAGGAGAACTGGGGGCAACACACCGTCATCGGGAAGACCGGCGCCGGCGTGCTGATAGCCGGTCTGCTGCTGCCGGGCCTGACATTTTTTTACGGCACATGGCGGCTGGCGGCAATTCGCGGGGATATGGCGGAAGCACCAAAAATCAGAGCCGCCGTGATCCAGGGAAACATTGCTCAGAATGTCAAGTGGGATCCGGCTTTCCAAAATGCCTCTCTGGAAACCTATTTGCGTTTGTCCCGGGAAGCGGCACGGGAAACTCCCGAGTTGATCGTTTGGCCGGAAACGGCCACGCCGTTCTACTTTTTCAGAAACATAGGATTGACCCGGCGTATACAGGAAGGTATAAGAGCCGCGGATGCTTTTTTTATTATCGGCAGTCCCTCGGCAGAGGAACATGAAAGCGGCATGCACTACCTCAACAGCGCCTACCTGGTGAATCCGGACGGAACGCTTCTGGGGAAATACGACAAGGCGCATCTCGTTCCTTTCGGGGAATACGTCCCCTGCCAGAAATGGCTGCCGTTTGTGACCAAAATGGTCACGGCCATTGGAGATTTCAGCGCCGGTCAATCAGGCGCGATAATTTCATCGCCTGCCGCAAAAATCGGGGTTCAGATCTGTTATGAGGTGATCTTTCCCTCTCTTTCGCGACTTGCGGCAAAAAATCAGGCCGGTCTTCTGGTGAACATCACCAATGACGCCTGGTTCGGAAGGTCCAGCGCGCCGTATCAGCATTTTTCAATGGCGGTTCTGCG
The DNA here is from genome assembly GCA_963677545.2 of Desulfobacterales bacterium. Taxonomy (GTDB): domain Bacteria; phylum Desulfobacterota; class Desulfobacteria; order Desulfobacterales; family JAFDDL01; genus JBECKW01. Next base: position 43,775 of record CAXXKH010000005.1, on the reverse strand, counting down.
TGCGGTTGAAAATAGGCGTTCGGTGGTTCGGGCCGCCAACACAGGCATCAGCGGGTTTGTGGACCCGGTTGGCGATGTCGTCGCCCGGACCTCCCTGTTTGAGGAAGCCGCCCTTACCCGGTCCGTTCCGGTAATGACGACGGAAACGATTTACACCCGCTGGGGAGATTGGTTTCCCATGGGGTGTTGTATATGGGTTATACTGTTTTCAGCAAAAACTATCGCAACCCGTCGGCGAAAAGCTGAGGGTTGAAAAGGAGAAACCAACAATGTCATACGAATATAAACAGACAACCAAAGAACTCAACGCACAACTTGACCGGATCCGAGGTTATCTTTGACCTGCCTGAGAAAAAAAACCGACTTGAAGAACTCGAAGCCGCCCTTGCCAAAGAAGGTTTCTGGAACGATCCACAGAAAAGCAAACCGATCCTAAAAGAACGCTCATTTCTCACCCATCAGGTCGAAACCTTCGAAACACTGCAACGCGATCTGGCGGATGGCGAGGCATTTCTCGAACTCGCTGAAGAGGAAGACGACACCGATGCCCTGAAAGAGGCAATGGAACAGCTCGAGTCCATCGAAAAACGCATCAGGGAGTTTTCGCTCACCCTTATGCTCAGCGGCGAAGATGATCAGAACAATGCCATCGTCTCCATCAACGCCGGCGCAGGAGGTACCGAGGCTCAGGATTGGGCTGAAATGCTTTTCAGGATGTACCTGCGCTGGGTGGAACAAAAAGGATACAAGTATGAGCTGATCGACCTCCAGCCGGGCGATGAGGCCGGCATCAAAAGTGCCACATTCACCGCCGGCGGGCTGTATGCGTTCGGCCGCCTCAAAACCGAAATCGGCGTTCATCGACTGGTAAGGATCTCCCCCTTTAACGCCAGCGGCAAACGACACACCTCCTTTGCTTCGGTGTCCGTTTTCCCGGAGCTCGATCAGGAGATCGTCATCGATATTGCCGATAAAGACCTTCGGATCGATGTGTACAGGGCCAGCGGCGCCGGAGGACAGCACGTCAACAAAACCAGCAGCGCGGTACGTATTACGCATCTTCCCAGCGGCATTGTCGTGCAATGCCAGCAGGAAAAATCCCAGCACCGGAACAAGGATCTTGCCATGAAAGTGCTTCGGGCACGCCTTTACCAACAGGAGAAGCAAAAGGAGCAGGAGAGACTCCAGGAACTCCATGACAACAAAGACGATATCGCCTGGGGAAGCCAGATCAGGTCCTATGTGCTTCAGCCCTATCAAATGGTAAAGGACCACCGGATCAATATGGATGTGGGGAATGTAAACGCGGTTCTGGACGGCGACATCGACCAGTTCATCGAAGCCGTACTTCTTGAAAAAGCGGGCGGAGGCGCCTCCGGGTAACGATGGAACCGATAGAGATATTAAGCGAATTCTATACGCCTGATTCCTTGGCCTTTGACATACTGGTCCGGCATGGCAGACAGGTAGCCGGAAAAGCCCTGAAAGCAGCTGAAAAAGTGGCGGATTTGAATCCGGACACGGTGTTCATCGAGCAGGCCGCCATGCTTCACGACATCGGCATCTTCCTTACTCGAATCCCCCAACTGGAATGCAACGGAGACAAGCCTTACATCTGTCACGGATATCTGGGCGGGGAGCTTCTGAAACAAAAAGGTCTCATGGGCCACGCCCTGGTGTGTGAACGACACGTGGGAACCGGCATTTCGGCGGATGAAATTCATCGGGCCGGTCTCCCCCTCCCCCACCGTGACATGCTCCCGGTCACTCTGGAAGAAGAAATTATCTGTTATGCGGACAAGTTCTTCTCCAAATCACCGAACGGAAACGGAACGGAGAAACCGCTGTCGAAAATCGTGCGGGGACTTTCACCTTATGGCGAAGATAAAGTAGAGAAGTTTATGTCCTGGCATAAGAAGTTCTCCTAAAAGGGATATTCCCTATGCGATCCAAGCACCTGAAAAATGCAATCCGGTTCTGCTGTACCATTGATGAAGGATCAGCCACTGTTTCACTGACGAAACAGGCGGAAGCAGCCATGCGGGCCGGGGCCACCATGATCCGGTATATCGGCAAAGCCTCATCCGCCGAAATGTGGCCCGAGCTTCGGGCATTGTGCCGCCTCTGCCGGAGCAATTATATTCCCTTTATGGTTCGGGATCATCTCTATCTCGCCAAGGCGTTGGGGGCAGACGGTATTCATCTGGATCGATCCATGGAACATCCGGAGGCCGTGAGAGAAATACTGGGACCCGAAGCCTTCATTGGAAAGACCTTCCCCCCACCGCTCCCTGATGCCGTGAATTCATCGTGCTGGGATTACATTGAGTTATCCCCTATTGAGCCGACAATCACCGGGATTCCGGCGTCACCCCTTGTGACAGCGGGCGGAATAATCGATACGGCTTCAGCCCAGAAAGCCCTCGGCCTCGGCGCGGCAGGAATCACCGCGGACAATCTCTTTTTTCAGCCGGGAGCTTCGACATCAACACTTCCGGCCCTGGCCAAGGCCTGCGGCTGTCCGCCGCGCCCCGAACTCATTCAGCCCTGGCGGGATGAGTTCGGACTGATCGAAAAGCTGCTGGAACCCGATACGATTTCTCCGGATAGAACTTTCCCCCTCATTGTTCCGCCGGGGGATGATGCCTGCCTCCTCTCGCCACTGTCCCGGCCGGTAATCAGTACGGACACACAGAGAGAAGGCGTTCATTTCAGACTTGACTGGCAGACCCCCGAAGAGATCGGCCGAAAAGCGGTCAGTGTCACCCTCAGCGACCTGGCGGCATCCTATGCACGCCCCGTCAGCTTTTTTGTCAACCTCAGCATTCCACCCCATACTTCTGAAACCTTCATTGTAGAACTTTATAAGGGAATACGGGAAGCACTCGGGCGATATGACTGCACTCTGGAGGAGGGAACATTTCCGGCGGCGGGGAGTTATCCCTGGATCTCTTTGCCATCGGGGAGGGGGATAAAGATCTTTTCCCGAAACGCTCCGGGGCGAAACCCGGCTACGAGCTGTATGTTACCGGGCCGCTGGGTATGGCCCGGGCGGGCCTGGAAACGCTGCAGCAAAACGATCCGGACTTTCCCCGGCTCGTACAGCGGTTTAAAGAACCGGCAGCCCGATTCGATGCCGCCGGAATCCTGGCGGCACACGGCGTACAGTGCGTAATGGATATCAGCGACGGCCTTTCAGGAGATGCCCGCCATATTGCCAGAGCCTCCCATCTCACCATCGAACTCGATGTGAGCGGCCTGACCTTTGACAAGACGTTTGTTTCCTTCTGCCGAAAATACAACCACCGACCGGAAGCACTTGTTCTGATCGGTGGAGAGGACTATGAACTTCTGTTTGCTTGTCCCCCGGATACGTTTAACGACTTGAAGAACTCCCTGCCCGATGCCGCCCAGGTCGGCCGATGTATACCCTTTCAGGGCAGGGAAATCATATGCCGCGAAACAGGCATATCCTCTTATCAGCATGGTGATCAAGAACGGAATATCAAAGCACAACATTCTGCGGATCTATAAGGAGATTTATGGCAAGATTGGCCTGGTGGCAGGCGGCGATACCGACCCGGGGCGCCATAAGACCGCAACCGGGCGCCGCGGCGGTGGTGAGATCGCCGGAGATAAATAATTTTTCACCCACGCGGGTGGTTTGAATACGGTTGCCGTCCCCGAACCCCGCCATCCCCGATCCCCCGATAATAAACACATCCGGGAGACCTTCGCTTGCGGATTCGACGAGCATCGCCTTCTGGTCGGCACGGTCAAAACATTCGACAAGTACCGTGACATCCCTGAAAATCACGGGGATGTTACCGCTGTCCAGCCTTTCCTGATGCAGGCGCACGGTAAGATAGGGATTTATCCGGTCCAGCACGGCGGCCATCGCCGCTGTTTTCGGCATGCCGATATGGTCGATATCATACTGCTGGCGGTTCAGGTTGCTCGGTTCCACCACATCGAAATCCGCAAGGATCAAGGTGCCGACCCCCACCCGGGCCAGAGCGACGGCAACCATGGATCCGAGACCGCCCAATCCCGCGACACCGACGATTCCCTGTTTCAACCGGGCGTGAATCCCGGGCGTATGACGTGCCGCCATAAGGGCTTCCAGCTCTTCAGCAGCCGGAATCTCCCCCCGTTTTATAAAAACCACCCGGTCGCCATCCTGAAGAAAGAGATCCTCGTCACATGGGCAACCGTTTCGCAGCAGTACGTCCGCCCCCGGTTTCACCCGGTCCCGCAGTACACCAAGGGGCAGCCCCGACGCTATCCGCCGGGGCGTTTCATTGACTGTAACGGATATGTCACGCCCCCCCATACCCTCATTTTCCTTCCGGGTCACCACCCCCAGGTGAGATAGTCGTGAATGGAATTTGCTGCTTTGCGGCCGGCTCCCATGGCCAGAATGACCGTGGCCGCGCCGGTAACAATATCCCCACCGGCCCAGACACCCTTTTTAGTGGTCTTTCCGGTTTCAGGATCAGCTGAAATATATCCCCATTTATTGAGAGAGATATCCTCGGTGGAACCGGTCAGGAGCGGATTGGCCCCTGAACCCACAGCCACGATTACCTGGTCGCAGGACATATCGTATTCGGAATTCTCCATTGGCACAGGCCTGCGGCGGCCCGAAGCATCGGGTTCGCCCAATTCCATCCGGATACAGGTCATGCCCGTAAGACGCCCCTTCTCATCCCCCAGATAACGCGTCGGGTTGGTCAGAAGGTGGAACTCGATGCCCTCTTCTTCAGCATGATGAATCTCCGCACTCCTCGCCGGCATCTCGTCCCGGGAACGTCGGTAAACAACCCGAACCCGGTCCGCACCGAGACGCATGGCGGTTCGTGCCGAGTCCATGGCGACATTGCCGGCGCCCAGCACCACCACATCCTTACCTCTGGGAATGGGTGTATCGTACTCCGGAAATTTGTATGCCTTCATGAGATTGGCCCGGGTCAGGTACTCATTTGCCGAGAGAATGCCCACGAGGTTTTCACCGGGGATATTCATGAACCGGGGAAGCCCGGCGCCCACACCTACGTATACGGCATCGTACCCCTGCTCAAAAAGCTCATCCAGGGAGACCGTCCGACCCACCACGGCATTGCATTCGACCTTGGCTCCCAGACGCTCCAGGAAATTGACCTCCTGGCCCACAATCGCCTTGGGAAGCCGGAACTCCGGGATTCCATAGACCAGAACCCCACCCGGCTTGTGAAACGCCTCCAGTACTGTCACGGCATGACCCTTGGCAATTAAATCACCAGCCACCGTCAGACCCGAAGGCCCGGCGCCCACCACCGCAACTTTTTTCCCGGTGGATGCCGCCGTGGGGGGTAATTCCCCCGTACCGTTTTCCCGCTCCCAGTCCGCGGCAAACCGCTCCAGGTTTCCAATGGCAATTGCCGATCCTTTTTTAGCAAGAATACACGACCCCTCGCACTGAATCTCCTGGGGACACACACGGCCACAAACAGCCGGAAGACTGTTTCGCTTCCAGATATTACGTGCGGCGGCCGTAAAATCGCCACTGACGATATATTTGATAAAACCGGGGATATCGACACCGACCGGACATCCCTCGACACAACTCGGTTTTTTACACTGAAGACATCGATCGGCTTCCGCCATGGCCGCCTCGGGTGTATAGCCGAGGGGGACTTCCTCGAAGTTTCTTCTTCGCACATCCGCCGGTTGCTCCGGCATGGGCTGCCTGGACGCAGCGCCTTTCTTATTAGATTTTTCCGACATTTTCACCTCCGAATACCCTACTCGCCCGTCAGGCGGCAATAATCATCATCGCATTTCTTCTCTTCCGGCACGTAGGCCTGAAGACGAAGCATCAGCTCGTCAAAATCCACCTGGTGACCGTCGAATTCCGGGCCATCCACACAGGCGAATTTTGTCTTGCCGCCCACCGTTACACGGCATCCGCCACACATGCCGGTACCATCCACCATAATCGGGTTGAGACTCACGAGGGTGGCAACACCGTACTCTTTGGTCAGCTTGGAGACAAACTTCATCATAGGCACCGGCCCAATGGCAACCACCAGCTGCACTTCCTGGCTTTCCAAAACCTCTTTGAGCACATCCGTAACAAACCCGTGATGGCCGTAAGACCCGTCATCGGTGCAAATTTTCAGCTCGTGGGATGCGGCCTGCATCTTGTCCTCCAGAATCAGCAGATCCTTGGTACGGGCACCGATAATACCGATCACATGGTTCCCGACCTCCTTGAGTCCTCGTGTAATCGGATGCATTACGGCAACCCCGGTGCCTCCGCCCACGCACACCACGGTTCCGAGTTTCTCGAGATGCGTGGCCTTTCCAAGCGGGCCGATGACATCCTGAAAGCTGTCGCCCACCTGCAGGCTTTTGAATACCCGGGTAGATTTACCCACCACTTGATAAATAACCGTAATGGTACCTTTTTCAGGATCGGTATCGGCCATGGTGAGGGGAACCCGCTCACCCGTTTCATTTGCCTTCAGAATAACGAACTGGCCGGGTTTTGCCTTCCGGGCAATCAACGGAGCCTCAATCTCGTCGAGAATCACACCGCCGTCCGACATTTCCTCTCGCTTAACTATTTTAAACATATAAATCTCCTTAGCCAGTTTCAAAACGTTTCATTCCCTCCGATTTCATCGGAGTCTTATCGACTGATCTCGGCATCAGCCGAGCCGCTTCGAGCTTGATTCCATGTATAACGGGAAAACGTTTTGAAAATAGCTCGCCTAAAAAATGAATTAAAAAACCGAGCCTGATGCAAAAATCGGCCCGGTGAGCATATTAAAACTGGTTTTAAGGTTTTGTAAATAGAATTCCGTGCTTTTTTTTCGATATTTGGATTACAGATCCTTCCGGTTTACCAAAACCCGAAACCCGGAATAGATGCAGACACTCCCCAAAAACGGCATCATGACAAGCATCTGGCCGCACGAATCCCCCGCGGTTTTATCACTTTCCGCCACGAATGGTTCACCGGTTGCCATGCTGATAAAACAACCTCCCCCCCCACCGCCGCTACTACTGCCGCCGCCACTGTCACCGCTTATCGTTATGCCATACCAGTCATTTTCGCTTCCCGGCATAGCAAAACCATCCGTATCCAACGGTTCCGTCTTCCATCCTGAATTATCATTCCAGCCGTCACCGTTCGAGCTGTTATAAAATGCGATCAGGGCTTCTTCTCATCCCGAGCCGATTTTCCATTGATGTCTAAGCCATACGTTTCTGGGTTTGGGGCCAACTTAGAACCCATAATCCATGGTAAATTCCCACTGGCCGCTGGTACTGTCCGTATCCCTCGGATCCAGAATAATTCCGTACTCGATACGAATGGGCATCATGCGGTTACGCCATCGAATGCCAAAACCCGCGGTTTTGCGCATTCTGCCGAGATCAAATCCCGCCGGGGCATACGCATATTCCCAGGAGCCGTCTTCATGGGTGATTTTATCTAAAAAATTGGCGTCTTCATCAAAAACCTGCCCCGTATCGAAGAATAGAACACCCATAAGACCCTGGGATTTTAAAATGGGAATTTGCAGTTCAAGGTTCAACTGGATCTTCTGTCTCCCACCAACCGCCGCACCTTCTCCGTCCCAGAGGTGAAGTTCGCGATAGTCGAACCCGCGGACCGAGTTGATGCCGCCCAGGCGAAACCGCTCATAGTCCGGAAGTATTTTGTCTTTATCTTCTATTATATATCCCGCTTCTCCGTGAACGAATCCCACCAGCCATTTTGAAATCGGAATATACCATGACATCTCTCCCAGGAGTTTTGTAAAGCCGATATCCCCCCCGAGCCCTGCGTATTCTACCGAGAACCGGTGGTCCTGCCCCCTGGTGGCATTGATGATTTTATCCCGGGTGTCATAGGAAGCGCCCAGCGTAAGGCTGCTTGTAACGTTGCTGCTGGTAAGATCCAGGATATCAGCCGAGGCATCATCGGAATACCAGGTTATCTTGCCGACATCGTACCCGTAGTTGGCAAAAAGCCGCAGATCTTCCTTGAAAAAAGGATAACTTGCCGAAATAGTGCCGCCCATGCTTTCATAATCGTAATCGTCATAATCCGCAGTCCAGTTGTAGGCGGTAATACCGGAAACAAGAGGAATATCGAACAGCCACGGCTCGATGAACTTGACATTGAACTGCTGGGTGGTATCGCCCAGCTGCATCTGGGCGGAGAGAGACTGGCCTTTTCCGAGAAAATTGTCTACGCCGATACCTGCCGTAAAAAATGCATGCTCGACACTGCTGTACCCGCCCCCGAATTCATAATGACCAGTTCCTTTTTCCGTCACATCGATGTTCAGGATCATGGTGTTGTCGCCGGGCCCCGGGTAAGAGTTGGTTTTGACCTCTTCGAAGAAATCGAGCCGTTCGAGATTTCTCACGCTTTTTTTCAGGTCCACGCCGCTGTAGAGCCCCTGTTCCTTGACCTTGAGTTCGCGGCGGATCACTTTGTCCCTTGTTTTGGTGTTCCCGGAAATATTGATCCTGTCAAAATATACCTGCTCGCCTTTGGTTATTTCCAGGGTGAGATTCACCCGTTGATCTTCGGCGTCCTGCCGAACCTTGGGCTGGACATCCGCAAAGGCATACCCGTGGTCCGAGTAGAGGTCCGTGAGGGCGAGGATGTCTTCCCGCAGAACATCCCGGTTGAAATATTTTTCTTTGGGCAGGTTGAACGGTTTGACCAGTTCCTCTTTCGGCAGAATCAGGTCGCCGGCCACGTCCACGTTGCCCACTTTATAGCGAAGCCCCTCGTCGATCTTGATGGTGATATAGAACCAGCCGTCCCGCGTTTCAACCTCGGGATCGCCGATCCGCACCATCATATAGCCGTTGTTCTGATAAAAGGCATCCAGCATGGCCATGTCCCGCTCCATATCCTCTTCCTTGTAATCACCGGAAGAGGTGAGCCATGAAAAGAATCCTTTTTCGGATGTTTTCATGATTTTTTTCAACTTCCTGTCCGAATAGGCTTTGTTCCCGACGATCTTGAGTTCCTTGATGCGGACCTTTTTGCCCTCGTCGATCACGAAGATCAGGGAGACCTGGTTGTTCCCCAGGTCCTTGGTTTCGTAGGAAACCTTCGCGGAGTGGAAGTTCTTCTCCTGATATTGAAGCTCGATTCGCTGAATGTTTTTCCGGATATTGAATATGTTCAGGATCGCGCCGGGGGTGGATTTCGACGTTTTCCACGAGTTTTTCGGTCTTTATGCGGTCGTTTCCCTTGAAATCGATGTATTTGACCGTGGGTTTTTCCTTGACGTGGAAGGTGATGACCTTTCCCTCGGTGCTGTCCGCCGCCTCGATGCGAATATCATCGAAATACCCCATGTTGTAGACCGACTTCAGATCTCTGGAAAGTATCTGGGGAATGTATTCATCTCCGGGCCGGGTGGAGATGATTCGCTTGATGGCCTCATCTTCGATCCTGGCATTGCCTTCCACCTGAATGTCCGCGATGAATTCCCGGGGAACCAGGGCTTCCCTTATGTCGTCCGACAGTTTCTGAACAGCGCCGAGCAGGTTTTCGATGCTTTCTCCGGCGGCGGTAAATTCCCGGGGCGGTCCGATGAAGGCCGTTTCCATCAAGGAGGCCGACAGGGTGAACCGGTCCCCTTCCCATACCAGTTTCCCCCAGAGTGCGTGGGTGCATGTATTGCCGATGGCTGCGTTTCTCAGGCTCTCCTCACTTGAATCCACCGGTGCATCTAAAATTTCCGTTGGAATCTCCACCCCTTCGAAACGGGATTTGATAATTTTCGGAATTTCCTGTTGGAGGTAAGAAAGGTCCTTTTCCGAAACAATCTCAAAGGGGAACAGGGCCACCCGCAAGGATTCCTGGCAAAAACTCTCTGACGGAAAGAAAAAGGACAATACTACAGCCAATTTCAAAACATCTCTTATCGACCATTTTTTGTGTTGCTTTATCGCGCTGCTGCGTGGCTGAACGTCGTTTTGAAAATGGCTTGCTAGTGTTAAAAATAAAAAACGTTTCAACTTGCCTCCCTATTGCACTTAATCATAACAAACTGATTTTATATCGTATTATTTATAATTATCTTTTCTTTAAATTTGGATAAAGGTATCCCGTGTAATGCGTTGATCCACTTCATCAAGGCACTATATTTTGAGACCTATAATTCTGTTTTGTTTAAGAAATAAGCCGGCCTAACAATCGATATCCATTTCGGATAATTTAAAAGACCTCCTGCTGACATGTCGGTAAGAGAATATCTGCCATAGCAGCAGTATAAGAATAAGTGTGGATGACGATATCGGCAGATCATTCATCTCGAAGTACTTCTCAAACCCCTGCTTTTGTGTGATGACAGTATTTGCATCGATCAGATGAAATTGGAGCTTTAAGCCTATCTCGATCGGAGGCTCATCCGGCTCAATACCGCTGATCGGCTTTTTCCCGATATGGATGTAAAAAAGAGAAACAAATAAAAGAAAAAGGAGGAGTGTCACCGTCGTTAGATACGTTGATTTCAGAGCATTCCCTGCAATCTGGACTTCCCGTTCGTCCCGTTCCTTCATCCCCGAAAGTCTTGCCAATACAGTGTTCCTGAGCTTCCTGGAGAAGAACATCGATATTGTCAGAAAGAAGGTGACGGGTGTCCATATGAGGATAGGGAGACAGGCCCAGAATTCGAGACTGCTGAAGCTTGTGGTAATTCTGGTTTCAACCAAGCCGAGAAACAGATAGCAGATCAAGACCAGAGGAGAAGCATAAAACACGAAATTTATCACTATTTTTTTAAATATCTTCATCCGAATCCTCCACAAAAAAAACAGACTGGATATCCACTTCAAAAAAACGCGCGAGCCTGAAGGCCAGCTCTAAAGAAGGATTGTAAGCGCCCTTTTCCATGGCATTGATCGTAGCCCTCGTAACCGACACCGCATCGGCCAATGCCTGCTGGGTCATCTTCTTCTGAGTTCTCAGTGCATTTATGTTATTTTTTATTTTGAATTGGGACCCGATATTGACCATGGCACCACTACCTCAAAAACCTTTCCGCGATAATAAATGTAAAATCAACCTTACATATGAATCGATTCGATGTCAAGTTGATTTGACATTTTTTCAATTCGGTCTGTTATTCTTGACAACCCATCGTAATTTTGGAATATATTCGCCTCCAGGCATTAGGCCTCAATTTTAATTTCATTCGATATCACCACCGGAAACAAGGCCTGGAACCTAACAACCCTCAAAAAAAGCAAGCGGATTGTGGATGCTGCGGTTGAACTGAAAAACGTAACGAAAACATTCGGACCGGTCACGGCGGTCAAAAACATGGATTTTGTAATCCCGTGCGGTGGTTTATATGGTTTTATCGGTCCTAACGGCGCGGGAAAGACATCGACGATCCGCTTGATCATGTCGATTCTGTTTCCGGACTCAGGTGAAATCTCGGTTTTAAATTATCGGTCTGCACTGGAAGCCAAGAACCGGATCGGTTTTAGATGTCCCCTCGGTAAAATCGGTGACGGTAACCCGAACGGATCAGCGAAAAGCAGTGGCGGGGTTCAATACGTTTCTGCCGATGATTTTCGGTTTTTTGCTGTTTTCGAGCGTAATGGCGGGCGGAGGACAACTGCTGAACACGATGGTTGAAGAGAAATCGATCCGGGTGAGAAGTACTTCTCTCCGCGGTATCCCCGATGGAGTTGATGGCGGGCAAACTGATCGGCCGGATGGCCGCCGCCCTGATCGGTATGGGACTGTATATCGTGATGGGCCTTTTCCTGCTCACCTTCTTCGCCCTGGCCGGCCTCCTCGACTTTTCCCTGATTTTCTATCTTTTTATTTTCTTCGTGATCACCTATCTGGTAATGGGCTCGCTCATGATGGCCGTGGGATCCGCGGTCAACGATATAAAAGAGGCACAGGGACTCATGATGCCCCTGTCGCTTATACTCATGATACCGTGTATCCTCTGGTTTCCAATCTCGCGCAATCCGGATTCGATATTAAGCATCGTGACGAGCTTCATCCCTCCCATCAACACCTTTGCCATACTCTTGCGCATGGCTTGATCAAACAACGGGAAATCGCCTATGTTCAGGCCAGGAAGCTTCCACCACCCAATCCTGAGCCCTGGTTGAGACACACCCTTTGCACCTTGACAACCTATCGTAATCCTGGCATATTTATTAACAGCAAGTGATCACCGTCATTTATTCTCCTGTTGATAACTGTCGATAGTTTTTGTTTCTTTACACCTGCTCAAACAGCGCGCTGTCATTTTTAAAAAAAGCTTTAAAATGCATAAAGGGGCTAAACAGCATGGGTATTAAAGAGGTGATTTCAAAGAATTCAGATGGAATATTTAACTCCGACCATGAAAGTTTTCAGGATATCAGAAATGAGTTGTTAAATGCTATTCTGAGTCGGATTGCCGTACTTGGCGCACCGATTCTATTTTTCTCATTCTTCCGCTATTATATGGTTGGGGGGGCAATAACCCTTGCAATGCATATCGGTGTTTACCTCTTATGGGTCGTAATTGCAATTTATCGCAAAAAAATCCCCACCCAAACCAAAACCTTATTCGTAATAGGATGTTCTTTAATAATCGGGGTCTCTTCAATATTGGAGTGGGGAATCTCAGGATCCGGAGTTGCTTATTTAATATTCACTAGTATCCTTGTAACAATTTTTTATGGCGCGAGACTTGGAATTGTATTTACCGTCTTCAACCTGATAATACTGGTCATTGCAGCGGCTCTGTATGGCACCGGCGTCTTGCAATTAGGTTATAACCCGAATGATTTTTCATCGGCATTGCCGATCTGGTTAACTACTTCATCCGTATATGTATGTTTTACGCTTATCCTCGTTGGATGCCTTGGCCGCTTATATAATTCCATGGCGGTATCAATCGAAAATCTGACGAACCGCACACAGGAATTGCATCAGGCAAAACAGCAGATGGAAAAAGAAATTCAAAGCAGAGATATTGCGGAAAAGGCGCTTAAGGAAAGTGAAGAGCTGTTTCGCGTCGTTTTGGAAAACTTGCCTGCCAGTGTTTATGTGCACGATCTGGAAGGCAACCATCTGAATGTAAATGATGAAGCATGCAGATCAAGCGGATATTCAAGGGATGAGCTGCTCAACAAGACTGTCCAGGAAATTGAAACGGAGTCCTTTAATATTGATATTGCCCGAGAAATCTGGGGGCATCTCATCGAAACGGGCAAGACGACAACCTTTGAATCAGAAAAGCACAGAAAAGACGGGGTGTCATACGACTCCGAAGTACATTTGAAATCGGTCGTGCTTCAGGGGCGTCCGGCGGTGATTGCCGTTATACTCGATATTTCCGAACGCAAACAGGCGAGAGTTGCATTGAAAGAAAGTGAAGAAAGATTCAGGACTGTACTTGAGAACCTGCCATGCGGTGTCTCGGTGCATGATCTTGAAGGACGACACCTGATCGTGAACGAAGAGTCCTGCACCACCAGGGGATATTCGAGAGAAGAGCTAATGAATCTTACGGTTATGGAGACAGCGGGCCCCGGATTTGGGGCTCATTATAACGTAAGAAAATTATGGGAAGATATTGAACCGGGCGCATCATTCACCATTGAATCACTTTCACAGCGAAAAGACGGATCGATATTTGAGAGTGAAGTGCACCTGACCAAGTTAATGCTTGAAGGTCGAGCGGTAATCCTTTCTCTGGTTTTCGATATCACCGAAAGGAAAAAATCGGAGGAAATTCTAAAAAAGAGTGAAGAAAAACTCGCAAGGTCCAAAAAAATGGAATCCCTGGGACTCCTCGCCGGTAGTGTGGCACATGATCTAAATAATGTACTGTCCGGAATCGTCAGTTATCCCGAATTACTCCTCATGGATTTACCAGAAGGCAGCAACCTGAGGAAGCCGATTAAAACCATACGGGAGTCAGGGAATAAAGCGGTCGCAATTGTTCAGGATCTGCTCACAATCGCCCGCGGGGCAGCTATCATCAAAGAGCCTCTGGATCTGAACGACGTTGTTGGTGAATACATGCTATCGCCTGAATTTTCTAATTTAAAAAAACGTCATCCGAATGTTGACTTCAGGACTTCCTTGAGCGATGATTTGTTTAAAATAAGCGGGTCGTCAATTCACATTAAAAAAGTGGTCATGAATCTTGTGTCAAACGCTTCGGAAGCAATTGAAGATTATGGTCATGTAACTGTCTCCACCAATAACCGGTACGTCGATACGCCTATCAGTAGATATGAAGATGTCAAAGCAGGAGAGTACGTCGTGCTGACCGTGCTGGATAACGGCCCCGGAATAGCCTCGGAAAACCTGGACAGGATATTCGAACCGTTTTTCACAAAAAAAGTAATGGGTATAAGCGGTACCGGTTTGGGCCTGACGGTTGTATGGAATACCGTACAGGATCATGATGGATATATCGATGTAAAAAGCGATAAACGTGGAACAAAATTTGAATTGTATTTCCCCATAACACGAGAAGAACCAAGTAGTAAAATATCGTCGATTTCATTGGATGAGATAAAAGGGAACGGTGAAGTAATCCTTGTCGTGGATGACGTCCGGAGTCAGAGAGAAATATCCTGCCGAATGCTGGATATTCTGAGATACAGGTTTGTAGACGTCTCGAGCGGGGAAAAAGCAATAGAATACCTGAAAAACAACAAGGTAGACCTCGTACTGCTTGATATGATCATGTCTCCTGGAATCAGTGGCAGAGAAACCTACGAGCAATTGGTGAAAATCCACCCCGGACAGAAAGCCGTAATCATCAGCGGATACTCGGAAACCGAAGATGTCGTGGCCACGCAAAAACTGGGGGCGGGTGAATATGTCAAGAAACCTTTCGATCTCGAAAGCCTTGGGAAAGCGGTCAAGAAAGAATTAGAGAAATGACAAAGGTCATCTCACCCTCAAACAAACTTCAAAACAGTTGCGTCAATTACTAAGTAATGGTATCGGCTGATTGAATTTTTCGAGTCATATCCGTTTCAGGGGATGACAATCGGTTTCGTGTTACTGATAAAAGGAAACAAATAGTGATATTCGCAGACAGCCATTGCCATTTGGACGACAAGTCATACTCAAAGGACAGGGATGCGGTCCTTGCCCGGTTCAGAGACGCGGGCGGCCGGGCCATTATGATCGCCGGTATAGATATCGAAAGCTGCCGGGCAGCGATTCGCTTAGCTGAGACACATGAAGAGATCTTCGCCTCGGTGGGAGTCCATCCCCACGATGCGGCACAGTGCGATACGGACACCCTGGCAACACTGAAAACCCTTGCGAAACACCGGAAGGTCAAGGCGTGGGGGGAAATCGGGCTTGATTTCAACCGCATGTACTCGCCGAGAGACGTGCAGGAACGCGTTTTCATCGAACAACTGGAGACTGCAGACGCTCTCGGACTGCCCCTCATTTTTCATGAACGGGATACGAACGGCCGTTTCCTGGAACTCTTGAAGGAACATCCCGATCCTGCCCGACGGGGCGTGGTCCACTGCTTCAGTGGTACGCGGGAGGAACTCCAGCAGTACCTGTCCCTTGGGCTCCTGATCGGTATCACCGGAATCCTGACCATTGCCTCCCGGGGAAAGAACTTGAGAAAACTCGTTCTGGACATTCCCGCGGATCGGCTGCTCATCGAAACCGACGCGCCATACCTGACCCCGGCGCCTATAAAAAATAAAGTCCGGAGAAACGAGCCCGCTTTCGTTCTGTCGGTCCTGCTCCGGCTTGCGGAGGTTCGGGAAGAGGACCCGGAGGTACTCTCGGAAATTTTGTGGGACAATACCTGCAAGCTGTTCGATATTTAATCCGCTTATTCCCCTTGAAAAACCGGGTTAGTTCCTATAAATTCCTGAACATGGGTTACGTGTTCGACTTCAATGCCACAAAAGCCTATGAAAAGTGGTGTGACCAACCGCAATACCGGTCAGCCATCGACCGCGAGATCAGGTTGACGCTCGAACTACTTGATCCCATGCGCGGAAGAAGTGTGCTGGATATCGGCTGCGGCCTTGGCATCTGCTTGAAGGCCTTCCTTGACGCCGGCCTGGAAGTGACGGGACTGGACCCGTCTCCCTATATGCTGGACATTGCCGCCACCTGCCTCGGACATCGGGCCGATATGCATCGCGGTGTGGCCGAGGACCTGCCGTTCGACGACAACACGTTCCACTATTCATGCCTGATCAAAACCCTTGAATTTGTGGACGAACCGCAAAAAGCACTGGAAGAGGCGTTTCGGGTCACAAAAGACAGGGTATTCATCGGGCTCGTCAACCGGCATGCATTCAGCGCCGATAAAAGCAGACTCGGTGACCTGCCCACGCCTTTTTGTCATCACGCGTGTTTTCTCAGTGTCAAAAGACTAAAAAAAATGATCCGGGACCTGGCCGGGAATGTGCCGATTACATGGCAGACCCTATGGGGGGTCCCCCAGCCTTCCCGAAAAATTTCGGAAAAACTGATGCTGGTCCCCCTGATCCAGCAAATTCCCGTAAGCATGTATTTCGGTGTGGTGGTGTCCCTGACCCCCCGGTTCAGGACAAGGCCCCTCACCATGACGTATGTGGCCAAACAGCAGGGCGTGAGAGGATGCGTATAGAACAACCTTTCTATGACAAAAGCAGCGAAACAAGGAACGAATGCACTGATAGGATAACACAATGGAAGCCTTCCTTTACGAATCCCTGGAAGACAACAAGGTACGGTGCCGGCTTTGTGCGCACCGATGCGTAATCCCTCCCACGGGACGCGGCATTTGCAAGGTCCGTGAAAACCGGGAGGGAGTCCTCCACACGTTGAACTACGGCAAGCTCATTGCCCGAAGCGTGGATCCCATCGAAAAAAAACCGCTGTTTCATCTCTATCCCGGAAGCCTGTCCTATTCCATCGCCACGGTGGGATGTAATTTCAAATGCCGGTTCTGCCAGAATGCCGATATTGCCCAGATGCCGGAAGAGAAGGATGGTTTGATCATGGGGACACAGACGCCCCCTGAAGCTATCGTTTCGGACGCAGTCGCCAGGGGGTGTAAAACCATCGCCTACACCTATACCGAACCGACAATTTTTTTCGAGACCGCCTTCGATACGGCCAAACTGGCGAAACAACAGGGGATAAAAAACGTATTTGTCACAAACGGATATATGACCGCCGAAGCCCTGGAAAAAATCGCACCCTTTCTGGATGCCGCAAATGTCGACCTGAAGAGCTACTCCGACAAATTCTATCGCCGGCAGTGCAGCGCAAAGCTTGCGCCCGTCAAAGAGACCCTCATAGGAATGAAACAGCGTGGCATCCTGGTGGAGGTAACAACACTCCTGATCCCGGGACTCAATACCGACCCGGA
Source organism: Desulfobacterales bacterium (assembly GCA_963677545.2). Taxonomy (GTDB): domain Bacteria; phylum Desulfobacterota; class Desulfobacteria; order Desulfobacterales; family JAFDDL01; genus JBECKW01. The sequence continues at coordinate 26,376 of CAXXKH010000005.1, read as the reverse complement.
TGAGTTGGAATCCCTTGCCCGGTTTCTCGCGTCCTCCCTGGGTCCGGACACTCCCTGGCACATCAGCCGGTTCCATCCTACTTACAAACTCACCGATCGCCCGGCCACTGACGTGGACACCCTTCTCAAGGCCAGGGAAATCGGTCTCATCGCCGGATTGAAATACGTATATACAGGAAACGTCTGGGGTCTGCCCGGGGAGAGCACCTTTTGCAATGAATGCGGCGCGATGCTGATAGACCGAAGGGGATTCACGGTAAACGAGAATCGCCTCCGTCAGGGCCGGTGCCCGGACTGCGAAACCCCGGTGGCGGGTATTTTTTGACAATGCGCGTAAAATCGATGGGTTACAAGGTTACCCCCAAAGAGATTAATCGGCCTCAATTCAATTACTCCCCTGACACCTGATACCTCCATCAGTACCGACATCCAATCCACCCCCTTCCAAATGCAACCCAAAACCACTCACAAAAAAAGGTTTTTTTTGACTTATGGTTACTTTTGTGGCAAACCGCGTGTCTTTGACAAGGGAAACACGATCGTAATCGCCGTGCTTGGCATTCCGATTGAAATAGAGATTAAGAAAAATGAGCGAAATAGAAGTGAAAGGTAGTAGTAATGAAGAAGTTGGCGGCATTTACACTCGCCGTAATGATAGGCCTCTCCGGCGGAGCAGCGGCTGATGAAAATTCAGACAGGGTGGCCGAACTTGAACAACAGATAATGGAGATGAGTCGAGCCCTTAAAAACCTTCAGGAGGAGGTTGCCGATTTAAAACAGAAACAAGCTTCCGATAGCAGCGAAGCTGAACCATCATCCACCAGAACCCATTGGACCGATAGAATCACCCTGAACGGCCAGGTGCGTTTCAGGGGGTACGACCTGAGCAACCTCTGGAGCTTTGACGACAACCGGAAATGGGACCAGTGGAATGTATTTCGGACCTTTGGAAGCCTTAAAACCACTATCGAAGCGACCGATGATGTCACCGCCGTACTTCGAATCACCAACCAGACCTATGGAAACGGTGTGACCGGAAAGTACGGCCGGGAACTTGACAATGCCGGAAACAAGACTTTCCTGGACAATGCCTATATCAATGTCCGGAATGTGTTCGATCTACCCGTGGATCTGACCCTGGGGCGCCAGGACCTGATGTATGGCGGCGGGTTTGTCCTCTTTGACGGGAACTCCCAGTTCGCGTCCAGCAGTATGTATTTCGACGGGATGAAGGCCTCCTGGCGCCCTGCCGAAACCGTCACGCTGGATATCCTCTACATGCAGGACGAGGAAAACAACCGGGACAACCTCAGCAACGACGACATTACCCTCACGGGATTATATCTGACGGCAAACGAGAGGCCAATTGTCGGAAAATTCGAAACCTATCTTCTCAATCGAAGGGATGAGACACTCGGGAAGGATATCTGGATGCTGGGCGCCCGGGTATCGGATAAACCGAAAACCGGATTCGATTATTCCCTCGAAGCGGCCTATCAGGCCGGAGATGCTCTTCGGGATGTGGACCAGGAGGCATGGGGCGCCAAATTCGATGTGGGATACACCTTCAAAGGACTTTCCATGGCCCCCCGGCTCTTCGGCGAATATGTCTACCTGAGCGGAGATGATCCGGAAACCGAAACGAACGAGGGGTGGGACCTCTTCTACGGCGGCTGGGGCGGCATCTATGGAGACCTTCTGGCCTGGACCTATGTGAACCTCCCTGAAGAGCAAAACGTACTCAACACCATTTACGATCACGACAAACTCAGTTCCACCTACCTGGAAGCGCCGTTTTCCAATTTTCGAATGATGAGCCTCGGCGTCCGGGCAAACCTCATGAAAAACCTGTCCGGCCGTGTCTCCTGGGGCATGCTGACATTTGACGAAACCTATGCCGGCGTCGACGACGACTTCGGTGATTACTACCAGGCAACCCTGAAATATATGTATGACAAGCGACTCAGTTTTTCTTTTTACGGCGGCCTGATCGCCCCGGGAAAGGCATTCAGCCGCACAGGCAGGGACAGTGCAACGGAGTTCTACTGGGAGACGGATTACAGGTTCTAACCATCCACCGGCAGGAGGTCGCCCTGTTTAAAAAAAGGAGTTTGAAATGGCTTATTATCATGGATTCATATCCGCCGCCGTCCTGACGGTCTGCCTTCTGACGGGCGGATGCGGTCTGGCCGAAGAGTGCCCGGGGCGTCCGGACGTCCTTCAGGCGGAAAAAGCGCCCGTAACCGGTCGGGAACACCGGGAGACCGCCATCGGAAAAATCCGGGAACATCCGAATCACTACGAAGGCCGAAAGGTTCTGCTGCGGGGGCGTTTCCAGGGCTGGCGGGGTCAGGCAACGCCGCCCGGAATCACCCGAAGCGACTGGGCCATCGGGGATGACACGGGTGCAATTTATGTCGCCGGGTCGCCCCCGGGAGGGCTGGATCCCTACCGGGATATCGGGCGCCCCCTGGAAGTTCTGGGCACCGTGAGACTGAATGATAAATCCGTGCCGTACATTCGGATCGAGAACGTCGTCATCCCGGAGGCGCAGTAGCGCTTCGATCCCACGGAAACGGCCGCTTCCTTTCAAGATGCCGGTCGGGGAGCCGATAAGATAAGCGTGCGTTTCGCCGGCCGCGGAATGACGCCGAGAAAAGCAGATAATAGAGCAGCACAGGAATCAGGAGTGTTTCGAAAATGAAAAAGCTTACCCCTCTCTTCAAGGGACTCATTCTCTTTTTTTTCGCCACGGTGCTCTGGACAGGCGCCGCCTCAGCCGCCGACTGGACCTTTATGGTCTACATGAGCGCCGACAACGACCTGGAGGATTACGGGATCGATGATTTCCTGGAGATGGCTGAGGTGGGAAGCGACAGGCGTATCGACATCGTTGTCCAGTTCGATCGAATCGACGGATACGACTCCCGCTACGGAGACTGGCAGACCTGCAAAAGATTTCATATCACGCCCGGCATGACCCCGGTCGAAACAAACCAGGTGGAGGACCTGGGGGAGTGCAACATGGGCGATCCGGACAGCCTGACGGCATTTGTCAACTGGGGTGTTGCCGAGTATCCCGCCGACCGCTATGCGCTCGTTCTGTGGGACCACGGGGGCGGATGGCGGAGTCGCCGGGCCGCCGCGGAAACGCAGCTCAAAACGGTGAAAGAGGTCTGCTGGGATGACACCGACGACGGAGACCCGCTCAACATGCAGGAGGTCCGGACGGCCCTGGCCTCGGCCGACGCGGAGATGGATCTCATCGGATTCGATGCCTGCCTGATGGGGATGATCGAGGTGGCGTACGAACTCAGGAACTCGGGGGCAGGGATAATGGTCGGCTCCGAAGCAAGCGAACCCGGCGGCGGCTGGCCCTATGACACATTGCTGGCGGATCTTGCCGCCAATCCGTCCATGAGGCCGGACGCACTGGGGGCTGCCATCGTAAACCGATTCGGCGAATATTATGGAAAAATATATGACGACGTAACACTTTCGGCCATCGATCTCACGGCCATCGGTTCCCTTGGCGAACGGATCAGCCGCTTTGCGGATACGCTGCAAACCGACTGGACTGTTCCGGACAAGCTCGACATCCAGGATGCCGCCCGGTCGGTGATGGAGGGAATATCAGCGGCGGTGACCGCGGAGACCCATACCGACAAGTATGAGAACTCCCATGGTCTCGCAATCTATTTTCCGATCAACGAAAGTATCGCTCCCGACTACGATGCAAATGTCATCGATTTCCCGGGCGATACCCTCTGGGATGAACTGCTGGCGGAATTTTCCGATTCCATGAACGGTTCGTGGGTCGAAGCCGTCCGGCAGCAGATCCGGCCATACGACTATGAGGCAAGCATCGATCTGTTTCACTTTTGCGATACCATTTCCAAGATCGCGCCCTGTGATATCTACGAAGCATTCAGCCAGTCCGGACTGCTGCTGGAATGGTGGGCAATCATCTCCACGCTTTCCGTGGAAACCTGGTCCTTCAATGATGAATTGTACGACAACCATTACGCCAAATGCCTCGATTCGCCCGATTCGGGTCAGGACGAGGTGCTGATCAGTCCCAAATGCGGCAGTCCCCAATCCCTGAGTTTTCTGTCACGGGGAAACCCGGTCCCGGGCGGCGGCGCGCCCGATACCAATTTCGATCTTCAGGTCTGGTTGGTCAAGGGGGAATGGGACGCGGGCACAGTCGACGATATTTTGCTGGGACTGGCGGATGACGACTGGGTCGAAACCGACGCGTGGGCCGAAAGCGTTTTCGACCTGAGCGGCTATGACGGCGCCTATCGAATCGCGTTCAGGTATACGGATTCGGGGCCGGGCGCGGATGTCGCCCTGGATGATATCTGTCTCGTATGCGGCGCTCATATCTTTGCCAGGGCCGGGGCGGATCAGACGGTTGCCGGCGGCGACGAAGTCATTCTGGACGGTTCCGGCTCCAGGGTTGCGAACGGCGAGCCCGCCTACAAGTGGGAGCAGACCGGCGGGCCTTCAGTGACCCTGGCGAACGACGGTTCAGCGCAAGCGTCCTTTACGGCGCCGAGGGCGGAGGGAAACAGTGTTGCCCTCACCTTCACGCTCACCGTCATGGACGCAGAGGGGAGAGACATCACGGACTCCTGCACTGTAACGATCCTGCCCGACGCGGCCGATGCCGGGGAGGATCAGGTGGTGGACAGCGGCGATGAGGTCAACCTGGACGGCTCCGGCTCCAGGATTACGAACGACGCGCCCGTCTATCAATGGAAGCAGACCGGCGGACCTCCGGTAGCCCTTCAGGACGAGAATACGGATTATGCATACTTTACGGCGCCTGAAGTAGAGAAGGGCAGTGTTACCCTCACATTCATGCTCACCGTTACAGACTCACAGGGATCGACCTTCACGGACACCTGCGACGTGATTGTCCTGGGTGCTGTAAACGACCCGCCCGTGGCCGATGCCGGGGAAGATCAGACGGTGGTGACAGGCGACCTGGTAACCCTCGACGCAGGCGGTTCAACGGATCCGGATGACAGCATCGATTATTTCGAGTGGTATCAACTCAACGACGATATGGAGGTGGCGCTGTCGGATGATATGGCAGCGCAACCCACTTTCACGGCGCCGGAAGTGGACGGCCCCGGCGGAGTATCCCTGTTCTTCGAACTCTATGTCGAGGATATGGCGGGAAATTATGATGCGGATTACTGCATCGTGACGGTCCTTCCCGAAAACAAGCCCCCCGTGGCCGACGCCGGGGAGGATCAGACGGTGACGGAAGGCGATCTGGTGACCCTCGATGCCGGCGCTTCAAGCGATCCGGACGACGGTATCGCTTCCTGTTTCTGGGAACAGACCGACGGGCCGTCCGTGATACTGTCGGATGATACCTTGACAAAACCCTCTTTCATTGCGCCGGAAGTGAACGGGGCGGGTACGGCCCTGACATTCCGGCTCACCGTCACGGACACCTTCGGGAAGAGTTCCGTGGACACCGTCATCGTGGCGGTCACTCCTGAAAACGAGCCCCCCATGGCCGATGCCGGAGAAGACCAGGTGGTAACCGAAGGCGATATAGTGACCCTCGACGCCGCCGCATCAACCGATCCGGACGACGGCATTGTCTCCTATCTCTGGGAGCAGACCGACGGGCCGTCCGTGCCCCTGTCGGACAGCACATCGGCATCCCCCTCCTTTATCGCGCCGGTAGTGGACGGGGCGGGTGCGGCCCTGACATTCCGGCTTACCGTCACGGATTCCTTCGGAGAGTGGGCCGTAAACACCGTCATCGTGACAGTCACTCCTGAAAACGAGCCCCCCTTGGCCGATGCCGGGGGAGATCAGATCGTGACGGAAGGCGACCTGGTGAGCCTTGACGCCAGTGGATCGAATGATCCGGACGACAACATCGCTTCTTATTCCTGGGAGCAGACCGACGGGCCCGTGGTGACGCTATCGGACAATAACTCGGTACAGCCCACCTTTACCGCGCCGGAAGTAAGCGAAGCGGGAGACTCCCTTACCTTCAGCCTTACCGTTACGGACACGGATGGAGTGGAAACCACCGACACCTGTACCGTTGAGGTGGAGGCGGCCGTACACCCGGGAACCACCTCCGGCGGCGGGTGTTTTATCGGTTCCGTGTTCGGCATGGGAGAATGTCAATAACCATCGGTAACCGGAGCACTGTCATTGTATCTTTTTACTACTTTTTTGGGCGGAAGCGATGAATCCCTTATCCCCGCCCCGCAATTTCTTTTTCATATACTTCATCCGCCGGAAGGTCCGGTTTGGCCTGCTCACGGTTCACCAGGAAATCGCATCGCTCGTTCTCCTCGATGCCGGCATGCCCCTTGACCCACCTGAATTCGACATGGTGATTTTCGCACAGCGCCAGCAGCTCTTTCCACAGGTCCGCGTTTTTGGCCTTTTCCGTCTTGGTCCGCATCCACCCCCTGGATCGCCACTTCACCGCCCACCCCTTCATGATCCCGTCCACCACATATTTTGAGTCGCAGTGCATGATAACCGATGAGGGCGTCTCGAGTTCCCTGAGCGCCACGATGCAGGCCGTCATCTCCATGCGGTTGTTGGTGGTCAGCCGAAAGGCCCCCGAAAGCTCCTTCCGTTTGCCTTTATGGAGCATCACGACACCGTATCCCCCCGGGCCGGGATTGCCGAGACTTCCGCCGTCGGTATAGACAACGACCGCATCCTTCGATACCGGAGCGTTTTTACTCGCCTTCTTTTCGGGTGCCGGGGATTTCCCGGCGGGAGGTGTCCCGGCGGCGCTTTTCCACCCGCCGGAAAGCCAAGCCTCAGCCTCTTTCCGATCAGGAAATCCTTTGAAACGCGCCCCGGCATATCCGCTCACTTGCTCCCATGCACCTCCCGGGCCGAACCATTTATCAAAAATACCCGTCTGCCGCCCTTTTACCACTGTATAGTATTTTTTCTTAGCCATTCGTTTCCGGTTGTAGGTTATTGGTCATTGGTCATTGGTCATTGGTCACTGGTCATTGGTCATTGGTCACTGGTCATTGGTCACTGGTCATTGGTCACTGGTCATTGGCCATTGGTCGTCAGCCGTTCGCCGTTCGCCGTTCGCCGTTCGCCGTTCGCCGTTCGCCGGCCCCGCCCCCCCTAATAGCCACCAATACAAGTCCTGTCAAGCAAGCCGGATGGAAGCAATTTACCTTGACATATTACCAATTGGCCAGTAGCTAGAATTATCTTCCGGCGAAAGAACCAAATTGGTTTTTATACCCTTTGTGTTCTTTGTGTCTTTGTGGTTCAATCGTTTTATTAGGGAAAAACATGAACGGTATTCTTATCCGGTGGCTCATTTCCACCGTCTCGATAATGGTCACCGCCTACCTGGTAAACGGTATTTCTATCAGCGGCTTTCTCTCCGCATTTTTCGCTGCGGCCATTCTGGGAATTCTCAACGCTTTTTTCAGACCGATCCTGTTCATTCTCACACTTCCCATCACAATCCTCAGCCTGGGGCTCTTCACGTTTGTCATCAACGCCCTGTTGCTGATGATGGTATCCGGCGTTATTTCAGGATTTGTGGTGGACGGATTCTGGACCGCCCTCCTCGGGTCGCTTCTGATCAGCCTCGTCAGCTGGCTGTTGACGTCTCTTATCAATGAGAAAGGTCGAGTGCAGTACATCGACTTCAAACAGATGCATAACAGAAGAAAATTTTGAGCCGCATGGAAAAAGAGAATTGAAAACACCCGCCGACTCAAAAAGCTATATCGCTGAAATCGTTGGAGATGAAAGTCTTATCGGGCAACGGATGACCGCCGGCAAGCTCTTTCATATGATGGATATCGCCGCGGCCGATGCAGCCTTTCGGCATGCCGAAACCCATCTGGTGACCCTTGCCTTTGACCGAATCGAACTGCTCGATTTCATTCGACACCGGGATTACGTCCGGTTTGACACGACCGTCATCCAGGTGGGACGCTCCTCCATCGTGGTGGAGGTTACCGGTCTGGTCAAATCGCCCACGGAGATAAAAACCACCCCCATGCGGGGCGGCTTCATCACCATGGTGGCAATCCACGAAAACGGAAAGCCCAATAAAACCATACCGAGCCTGACATACCGGACGGAAGCGGACCTTGAGAAGAAATCCGTCGCCGAAGAAAGGTCCTGTATGCTGGCGGAACGGAAAAAAAGCCTCGCCGGCATCGATCGGTTGGAACGGATCCCAAAAGATCGTCTAAAGGATTACTCTCCGAGGGTCAGCTATCTCCCGCCATCGGGAACCGTCCTGGATATCCGCAGACGGTTTCTGCCCAGAAACGCAAACCAACTCGGTATCGTATTCGGTGGTGACACGGTTGTGCTCATGGAGGAGCTTGCCCTGGCAACGGCGCGTCAGTTCACGGGAAACATACGGATGGTAACCATCGCGATGGAAGATGTCCTCTTCCTGAAACCCCTCCATTTAACCGACCTTGCGGAAATGACCGCCAAAGTGGTTTTTGTGGGGAGCACGACCCTTGTGGTGGAGGTTACCGTAAAAGCCATACGGCGTTTCGGGCCGGCTGAAGGAGACATCACCAACAAGGGAACATTCACCGTATTGAATTACTCGCCGGAAGGCAAAAAAAAGCCCATCACCCGCGGGCTGGACCTGTCGCGTGCGGTCCTGCCCACCCGGAAAAGCTACCTGAAGGAACAGATCAAGTATGAAGACCGGACCGGCAGGGAACCGACCTTTACCCTCGCATGCCGGCTTTGAAACCGACCCAAAAAGCATTCGAGAGTGAGACAATGCCATTGGCATCCTACCCCCAAAGCAATCGCAAGTAATCAAATAATTGATTTTTATAGCGTGCTGGCTGATGAAGGCAAGGGCCTAAAGTGCGCTAAAATGCCTATAGTGCCTAAAGTTGTGGTATTCTGCCTGTCTGATTTGAAAAGGTGGAGTGAAACGACTCCAGAACTTTAGACACTTTAGGCACTCCTCCCTATAAACACCCTCCATTTTAACCTACACGCAATCGCCCTGGTCCTACCCCCAATCGATTTTTGGTGATCGTCGCGTAGGCAGCCGCTGGAATTTATACTTCGGATATCCCAGCAACATGGAATAGAAGTGGGCGGCATCTTCGGGAAGCCCCAACAGTTCTCTTACCCGAGCATCATTGAACAGGGCCGAATAAACCAGCCCCGCCCAGCAGGTACCAAGCCCGATGGTCGGCGCCATCAACTCCAGGTAGGAAAAGGCGAGCGAAATATCCACCGTACCGTTGGATCGCATTTCCGGGGTGGAAGCGACCAGAAGCACCGGCGCCCGCCGGATAATGGGATCCAGGCCCGCCTTATGCCCCTTCACCATGGCGGGATAATAGACCGGATAGTCGCCCTTCGGCCGGGTATCGATTGCATTTTGAAGAAATTCCGCCGTCAGGTCGGCGGTCCGTTCAAGGGTTTGCCTGTCGGTCACTACCCGCCACGAAACGGGCTGTGAATTGCCCGCTGTCGGTGCACACCGAGCGATCTCGATGAGCCGCTGAATTTTTTCCTTCTCCACCGCCTGATCCCTGAACACGCGGATCGACCGGCGCGAACGAAGGAACTGCTCGGCCTGATTTTCATCGATAGTAAGGGCGGAATCGATGGGCGGGCAGGATGCCGACGACACCCGCCGATGATCCAGTGCGCCGTGAGGACACACGGAAACACAATGTCCACACTGGATACAACCAACTTCAAGACGCTCCGGGATTCTCGGGTATTTATCTTTTCCCCCCATCCCTATAATCCGGGACGGACAGATTTCCGCACAGATGCCATCCTGTTTGCATTTCGATTCATCAACGATCAATAGTGACATATCCTAATTACCCCTTTTTTTCTCAGCACCAAAAGCTTCGGCCATTGCTAAATCAAGGCCGGCCTTTTGTTTGAGTTCATGTCAAAATGCTTCACTCTTTTTTCTTTATCGCAACGATATCATCTAATCAAGCTTCGGGCCATCAGCCTAAAGAATAACCGCATTTGGATTTTATAAAGTTCTATGGTGGTTTTCAAGGAAATGAACCCAACATCGCCTTATAGATACATACCTCCAGGCAGGAGAGGCAGACCACACACTTCTTCGCATCGAAGGATACCTGCCACGACTTTCTATCCACATCCAGTGCCCGGGTGGGACAATGGGGAATGCATGCCGTGCAACTGGTGCAACGATCCTCGAGACGCCGAATCTCTTCCCCGATATTTTTCATGCGGCGGCCTCCTTATCTTCCACGGCTCCCGGCAGCGAAGCCTGGGCTTCGGAAAGCAGAAAATCTCCGTGTTCAATAAGCCCCTTGAGATGCCCCGCGACCTTCCGGGCAAGGAGATAGCTGGAGAATGAACCGGTGGGGACATCTTTTCCCCCGATCCGAATGCTCCCGGATTTGAGTTGGGCATAGGTCGCCTCGCCAAGCGTCGCATTGCCCTCTCCCCGCGGATAAAAGCAGCCGTAATCAACAATGGGCGCCTTGATCTCAGCATCCGTTACAGAAACCGACTGCACGACCGCCTCATCTAAAATGGGTATGGGAATCCCCACCGCCAGACTTAACGTTGCCCCATATCCTGTAAAAGAGACAGCCCGCAGCCATTCGGTGCTCATCCGGCGAATATCGCCGACAAGGGCCAGGGTCCCGGCAGGAGTCCGGGGCGTACCGTTTTCCAGCCTCGACGCGGCGGGATTATGCTGAGTGCCGGGCCAGGCCACATACCCCTGGGCGCCGCCGATGAATACCCGTGTGCCGATGCCGATGGTACGGTAATGCGGGTCATTGAAAAGAGGCGAAAGCTGGCCTGCGCTGCAGTAACCGGCATTGCCGATATTGGGCTTCAGCTTTCCCAGGTAGGTGTAGACAGGCTTATTTGAAATATTCACCGCCACATTGTAGTTCTGGTGGCAGTTTCGGGGGTTGAACAGAAATGCATCGTTCATCTCTTCCAGCCCGATTTCCTGTTTCCTGTGCTTTTTGGGATAGCAATCCGTTCCGTAGCCAAGGGCTTTTAAAGTCACCTTTTTCCCCGCAACCAGCTCCTGGATGACATGGGCGCCGCCATATCTGAATTTTCCCGGTTTCCCGTTGGCATTCCCTGGATCTTCCTCCGGCATCGCCGCGGCACCCAGATAAATATCCGCCGCCGCAATTCCCGCGTATGCGGGGACACCGTTGAGCGTGACGATACCGCCTCCGAATTTCATTTTCTCCTTCGTCTGTTTGATATTGAGAAACGCGCCGGACGAACACATGGGGCTGAATGTCCCGGTTGTCACCACATCCACCTCCCTTGCGGTTTTAGGCACTCCTTTTTTACGCACCACATCGATAATTTCCTCGGCGGTGAACACAACTGCCTTTCCCGAACGAACCTTCTCATTGATCTCCGAAATGGTCTTTGACATTGATATGCCTCCGATTTTTTAATGGTTGTTGTCACTCTTCTGTATTGATCAGAGGGTCGGCTCCGGAGGGAGCCCAACCATTATCCATAGGCATGAATCCGACGGGTGGGTATAGCACTCGATCTTATGGCGGATGGGATTAAATTGCATGTACTGACTAATCTTCCGGTGTTTCAGGATTTTCGGATAGTAGAGCAAATTACAAAAAAAACGCCCCGGGCGCTTATGCCCGAGGCGTCGATGAATCAAATATCAATGACAATCACGCCATGGGCACACCTCGGGGGCGCATCATGGACATCATCATCAGGTTTTCGAATTTATAGTGTAAGTTCATCCAGCTCACTCTTTCAATTACATTTTATTGATTATCTACAGAAAGTAATACCCCATGTCAATAAAGTTGAAATAAATATATCGATCGGAGTTGAAATACCGAAAATCCGTCTTATCTTAACAGCTCACGCCTGCCGGACCACGGTGGGATATGTTTTCAAAATGGTACCATACTAAAACAAATTCAGGAGATTATAAGGATGACCGAAATATCGCAGATAACACTATACAGCGGAGGCCACAAGGGAACCGAGGCGGAATTCGGCAAGCTTGCCGAGACCTGGAGCATGAAAGAGGTGAATATATCGTTTGAGGGGCACAATCCCGAGAGGACCCGGGGCATCCGGGTACTTGAGCAGGAAGAGCTGCAAAAAGGCGATGTCAGCATGGAAATCGTGTCCAAACGGATGAAACGCACCTATTCCCGGACGGATAAGATCCGAAAGGTTATTCAGTCCATTTTTCACATGGTCAACAACGGCTATCATGTGATCGCGGTGGGCTGGATCCAGGAGGACAACACAGTGAAAGGGGGAACCGGCTGGGGGGTAGAGCTGGCGAAACTATTTAACCGGCCGCTGAGTGTCTATGACCAGGAACAAAAAAAATGGTTTTCCTGGGAGGAGAACCGGTGGGTCGAAAGTACCCCGGTAATCACCTCGGATACATTTGTCGGCACCGGTACCCGCAATCTCTCCGATGACGGCCGGCAGGCCCTCCACCACCTGTTTAACCGTTCCTTCGGCCCCGCTCCTGTGGAATAGCATTAGTTGATGATGAACAAGGTCGGACCAAACCTGGTCCGACCCCTGCGATTTGAGGCTTTCAATATGGAATACGTTCACGGCTATCATGAGAGAGAAAACATCCGTCTTCAGGATCAAGCATCTACCCTGGTTGAATTGCTGCACTCCGACACGTCATATCCCGCGGGAAGCCGCGTGCTTGAAGCCGGATGCGGTGTCGGTGCGCAGACCATAACCCTGGCCCGGAACAGTCCGCACGCACATATCACCTCGGTCGATATTTCCGGGGACTCCATTATTGAGGCCGAAAAAAAAGTGACATCCGCCGGCCACACAAATGTCACCTTCCAACAGGGCGATATCTTCAACCTCGCTTTCGAACCGGAGTCGTTCGATCACATTTTTGTCTGTTTCGTTCTTGAGCATCTGTCGCGCCCGGATATAGCGCTTGATCGCCTTAAAAATCTTCTCAAGGATGGCGGTTCAATGACCGTAATAGAGGGAGACCACGGATCGACCTATTTCTACCCCGACAACCCCGCCGCGCACAAGGCGATTCAATGTCAGGTCGAGCTGCAGAAACGAAACGGAGGGGATGCCAATATCGGCAGGGCGCTTTATCCACTACTAAATACGGCAGGCTTTAACTCGCCTCGGGTATCACCGAGAATGGTTTACGTTGACTCAAGCAAACCGTCGCTGGTAGAAGGTTTCACGAAGAATACGTTCACGGCGATGATCGAAGGTGTCCGAGGAACTTCCATTGAATCCGGCCTCATCGACGAAGCGACCTTTGACGACGGGATCCGGGCGCTATACAGAACAGCGGAAGAAGACGGCGTTTTCTGCTATACGTTTTTCAAGGCGGTTGGACAAAAGTAGCAAATCAATAGAGCCAATTCGAAAACACTCCATTGGGAAAGTTAACGGTGTCAGGTTTCGGGTGTCAGGAACTACGATTACGGTAGGTGACGTATGACAACTGACACCTGACACCAGACACCTGAAACCTGATTTTATCATTTAAACCGTTGCGTTTTGAAATTGACGCCATAGAAATACCCAATCCAGACCATGCAAACGCATCGAAATTAGCAATTTGACCCTATTTTTGAGACTCTGTTATTCATTTCCCTGACAATAAGATAACAAGAGGAAAATCCGAATGAAAACAGTCGATGCAAGAGGACTTGCCTGCCCCGCTCCGGTGCTTCAGACCAAAGACGCAATTGAGAAGGAAAACGCCGCCAGTCTTACGATCATCGTGGACAACGAAGCCGCCAGGGAAAACGTATCCCGTTTCCTTGGGTCCAAGAACTACGCTGTTTCCGTCACGGAAAAAGATGGAGACTTCTATATCACCGGCCAGGGAGACCCGGACGTCACCGATGAAAAATCGATTCCCGACACCGGGGATGACGAAACGGAAAAAATAATGGTCATGGTCACCTCGGACTGCGTCGGACATGGAGACGATGAACTGGGCAGCAAGCTGATGATCAGTTTCATCAAGACCCTGAAAGAGATGGGGCCATCCCTTTGGCGGTTGGTTCTTGTTAACGGCGGTGTAAAACTCGCCATCGAGGCATCCGAAATGCTCCCTGATCTCCAGGCGCTTGACGCGTCCGGAATCAAGATTCTGGTCTGCGGCACCTGTCTGACACATTTCGATCTTATGGATAAAAAACAGGTGGGAGAAACCACCAATATGCTGGACATTGTGACGGCACTGCAGCTTGCTGATAAGGTGGTCAATTTTTAAAGCAACCAGTTGCCAGCCCACGGCGCCGGCCTGAAAAGATGTACGATTCTTTAATTTAAACAAATACATACAAACAAACAAACAAACAAAAAGGAATTCGTATGACTACCGAAAAATACCATGAAATGTGGGAAAAGCTTGATCTGGACCTGCCTGCCCATGATGGACTTCTCGAGGTTCTCGGCAAATTTTATGGGGATATTTATATGTCCCAGGACGGCCGTCTCAAAGGGATGGAATATCTCGACTTCGTTCTGTCGGAGGTCCACGGCCTTCGAATCAAGGAACTCCAGGATGCCAAGGCCGAGGGTAAAAAAGTGGTGGGCACTTTCTGTGTCTTTGTGCCTGAAGAACTCACCCTCGCTGCAAATGCCGTCCAGGTGGGATTGTGCGCGGGCGCCGAAGTCGGCCAGGAAGCCGCTGAAAAACTGGTTCCCCGAAATACCTGTGCGTTGATCAAATCCTTTATCGGATTCAAGCTGGCGCGGATCTGTCCTTACACCGAGTCCTGCGATCTGGTTGTGGGCGAGACCACCTGCGATGGAAAGAAGAAAGCGTACGAAAGTTTCAGCGAGCACGTCCCCATGTATGTTATGGAGGTGCCCCAGCAGAAAAACACCCCGGACCGGGCCCTGTGGAAAGCGGAAGTGCTTCGCTACAAGGACAGGCTGGAGGAACTTACCGGAAAAGCAATTACCGCCGACGATCTGAAAAAAGCCATTCGAATCATCAATGACCGCCGCCGGGCCCTGCAGCGGCTGAACAAACTCCGGGCCGCCGTCCCCACTCCCATTTCCGGAAGAGATGTGCTCCTTATCAACCAGGTCAGCTTCTATGACGACCCGGTTCGCTTCACACAGAGCATCAACAAACTCTGCGATGAACTCGAAGAACGCATCGCCAAAAAAGAAGGCATCATCGATCCTAAAACACCCCGGCTCATGCTCTCCGGCTGTCCCATGGCGGTCCCCAACTGGAAGCTGCCGTTTATCATCGAAAGCGCCGGCGCGGTGGTGGTGGGTGAAGAATCCTGCATCGGCACCCGGAACACCCGGGATCTCGTGGACGAATCGGGCGAAACCCTGGAAGAGATGATCGATGCCATATGCGACCGGTACATGAAAATCGACTGCGCCTGTTTTACTCCGAACGCGGAACGACTGGATAACATCACCGGTATGGCCCGGGAACTCGGTGTGGACGGCGTCATTCACTATACCCTGATGTTCTGCCAGCCTTACGGGCACGAGACGTTCAAAGTCGAATCGGCCCTGCAGGAAACGGGTATCCCCATGCTTTCCATCGAGACCGATTACAGCATGGAAGATGCGGCGCAGTTGAAAACACGGGTGGAGGCATTCGTGGAAATGGTCGAACAGAAATGATCGCGGGTCTCGATATCGGTTCAAGGTCCATCGAACTGGTCCTTATGGAAGACGGTCGTGTCGTTCATCAGGAGAAGACCGCAACCACTTTCCAGCCCATCGACCAGGTGAGAAAACTGATCGACGGCTATACCCCAGACCATATCGTCGCCACCGGTTACGGCCGGAATCTTATTGCGGAAACGGATATGAGGGCGCCGGTCGATACCATCACCGAAATCAAGGCATATGCGTTGGGGACAAGCAGACTGTACCCCGAGGCACGCACCATTCTGGATATCGGCGGGCAGGATACCAAAGTGATCTCCCTTGCCGCCGGCGGCAAGGTCACGAAATTCGAAATGAACGACCGGTGTGCGGCAGGCACCGGCAAGTTTCTGGAACATATGGCGAATGTATTTCAATTGCCGGTTCCGGAATTCGGTCCCTATGCCATGGACGGAACCGAAGCGCTCTCCATCAACCGGATGTGCACGGTGTTTGCCGAAACCGAGGCCGTTTCTCTCATGGCCCAGGGACATGATCCCAAAAGCATTGCGCGGGGACTTCATGCCGCCATCGTTCAGCGTACGGCTGCCATGCTTAAACGCGTGGGACTTACGCTTCCATTGATTTTCGCGGGCGGTGTGGCACGAAATCCCTGTGTCGTCCATCTCCTATCGGAAAATCTCTCCTCCGCACCCGTCATCCCCGAAAACCCGGACATGCTTGGCGCCCACGGCGCCGCCCTGCACGGCCTTCAGCGATATCTCTGAAAACGGCTTGACATAAAGTGGATCATGCATAGGTTATTTTAAAATGTTCGCCGTAGATACGCGGCGGCCAACAACCAACAAGGAGATATCATGGAAAAAGCTGGAGACGGAAAATTTGTCAGTGTCGAGTACACCGGAACGCTTCAAAACGGGCAGGTCTTTGATACCAGCAAGGAACGCGATCCCCTGGAGGTGCACATGGGCACGGGGCAAATGATCCCCGGATTTGAAAAAGCGCTTCAGGGAATGGCCGTGAATGAGAAAAAGACGTTCACGCTTACACCGGAAGAGGCCTATGGAGAGCGGGATGAGAGTCGAACCCAGGAGTTTGACAG
Source organism: Desulfobacterales bacterium (assembly GCA_963677545.2). Lineage (GTDB taxonomy): Bacteria > Desulfobacterota > Desulfobacteria > Desulfobacterales > JAFDDL01 > JBECKW01. Next base: position 9,620 of record CAXXKH010000005.1, on the reverse strand, counting down.
AAAAGATGTACCGCCCGAAATAACCCCCGAAGTAGGCCAGGTCGTCGCCCTGACGGCTTCGACCGGGCAGCAGATTCCGGCCCAGATTGCTCAGGTAACCGATGAAAAAATCACCCTGGACCTCAACCACCCCCTGGCCGGTGAGTCTCTGACCTTTGAGATAGAGATAGTGGGCATCAGCGATACATCCGCCCAGCCCCAGGCAGGCTGCGGCTGCGGCTGCGAGTCAGGATGCAGTACCCCCTCCGGATGCGGCTGTTCATAGATACCGCACGAGTCAGTGGTTTCGTCACTGGCGAAACCACTGGCTTCCGCCAACGACCTCAAAACAACACACCGCTGAAAAAACCGATAAATTGAGCCATTTTCAAAACGTTTTCCCGGCACAAGCGGGATCAAGCCCAAAGCGGATCGCCCGCCTGGAGATCGGTCAAAATGAGCCGTTTTGAAATTGGCTGAATTAATAAGTTTTTATCCTTCTATAAAGTTTTCACTTAACTGACCGATAACATTTGCACAAGCCGGGAAAATGGTATCGAGCACTTTCATGTAACGGTGGTTTATCGATGTACAGCAGGTTGATGTACAGCGGGAGAGTGGAAAAATGGAAACGATCCTCAAACACTTAGCATTGTTTTACCGACTTCTCTTAGCCCCGGCAATTTCCGTTTTGGCGATGATAGGAATAGCAATCGCCATTCATTCAGGCGTGAGTGCAAATATTGTCTCGATCGTCATCGGCATTGTTTGTGCGGCGGTTATCACCATCAGCCTGCTGACCGCGAGACTGGCCGTCACACCGCTTCATAAAATCAACGCAAGCGTCAAAGAAATTGCAAAAGGCGACCTTTCGACGGAAGTTCCTGTAAACCTGAATGGTGAAGTCGGTGACCTCGCCCACGCCATTGATTCCATGCGGCTTCTGATGTCCGAAGTCGTCAGTCAATCGGTAACGGCCTCTAAAAACCTGGCCAGATCCACATCGGACCAGTCCGCCTCCCTGGAGGAGACATCGTCGTCCCTGGAAGAGATGACATCGATGACACGGCAAAATGCCGGTAACGCCAACCAGGCAAACGGGCTGATGCAAACCACGAAAGGAATCATCCAGAAAGCCAATGAATCGATGGACCAGCTGACCGAATCGATGACCGATATCGGCCAGGCAAGTGAAGAGACCCAGAAAATCGTCAAGACCATCGATGAAATCGCTTTTCAGACCAACCTGTTGGCACTCAATGCGGCCGTTGAAGCCGCCCGGGCCGGAGAGGCCGGCGCCGGATTCGCCGTGGTGGCCGATGAAGTCAGGAACCTGGCACTCAGAGCAGCCACAGCCGCTAAAAATACCTCCGAGTTGATGGAGGACATCGTTAAAAAAGTCCGGCACGGAGGCGAACTGGTGGGCACGGCTAATGACGCCTTCAAGGAAATTACGGACAGCTCCATGAACGTAGTAAATCTGATCGGTGAGATAGCGGAAGCCTCACAGGAACAGTCCAACGGAATCGAACAAATCAATATTGCCGTGTCCGAAATCAGCGGAGAGACACAAAATAACGCTGCAAACGCCGATGAGCTGGCGTCGGTGATGTCCATCTTCACCTACAACATGAACTCTTCGGACAAGGCCAAAACGCTGGCGAAAAATGCGATTGCCTTCGCCGATGAAGCTGGTATCAAGCAGGCCGCCGCGATCTTCAACGATCCCAACGGTCGTTTTACAACCGGAAAAGCCGAGCTGTTCGTTATCCTCAACGACCTGCAGGGAAAAGTCCTGGCAAACCCCCGGAATCACAGCGTTGTCGGAGTGAACGACTACGACCTGAAAGACGGCCACGGGAAGTACTTCGTAAGGGAGATGATCGATCTCGTCCGATCCAAGGGCTTCGGATGGATTTACTACCACATGAAAAACCAGGAAACCGGCAGGCTGGCGCCTAAAAAAGGCTATGTCCAGCGTATCGGCAAGACCGATCATTACGTTCTTATTCCGACCCTGATGAACTGACCCCTGTAAGCGGGTTCAAAATTTCCTTCTACCATTGATCGAAATATCACTCGGCTTGTCCATGCAGAATGGCATGCTGACTATCGATATTTAAAAGTGGTCCTCGCGCAGGGCCGCGGAGACGCAGAGAAATACAAAACCGAAACAACATATCAAGACGGAGTGATATAGTTTAGTTTCTTCAAAAACAGAAACTATATTTCTCAGCCTTTTTTAAGTCGTTCTCTGCGTCCCTGCGCGCGATAACTTTATATTTTTTTAAAAAAGCATATTAATGCCAATTACCAAAAGAATAACTATTTTTCCGTTTTCTTTTGTTCTCTAATCTTTTCAAAATAAGCATCGAACGCCATGATTTTGTCGAGATTCGGATGCTTTTTTGCGCCGGATTCGCCATCGAAGTACATCACCATCTGACCCTTTTCATCAAACGCCGGCCACTCCGGCAATCCCTCACCATTTGGATCGCCGTTCGCGGCGAAATTGACCCAGTAAGAACTCATCAGATCGGACAGGGCTTTTTCCTCCGGCCCGTCGGATGCAGCACCTATTGCACCCTCTCCACCCAGGTTGCGGAATACAAAGGGAATCTCGGCGGCGTGGTTGGCGCCCTCCGGTGACATGGGAGTGCGGTGATCGAAGTAGTAAACAAAGGCTTTGTTCTTCCCCATCCTCGTTTGCAGCGTCGCCCAGGCCCAGGTCGGCCAGGCGAAAGCGGAATCACGCATGATATCCTTTGCGGATTGAGCCGCCTCTTCATCAGTGGCATGCGGGTATGCCCGAAGCAATTCTTCCGCTCCTGCCGCATACTGGCTGCGTATCATCTCTTCGAATCCTTCACTCGTAATCGGCCGGGTTACAAACAGTCCCCCCTCATTCGAATTCGTGCCGGCCAGAATCGGTGTGTCGTTGAACATGCCGGATTCGAACAGTTCATACTGCTTTTCCGCAACCGTTTCACCATCGGGGGCCGGCCAGAAAGCGCCCATACCCTTGGTATCTTTCTGAATCTCTTCCGCGCTGAGGGCACGGGCGGCCGCAATACTGTCGGCGCCGAGATTTTCCAGGTAGGCCTTTCCCTGGGCTTCAGCTTCCTCGAGACTCATCCTGGGAGGCGACATGGACCCGCCGCTCTCGGAAATTGCGCGATGAAACAGTCCCTTCGCCATGGGGGATGCTGTCAGCATGCTGACGGAAATGCCGCCGGCGGACTCGCCGAAGATAGTCACCCTCGAAGGATCGCCGCCAAACTTCGCAATGTTTTCCTTCACCCACCGCAGGCCCGCGATCTGGTCCTGGATACCGTAGGCGCCGGATCCTTTACCGCTTTCCCGGCTGAGTTCCGGATGAGCCAGAAAACCCATGGGGCCGACACGGTAGGCAACACTGACCAGCACGACGCCCTTCCCGGCCAGGTTGGCGCCATCATAAGCAGGTGAACTGGTCATGCCGATGCCGAATCCACCGCCATAGATCCAGACCATGACGGGACGTTTTTCGATCGTCGTCTTTGCACCGGTCCAGACATTCAGATAAAGGCAGTCTTCGCTGATCTCCTGGGGACCGCCCAGTGCAGCACCGAATGCCGTATCCTGCATCGGGCCGGGAGCGAATTTGTCCGCCTTCTTCACACCCTCCCACGGAATGACGGGCTGCGGCGATTTCCATCGCAGATCACCCACCGGCGGTGCGGCAAAAGGGATGCCCTTGAAGGCAATAATGTCATCTGCCGCGACACCTTCAATCGTGCCGCCGGTTACCTCAACCACGGTTGTAACCGGAGTCGTCGAACTGCAAGCGGCAACACCAATCAATATAGCCAGTATCACAATCAACCTGTTAGAGAGTTTAAGCGTCATGGGGGCTCCTTTTTTCCTTATGCCTTTAATATGAAATTAGTTCCGCGGTAATTTATAAAGAACAGACAGGGAGCTGCTTATAGCAGCGTATGACAACTGCACAAAAGCAAGTCAAGAAAAAATTGGTCTGCGTTGTCATTCACCCGGGATTAATGAATTTATGAATAGACAACAAGATGGGAAAAAAGCTACTGTAGCCATCAGAAGGATTGCTCATCGTTTGAATAAGCACTGATAGTGGTTGACCATAATCTCTGGAGAAAAATGTAATGATAAAAACAATGGAATGGGCCGAATCTCTCGGAATAGACACAATGGATATCTTGCCGCCTTTAGAGGACGAGAACAGTGATAAACCGTATAAACGAACCGCCAGGGAAGTTGCTGTCCGCGTGATTGTTCTTCATACCATTGCCGCGGCCAGCTATGGAATTGAGCGCGAAAATATAGTCGAGTGGCTAAAAAAAGAGAACCTCTGGCAATATGTGTCACCGCGTGAACAGGATTTCCTCCTTTCCAGCAAACCAGGCAAATTACTGGCCAGAGACCGGGAAAACACCCAATGGCTGCAAGAGGCGCAATGGGCCCTGTTATGGACGATTCAGAAGGTTCCCAGCCTTGGCTTACCGATCGGCACCTGCGATAATATCAAGCTGGTCGACGAAATCATGCCGGAGCTCATTAATGAAGTTGACGCATTCATCTCCTCCGCGGAACTTCGACCGGAACCGGTGCTTCGTGCGGAGGAGGACCGTATCGCCAAACTTTACGACGCTGCCCGGCAGACGTCCCAGGAAGGCGAAATGCCCGAAGATCTCGTATATGGCGTTTTGTTTCAGCGCCGGTATGCGTTTCAGTGGTTATGCAGTGGAGATGAATGGGATGATATAAAAACAGACATCATGACATAAGGCTCTATAGCAGATTTTTAGAAAATGAACGTCGAACATCGAACGTCCAACGTCCAATTTTGAATGTGGAGATCGCTTCGCGCCACCATTTTTCAAAGGAAATTAAAATCGGCAGAATACCTAATTCGACATTGGACGTTCGATGTTGGATGTTCGATGTTCATCTATTAAACATCGGTGCCATGGTCAAATGCGGGTAGCCTGATATCCGGCGTATTTTCACTTGACATGCCACCGGGTAGTTGACATATCTACAAGGCTCTTTTTTTGTTGGCGTTTTTATATAAAGTGCTTCCCGGGAGCCGCTTTCAACACATCTCATTTTAGACAAGCTCAAGGTGGGGATAATCCCAACCGCGATCATCCCGATTCTATCGGGATTTCGAGGATTGGGGTTCAATCCGGATCCGGAGAACGGTCAAAATAGAGCATTTTGAAACCGGCTCTCAAGCGAAGTCATTAACCCGGTCTGATGGAGGAGAGAGGAGAATCAAATGGCCCAGGAGGATGTCCAGTCTGCAGAATATCAGTTTTCCAAAAAACAGATTATATGGGGTCTAGTGGCGGCATTTGCGGTGTATGGAACGATGGCTTACTCTGTTCAGTCATTGAACATCGCCAGACCGAAGATTGCGGCCGCGCTGGATGGTATGGCCCTCTACGGATGGTCCGTATCCATTCCCTTCCTTATCATGGCTTTGGTTACGATTATTTTCGGTAAGTTTTCCGATATGTACGGACGGCGCATCATGCTGATGATCGCCCTGATTTCGGCCTTTGTCGGAACTGTTCTGAGCGCCCTCAGCCCGAACTTCATATTCCTGATTGTAGCCAGTGCGATTGTCGCCCTGGGGGTGGGTGCGATGATGCCGCTGACCTTTGCCGTCATCGGGGATTTGTTTCCCCCTGAAGAGCGTGGCAAATGGGTTGGTCTGCTGAATATTCCCCTCGGCATATTCACCCTGACCGGTCCCGTTCTGGGCGGCTTTATTGTGGATACGCTTAGCTGGCGCTACCTGTTCTGGCTGACACTCCCGTTGCTAGCGGTCTGTCTGGTTACCGTGCCGATAGGTGTTCCTTCCTTCAAAAACCGTGATTCAAGTCGAAAAATCGATATCAAAGGCTGTATCTGGGCTGCCCTTGCGTCTTCGACAACTATCATCTGTTTCTCCTTTGCGGGAACCACCTACCCCTGGCTCTCCGTACAGATAGTCGGCCTGCTTGCCCTGTCCGTGGTCTTCTGGGTTGTATTCCTGCGGATTGAATCCGGAGCGACGGAACCCGTCCTGGATCTCGCCGTGCTCCGCAACCGCACATTCAGATCCGTCGCCGTCGCCACCTTTTTCTCTTCCTTCGGAACGATGGGAATTATGATGTACTTCCCAATGTTTCTGCAAGGCGTTCAAAGCCTCAGCACAACGCGGAGCGGATTTATCACAATCCCCTTCGGCTTTTTGGCGGCGTTCATGGGAATACCTATCGGATACATGGTCGCCAAATCCGGTCGCTTCAAATGGATGTATCTCGTCGGATACGGGACCCTCACCGCAAGTATGTTTGGACTGATTTTTTTCAATGCAGGTACCCCTGTCGGCTGGAGCCTTGTAGTGGGACTTCTGGCCGGGATGGGATACGGCGTCATTCCGACAATCAACACCATTGTCGTCCAGAATGCAGTCCCCAAAAGACTGATGGGGGTAGCGATGGGAGCCATCTTTTTTTTTCTCATGATGGGAAATGCAATTGCTCCCGCGATCCTCGGATCGACGATGAATGTCTCCTATGCCAAAGCCCTCTCCGAATCCCTGCCGGAAGGAATTCATGATGTCGTGGATGACAGGACGATGGTTATCCTGGATGATCCCCAGGCGCTTCTGTCGGAATCCGCCATGACAAATCTCAGAGAGACTTTCCAGGCTATAGACGCCGTCAGCCCGCAACTGTTTCAACAGACAGTGGATGCAATCCGCTACTCGCTGGAAAGCAGCCTGCGCAGCATCTTCTGGCTCGGCGGTATTATGTCGCTCCTTGCATTTCTTATAATATGCACCGTTCCGGCAAAACCGGCCAATCCGGAGGAGTAACCACGACATCCTTGACTCCCCGTTTCTGATATCAGCGTGATGATTCGGCGGCCTCGTGTAAAAACGATGAGCGCACCGCCGAATCATCAGGCAAAAACAGGATATGATGCCCATTTTTTTTTAACAACTGAGCCATTTTCAAAACGTTTTTCCTGCACAAGAGGGATCAAACCCAAAGTGGATCGCCCTCCCGGGGATCGGCCAAAACGGGACGTTTTGAAATTGGCTGAGCTATTCTACAATTTCCTTGCCGTCGATCTCGACGACATGGCCTTCCCCGGCATCGAAAACCACCGTGTAGACACCGTCGGGTTTGTCAAAAATGAACTCGCTGTCCTCGTCCATCTTACCCTTCAGAAGCACATTCCCGCCGTTGTCTTCGACAACCATCCGGACGCCGGCCGCGGACGACCCGTCGGAAAATCCGCCTTCGCAGGTAATAGAACCGTCCCCGTTGTCGTAACAGGCGCACAGGGGCGTGTGGGCAAAGGCCTGACCAAAAGCGAGGACGCCAACCGCCAGAATACCGATTAGAATAATGTTCTTTTTTGTCATCGTACAACCCTCCATAATTCTCTATCTATATTGTGTTCTATCCTTTATGAGACCCATAAAAACCGTAAACGCCAGAGCGAGGCCATAAAAAACGGCCATGGCCTGCAGCCCCGAAAACCCGAGGGCTCGTCCCCCCGTATACACCAGTGTCGCGGCGAACAGGCCCAGCAGCATGGGATACCCGATAGAAAAAAGCATCCACTTAAGGGCGCCAGCCTGCAGTTTGACTGCAATCGCCGCGGCCATGCAGGGCGGGTACAGGACCATGAAGAGCATCAGAGCCAAGGCATGCAAAGGTGTGAAGTCCGTTTCTCCCCGGGCCATGCGTTCCTCGAGAGCTTCGCCCTCTTCCTCCGGCTCATAAAGGGCGCCCATGGTGGCCACGGCGCTCTCCTTGGCCGCCAGCGCCGCAAGCAGGGATACATTCACCCGCCAGTTGAATCCCGCCCATCGGGTGACGGGCTCGATCCATCGACCCATGGCCCCGAGAAAGCTGTTATCGATCCGCTCTTTTCGCATCTCGCGCAACAGGCCCTTCCGGGTCTTGAACAACTTCCTGAATGCCCGGTTGACGGTTTTAGCCGATTTATCTTTCCCCGGTGTTACGATCTGAAAAAAAAGCGGATTGCGGGCATTGAATGTATCGTTCAGGACCGCGGAGGCATCCGCCCCCTTGACGGTCATCTTCTCTTTTTTGTAAGCGTCCCAGTAATTCACCAGGTTCATGAGCGCGTCGCCTCGCAGGGATTCGGCATAGGGAGTATTTTCGATTTTTTTGAAAAAAGTGTTCACGGCCGTCTCTTTTTCAGCCTGATAATGGGCCATCCGCTCCTGATCGATACCGGGGAATTGGAGCAGTGCAAAAATCACCATGGCCACCGCCAATACGATGCTGGTGATCTTTCGGATAAAGAGCCACACCCGCTCGAGGGCCCGGCCCAGCACGCCCCGAAGGGTGGGAAGATGATAGGCCGGCATCTCCATCACAAATGGCGCCGTCTCCTTGTCCCTGAGAACCGTCAGGGTCAGTATTTTGGAAACCGGCAACACCAGCAGCAGGCTGATGGTCGAGATAAAAAACATGGCCCAGGCCTTGTGTGCAGCAAAATAGATATTGATCAAAAGGACATACAGGGGAACCTTGGCCATGCAGTTCAGCATGGGAATAATCAAAATGGTGGCAAGACGGGATCTTTCATCCGGAATTCCCTTGCAGGCCATGATCCCCGGCACCGCGCATCCCCCCACGTAGATGCCGCCCAGCACCATGGGCAGGGTGGATTGGCCATGGAGCCCGAACCGGGAAAAGAGCCGGTCCATGATAAAGGCCATCCGGGGCATATACCCCGAGTCCTCCAGCATGGCAATGAGACCGAAAAGTATAAAGAAAATGGGAATATAATTGAGCAGCGCATTGACCGAATCGGTCACCCAGAGAGCAAACGCCCGGATCAGGGGGATTTCGATAAATCCGGGCGCAGGCGTAATGGCCTCCACCAGGCTCCTGAGTTTGGCCAGAATCGGCCAGGTGTAATTGGTGACGTTATAGCCCTGCACAATAGCGAGATAATATAGAAGCCAGATGATGCCCACCATGATGACGGGCCCGATAAATTTGTGACATACGAACCGGTCGATCCTGTCCGAAAAGGGGCGTTTTTTACCCGGGACTTGCGTTATGCAGATTCGGGTCACCTCATCGGCTTTATGGTAGCGACGGTTGGCGATATGCACCTCGGGCGGATCCTCGAAATAGTTTTCAAACGCTTCTCTCCGTTTTTCGATGTCGGCCAGCAGACCGTCGCCGCCGGCGAGATGCGCCTGAATCAATCGCCGGGCTTCCGCGTCCCCCTCCATCAGTTTGACGGCAAGCCACCGGACGGGATAGCGCATCCCCAGAGCAGTATCGGCGGAAAGTCGCCGTGAAATCCAATCGAGTGTCGGCTCCATTTCACCGTAATTGATTTGAAAGCCGGATTCGGATCGTTTCGCCCCGGCCGCGTCACTGATGGCGGCCAGGAGCGCTTTTTTGCCCCGGCCGGTTCTGATGGTGGTGGGTACAACGGGAATACCCAAATTTCTTGAGAGCATATCCGTGTCAATCCGCATGCCGCGTTTTTCCACCATGTCCATCATGTTCAGGTTAAGTACCACCGGCACTTCCATTTCCAGGAGTTGAAAAGTCAGATACAGACAGCGTTTG
>CAXXKH010000004.1:22500-35953 GCA_963677545.2 Desulfobacterales bacterium | reverse complement strand
ACATCTTGGCCACTTCCTGAATGGACTCGATAAGCCCGCAACTCGAAATAGTGGCAACGCCAGGGAGTTCATCACCCGGAACCATAGCGTTTTTCAATCGCAATTCTATGGGATCGATGCCGAGTTCCTCGGCGGCCATGTTCATCTGGGTTTCAGCGGCAAAAAGCGTCTGGGGGGCGCCGAATCCCCGCATGGCCCCTGCCGGCGGTTTGTTGGTATAGACATGCTCGCCGAGGAACCGGTAACTGGGATATCGATAGAGCATTGCCCCGAAATTTCCGGAGAGATAACAGGCCGTCGGCCCCATACTGTTGTATGCCCCGCCATCGAGAAGAATATGCAGATCTTTGGCAACCAGGGTGCCGTCCTTCTTGAAACCGACCTTGGACCTGATTTTCATGGGATGACGGCGTCTGCCGAAGGTCAGCTCATCTTCCCGGGTCAAGGTAAACTTCACCGGACGTCCGGTCTTCTTAGCCATAAACGAGGCACAGACCTCCCATGGGCGAAGCTCCATTTTTCCGCCAAACCCGCCGCCGACATGGGGCTTGATGACCCGCACGTCGTTTTCGCGCATACCCAGGGTCGACGCCAGCAGGCATTGAACAATATATGGCGTCTGTGTAGAGGTCCACAGGGTGATCCGGCCATCCGGATCATAGACGGCCAGGGAAGCGCAAGGTTCCAGATAAGCATGGCTGACGGCGTGGACTGTAAAGACATCCTCCCGGATATATTCCGATTCGGCAAATCCTTTTTCAATGTCACCGTATTCGATATTCCTGTGAACACTGATGTTGGTGGGAGAGGGCTCATGCAATACCGGCGCACTGTCGGCAATGGCGGTGTCCACATCATAAACACCCGGAAGCTCTTCATATTCGACATCGATCAGGTTGGTCGCTTCTATGGCCGTATCCCTGTCCACCGCCGCAACGGCCGCCACCTCGTCACCGATGAAACGGACCTTGTCATTGGCAAGGGCAAATTCGTCCATGGTCTCGGGATACAGGCGCCAGTTACTGAAGGTCACCTTGGGCAAATCCTGCCCGGTTATGACGCATTTCACGCCCGGAAGCCGCTCGGCACGGCTTGTATCGATACTCACAATGCGCGCATGGGGGTGAGGGCTGCGCAAAAAAGCACCGTGGAGCATGCCCGGCAATTTCATGTCATCGGTATACATGGCGGAACCCGTGGCTTTAGCCCGGGCGTCCTCACGAGGAATGTCTTTTCCGAGTATGGTGTAGTTTTTCATAATTAAATCCTATTCAGCCAATTTCAAAACGTTTCATATTGTCCGATTCGCTTTACGCATCATTTCACGCATGACGGGAAAACATTTTGAAAATGGCTCTTATTTATTTTGCTTTGCAATTGCACACGCTTCCAACAAAACTCTGTATGTCAGGACCTCTACCACCCTCAGACGGTAGGTCGCACTTGCTCGCACATCATTGATGGGGCTGGTTTCCTGCGACGCTTTTTTCGACGCCGTTCTCAACAGAGCATCGTCAACCGTCTGTCCGATAAGCATCTTTTCGGCTGCCGCGGCAAACATGGGTATGGGCGCACAGGCGCCGATGGCAATTCGGGCGTTTTCGCAAACATCACCCCCTATTGTCATTAAAACACCAACGCCCACCGTGGAGCAGTCCAGTTTTCCCCGGCCGGAAAAGCTGTTATACACCACACCGGTACTCGGGGGCGGCGCCGGCACGGAGATAGCGGTGACGATTTCATCCGGCGCCAGGGCCGTGGCCCCCGGGCCTTTGAAAAAGTCGCCCAGGGGAAGCGTTCTCTCCCCGGCGGGACCGATAATCCGGACAGTGGCGCCCATGACCAGCAGCGTGGGGGCATTGTCCGCCGAGGGCGAGGCGTTGCAGAGGTTTCCCACTACGGTCCCCATATTCCGCACCTGGACATTGGCGGTATCTCCCGCGGCAGCGGCAATCGCCGGATAGTATGTGTTGATATCCGGGTGGGCCGCCACATCCGAAAGCAAAGCCGTAGCACCGATGGTCAAATTCTTTTCGGAATCCACCGTAATAGCGTCAAGACCTTTTATTCCTTTGATATTGACAATAACCTCGGGGGCAATCGCCCGAAGACGCATCTTAACCATCAGGTCCGTTCCGCCGGCCATTACCGTTGCCCGGGAACCATGCTTTTTCAACAGTTCGAGGGCCTCATCCAGGCTCCGGGGTGCATGGTAGTCAAATTTTCCAATACTCATAATAAATCCCCCTTTATAGTATGGGGTGTGAAGGAGTCGAATTTTCCGATGCTCATGACAGATCCTCCCCTGTTGGTTCGGCAGCCATTTTTTTACTGGCGTGGAAAACGGCATCCACAATTTTTGTGTAACCGGTGCAACGGCAAAGGTTGCCGGACAAGCCGGACCGGATATCCGCTTCACTGGGATTCGGATTGTTCGCAAGCAGATAACTGGCGGACATCTCCATCCCCGGCGTGCAGAAACCGCACTGAATGGCGCCCTTTTCTATGAAGGCTTCCTGGATTGGATGAAGTTGCTCACCGGAATCCGCCAACCCTTCCACTGTCGTGACTTTCTTACCGTCCACAAACACCGCCAGGGTCAGGCAACTGTTAATGGTCCGGCCGTCTAAGATAACCGTACACGCCCCGCAGTCTCCGGTGCCGCATCCCTGTTTCGTACCCGTAAGATTCAGGTCTTCGCGAAGCAGTTCGTTGAGTGTCCGTCCGGAATCCACGGCAACACAATATTCAGTGCCGTTTACCGTAACATTGATGGTGTGCTTCATGTCTTTGTCTCCTTATGCCCCTTTTCCAGAGAGGCCGGTCTATTTCGTTCAGCGGGGTACGCCTATTTTACTTAAACCCGCTGATCTGTCAGGGCGTATCCTGAACAACCCATGCCCTTTTAGCATTCATGAAAAATCCATAAAAACAATAAAATACTCTTGTTTTATGGATGCCTGTCCCGTAAGAACAAATCTCCGCACGGAACGACCACAATAAAATCGCTCTTTTTATGGCCATTTGTCAAGAAAAAAGCGCGTTAATTACCGAACCTTCAAACAGGAGGATTGTTCTCTATAGTGAACGTTTATTGTGGGAGTTCATCGCTATTCTTTCAAGGAAGTCCCCATGGCCGGCGCACTCATCCCACGGGGCGATCAGGGGATACTGTCTCCGGGAACCGGCTCGTATGCCCGGACCTGGTTCCGGCCGTTTTCTTTGGCTTGGTACATGGCCTGATCGGCCCGGCGCATCAGTTCGGCAATATCCATCTCCCCCGACGACGATACGGCCATACCAATACTGACGCCCATTCGGATCGCCGTACCATTGGAAGACAGCGCCATCGCCTGGACGGTTTCTCTCACCCGTTCCGCTGTAGAAAGGGCGCTTTCAGCATCGGTCCGGGGAAGCAGCATAACGAATTCTTCACCGCCGATTCGGCCCGTGACATCAACCTCGCGGACAGTGCTTTTCAATACCTCCGCCAAGGCCCGAAGCACGGCATCTCCGGATTCATGACCGTAGGTATCGTTGATATGTTTGAAATGATCGACATCCGCAAGCAACAGACTGACCGGATATTGATACCGCTGGGCCAGGGCCAGTTCCCGTTCCGCAAGCTCCAGAAAATAGCGCCGGTTGTACAGTTCCGTTAAACCGTCCTTTTTTGCCAGCAGCTCCAGGCGGTGGTGAAACTTGTTGACAATCCATAAGATGATCATCAGAACAAAGGCCGTGGCGGCGAGTCCGACGGCAATATTGTACAGAAGGGCCTTACGGGCCGCGGCAAGGCCTTTCGATTCGTCCTGCTCCACCACCAGAAACCACTCGAAATCCGGGAAGTAGCGCGTTGTCACATAGCACCCATCTTCACCATGATGGATTTCAAAGCTTTTAGGATTCTTCTTGTTTGAGAGAATTATCTTACCGGATGCACCGAACCACTCTTCGTCCAGAATATTCGCCGTCTTGACCAGGGATTCATCGGAATGAATTTCCACGTCTCCATTGGAGTTCACCAGATAAATCGAACGGCCGAAAAGATTCTGAAACGAAGCGATGGTCCGGCTCAAATCTTCTATTTTCAGCCCGATTCCTGTTGCGCCAAGGAACTCGTTCCCATACCCCTTGAGACGATGGTTGATAAAAACGGTCAAGGTTCCGTTTGTAGCCTCGTCGGAATCGACGTCGAGCATATCGTTTCGATCGGTTTCTTTGAAAGTATAAAACCAGCGGTCGAGATCGTTTTGGCGGCTGATCTGTTTGAGAACGCCGTCGTAATGATAATAATTGAGGGTTTTGTCGGAAACCAGAAAGGTGCTGTAATATCCATATTTATCCCGAATGGCGCGCAAATACCGCAGGACCTGATCGACATCAACCTCCCCGGCGAGCACCCAATCTTTAAGAAAGGTATCGTTGGCCATGAGGGAGGAGGCATGAACGGGTTCAATCAGGAGAGACTGGATTTCCGAATATACACTGTCACCGATCAGGGGCAGGGTTTCGTTCAGAGCGCTGTGGCGCAGGGATCGTTTCGTGACCATGTAGTTCGTATAGCTCGTCGACACGAAGGCAAACAGGAGAATGGCGCCCAGGGCCACCGCAAGTTTCGTTCTTAAAAACAGCAGATTCATAAATTGCACCCTTTTCTCCGTAAATACCGGCTCGTGTATCGTGCTTTATGCCGGATGTCACCTCCTGAGCGATCATGGAACAATTATCGGTTCGGAAGGCGGCAACCTTGAAAAAGAAATCTGTTCCACTAAATCGAGAACACCTGTGTGAACTGCCCCCCTTTAAATGTGCGGTATTATCCTGTAAAATTCAAGTTCGAATTGAAATGTCGTAAGGAACAGGATACTAGATATTTTCCATCCACGAACAATCCATCAACCGGAGGAACTTTATCATGAACGATCCGATTCTTACTTACTGGCAAAAACGTCTCGACAATCTCAAAAGCGCCCTTGAAGCCAATAATTTCGAGGTCTACCTGGCGGATTCCACGGACCAGGCAAAGTCAGTCGTGGTTCAGAAAATCCTTCCCGGAATCGACATCAAAAGCGTCTCCTGGGGTGGCTCAAAAACCCTTCTCGCGACGGGTCTGTGCGACTATTTCAAGGAAAATGATGCATACCGGGTAATCGACACCTTCGATCGGTCGGTTTCAGATAAAGAGAAGATGGAACAGCGACGCCAATCGCTTCTCACGGATCTGTTTCTGACGGGCACCAATGCCGTCACCGAATCGGGGCAACTGGTCAACCTGGATATGCTCGGGAACCGTATCGGCGGCATTACGTTCGGTCCCAGCCATGTGATCATCCTTCTTGGCCGGAACAAACTGACGGTAAATCTGGATGAGGCCATGTTTCGCATCAAAAATTACGCGGCGCCGGTCAATACCATGCGCCTGGGCATGAAAACACCCTGTGCGAAAACCTCCATTTGTGAAGAGTGTAAAAGTCCCCAGAGAATCTGCAACACCTGGTGCATCACGGAAAAATCTTTTCCAAAGAAACGCATCAAAGTAGTGCTCATCAATGAAGATATTGGATTCTGATATGACTTCTCCCGTTTCCATGCCAACCGTTCAGCATTTTGATCCTTTTAACGACCGAACCTCCCGGGACATTCGAAACCGGCTTTCCGAAGCCTTCGTACCAGCCCTCGGGCAGCTGGATCTGGAACCTGTTCGAAAAGAGGCCGACGCGTTCAAAAACCTTTCCATCCCCAATGCGTGCATGGACTATATTCAGGACCGAGTAAGGCGATACGACGAGGTTTTGAACCGGGCGACCGCCGGTCAAATCAAAGATCCGAAACACCAGGTGATACTTATCTGGAACGAAGGACTTTTTTTTGAATGCCATGAGATTCTTGAAACATTGTGGTTAAAGTCTGAAGGGGATCAGCGGAAAGCGCTTCAAGGCCTCATTCAAGCGGCGGGTGTCTTTGTACACCGGGAACTGGGCCGTGCGAACGCAGCGGAAAAGCTTTCCCCCAGGGCGGTCCATCTCCTGGAATCCCACCGGGAACAGCTCTCCTTCATCACCAATATCGAGGATCTTCTCGCCGCACTGAAAAAGGAAGGTGCCGACGCGCCGGAACTGAAAGGGCAGTAAAACCATCGCCGGGATTTTTCTGGCACAACAGGCGATGGGGCCGAGAACAACTTGAAGGACGAAGGAAGAGGGACAATGGACGAAAGATCAACGACATTCAACATTGGTATTATCGCGTCCTTCATTATAGCGGAGCGTTCATCCCTCATCCATCGGGTTGATGAGGAAGATATGAAAAAATACCGGACAATTTTATGACACCAGAGAAAAAAGCCATCTGGGGATGGGCCATGTACGACTGGGCCAACTCCGCCTTCGCCACAACGGTAATGGCCGGATTTTTTCCCGTCTTTTTCAAAGAGTTCTGGAGCCTGGGGAGCAATGTCAACATGAGTACCGCCCGGCTGGGGGTAAGCAATGCCATAGCAGGTCTTCTCGTGGCTCTGGCTGCGCCGGTACTCGGGGCCATTGCCGACCGGGCAGGCATGCGGAAACGTCTCCTGCTGCTCTTTGCATACCTCGGCGTTCTTATGAGCGGCGCACTCTTTTTCATTCACAGCGGGGCCTGGGGCCTGGCGGCTCTGGTTTATATGCTGGGGGTCATTGGATTTTCATGTGCCAATATTTTTTATGACGCCCTTCTGCCTTCGGTGGCAGACCCGACCAGGCTGGATCGTGTATCGAGTCTTGGATATGCACTCGGGTATCTTGGGGGTGGGGTCCTGTTTTTGCTAAATGTCCTTATGACGCTCATGCCACATCGCTTCGGACTTCCGGACACGGCCACCGCCGTACGGGTTTCGTTTTTGACAGTCGCCGTGTGGTGGGGCGGATTTACACTGCTGACACTTCTATGGGTGCCAAAAGACCTGCCGTTACAAACCGGCGGGTCATGGCGTAAAAAGATCTCGGAAGGGGCCGGTCAGGTGCTGGAGATGATTCGGACCCTGCGCCGGCAAAGAACCGTCGGGCTGTTCCTTCTTGCCTACTGGTGCTATATCGACGGGGTCGATACCATTGTTCGAATGGCCGTGGACTATGGCCTCTCCCTCGGTTTCGACAAAACCGACCTGATTCTCTCCCTGCTGCTCGTACAGTTTGTAGGGTTCCCCGCGGCCATTGCGTTCGGGGTGCTGGGGGAAAAATGGGGCGTCAGAAAAGCGATCTTTCTGGGCCTCGGGGCTTACCTCTTTATCACCTGCTGGGGAACAATGATCGGCAGTAAGGGCGAATTCTATCTGCTGGCGGTTCTGATCGGACTCGTACAGGGGGGGATCCAGGCACTGAGCCGCTCCTATTATTCCCGGCTGATTCCCATTCAAAAATCCGCCCAATACTTCGGACTGTATAACCTGATCGGGAAGTTTGCCGCCATCCTCGGGCCGGCCCTGATGGCGGGCACCGGCCTCGCCGCCCGGCGTCTACTGATGCCGGCCGCCCCCACCCTCTCCCAGGTGGAAGCGGTCGGCCGCCTGGCCTCCCGGTGGAGCATCGCCTCCCTTGCGATTCTGTTTCTGGCCGGGGGGGTTCTTTTCTATATTTCGGACAGGAAGCAACCATAAAAAAGGCAGCGATAAACGACAGTGCTTTTCCCTTTTCCTGCTCCTGCTCTTTATCTTGCTCTTAATTTCGCCGTTATTATAGATCAAGATTAAGATTATGAAAATGATAGGCGCTCTAATCCCGACTGTCTGATTCTAGTATACCGCCTCTTCAGCAAGATTTTCCGTAGTTATTTTTTTCTTGAACAGTGTGTAAGCCCAGGTTTGATAAATAAGAACGATCGGCACAAAGATAATGACAACCGTGAGCATGATTTTAAGGGTCATCGGGCTCGATGACGCATTATGCGCGGTCAAATTGTAAGCCACATCGATACTGGATGGAAACATCGTCGGGAAAAGACCGATCACACCGAAAAAAGTGGCGCCGACAATGGTCAGGGCGGAAGAGAACCAGGCTTTGAAAAAGGCCTGTTTTGAAAGAAACCACCGGATCCCGAGAAGGGCCAGAACAGTAACGAGAACGACGATAAACAGTAAGGGGGTTGCCAGGTAGTTATCGTAAAGCCGGGTTGCGAAAGCCGTGGCCACAAGAAAGACAACCGCGGCCACCAGAAGAATCGGCCATAGCCCCCTGGCAGTGGCAGTTGCGCGATTATGAAGCGCACCTCCGGTACGGGCACAGAGCCACAGGGCGCCGTGCTCAAGGAAAAGCAGCAGGAAGAGAACACCTGTCAACAATCCGTAAGGATTCAGAAGCGTGAATAGCGTTCCCCGGTAAATGCCGTCGCCATCGAACATGATACCCTGGAATATATTTCCAAAAGCAACACCGAAAAGCAGAGCAGGAAGCACGCTCCCCACAAGGATAAAAAAATCCCAGACTTTGCGCCAAGCAGGACTGTTTACTTTGCTCCTGAATTCAAAAGAAACACCCCTCAAAATCAGTGCGAACAGGATCAGCATCAGCGCCGAATAAAGCGTGGAAAACATGACGGCGTAAACCTGGGGGAAAGCGGCAAACGTCACCCCCCCGGCCGTGAGTAACCAGACCTCGTTGCCGTCCCAGAGAGGGCCGATGGTATTGATCATGATACGTTTGTCCTCTTCGGATTTTCCGAGGAAGGGAAGCAGGGCGCCGACCCCGAAGTCAAATCCGTCGGTCATGAAAAAAACCGCCCACAAAAGCCCCCATATAAAAAACCATATCGATTCGAGTACCATTTTTTATCTCCCTGTCGAATAATTCTTAATATGTTTTACCATAAGAAAAGCGCCAACAACCCCGAGAAGACCGTAAACCAGAACAAATGCAATGAACGAAACCAGCACCTGACTGCCGGCAATGGGCGACACCGCATCGGATGTCCGCATGAGCCCGTAGACAATCCAGGGCTGACGTCCCACTTCGGCAAGCACCCAGCCCAGCTCAGTGGCGATAAACGGCAACGGTATGGAAAAGAGCATGATCTTCAGATATCCCGGACTTTCGACAAGTCGCTTTCGTTTCAACCAGCCGATAAATGTAATGAGAGGGAAATATACCCCCAGGGTGACCATGATGCGAAAGGAGAGAAAGCTTAACAGTACCGGAGGTCTGTCTTCTTCAGGATACTCCAGGAGTCCTTTCACCTCGGCCTCGGTATCATGAAAGGCAAGAAAGCTGAGCATACCTGGAATTGCACCGATTTGCACCATGTTCTCTGCATTTTTCTCATCCGGAACGGCAAAAAGATAGATAGGCGCCTGAGTAGCGGTTTTCCAGTGCGATTCCATGGCCGCCAGCTTGGTGGGCTGCTTTTCAGCAAGGTCCGATGCGTGAAGATGTCCTTCAAACACCTCCACGAATGAAAACACCAGCCCGAAAACCAGGGCGATTCGAAAAGAGCGGGTAAACATCTCTACATGCCGTTTTTTGAGGAGATAATAGGCACTGATGCCCATAACGAAAAACGCACTGATGATATATGCGGCACTGACGGTGTGGATAAATTCCAGAATGGCGAACGGCTGGGTAACTACGGCCATAAAATCGGTAAGCTCCGCACGCCCGTTTCGAATCGTATACCCCACCGGGTGCTGCATCCAGGCGTTGGCAATTAAAATCCAGACGGCGGAAAGGGTGGAAGCACAGGCCACCAGCCACATAATTGTGGCATGGGCCTTGGCTGAAAGCTTTTTCCAGCCGAAAATCCAGACACCGATGAGGGTCGATTCAAGAAAGAAAGCGGCCGTCGCCTCTATGGCCAGAAGTGATCCGAACACATCCCCGACATAAGCGGAATACCTGGACCAGTTGGTACCGAACTGAAATTCCAAGGTGATGCCGGTCACAATGCCGAGGGCAAAATTAATCAGAAAAAGCTTGCCCCAGAATTTTGTCATGGACAGGTAGGTTTCATCACCGGTTCGAACATATTTTGTTTCCATCCAGGCAATCAGAAATGAGAGCCCAAGAGTTAAGGGAACGAACAGGAAATGAAACATGGTGGCAGCTGCGAACTGCAATCGGGACAAAAACAGCGGGTCCATTTTTCTCTCCTTTTTCTAAGGGTTGTAAGCGATCGTCTTTCGTCTATTCGTGTCTCGATAGTCATTCTATAAGCAGAGTGAATCGGCGTCATCACCTGCTGAACCACTCAGTTTGCGAAAGTCTGTCTCACCCAATGTACGGCGCAGGTCGTTCCGCGCCTTTTCCCAGACAACGTGAACGCTGCATGTGGGACTGCGTCTGCAGGACTGAGGATTCATAATGCAGTCATTCAAAAAAATCTCACCCAGAACCGCTTCAATAACTTCAAGCAGGCTGATGGTTTCGGGTGCACGCAGCAACCGAAGCCCCCCCCGGGCACCCTGAAGTATCTCTATAAGTCCGGCCCGGGCAAGCTGCTGGGCAATTTTCCCCAGAAACTGGTCCGGTATTTCCATTTCCCGTGCAATATCTTTTCGTGAAATTACCGTGTGCGCGGGTTGTGTGGCCATGAACAGGACACAGCGGACAGCATATTCAGCAGCTCGGGTCAGACGCATATAAACTCCTTAGACATAAAATGCACATATTGGATCTTATTTATCCTATATGCCCGATTGTTGTCAACAACAAATTCAGCGCGGATTTTCTGCCATAATATGAAGCATCCGAATTAATAATTAAATATCTTTCAGTAATATTGGGATAGTTCGAAAAACGTATGAAAAAGAAGGTGTCATTAATAAAAAACCCCGTTCAAATAAATGAACGGGGTTTCAAAAGGTTTTTTCGGCGGCGACCTACTCTCCCACACAGTCGCCCGTGCAGTACCATCGGCGCTAAAGAGCTTAACTGCCGTGTTCGGGATGGGAACGGGTGTTTCCTCTTTGCCATAGCCACCGAAAAAAATCGGTATAGACTTTCAAGTACAATCTGAACAAACGTAATGTCATTAGAGCGTGATATTGTGCTTATGTTAGCTGTTTTGTGGCTAAGCCACACGGCTTATTAGTACCCGTAAGCTGAATGCGTTACCGCACTTACACATCGGGCCTATCAACCTTGTCGTCTTCAAGGAGCCTTCAGATTCGATACAAGTATCGAATAGGGATATCTAATCTTGAGGTTGGCTTCCCGCTTAGATGCTTTCAGCGGTTATCCATTCCGAACTTAGCTACCCAGCGATACCGCTGGCGCGATAACTGGAACACCATTGGTTCGTCCATTCCGGTCCTCTCGTACTAGGAACAGATCCTCTCAAATATCCTACGCCCACGAAAGATAGGGACCAAACTGTCTCACGACGTTTTAAACCCAGCTCACGTACCACTTTAATCGGCGAACAGCCGAACCCTTGGGACCTGCTCCAGCCCCAGGATGTGATGAGCCGACATCGAGGTGCCAAACCGCCCCGTCGATGTGAACTCTTGGGGGCGATAAGCCTGTTATCCCCGGCGTACCTTTTATCCGATGAGCGACGGCCCTTCCATTCAGAACCGCCGGATCACTAAGACCTACTTTCGTACCTGCTCGAAATGTCTCTCTCGCAGTCAAGCTCCCTTATGCCTTTACACTCCACGGCTGGTTTCCAATCAGCCTGAGGGAACCTTCGCGCGCCTCCGTTACTCTTTGGGAGGCGACCGCCCCAGTCAAACTACCCACCAGACACTGTCTTTCGCCCGGATAACGGGTCGAAATTAGAATTCTAGAATAACAAGGGTGGTATTTCAAGGGTGGCTCCACAGACACTGGCGTGCCTGCTTCAAAGCCTCCCACCTATCCTACACATATTATCCCAAAATCCAATGTCAAGCTGTAGTAAAGGTGCCGGGGTCTTTCCGTCTTTTCGCGGGTAGACGGCATCTTCACCGCCAATACAATTTCACTGAGTCCCTGGTTGAGACAGTGCGGAAGTCGTTACGCCATTCGTGCAGGTCGGAACTTACCCGACAAGGAATTTCGCTACCTTAGGACCGTTATAGTTACGGCCGCCGTTTACCGGGGCTTCGGTTCAAAGCTTCGCCACGCCAAGGCGTGGCTAACAAATCCCCTTAACCTTCCGGCACCGGGCAGGCGTCAGACCCTATACATCGTCTTGCGACTTAGCAGAGTCCTATGTTTTTAGTAAACAGTCGCTACCGCCATTTCTCTGCGGCCTCCTTCAGCTCAAGAAGCAAGTTCAATCACCAAAAGAGGCACACCTTCTCCCTAAGTTACGGTGTCATTTTGCCGAGTTCCTTAACCAGGGTTCTCTCAAGCGCCTTGGGTTTCTCACCCTGTCTACCTGTGTCGGTTTGCGGTACGATCACCTTAACACCTCGCTAGAGGCTTTTCTTGGCAGCATGGGATCAATCAGTTTATGAGCCTGACGGCTCTCCTCATCGCTTCTCGGCATTGGGACGGTGGATTTGCCTGCCACCCCTGCCTACTAGCTTGAATCCCGTATTCCAGCACGGGACTGACCTACCCTCCTGCGTCCCCCCATCACTCAAACGGTGTTACGGTGGTACAGGAATATTAACCTGTTTTCCATCACCTACGCCTTTCGGCCTCGGCTTAGGGATCGACTAACCCTGAGAAGATTAGCTTTACTCAGGAAACCTTAGACTTTCGGCGAGCGGGTTTTTCACCCGCTTTATCGTTACTCATGTCAGCATGGTCTCTTCTGTACAGTCCAGCCGTCCTTACGGTCGACCTTCAGCCCGGTACAGAATGCTCCCCTACCACTTGTATCAAAGATACAAATCCGCAGCTTCGGTAATGTGCTTGAGCCCCGATACATTTTCGGCGCAGACTCACTCGACCAGTGAGCTGTTACGCTTTCTTTAAAGGGTGGCTGCTTCTAAGCCAACCTCCTGGTTGTCTGTGCATTTCCACATCCTTGTCCACTTAGCACATATTTAGGGACCTTAGCTGGCGATCTGGGCTGTTTCCCTCTCGACCACGGAACTTAGCTCTCGCAGTCTGACTCCTGCAATAACAGTTGACGGTATTCGGAGTTTGGTTAGGTTTGGTAATCTGGTAGGACCCCTAGCCCATCCAGTGCTCTACCCCCGTCACTTACTTTGCAAGGCTATACCTAAATATATTTCGGGGAGAACCAGCTATTTCCAAGTTTGTTTGGCCTTTCACCCCTATCCACAGCTCATCCGAGCATTTTTCAACATACAACGGTTCGGGCCTTCACGAGATTTTACTCCCGCTTCACCCTGGCCATGGATAGATCACTTGGTTTCGGGTCTACTCCACGCAACTAATACGCCCTGTTAAGACTCGCTTTCGCTTCGGCTACACCTGACGGCTTAACCTCGCTACGTAAAGTAACTCGCTGACTCATTATGCAAAAGGCACGCAGTCACACCGATAACCGAAGTCATCATGGTGCTCCTACTGCTTGTAGGCAAACG
>CAXXKH010000004.1:0-20000 GCA_963677545.2 Desulfobacterales bacterium | reverse complement strand
GGGTATTGGCCATAAGTGGGTTCTTCCCACTTGACAGAGTTTTACGACCCGAAGGCCTTCATCACTCACGCGGCGTTGCTGCGTCAGGGTTTCCCCCATTGCGCAAAATTCCTCACTGCTGCCTCCCGTAGGAGTCTGGACCGTGTGTCAGTTCCAGTGTGGCTGATCATCCTCTCAGACCAGCTAACCATCGTTGCCTTGGTAGGCCATTACCCTACCAACTAGCTAATGGTACGCGGGCTCATCCCCAAACAATAGCTTACATGTAGAGGCCATCTTTGATCATTAACCCCGAAGGATTTATGATGTTATCCGGTATTAGCACCCCTTTCGAAGTGTTATCCCAAATTCAAGGGTAGATTACCCACGCGTTACTCACCCGTGCGCCACTTTACTCGCCCTGGCAAGCCAAGGCTTTCTCGTGCGACTTGCATGTGTTAAGCACGCCGCCAGCGTTCATTCTGAGCCAGGATCAAACTCTCCAGTTAAATCCTGAAGAAGATCGAGTGTCCGAAAACACCCGCTCTTATCTTTCTTTTTGACAGAGTCTCGCTTGGTCACTATTTAGTTTTCAAAGATCGAACTAAAAAGTCTCCGGCCTCACGCCGAAGACCTGTGCGTTCTACAGCCCCTCGAAGAATATGTCAACAGCTAATTTTAAAAAAAAACAAAAAAAATAACTATGATTAGTTTTATAAAAAAAATGCCGGATTATATGAATTAAATACAGTATATTAGACGTCTTGTTGACGAGACAATATTTTACTTTTGTAATAGTTTTTTTTGGAAATAGTCTGTTTTCAGACCGGATACCCGCAATCTTTTCGCTTCCGGCCACAGGGATAAGAGAGGTGAATTTTTATCAGCCGTCTTCCGTTCCAATGTCCCGGCTTGAAAGCCGCGGGTGCTTTCGGATATCGTACTTCCATCGCAAAACTCTGCAAACAGGATATTATTTCAGTATGTTGGTCCGATTCCGTTCTATGCAGCAAGTGTGGGTTGGGCAAATTTTGGCCTCTGTCATACGAAGGTAAAACAAGAGACGCCATAAAATTGCTTAAGGAAGGCCTACTGGATACATTTATCCAAGAGAATGCCTTTCAAAAACAGATAAACAACGATTAACATGCTGTTTAAAAAGAAAAACAGCTTCGTTTTTTACCCTTGACAACGAATCTTTATTTAAAATAGAATTTTATTTTGTTTGTGACCGAGTCTGAAATTTTGTGTCAGGAAATTTGAGGATTTGATTTATGTTTGATATCAGCATTTCTTTTGTTTATCGTTTGTTAAATTATACAAACAGCAGAGGAATTGACTCAGAAACGCTACTTAGCAACGCCGGAGTTGATCTTGCCGATATCAATCGTTATGGGAATAAAATATCCGCTTCCTACTATTTTGATATCCTCAACGAAGCGCTCCGCCTCACAAACGATCCATATTTCGGCCTCCATATGGGGGAGTTCTTCGAATGGAGGAATCTGTCGAATCTCTGCTATATCATGAATCTCGGCTACATAATGTCCTCTTGCCGGAACCTGGGTGAAGCCGTTGAGAAAGCAAGCAATTATCTCAGCTTCATCGGAGGCCCCTTTGATTCCATGTTGGTTTCAGCCAGCAACCTGACGGAAATTGTTTTTCAGCCAAAGCATACCGGGCATCCTCATTTCCACCACGTCATTGATGAGGCACTCTCCAGTTTTGTCAAAATCGTCAAGAGTATCACAAGCAAAATCGTCAGGATTAAAGAGGTCAGGATTTCCCATGAAATACCCGGCGAATCCATTGAATATATAAGAATTTTTTCCTGTCCCGTATTGTTTAATCAGCCATCGACGGCGCTTGTTTTCAACTCCCGTGATCTTGCGGTACCGATTGTTGCGGAAAACACCAAGTTATTCCCCATATCCGGTAATTCTGAAAGAAATCCGTACAAATCCATCGATGGGATGAAAGATTATTCCAAAAAAGTCAGTATCCTTCTTTTCGAACAACTGAAAAAAGGAGCGCCATGCATCAAACAGATTGCCAAAGAGTTGGGCATGAGTGTTCGCTGCCTTCAAATGAAGTTAAATAAAGAAGGAGAAACATTCAGCCAAATTGTCAGGAATGTTAGAAAGGATCTGGCAAAGACTTATCTGGTTGACAGGGACTATACCATTGATGAGATAACCTATCTGTTGGGGTTTTCAGACCCAAGTGTTTTCCATCGGGCATTCAAGAATTGGACAGGGGTAACACCCGGAGAATTTCGCAATGTGTCATAGCGACTTTATATATCAGGGAGAAAAGAGACCACCACAAACACACCGGAACAAACGCCGACAAAGAACAGGATCCTGTTAGCCATTGATTTGTTTTGTTTCCGCGTCCTTAATAAATACGCAATCGCTCCCGCAAGACTGAATAGAATACAACAGGCGCTATACGCCCTGTTCAAGTGCCGTGGTTCGGCCCAGTAAATAATCAATGCCGGTGTCACCCATGTCACTGAAATAATGGTTACCGTATTCCACAAAACGGTTTTAACCCTGTCCGCGGTCGATTTCGTTTCAGGTGGTGCTTTGGAATAGTGCTTAAAAGCGCTTCTTGAAATCAGTTCTTTGGTCCGACGCGTACCGGTGCGTACACCCGAGTGGGCAATAAAAAAGATGATGCCATAAAATAGAACCGTAAAAATAAGGACCTCATGCTCGGGTAATTCCAGGTTTTTTACCATTTTTATTAAAGGCATTACCCCTGAGCATACAAACAGTGATACCGAAATACCGATAATAAACCCGTTCACTACCCATGGAGACTGGTCAATAATACGCTTATTCATAGGGGTATTTCTGAAAACAGCCGATAGAGTGACTCATTTGTTTCCCGGCCAGATGAATGAGTGGGGCACCCTTGATGATATCAATTATGAATCAACCATCTCAGGCGGTTGGAAATGAACCGATGCGGGTAGTATAATAGCGCACGCTCGCCGGAACAATATCAGCAGATGCGTCGGTGTTAAACGAAAGCGATGCGTCCGTCTTCCGATAAAAAGGTAATCCTTACGAAGCGAACTCTATTATTATTCTGCCTTCGCTTTGTCCAGATCTTCCAGCATAGCAATGCCATCCTGGGCCATAAGCCTGTAATCTTTCGAGTTCAACATCGAATCAAACGCCTCTTTGGCCACTTCCCATTCCTTCAAATCCCAGGCGGCAAAAGCTTTCATACGGTATGCATCCCACGCCTTGGCATTCATTTCAATGCATTCATCAAATACCGCGATGGCTTCTTTGTTTCTGCGGGCTTCATACAAAATTTTGCCCTTGGCCATCAGCAGTTTGAAGTTTTTGTTTTTTGCCAGAATGCCGTCCAGGTAAGATATTGCCCTGTCAACCCGTGCGCCCCTGGCATAGGCTTCCGCCACAAGAATATGCTGATCCTCCGGCTGGCCGCCTTCAGCGAGCAGATTCAACCCTTTTTGAATGCTTTTAGCGGATCTCAACGGCAGGCCGACGTAATTATAAAGCTCTATCAGGTTTTTCCATTGGCCTTTTTTGTCTGGGGACTCCACAAATGCGGCTATCTCATAAGCACTGGTAGCCCCTCGGTAATCCTCTTTTGTAAGGAATGAATTGGCCATGAGGTTCCAGTATTTTCTCTCCATCGGATAGAACTCCAGGGCCATCTTGATATATTTATCCACTTCCGGTTGATCTTCCTGCTCCATACATATTGAAATAATCTGTTCCAGCCAAGTGGATTCCGGTATTTCAACCGCATCGATCATCCTGATATAGACCCGTTTTGACTCTTTCAAGTTCTCACCGATATAGAAGGCGGCAGCAGCGTAGGACAAAAATTTGACCTCATGAGTTTCACTGAGGTCATAATATCTTTCAAACAGCGGGGCTGCAACCGCAAACTGCTCCAGTTCGTAGGCAGACACCGCGTAGTTGCGCAACAGCATTTCATCTTCCGGATAAGCCTCATGCCCGGCTTTGAATATCTTCAGCGCCTCCTGCATGTTATCCTTCGCATCCGTGTCCTGATACCAAAGCTGCGCAAGCATCTGATACATCACCAGCGGAATCGGGTTCTCCCCTTCCGTCATTGCAGCCGAGGGCGCGGCCACAAACTCGATCAGGGGCTGTCTGGCAGCAGCAAGATCGTCCGGATCCGTTTCACGTCTCCTCTGGGCTTCCACAAGAGCAGCCTGAGCTTCCGGCGAAATCCGCCGCCCTTCGTTTGCGCTTTTTTCTTTATCTTCGTCCGTCTTGCTTATTCCGGCTGCAAGAACAGACGTTGAAGAGCCCAAAGAAACCAGACAAACCGCCATAGACAACGCCGTTACGGCAAATAACTTGAAAAAAGGTCTTTTTTTCATGGTCGATATCTTCTTCATCAATCCATTGTAAATGAGATGGGTTGTACAACGATACAATTCACGGGTTTTCCGCCCTTCATCGCCGGTCTGAATTTATAACGCTCGACGACTTTCAGAGCGGCCTCCTCGAAAACCCCTTCCGGCTCGGCTTTGTAAACCTCGGCTTCCTTGGCATTACCTTCCGTATCTACTACAATGCGCAGGTATACCTTTCCTTCAATACCATCGCGCTTCGCAAGAAACGGGTATTGGGGTGCGAACACTCGGATGGCGCGGGGCGGCTGATCCACCTCGCTAAGCTTGAATGCCGACATAAAGAGGGAATCGGAGATGGCGAAATCCTGAACCATGGCGATTTTAACACCACCGACACCGGAACCGCCCGCACCAAGGGCCACCTTCGGCGCTTCAAATTTCGGCCGCGCACGATTCTGCTTCTGGGTCTGCTTCTGAACCTTCTTTTCCTTCATCTCCTGCTTTTTCGGCTCATCTCGATCTTCCGCTGGAGGTGGCGGCGGCTTTCTGGTGCTGATCAAAATGCCCTGTTTCTTTTCCCGATCTTTATGGGGGGGCTGAAATTGCGTTAACAGCGGCAGCGCAATAAACAGGACCAGCGTCACAAACAGTGCGGACACCAATCCTACGGGAAGGCCACTCATACGGACTTTAAATTCATCCATAAATCACTCTTCTTTCGATGCTGCTACAGTGACGTTGGTTATACCGGCCATGCGAATCTGGGAAAGCACTTCGTAAGGCACCTCGAAATTGGCATCGGTATCAGCGGTGATGACTACGTTCCCCAGGGGATTCTCATGATAAAACCGTTCCATTTGGGTTCGCACGGACCGAACGTCGACGGCTTGGTTCTCGATATAAACGATATTATCCTTGGTTACCGAGACGATCA
Organism: Desulfobacterales bacterium; assembly: GCA_963677545.2. GTDB lineage: Bacteria > Desulfobacterota > Desulfobacteria > Desulfobacterales > JAFDDL01 > JBECKW01. The sequence goes on along the minus strand of CAXXKH010000004.1, from coordinate 14,715 downwards.
TGTTCGTCTTTTCTTTATTCTCGGCAGTGGCGGCAATGGGGCGCGTGATGTCAGGCCCCCCCGACTCCTTCACAAAACTTGTGGTGACCAGAAAAAAGATCAGCAGGATAAACACCATGTCGATCAGGGGTGACATGTTCAATTCGACACCCTCGGATTTTTTTTGACCACCAATCGATAGTCCCTTCATATCATGCCTCTCTTCAAATCATCCGGTTCCTTTAACAACGGCTACATTTTTGATGCCGACTGCCCGCACCCTGTCAAGAACCTCTATCGAAACTCCCCACCGGCACTCCGGATTGGATATAATCAACACACTTCCCATGGGATTCTCGTTGAACCAGCGCTCCATGCGGGAGCGCACGGAGCGAATATCCACCATCAGGCTTCCTGCGACAGGATCTATGATATAGATATATCCTTCCTTGCTTATTTCCAGCATCATGTTGGTATTCTTATCGTCCGCCGGTTGGTTTGAAGGAAGGGGTTGTTTGACTTCAACCCCGGCTTCCTTCACGAAGCTTGTGGTAACCAGAAAAAAGATCAGCAGGATAAATACCATGTCGATCAACGGCGACATGTTCAGCTCAACTCCCTTCGATCTCCGACTGGCACCCAATGACAGCCTTTTCATATCACGCCTCTTCTATTTATGCCGCGCCCGGGTTCGTCCGGGACAGTCTCAGACAAAAACGATGCATCCGTTCAAGCAGGTTGTTCGATCTGCGAATCAGAAAACTTGCCAGAAACAGACCCGGAACCGCCACAACAAGCCCGGTCTGGGTAGTGATCAGCGCTTCGGAAATACCCGACGCCAAAGCACGTGCATTTCCGGTTCCGAATTCCGCGATTACGGTAAACGTCGTCACCATACCACTCACGGTTCCCAGCAGCCCCAGCAGGGGCGCCACGGCGGCAAGCAGTGCGATTGTACCGGTGTACTTGTTTACGTACTGTTCCAGATGGGTCTGGTGGCTCTCGATAATACTCTCATCCAGATCCCGATTCCCCGTCCGTTCAGACTTGTAACCGTCAATGATATATTTTTGCCAGGATGCCGCTGAATAATCGGCTTTTCCTATTTCCGGCCGCAACTCATCAAACCTGCGGTCTCCCTTGGTAAAGAGGTACATATCAACGCTCTTTTTACCAATCAGAAACCACATCCAGAGGCAGGTGCCGATGAGTGGATACATCACCCACCCGCCCGATTGGACCTGTTTAAAGGCGGATTCTAATAAATCGACCACGGATCAGCCCTCCATGCTCCTCTGTCGTTTCAGCAGGGTTACGGCAAAAGCGGTTCCCTTTTCCTGCATATCCCCCACGATCTTATCGACTTTTCGCTGGAAGAAGTGGTGGATAAACATGATGGGCACCGCAACTACCAACCCGAATTGGGTGGTCAAAAGGGCAACGGATATACCGCCGGCCATCATGCCCGGATCGCCCGTACCCACATCGGTGATGATCTGGAAGGTCTGGATCATACCCGTAACCGTTCCCAGCAGCCCGAGCAAAGGTGCTACCGCGCCGCAGAGGGCGAGAAAATTCATTCCGCGCTCGAGGTACGGCATCTGTTTCAGAATCGCTTCCTGAAGGGCGTTTTCCAGCACTTCCAGGCTGCCACCCTCACCGGCATGGTCCATAACGCCATCAAGCATCCGGCAGGTGGGTACGCGTGAATTGCTTTTACAGTAAGCACTCGCCTCCTGGAACTGTCCCTTTTCGGCCAGTTCCCGGATCTGGTCCATGACTTTTTTGGATGCTTTGCCTTTGGTGCCCAACGTGATCAAGCGTTCTATCCCGACAAGCAGCGCCAGGGCGCCCACCGCAAAGATGACCCACATAAAAACGCCGCCGTCTTCCATTTTGTCGCGGAGTTTTATCTTTTCGGTCAGCGAGTTAAAAGCACCGCCCGCCGCTGAGATATCAATGGGGCCGACATTGGTCTTTCCATCAAAAAGGTCCGATATTTTCCCTTTTAACCCGCCGATATCGCCCCTGATCGCCACGAGCTTTTCACCCGTAGCACTGGGCAGCAAAAATCCGACCTTGCCGTCCTGGGATTTATAATAGGTGGTGAATTTCCCCACACGAATAATATCGCCCGTGGTTTCCCGACCGTCCGGACCGGTAAAGGTACCGGTTCTGCGGTGAATGACGCCCCTTTCCGCCATCTCTTCAAAATAGAAATCCGCTAACTTCTCGATGACGGACATGCCCGGAAACTGGCGCATACCCGCGATCTCCTCCATGGCCTTGGTTCGGCCCGTTAACTCGACGGAAATCGGATTGTCCCGGCTTTGGGTGATGGCCTCTTTCGCGGCGGCACGGACGTTCCCCTCTATGGAGTCGATCTCGTCCTGTTCGTCCGCCAGCTCCGCTTTCAGCGCCGCTTCCTTCTTCTGCAGGGAAACAAGCTCCGCCCGAAGTTTATCCAGAGTCGCCGTTTCATTTTTCTCTTTGGCTTTCAGGTCGGCAAGTTCCTTGTTCAATTCGGCCTGGTCCATCTGGAGCCACTTCTCGGTTTCCTGGGCGCCGGCCTCCGACTGCTGCTGCTCATTCAAAACCTGCCGGGCCACTTCACCCCAGTTGTCGGCAGCAACCGCCTGACTTCCCATCGCGATAAGGAAAAGGGTCCCCACACACACTGTCACTTTTTTCCAATTTATATTCATTATTCTACCGCTCCTAATGGAAGTTTAACGATTTCGACTGTCCGTTTACGCTGGCCAATGTCGACCGCGATACCGATATCCCGGTTCAGGCTATCCGGCAAAGGCTCCCACTGGCCGTTCCCTGTGTTGTACCAACCGACCTGCTCCCCGTCCAGGGACATGTAATACATTCCAACCCGGCCGAGCCGAAAGATAATTACCTGAGTATCGATACCATTTATATTCAGTGTTTCACCCTCCAAGGCCTCAACGCTGTCGCCATAATCCGTCTCGATCCTGAGTCCCTCATCAAATACCCGTCGCAGCTTCTCACTCAGGGGAAGGTCATAGTTGTCCATGGAATTCTTCAGGGCATTGATCCGCCGTGTACGCTCGTCGGTATAAAAAGGCAGATCCTGATTTACAAAATCCTCAAGCCGAAGAATAACGCCCTCCAGATAAGGCTCCAACTGCTCCCGCAATTTATTGAGTTCCGCCTTTCTGAATTCCAGGTCCTCAATATTCTGCTTGGCGTTGGCAATGTATTGCCGGTTTTTCTCCTGACGGTATTGCAGCCAGGTCGTCCGGTACTTGAGATCCCGGATATCCTGAATGATACCCTGTTTATCCCAGTTCCAGTCATCCGCCTTTTTCTGGGCTTTCGCCTCCACACCCATGGATTCCGATACCTTCTGTTGGACCTTTTCGGGACCCTGCTGCCCAAAAGCAGCCGGTATCCAAAACAGCATGAAAAGCGCCGCGGTAATAAGAATTCGCTGAATCATGTCCTTTTCCCTTCTTGATTACTAAAAACTCACGGTAATATTATTTGGCCAGTACAAGCTACCTACATTATTTTTTAAATTTCTGAAATTATCTTTTAAACTGTAAAAGCGGCTCATGAATGGTGAAACCTTTTTAGACCGGTTTTTGAAGTTGAACGTTTGGTTGGTAAACAGATTTTTATCTGTTGCATCAAACTCACTAGGGACGGACTTATAATACCAATCTCTATGATCAGGCAATGACATATCACGCAAATTTAGTTGCATTTGGTGCAATTTGGCCATCCTTGTTCGGTATCCCCGCGGGGAGTCACATGCAAACCGGTAAGCATTTTCGGTGAAGCGCCGGTGTTCAGCAATGTCGGGCACGAACTCCCTTCAGTTAGAGTCTTATTCGATTTATAATTACACCTGTAATCCTTTGTCAAGAAAAAAATGTTAAAATTTGTAAAAAACACAAACAATTTTCTTATATACACAGCCTATTGCTTTTTCAACCATTTTTGTGCTTAATTGTCATAACCAACCGCACAGACAACAGGTTTTATTGACATTATGAAGCGTTTTTTATCCCCACCCCTTTTCGATAAGCGGGATCATGACCTGATTGACCTTGTCAACGAGGTCCGCGACCAGAGTGAAAAATACGGATACGCCCGGAAACGCTACTATCCGTTTTTTCACCCGAACGGCATCAAGGAGAAGGCCGAGCCCAGAAGCCTTCGAATCGCCTATGCCGTTGCCCGCCTTATCACTTCACTGGAAATCGGTGAAGTCGAAGACCGTATCAATGCGCTGAAAATGCTCCGTGCGGAAGCCATCGACGCCGCCGCCGGTCCATTGCCAAAAAATACCGCACGGGTTCTCATGCAGCTCATGAAGGAACTGGTTCGATCCCGGGGGGATTACCATCGCCAATTGATGCTGGCCCATGACTTCCGAACCACCGCCTCCGGCAAGCCACGGGTTGTCCGGCGCCATTTGAAACGCTATCATCTTCTTGAAATGCCTGAAGAATGGAACCAGACCACCTTTGATGACCATGTCCACGACGCCAGTTCAAAAGGCCGCAAAACACCGACGCATCTGATCATGGATGCCTGGATTAAAGGCATCCGGCGACTGCGTGTTATCCACTACAACCATATCGGCGCCCGATTTGCGACGGAGCTTTATACCGCCGCCCAAATAATGGATGTTGATATCCGCATCGGCATTGAATTCTATGCCAGATATCGAAACAAATATGCCCAGCTTATCTGGGGTCCGAGGGGGTTTTCGGACACACAGGATTTCCTCTGCTTTCTGGAAAACCCGAAGGTGACCGAGTTGATGACGGAGGGGCGAACGGTTTCCGAATATCAACAACAACATGTGATGGCCCTGCTCCACAGGTTCAATACGGTCCATCTCCATGATTTTAACAATTCTTATGATTTGTCCCTCTCTCCATTGGATGAGGCTACCTTTCTGAAATTTGTCGGTATCGGTCAGAAATCAGAGGTGCACCTGGCCGAGTGTCTATGCAATCATATTCTGGAAGCACTTCAAAAACGACTGCGGCAACTTAAACAAACATATAAAACCGGCAATGAAAGCACCAGATCGGAGATAGATGCCTGGATCGATACCATGAACGGTTTCGACATAGAAACGACTGTAAAAAAGTATCTTTCCCGGGAAAACAATCCGGATGTCATCTATCCGGACACACCACGGGCAGGCAAGGAGGTGCCGGGTCTGCTCACACTCACGCCATCTGAAATTCTGGCACGTCTTACGGAATTGCGCTCGGGATACCGTATTACGCTTAATTTGTCGAACCTGGTCGTAGATGAAGTCCTTGAATTGCTCTACGACTGCCAAGGCGCCATCACACGGCTCGAACTGTTCAACCTGAAAGATTATGCCGAGGGTAAAACCCATCATCTGCCGGCCATCTATCGCCTTCAGCAGGCCATCAACAATGACAGTATCATCTCCTTAAAACAGACGGTGAGAGGGATCATTCGGAACGTTCATGATGCCGACACTCCCGACAAATCTGACCGGGTGGCAAAACTCGAAGCGATCCTCTACGATCTTGACAGTCTGAAATCGTTTTACAAGGACACGCCCTTAAAGGCCCGCATCGGCAGCGATTCCACGGGAAGGTCCTTAAAAATGCACGGCATGGGTCTTGCCATTAAAGAGACCCTGCCCCTTCGCGCCCAAAAGGAACTGCATTGGCAAAAGTCCGAACGGGTCAGGGAAATTCTTCCCTTGCGCATCACCGCATATCCCCGCCGCATATATATCCCCCATCAGTCCGAAAAACCGCTTCACCCGCTGTTGTTCCGGCTTGCGCTGTCCGCACCCTTTTTTAACTGGATCGGATTCAAGTGCAAAAAAAGCTGGCAGGTTAAATCCGCCTCCATTCGAATGGCGACACCGGGTAATATCGTTACACTGGGAGGAATTCGACCAAAACAACCCCGGAGCTTTGCTCTGGAAGCGGAAATGAAGGCTGCCGCCCGATCCGGATTCTCATTCAAGTATCTGAATACACATCTCAAAAACACGCTAAAAGTACTTCTCGGATTCATTCCCGCCTTTGCAACATTCTATCTGACCAAAAACTGGTGGGTTCTGGCGTATTTCGGCGCCTTTATCTGGTTCGGTATTACAGGCTTTCGAAACATCATTCAGTCCGTTCTGGGGGGCGGCGGATTGAGACGTTCCCCGCTGCTTCGATGGAATGACTACGTCAGTTGGGACCGGATCACCGACAGCCTGCTCTTTACCGGCTTTTCAGTCCCTCTTCTGGACTATCTGGTGAAAACCGTGATCCTCGATCGCGGATTCGGTATTACGACATCCAATCATCCGGTTTCGCTCTATACCTTTATGGCCCTTGCCAACGGCATCTATCTCTTCAGCCACAACAGCTTTCGCGGCCTCCCCAGGAGCGCGGCATTCGGCAACCTGTTTCGAAGCATCCTGTCCATTCCCATTGCCGTCGGGCTGAATGCCTGCCTTTCCGCATTGCTTCCGGTGGCCGGTGTCATCAACCCGGACTCGGTCCTTCAAAAATGGGCCGCCATTATCTCCAAAACCGCATCGGATTTCGTTGCGGGGATTATTGAAGGGCTTTCCGACCGATATGCCAACATTCGACTCCGTATGCGGGATTATCGTCAAAAATTTAACAGCCTGTTGGACGTCTACTCGGAACTCGAATTACTGCATCCGAATGTCAAAACGTATAATGTTCTGGAAGCGCCTTCGGAGAAAAAAGTGACTGCCAGAGCGGAAACCCTGGATATGGAGCGAATAATCATGCTCCATGCTCTGGATCTTCTCTACTTTTGGATGTACCAACCCAGGGCGCAAAGCGCTTTTACACGTTTCGTCGAATCCCTGTCCGAGGATGAACGCCAGATTATGGTCAGCTCCCAGTTTACCCTGCAACGAAATCGGGAGATCAGCCAGCTTTTCATTGACGGCATATTCGGCAATAACTTTCCGAAACCGTTATCTTTTTACCTGGCCAGGTACTCGGAATATCTATCGGCTATAAAACGACTGGGACTTACCTGATCGACCTGATTCCGGTTGACAACGCCACCTCTCTTGACCTAACTAAATCGGGTTGCAGGAATTATAGCAAGATAGAAGGCGAATAATGATATGAAATTTCATTTGGTCAGTCTCGGGTGCGCCAGAAATCAGGTTGACAGCGAAATGATGCTGGGGCGACTCAATCAAAGCGGCTGGGAACATACACAGGACCCGGAGGAGGCCACCGCAATCATCGTCAACACGTGCAGTTTTATCGAGTCCGCGGCGAACGAATCCATCGACACGATTCTGGCACTGGCCCAACATAAAAAAAGCGGCGCCTGCCGGCGGCTTATCGTTACGGGATGTCTGCCTGAACGGTATCGGGAAGATATTGCAACCGCCTTGCCGGAAGTAGACTTTTTTCTGGGAACCGGCGCTTTCGACCAAATTGAAACGGTATTGACGAAAACCGAACCACCCGGTGGTTGCCTCTTGCCGGACCCCGGCGCCCGGGTGCTTGAAGACGCCCTTTCACATCCGGTAACCACCGATGCGTCCGTGGCATATCTTAAAATCGCCGAGGGCTGTAACAGTCGATGCACCTATTGTATCATCCCGAAACTTCGGGGAGACCACCGCAGCCGGCTGCCGGCCGACATCGTTTTGGAGGCACGGCATCTGATTTCACGAGGTGTTGCGGAGATTGTGCTTGTGGCCCAGGACACCACCCATTATGGACATGACCTCAGCCCGAAAACCGATCTCAGCCACCTTCTTGGTGAGCTTGCATCTCTTTCCGGGGACGTCTGGATTCGTTTCCTTTACGGTCATCCGGAGCATTTCGATCCATCATTGATCCGGGCAATGGCCGCCCATCCGAATCTGTGTCCCTATTTCGACCTTCCGATCCAACATGCCAGCAATCGGATATTGAAAAAAATGGGCCGGCGGTACAATGTGGATGATTTGCATCGAATGTTCGACACTATTCGGGAACAAATATCCCGTGCGGCAATCCGCACCAGCATCATCGTCGGTTTTCCCGGAGAGACCGAAGACGATTTTCATGAACTTCTGGACTTTATTGAAACGGTCCGGTTCGATCATCTGGGGGTATTCACCTATTCTGATTCGGATGATTTGCCGTCTCATAATCTTTCGGGCCATGTTTCAAAAACCATCGCCCGAAAGCGGATGAACAAGGTGATGACTATACAAAAAAAGATCTCCCGAGACCGGAACCGGATATACAGAGATGAAACACTGCCGGTTCTCGTGGAACAGCAGATGGAAGAGCACCTCTTTTCGGCAAGAACGGCATTTCAGGCACCGGAAGTTGACGGGCTGACCTTTGTACACACTGACCCTGACGGCCCCGGGGTGACGGTGGGGAATTTTGCACGGGTGAAAGTAATCGACACCCTGGAATATGATCTGGTAGCCGAAGTCAGGTAGCAGAAATGTTAAAAATTCAGGGGCCGGGAAAATCAATTTGCGGCAGGCCTGAAAATAACGGGAAACAATGGATAATCCGCGACCCAGCATAAAAGAGAGAATTTTGACCCTGGCGGGAGACGACCTGCGGCAAATTGAGGCAGCCCTCGAAACCAACCTCGACCCCTATCTGGACCTGGTCCGGGACACGGCCGGCCATCTTCTTTTTTCCGGCGGGAAGCGGCTTCGGCCGCTTCTTACGGTCATCTGTTCACGGGTCTGCGGATGCAACGGGCCGCAAAACAACCGATTTGCGGCAATTTTTGAATATCTCCATGCCGCCACCCTGCTGCATGACGATCTGGTGGACGGCGCCGTGCTTCGCCGGGGAAAGCAGGCGGCACACCGGCTTTTCGGGAATGAAACCGCCGTCCTCACGGGGGATTTTCTTCTGGCAAGAGCCCTCTCCATTGCCGCGGACACTCAAAACATTGAGGTCATCCGGGTAATCAGCAACATAACCGAACAGATGAGCCAGGGGGAAATCCAGCAACTTCACAATAAAGGGCGGATTGATCTCTCGGAAGCCGAGTATATGGAAGTGATTCGCCGGAAAACCGCGGTCCTGATCGAGGGCGCCTGCCACGTAGGGGCACTTCTGGCCCGGGGGACGTCGGTTCAATCGGATGCGCTGAAATATTACGGTTACCATATTGGATTGGCGTTTCAAATGGCCGACGACCTGCTGGACTACACATCGGATATGACTGCCCTTGGAAAACCAGTGGGAACGGATTTAAAAGAAGGAAAACTGACCCTGCCGGTAATCGTATCCCTGAAAACCGCCAAAACAAAAGATCGCGATCGGATGTTTGACATTATCCGAAGCAAATCGTTTTCTGACGCGGACTTCGAAGAATTTACGGCGTTGTTGCACCAATACGGCGGGATTTCCCATACAAGGCAACAGGCAGCCCGATTTGTTTCGGAAGCGAAATCCGCCCTGTCGGCTTTTTCCCCATCCCCCGACAGAGAACTTCTTGATCTTATTGCCGAATATGCCTTACTTAGAAAAGTTTGATGAAACCAATCAGGAGTAAGCTTCATATGAAAACTGTTGCCTGTATCACCATCTTTCTTTCACTGCTCATGATCACAACGACCTCTGCCGTTTTGGCCCAGAACCAATCCGAAGACCAGACGGTTGATGTCATCGGAACCGGACGTATCTATCGTGAAAACATTACTACCGCAAGGAATCAGGCTATTTCTGATTGTCTGGTCACCGCGGTTAGCCTGGCCACAAAGGACCTGTTGCAACAACAGGTTTTTATAGAATCATTCCAGACTATTAATCGCCTTCTGCTCTTGAAGTCGGATACTTTTATTCAGGGTTACAAGGTCCTGACCGAAGACAGCACCGGAAGAGTGTATCGTGTCATGGTCCAAGCGACTGTTTCCGTTGATAAAATCCGTGAAATTCTCATTCAGAATGAAATCCTTTCCCGAAACACGGGCCCTCTGAAAGTACTTCTTCTCATCGCCGAACAAGACCTTGAAGATATATTATACAAGTACTGGTGGGGAGATGCCTTTTCCGAAATCATATCCGAGGCGCCGTTGGCCGCCGCGCTGGCCGAACAGGGATTCGTTGTGGTGGATCACAGGCCGGTATGGCCCACCGCCGACGATTTCGATACGTCGCTGGAAATTCCTCTGGAACTCGAAATGATCGACACACGGCCTGATATGCCAGTCGGAGAGGACGACGCGCCGCTTGACAGTGATCTGCCATGGCCTGACACCGATGATCCCGATATGATAGCAGAAACCACACTGGGGACTGAAATGAGCGACGCACGGGTTGACATTTCAACCGAACAGGACGATGTACTGCCTGGCTACGATCTGCCGCGGTCCGACACCGATGATTCCGACACGATAGTGGAAACCACACTGACGCCTGAAATGAACGATACCCGGGCCGATATTTCAGCTGACCGGGACGATGTGCCGCTTGACTACGATATGCCACAACCCGGCGCCGATGATTCCGATACCCTGATGGAAACCACTCTGGGGGCTGAGATGAACGATCCCCGGGCCGATGCGTCGATCGAATGGAAAAACATACCGCTTGGCAGCAGTCTACCCATGCCCGACACCCGCGATGTCGATACTTTTTCAGAAATACCATTAGGCCCTGAAATGAGTAACGATCAAGCCGCCGCCTTTGGCGCCCGGTTCCAGGCGGATGTGGTAATCGTCGGGACAGCAACAGTAAAAAAGGCATCCAACGTTCTGGGCGATGAATTGAAATCTTTTGAAGGCGCCCTGTCGGTCCGTGCCGTTCGCACCGATACCGGAGTTGCTCTTGCCGAAATTGATCATAAATTTATCACCGCCGACGCCGATGACCGTGCCGGCAGTCGCAGGGCATTGATAGAGACAGGCGCCCAGACCGGTGAGCTTCTGTCCTGGAAAGTCCAGACCGCCTGGCAACAGACATTGAATACAGGCCCGACCGCCACCGCGATTGTGGTGGAAGGCGAATTCCAACTACCGCACCTTGTCGCCTTTCGCAGGATTCTCTCCAGCACACAGGGTGTAAGCGATCTAAAAACCACGGAAATGTCGCCTAAAAAAACGACCCTTTCGCTCAATTACGATGGCGACGCCAAGGAGCTGGCCGAAGCGTTACTGCTGAAATCATTTAAAGGTTTTGGTGTCCATATTACCGAAGCAACGCAGGAAATCATACGACTGTCGCTGGTATCCAACTGATCCACCGGCATCAAAAAAACAGGAACCGTTTACCCGTGAAAACATCAGAATGGCCGATCAATATCCCGAATATCCTGACGGTCGCCAGAATTTTGCTGACGCCTCTTTTTGTCATTCTGCTGATAAAAAGCCATTTCGTCCACGCGCTGGTCGTGTTTACCCTGGCCGGTATCAGCGACGGACTTGACGGGTTTATCGCCAGGTATTTCAATCAGCGCACCATCATGGGGGCGTATCTGGATCCCATCGCCGACAAATTTCTTCTGTCGGCGGCATTTATTACCCTGGCAATTCTCACGATTATTCCCGCCTGGCTCACGGTAATCGTCATCAGCAGGGACATCCTTATTCTGGTCGGGATTGCCGTTTTTACCATTACCGATATCAAGGTCAACATCAAACCGAGCATTGTGAGCAAATTCACAACCGCCGTTCAACTCGGCACTGTTTTTATCGTGCTGCTCGGCTTCCATTTTCCCGCCGTCACTATCCTGGAACCGTCGGCCATATGGATTACCGCCGGGCTGACAATTCTATCCGGTCTTCACTACATGATTGCCGGGGTAAGTATCCTGCAGGCCGGCCTTGAAAACAACCTTCCACGCCCCTGATGCCGGTGTTGAATAATCATTGAAATCAGGATACATTGCTTTTGAAATTATTTCTGACGACCATCACAGCCAATTTCAAAACGCCCCTTTTTGACCGATCTTCGGGCGGACGATCCGCACTGGCCTGGCTCCGCTTGGGGCGGAAGGACGTTTTGAAAATGGCTCATCATTAAAAAAAAGGAACCGATTTGGAAAGCAGTGTACGGCACGCTGTGCACCACTGGAAGCACACCGGCAACCGGACGGAAATTATTGACCTTCTCGGTGAAGAGCCGCTATCGATTCGGATTCAGGGCAAGCCCTATGCCGTTGTCATGCGGACCCCCGGGGACGAAATTCCACATGCGGCAGGTTTCTGCCTGTCGGAGGGCATTGTGGACACACCGGATGATTTTACAACGATCGCGCTCTGTGAAGGGGAGAATACCAATGTGGTCACGGTCACCCTCAAGCCCTCCCGGGACGCCATGGCCGCCGATCTTATCAATCGACACGGATATATCAGCCAGACGAGCTGCGGCATTTGCGGCAAAGAGGTGGTCGCCGATCTCATGCAGGCCATCCCCCCCCTTCACGACAATATTGTCCTGCATATCGAAGACATGGCGTCTCACCTCAATGCACTCTCCAGCCACCAGCCGCTGCGGGAATCCACGAAAGCCTCCCATGCAGCGGCACTGTTCAACACCCGGTTCAAGCTTCTTTCTTCGGCGGAAGACGTCGGTCGGCACAACGCTCTGGATAAGGCTGTCGGCAAGCTGTTTCTCGAAGGAACGCTCCATGATGCCGGCATCATGATTCTCTCTTCGAGGATCAGCTACGAGATGGTGCAGAAAGCAGGGCGGGCGAACATACCCATTATCCTGGCGAAATCGAGGCCGACCGCCCTTGCCGTATCCCTTGCGTCTGAATTGAACCTTACCCTGGTCTGCGCCTCCAAAGAAGCCGGCGTCCTGGTTTTCTGCGGCGAACACCGGTTGAAGGGTTTGACTTGACCATCACCACCTATAAAAAAGTCGGTATTGCATCCATCATCATGATGGGATCGGTGTTTCTCAGCCGTATCATCGGTCTTGTCCGTGAAATTGTCATTGCCGATTTCAAAGGGGCCGGCCTGGCGGTGGACAACTATCTTGTTGCCTTTACCCTTCCGGAAATTTTAAACCATCTGGTTGCCAGCGGGTTTCTCTCCATCACCTTCATCCCCATCTTCTCGAAATATCTGGTCCAGGACCGGGATGAAGAGGGGTGGAAAGTCTTTTCCATTATTCTGACCTGCTCCGGAATCCTGCTGCTGGGGCTGATCATCGCCGGCGAAACGTTCACCCTGCCCCTCCTTCATCTGTTTGCACCGGGCAAAACGCTTCCCGCGGAAATCGCCCCGATCCTGAAAATGACCCGCATCATCCTGCCGGCCCAGTTTTTCTTTTTCGCTGGTGGCCTGTTCATGGCGGTGCAGTTTGCAAAGGAGCGATTTTTCATTCCCGCCCTCTCCGGCCTGATCTACAACATCGGTATCATTACCGGCGGACTGACCCACATTCTGAAGGTGTCAATATATCCGTGCTCTATGAATTTATCTAGCCAGGCTCGTTCAACAGGCAGGAAGCCGGAACGTTCAGAGTTTGCTTTCGGATTTTTAAGGTCAATTTCCTTGTGGGCTGTGTTGAAGTCGCCTCCTACTACAATAGGCTTCTTTTTACGAAGTTCCTGGGCGTACTTAAGAAAACTGTCGTAAAAGCCCATTTTGAAATCGAGCCTTTCATCACTCATCTGTCCGTTGGGGTAGTAAATATTGAACAGATAGAATTGCTCATACTCCATTAGGACAACCCTTCCTTCGCCCTGGTAGGTCTCGTCGGGAAGGCCAAATGAATGGGAAAGGATTGGCTGGCGATAAAAGCATGCAGTACCGGAGTATCCTTTTTTTACCTTGGACCAGTTCCATAGAGATTCATATCCCTCGTAATCACGGTCTTTGTCAGGAATCTGGTCCGGGTGCGCTTTAGTTTCCTGAACCATGATTACATCCGCATCACTTTGTTCAAACCATTCGCCGAAGTTTTTTTTGATTACAGCGCGGTAGCCGTTTACATTCCAGGAGTAGATTTTCATAGCGGTTCTCCTTCTTAAGTGCATTCAAAGCAGGCCTGTCCGTGGCCTATGTCGATTCTGGAAGCAACTGTCCATCCTGATTGATGGATGAGGCTTTCAAGTTCATTGATTTTATAGTCATTGAAGAATCCGGCAGCACGACGTTTAATTTTATCGTTCCCCGGAAGCATCAGGTGATAGGTGAAAATGAGTTTTCTGGCATTCTGTCTGGCCCAGTGCATGAACAATTCCGGTTCATGCAGGAACTCGAAAAGAAACAGCGCGCAGACGACATCGTAGCTGATTTCAGGGTACTGGCCCTGATTTAAGTCCGCCACAATACAATTGCGGTTACGGGCTACAATATCAAGAGGTGTATAGGAACAATTTTCAGGAATATAGTCACGCAAAAGCATCAACCCGGCTCCTGCGTCGAGTACACTGGAATTGTTCTCAATAAAATGACCGGCCATCCCCGCTCTCAAGTCAGCATCGGTAAAAAGTGAATTCCAGCGAGACCAGCGCCCGCAATCAGATGTTTTGCGTTCAATCAAGAGGTTGGTGTACCCGGTCATGAATTCTGCGGAAACCTGAGGACGCATAGAATTGGGCAAAACAGTATGGGCTTTCCACGGCTGCTCATAAACAGGCAGCTTCTGGATAGAGTTATCGATGCTGATTATGTTGCACTGTTCGTGGCTTGGAACATACGGAACTAAAGGTCCACCCATGTCCTCGTGAGGGAACCGGTATGAGTTGTAACCAAGGTCCCTTAGCAGGCCCAGGGCGGTACCCAGTTCC